>JADLGN010000032.1 GCA_020849295.1 Bacteroidia bacterium
AGACAACAATTGCAACGACACAATAGAAAAAACAATTGAAATAAAAAAACAGGCTAAGGCTGAGTTTGAGACAAAGGATGTTTGTGAGAATGATAGTGCAGTTTTTATAAATAAATCGCAGGATGCTGATGAATTTCTGTGGAAGTTTGGAGATGGTCTCGCCTTTGGCGAGACAAGTCAGTCGGAAACAGTGACACGTCACAAATATCAAATTCCAAAAACTACAACATTTTTGGTTACATTAGTAGCAAAATCGGGTTGTTCTGATTCGGTAACAAATCCAATTACGGTAAACCAAAACCCAAATTCAGATTTTACTTACAATCAAAACGGCGACAAACTTGAGTTAAAAGCCCAAAGCGGTTACAGCCAATACAAATGGAAATTTAACAATCAAGACAGTATAAGCGTAACTACAGAAAACTACATCCACACCCTAAGCAACTACTCTCCAATAAAAATCTGCCTACAAATAACCGACATAAACAATTGCACAAGCCAAACCTGCAAAACCATAACTTTAGGCATAAAACAAACAGTAAAATCACCGAACTATAAAATATATCCCAACCCAAACAGCGGCACATTCACAATAGAAACCCAAAACAATGGTGGCTTAGAAGTTCAGATATTTGATGTACTTGGCAAAGAAATACAGTTTGAGCATGATAAAACATTATCAAATTTTCAAATCATCAAATTTTCAAATTCAAAGGGTATATATTACATCAAACTCAAACAAAACGGAGTGGTTTGGGTTGAAAGGGTAGTTGTTGGGGAGTGAGTAGATTGTTAAAATTGCTAAATCAGTGTTTCAAACATTTTTTTTAACATCACTCTCCCTAAAATTTTAAAATCATCAAATTCAAAACATCGTAAAAAACTATTTATCACCTTAATCTGTCTTCTCCTCAATAAACTTGACACACTTTATTGAGTACTCTCAAGTATCGGTAGGCTACCGCCAGCCATTGTTTGGTCACTGCCAACCTTGATTTGGGTGATGTAAGCCTCTACCTGATTACTGCCGGCTTTCATTTATTTACAGCCAGATTCGGGTTTTCTATTGCAAGCCTCAATCTATCTGCAGCCAGATACAATTATGCTACTGTAAGATTCGATTTTGCTAATGTAAACCTAAATCCGGATACTGCTAATGTTTGTCTCGATACAGTCAGACTCTACTTTTTTTTATTTTTTAAGGTTGCTCTTTTATTTTTTGAGGAAAGATTTTTATTTTTTGAGGTTATCTTTTTGTTTTTTAAGGTTGACTCTTTGTTTATTGAGATTAGCTCTTTGTTTATAAAGGTTGACTCTTTGTTTATTAAGGCTGGCTCTTTATTTATTGAGATTGACTCTTTATTTATTGAGGTTGACTTTTTGTTTTTTGAGGTTAGCTGCAAAAAACAAGCATTTAATAGAAAAATCAACTGACATTACCTTTAAATTTCAAAATCGTAAAAACCTTCTAATTCTTGGTTAAAACAATTTTACCCCCCACCTTGCTAAGTTTCTGCACTAAACTTAATAAATAGAACCCCTATCAAAATAATAAAATACCCCTTATAATTAATACCTAAAAACATAAAACACATTTTAGATATTGAATTTCAGCGATTTAGTAGATATTGTAAAAAAATATTTGGTTTTTAATTAATATATATATATTTATGTAGTGATAATTATAAAATTTATGTAACTAAATAAAAGAAAGGAGGTACAAATTAAAGAACCAATCACAATTAAAATTTAAAGGAAAAAGAATTATCTAAAACTATAAGGAATACGCATTAAGAATTAACAACATTTTATGACGAAACTATTAAATAATAACAAACTTAAATTATATAAAAATGAAAAAATTAACAATTATTTCAATTATGGTGTTCGCATTTTTGACCTTAACAAAAAGTGCAAGTGGACAATGTTTTGATTACTGTTATACAAATACTTCAGATTGTGATTGGCAAGTAGATTTTTGGGATAATTCAGTTCCAGCTTTAGGTATAGCTGGAGCAAGCCATATTGAATATGCTTATACTACGTCACGTACTTGTTATGGTGGAGTATGCGGAATAGGTTGTTATCTAACGGTTTCGTATATAACATTTGTAAATTCGCTTGGATGCGTTATAACTTTTCCGTTTATAACAGGTACACAAACCCAAACTAATATTACATCATACTGTGGAAATGCTTGTGGAGGATATGGTACAACAACTGAAACAATAACTGTAACTATTGTCAATGTTGCTGCAGGTACAATTTGTGCACCTGCACCAAATTATTTAGTAGATATTTCAATAACTCCATAATTACATCTATATTAAAATGATTAATTTTGCTATTTAATTATTATGAAAAAATACAAAGGCTATTATAATTTACTAATTATTATAATATCCTCTTTTAATGTATTTTCTCAATCTCATTTATGGGCTGAAAAAATTCAATCATTCGGCAGTTCTCCTAATAGTGGAGCAAGTGTTAGAGCTATAGCAATTGATGAATATAAAAATAATTATTTACTCGGTGGATTTAATGATACTATAAATATTGGCAGTAAAAAATCATTCATCAAAGACTCTTCAAGAATGTTTTTTATTGCAAAAGTAGATTCGAATGGAAAATGTAAATGGATAAATGCAATTTATGGAAATTCAGTTAATAGTTCTCTGGATATAAATAATATTAAAATAAAAAATAATAACAGAATACTTGTTTACGGTACATTTAATTATAAAATAATTAAATTTAGTAAAACAGATAGTTTAATTAGTTCAAGCAATAAAAGTGATTTCTATACAGGTTTTGCAGCTATTTATGATAGTTCAGGTAAGTGCATATTCTTTAATAAACTTTTTGAAGGGACAAATTATAGAATAGGAAGTAACCCAAATGGAAATTGTGAGATTGACCTACAGAGCAATATATATGTTTCATTATTAACCGGGACTTCTGGAAATATTCTTTTTAAAGGAGGTAGTATCTCATTAAGCACTTCATCTTCAACAAGTGTAGTTTTAAAATATAACTCAACTTTTGATTCCGTTTTATGGTATAAAGCATTCAATGTAAATACAGGTTCATATTTAAATACATATACTTTACGTATTGATAAGGATAATAATTTGTATTTATTATGTGGAGCAAGTGGAACTATTAATATTAATACTTTAAACTTTACTTCAAAAGGAAATAGAGCGATTCTACTAATTTTGACAGCAAAAGGAAAATATATTTACTCAAATCTTATAAGTTCTGATTTAAATCAAATAGACGGATATGGCGATATTGTAGCTAAAGATACTAATAACATTTATATGTCGGGTTATGTACAGGATAGCATATTGTTTCAAAAAAAATGGTATTCTCCTTTGTATAAAAAAACTGAAGGATACTGTTATCCATATTTAGGCATTTTTAGTACAACAAAAGGTATTAAATGGATTAAATTTGGACTTAACAAAGACTCATTTTTAAATTATAAAAATGGAACTTTTATGAATGGTGGTGGCATTTTAAATGTTGATAAAAGTGGTAATTCTTATTTGCTGTTTCAGCAAAGAAACAGAATAATTTCATTTGGTGGTTTAACTGATTCAAATATGTATCAAAATAAATATATGGGTATTTTTCATTTTGCCAAATTTGATAGCCTTGGGAATGCATTATGGTTACACTCTGGATACAGTGTTTCGGGTATGACTTCTGAATTTTCAAATAATTTTTATTACTCTGGCAATTTTAAAGATTCTGTTTTATTACCACCCTACAAATTATATTCAAAAAAATATGCGTCTTTCATAGCCAAAACTTACGATTACAAGATAGTACGAGGCAATGTAAAACGAGGACCATACTGTGCCGGCGATACTATTTTGGTTCCATATATAAAAACCGGAGTGTTTGACAGTTTGAATTATTTTGTTGCAGAACTTAGCGATGAAGAAGGAAATTTTAACGGAAAAGAAAGAGAGCTCGGGAGGATAAAAACCAACAAAGACAGCACAGTCATAGGGCGTTTGCCAATGTTTAATGTAGCCTCATCTGCCAATTACAGAATAAGAATAAGAGCCACAAAACCTGCAGTTCAGGGTTTTTACAGAGCCGACACGCTTCGTTTGCTTATATACTCAAGAGACAAAGCAAATCCGGGTGGTGATGAAACTATTTGCAGTGGAAATTCAATAAAACTAAACACCTACGGCGGTACCAAATGGACTTGGAGCCCTAAATACAAAATGAACGACTCTACACTTCGCCAGCCCTTAGTTTGGCCTGATACAACAACCATTTACAGAATAATTATAGCCGACAGCAGCGGTTGCGGCAAGCCCGATACGGCTTTTAAGAAAATAATTGTACGTCGGTTCCCAATTATTAATACAGTAAATAAAAATTTAAATATTTGTAAAAATTCAAATGCATTTATTTCGGCAAGTTTCAGCCATGGCGATACTGCAAATTACACTTCAAGTTTTTATCAGTTAGATACTCTTTCAAACTGGATTTTGCTTTCGCAAAAAAATAAATTAAAAAAAGATTCAATAAGTTTTAAACCTCAACAATATATTAAATATGCAACCAGATTAGCACTTGTACTTACTGATAATTGTTCGCCAAGAGCAGATACAGTTTTTTATAATATTATAATCAAAAATTCTATTCCAAGCATCGTCTTTAACTTTAACGATTCGCAGGTTTGCGATAATTCAGCATTGAAAATAAAGGCAGATTTTGAAAATGACGATTCTTCAAAATACGTTTGGGATTGGAAATACGTATATTCAGAAAAACTTTGGTTTCCGTTGAGAAACAACAAAAACAACAATACAGATTCATTAATTTATAGCCCTAATTTTTCTGTAAACAATCCTCTTAAAATAGCATTGATATTGAATGATAATTGTACCGATAAATCAGACACAGCCTTTGTAAATATAAGCCAGAGAAGTGAAGTAAAAATAACATCAAAACCACGCGATACCACGCTTTGCTACGGAAAACTGATTAATTACACAGCCCAAGCCACAGGCGGAGTAGCTAAATATTACCGTTATAGTTGGAAAGATTTACTGTCGAATACTATTCTTTCTGATTCTGCTTTGCTAAAAACTACTGCAAAAAACACTTTAAAAATTCAACTTACGGTAAATGACGGTTGCCTTGCACTGGGCGATACTACTATATTTAACATAAAAGTTAAACCAAAACTCGAACTTATTACAAACTTAAAAGATACTACTGTGTGTCAAAACCGAAGTTTGAGTTTTTCAGCTTACGCAAAAGGCGGCGACAGCACAAACTACAGTTTCAAATGGCTGCTCAACAATAAAGAAATCGGAACAGGAAAAAATCTCATCATATCAGCCTCAACCTCAACCTTAACCTCAACCTTAACCGACCATTGCTCAATTCCCGAAGATACGATTAAAGCACAAATCACCGTCTTACCCGCTCCCCAAGCCGATTTCACCACAGGAATAACTTGCAGCAAGACAAAAACAGATTTTATTTTTACAGGGAAAAAAATAACAAACACCACATTTGAGTGGAATTTTGATAATGAAAGCAAAGCTTACAGCGAAAATGCTTCTTATATGTTTTCAAGTGCAGGAAATAAAAAAGTAAAACTCATAGTAAAAGCAGACAACAATTGCAACGACACAATAGAAAAAACAATTGAAATAAAAAAACAGGCTAAGGCTGAGTTTGAGACAAAGGATGTTTGCGAGAATGATAGTGCAGTTTTTATTAATAAATCGCAGGATGCCGATAGTTATATTTGGAAGTTTGGAGATGGTCTCGCCTTTGGCGAGACAAGTCAGTCGGAAACAGTGACACGTCACAAATATCAAATTCCAAAAACTACAACATTTTTGGTTACATTAGTTGCAAAATCGGGTTGTTCTGATTCGGTAACAAACCCAATTACGGTAAACCAAAATCCAAATTCAGATTTTACTTACAATCAAAACAGCGATAAACTTGAGTTAAAAGCCCAAAGCGGTTACAGCCAATACAAATGGAAATTTAACAATAAAGACAGCATAAGCGTAACAACCGAAAACCACATCCACACCCTAAGCAACTACACTCCAATAAAAATCTGCCTACAAATAACCGACATAAACAATTGCACAAGCCAAACCTGCAAAACCATAACTTTAGGCATAAAACAAACAGTAAAATCACCGAACTTTAAAATATATCCCAACCCTAACAGCGGTACATTCACAATAGAAACCCAAAACAACGGTAGCTTAGAAGTCCAGATATTTGATGTACTTGGCAGAGAAATACAGTTTGAGCATGATAAAACATTATCAAATTTTCAAATCATCAAATTTTCAAATTCAAAAGGCATTTACTTCATCAAACTAAGACAAAACGGAGTAACTTGGGTTGAAAGGGTGGTAGTTGGCGGGGAGTGAGTAGATTGTTAAAATTGCTTAATCAGTGTTTCAGACAATTTTTTTTACATCACCCTCCCTAAATTTTTCAAATCACCAAATTCAAAACAACGTAAAACGCTATATTTCACCAACATCCGTGTAATACTTTTTCTCTTGCTTTTTATAATTTTATTACAGTAGTTTGTAATAAACTTTTTAAACGTATTTAAAAACTCTAAAAATAAATAACGAATTAAAAAAAAATAAAATGATAAATAAAATGTTTAATTTAGTACCCCCCCCCCCTCAAAAGGCTGGGAATCTGTATGTTAGTAATAAGCAGTCTTACTGCTTCGGCTCAACCACCATTCGAAACCCATTATGGGAGTATCTTGAATTCTAATGATGTTGTTGGCTCTGAATTTGTCACGTGTCCTTCTATAAACGAAAGTTATTCTTATGTTGCAGTTGGTTCTGTTCTTATACCACCTCCTGAACCTGGAAATAATGGAACTTATGCTGTACGTGGAGTTAGAGTGAAATCTGATGGAACTATGCTCACAAGTACTTTTGATTATATACAGGAAAGTAGTTTAAATTACAATATATTTCCATTAAAAATTATATCTATAAATAATAATACCGAGTATTTAATTACAGGTTATGTTACAAGAGTTTCTGGTATTTATGCTGCACCTTTACGTCCCTATCCATTTGTAATTAAAACTGATGAAAATTTAAACGCTACTGTATTTAAAATATTTACAGATCATGAAGGTTTTTTTACTGATGTTGATGAAATACCTAATTCCGGTGGAGATTTATTATTTATTGGAGCAAAATCATTTTTAACTTCAATTACGCCTTATACTAGGTCTGGTTGGATGTTAAGAACTGACCCCACTAATTTCACAGCACAATGGATGAGGTATCTTCATAATGACCAAATACCAAGCGGCCATAATTATCATATTGTACACGATGCAATTACTCTTGATGGAGATAATGCCTTAATATGTGGATCAACTAACGATAGAGCTTCATGTGCAGAAAATGCTGATTCTTTTTATTCAAGAGCATTTATTGCCAAAATTGATTTGAATGATGGTTCTTTTATTTGGCAAAAATCTTTATTAAGAAAATTTTTAGGAATTAGATTAGCTGTAAATAACGCTCATGATAAAATTGCAATGGCCTTTAATGGTGAACAAGAAAATTCATATTCAGGTATTATATATTTTGATAATAGTGGCAATGTTTTAACATATAAAATGTGCGAAGTAAGCCCTACACCATTAAATAATGTAAATTTTACAAATAATTCTTCAATATTATATCCATGTGAAATACATATACATTACAAACATATTATTCAAAATATATACTTTTTGGAAAATGATGAAGATGTATTTTTAAGTGGAAAATTTGTAAATACTGAAGTTAAATATAATAATAATACTGTAGGTTATTTTGATATGCCATTTTGCACATTATTCGATTATAGTTCTGATTTATTTGGAAGTATTTCATTATATAAATCTGCACAAACTTTCCCAAATATGCTTAGTACATTTTTAAGTTATGATTCTTGGCAAATAAGTAATTGCGTTCATATAATAATGCCTCAGTTTTATTGTGCTAGTAACACTTTGCCATGTAATTCAAATTGCAACGGAAATGATAAATTCGTCACGATTACATTAGATAAAGCAGAATACTCAGGTTCATCAAAAGAAGACAAAGTTTGGATATTCAGCAATGACAATAAAGTTTGTGGATATGAAACCACCACTATTTCTACTTTTAATCTAAATTTATTTGAACATATAGATATTATTAATGATGATATTATTGTTGTACCTGAAGTAGAAGATTTTGATTTTTATAATACTGACCCTACTCGATATATTCATAATTGCATACAAAATTGATTGTAAATTAATTTAATTACGAATGAAATTTTCTATTTATATTTTTTTTATATTTATATCTTTACCAATTATATCCTTTGCACAGAAAGAAGGATATAATTGGTATTTTGGTAGTTACTCAGCAATTACTTTTCTTAAAGACACTCCAACTTTAATAAAAAGCAATATGTTTTCAAAACTTGGGTCATCCTCAATAAGTTCAAAAGAAGGCAATCTGTTATTTTATTCTAATGGTAAGGTTGTATTCAAATCTAATGGGGATATGATATTTTTAAGAAATAACTCTTATTTAGCACCTCAAAATTCAATATTTGTTCCGTGGCCTGATAGTTCTAATTTATACTATTTATTTTTACCACCTCAGTTTCCTAATGAATATCTTAGATATGTAGTATTAGACACTAAACTTAATGGAGGATTAGGTGATACTGTAGCAGGTAAAACTTATATTTCATTACCAACAACAAGTTCGGGTAAAATATCGGCAATTAGGCATGCTAATAGAAAGGATTATTGGATTGTAACTTCAACGGGTACAGGCGATTCAATACATTCATACTTAATTTCTTCAAAAGGAATTCTTCCTAAGCCTATTTCATCACCAACAGGTTTTAAAATATATCGTACAGGGAATATTCCTTCTGATGGATTTGGGTACATCAAACTATCACCTGACGGTAGAAAACTTTGTGAAGTAAATTATGGGGACAGCTGCTTTCTTGCTGATTTTAACTCTAAAACAGGAAAAGTAAGCAATATTTGGGGCTTTAATTATAATTGTAGAACAATGGGGTGTGAGTTTTCCCCTAAAAGTGAATTCCTTTATATTCCATATAGAAATAAATTATACCAATTTGATTTAAAACTTAAATCAAAAATGAAATTTATTAAATCAGGCAAAGTAATTGATAGTAGTATTAATTATTCAGATTTTTTTGCTTTTTCATGTTTTCAAGTGGCTCCTAATAATAAAATATACTTTACAGATTTTATCGAAGATGAATATCTTCATGTAATTAATTCACCTGACTCACTAGGAAGAAATTCAATTATAAAAAGAAAAGTTCTTAAGGTTTCATCAAATTCTGGAGCAGCACATACGGGCCTCCCCGACATGATACAATCATTTTACCGCAAAAAAACCTTTGATGTAAGGCAGAGTTGTTCGCGTGATACCGTATTTTTTGCCGTTTCAGATACCTTCTATCTCGATTCGGCTAAGTGGGATTTTGGCGATACAGCTTCGGGTAAGGCTAATTATTCAAGTCTTACATCGGGGGTTTTTCATGTATATAAAAAAGCAGGTTTTTATACAGCCAAACTCATAAGTTTTCATAAAGAATTTTCAGATACCATTTTTGAGACTTTTTACATAAACACACGCCAGCCCTACATTGGCAGAGATACAGCCATGTGCAAAGGTAAGAAGATAACCCTTGTACCGCCACCAAACTATACGAGTTATGTGTGGAACGGAAGCTACAAGGTAAAAAACCTCACTGTTACACAAGCCGGCACATACCGCCTCACCACTACAGACTACGATGGTTGCGTAAGTTCTGATACTATAATTGTAAAAAATGCTGAAGCTAAAGCCGCGTTTACACTTTCAGATAGTGTAAGTTGCCTCAAAAACAACAAATTTGAGTTAAAAGATAATTCTGTTTTCACAAACGATACATACTCCAAAACCCTCTGGAACTTTGGCGACAGTACTTTTTCGGGTGATAGTAATACTGTAAAAAGCTACGCAAAATCGGGAGTATATAAGTTGAAAATGTATTCATACAGCAAACTTGGTTGTGTAGATTCAGCGATGAAAGAAATTAGCGTTTTTGCTCAAAACAATATTAGTTTTTCAATTAACAACTCGGTTCAATGTTTAAACTCAAACAGTTTTGATTTTATCAATACCTCACCCGATACTGCCGGTATTACAAGCTTTTGGGATTTGGGAGAACAAACACTTTACTCAAAAACAAATATAATTGGTAAAATTTATACAAAAGACAGCACATATTTGGTAAAATTATTTACCCAAACCAAAAACGGCTGCAAAGACACTTTAGAAAAACAAATCACCGTCTTACCCGCCCCCAAAGCCGATTTCACCACAGGAATAACTTGCAGCAAGACAAAAACAGATTTTATTTTTACAGGGAAAAAAATAACAAACACCACATTTGAGTGGAATTTTGATAATGAAAGCAAAGCGTACAGCGAAAATGCTTCTTACATGTTTTCAAGTGCAGGAAATAAAACAATAAAACTAATCACCAAAGCAGACAACAATTGCAACGACACAATAGAAAAAACAATTGAAATAAAAAAACAGGCTAAGG
>JADLGN010000033.1 GCA_020849295.1 Bacteroidia bacterium
AAAACAATTAAAAAAATATAATCATAATTTTATCTTAAAACTTATTAAAGATTATGAAGATAATTCTTAATGACCTGTCATCTCGCCTCTGGCGAGACGGGTTCGAGTCCCGTCCGACCCGCTAAAAAGGACAAACACAAAAAATTTGTGATTTTTTAATTGTAATTATTACTTTTTTTATTTCTCTTTGTGCCAAACATAAAATAAACATATAAATATGAAAAAAAATCTATCCTTTTAACAGCCTTACTTTTAACAGGCATTTTTGCACAAGCTCAATTTCCATTTCATCTACAAATCCCTTATGATATGGATGATAACTACGGTGACGGTACCAAAAACATGATTGGGCAGCGCCATTATTTTTGGGATGTAAACACCGTAAAATGGACTAATGGCGATACTTTCAATATGAGTTATAACAACCAAAATCTGATGGTTCGCACCAACTGGCATAAAGCAGATGGTCCCTGGAAACTTAAATTGACTACAAAACAAGATTATGATGCAAACAAGAGGCTTAGTGTTAGAATTGATTCTGCTTTCAGTTCTTCCATCTACGGAGTAAAGTACACATTTACTTATGATGCCAAAGGCAATGAAATTCTTGCACATCAGTATCTTTTTAATCTACCTTCAATATCAAACTGGACTGATGAATATAGACGCACAACTACTTATACAAGTTTTGATAGTGAAAATACACAATTTGTCGAAAGCTATAATTTTACTAAAAGTGAATGGGGAAATTATAATCGTACCTTGCACAGTTACAACTCAAAAAACTATGATACAGCCACTACATATCAAGAATGGGACCCACAGAAAAACCTATGGAAGAAATTGAGTATGTATTTTTATAAATTTAATGCAAACGGACAAGAAACCGAAAGTTTATATCAGGAATATGATGATGTTACCCAAACTTTTAAGAACAAAGATTTAACTTACTATTCGTACGATGCCAGTAAACGGATTGCTACAAGGGAAGAATTGCAATTTGACATTAAAGGCATTTGGGTATATAAATGGAAATATTACTACAGTTACAATGCTCAAGGTTTATTAGACAAAGTTCTTAGAAAGATATGGAACACTTATGACGGTGTGTGGGAAGATCATTCTACGGTAAAATATACTTATGATGGCAACAACCGCCTTCAGGAAGAATTAGATCAATTAATGCAAAACAGTTCATGGAAAAACAGTAATAGACGCTCTTACACCCGCGATGCCAATGGGTACCATACCCGCATATTGTATGAAACTTGGAATAACAACACCCTTTCGTTCCAAAACACTGGCGCTACCAATTTCTGGTACGAAACTAAAAAGGTAAGTGGCATACATGAGAAACCCGATGTGAAATTGAATGTTTACCCTAACCCAAGCAGCAACTCCTTAGTATTTATAAATGCCGATAAAAATATTGCTTACGAGATTTACGATTTGCAGGGCAAAGTGGTTCAGCAAGGCAAACTCCAACCCGGTACTAACAGCATTATATTAAACGGAGCAAAAGGTAACTACATACTAAAAGCAGGGAACAGCAGTGCTGTATTGGTAATACAGTAAGCAGCTTAATAAATATTTCTTTAAAACGACCATTGCTTTGCAGTGGTCGTTTTTGTTAATAAATACTTGCATGAGGGTAGTAAATATTCTGCTTGAGAATAAAAACAAAAAATAAAACGAAAATTAATTTTGCCAGGTAAACTAAAGCTGAAATTTTATATCAATAATACATCGGGTATAAGTAGCATCAGATTGCGAGTTTGTCATTATTAAATTAATGCACTTCAATTATCCACTTCAACATTCATAAGGCTATATTATAGGATGATGTACACACTTACTATTAACTTGTCTCTACAAAATACATATCTATATCACCCTTATTCTTTGCCTTAATTTTTCCACGATGTACACACTTAAACTTGTCTTTCACCAATTCATAAGTAGTTCCGCTTATATTTATTTTTGCAGCTTCTGAATTTTGCTCCATGCGTGCTGCAATATTCACGGTGTCTCCCCAAATGTCAAAAGAAAATTTTTTAGTACCAACAACACCTGCTACCACGGGACCAGTGTGAATTCCTATCCTCAGTTCAAAAGGAATTTCTCCTCTGGCTTCTTTTTCCTTTTTGTACTGAAGCATAAAATTGCGAATTTCAATTCCTGCAGCTACTGCATCGGTTGCATGTGTATAGGTAAGTTCAGGCATTCCGGCAACACAGATATACGCATCCCCCACTGTTTTAATTTTCTCAATCTTATATTTATTGATAATTTTGTCGAAACCGCTGAAGCAATAATCAATTTCTGATACCAACAGTTCAGGGCTTACTTTTTCACTCACTTTCGAAAAGTCCTTAAAATCTGTAAACAACACTGTCACCATGCCATAAGTTTTAGCCTGAGCACGACCATGTTGCCTAAGTTCCTCTGCTGTTTCTTTAGGTAAAATATTCAATAACAATTCATCTGATTTTTTGAGTAATAAATCTGTCTTCTTTTTTTCATGTTCTAATTCATTGGTTCTTATTTCCAGGTCTTTGGTGCGTTCTTCTACCTTTTGCTCAAGTATAATATTTTGTTCTTGCATGAGTTGTTCTTTTTCCAATTGGGCAACTTTTCTTGCTTTCCGCAAATGTTCAACGAAGCGAAGAAAACTAAGTAAGGTTGCAACTGCCGATATTCCAATTCCAACTTCAAATGCATTACTTGTAAAATGGTTATCAGGTAAAATATAAGCCATTCTCAAAAATTCAATTATAGATCCCACAGTGGCTGCCAAGTAACTATAAACACCTACTTTCATTGCATTGCCTTTTTCCCATGATATAATCCAAATAATATAATGGGACAACTGCCAGATGGCAAGTAGTATAAAAAATGTTCTCTGAATAATAAATGTCATCTTAAAAAAGATTAAAATGGTTGAAACGACCAAGAGCAGTATCGTTACCCGCAGATACCATTTTATCACGTTTGGTACTAACTCTTTAATATTGCCATAATTTAAGAAAACATAAGCCGTACTAAAAATAAATAATGACCATATTGCTGATGGAAAAATATTAAGTATATATATTATTCCAAAAACATTAGAAAATGCAACTCCCAGCAAATATATTTTCTTCTGGTTTGTCAAGTAATTTCCAATCCAAATAAAAGTAGAAAGTATGAGGATACCAATGATTATTCCATGCAGAAAGGATGGTATAGATAGTAATGGTTCTGGTATGATGTTATTGAAAGATTGTTCTGCCATATTAACTTTAATCAATTTTTATGTTTCTTAATTTGATATCAGTGTTATTTCTGATTAAAAGGCTGATATAACCTCGCTGCAAATTCGGAAATTAGCTTTTCCTTTTTTATTCTTTCAAACTAAGTAAAAAATAAGAATAAAAAATAATTTAAATAAAAAAAATTCTCCTGCTATGCTGAGTTTACAACTCAGAAATAAAACTTATGCAAAACATACCTTTGTATTAATCATTTTACCACCATATTTTAATCTTAACTTTTCTTAAAATCAGAAGTTTTCAAAATTGTATTTCAAAAAT
Organism: Bacteroidia bacterium; assembly: GCA_020849295.1. Classification (GTDB taxonomy): domain Bacteria; phylum Bacteroidota; class Bacteroidia; order NS11-12g; family UBA9320; genus JABWCE01. The sequence goes on from JADLGN010000033.1 coordinate 3,573, forward strand.
AAGTAACTATTTATCAATCCTTCCACTAGATACAAATTCTACCTTATTTCCACTTTTTGTTGGGGACCCAAGTGCGTCCAATATGATGCAAAATAATCCTAATAGTAGCCCACTTACATTTACTGTAAAAGGTCATACTCGTGCAGCTAGAATAGTTATAGGTTCTAAGACTGCTAACCCTGCTACTTATAATCTATATGTTGATCCAGCTACAAAAATTTCCGGACTTGGACATTCTAACTACTGTACATTAACCAATACAAGACTTGCTAGTACTGGTTGCCCGGCGGGTACATTTATGACTCAAATTATTCCAGGCAGTGGTAGTAGTGCTATTGTTGCTAAATGTAGTTATTTAACAGATACTCTTTCAGATACATTAATTTCTCCAGGTGGAGTACCTTATAATATACAGAACGGAGACAGTTGTTATCTTAATTAAACAAAATTAGTTAAATTAAAATCCCCTATTGGGGATTTTTTATATATAAATAAAAGTGCCTTGATGTAATACATCAAGGCATGTTTGTTTTAGAATTTTTGTATTAATTCCTCAAGAACCGAATGTGCTGGTTGTTGAAAGAAATAATATAGAAACCGGGTTCCAATGTAGAAACATCTACACTGTTATCGGTTTTGCCCGTAAGAACGATTTGGCCCATTGTATTAGATACAACGTATTCAGTTGGCTTTTGCAGGCCAGTGATGTACACGTAGTCTGTAGCAGGGTTGGGATAGATACCAATGGTAGGCTTTGGATTAAGATAGGTACCAGTTGAACCTGTTTTCGTAACAAGTTTTGCAACTATGTGATTGCCAAACGCAAACACATTATTACTGTCTTGTTCGTAGATAAAGTCCAAGTTAGGTTGTTCACCGTGGCGTTGATAGAATTCTCCATCAAACTCCTCACTGAATCCAATCCCTAGCAATCTTGGGTCAGATAGCAGGTTTTTCACCTCCGTTTTATCTATCGGTGGACTTAACGTCATGTCATCGTTGATGAAATAGAATCTTCCTATGGTGCTGTGTGGTTCGCCAGGATTTATGTTTTCTCCTGTTGGGATGTATATTGCATTTATGAAAACATAAACAAGCACGTGCCCATCAACATCAGTAAGAGTAGCGGACCTTTGTATGATAGGCATCCATTTTCCATCTACATATTTCAATAGGGTTCCATCTAGATCATACTTTGGGGAATCATAAATAAATAAATAAGTTCCACTTCCAATATTTTTCAAAGTACAACCCATAAAATTTCCTGTCCATTCAGGATCGTACACTTTACGTATGGCGCCTGTTTCAGTATTCAGAACCGCAACGCCAGACCCATCACTAGGTCCATAATAGCTGTATGTAAACCAGAGACTGTCACCAATCTCTGAGATAGAGGTTATTCTATCCACATCAAAGTCATTAACCTTAATTGTTTTTATATACACACCCCTTTCTTCAAATATATGGATGTTGCATCCTGTGCCATTACTAGAGAAATATAAATAATTTTTACCTTTTGCGTATCCATAAACTGTCATATCAAGACCACTGCTTCCCTGGAATATTTTGTCATAGTCAATAAATCTTGTTTCTGTGTCTATAGAGGCTTTGACTATTTTATATCCATCTGTGATGAAAAAGGTTAATGAGTCAAATTTGTAAACATATTTAGGGTGTATAGGAGGGTTACCGTTCCAATTACTTTCAAAAGTTAAAAATTTTAGACTATCTTTGCTCCATATATTAATAGGAGCAATTGCTTGCTTACCAGCAACAATAGGTATTTTTTTACCTTCATCTAAATAAGTAATCATAATTATATAATCACCTACCTCGGTGTAGTTCTTAGCCTCGTAATTACCTTCTGTTACAGACTGCCATTCTTTGGTGTAATAATCGTTCTCTTGAGCTGTCAAGGTACTGGGAATCATTGCTATAAATAGCAATGCTACAATGCCCATAAGGCTCTTGTAGATTTTTTTATTTAAATTTTTCACGTTTCAGATTTTTATTTGTTAGCTATATTTTACCATTTGACAATCTTTAATTCCACAATATTACTAACAATATTAATATTTTTAAAATGTATTTTTTTTATTTATTTCTATTATAAAATTGCTTACTATTTGTTTTATTGTTTTTTTAATACAATTTTAAAAACGTATTAATTATATAAAAACTCATTTAATTCATTCATATTAACTTTAATCAATTTTTAAAATTTCTTGTTTAGCAAATCGAGTATATTGCCATTTGAAAATTTAATAAATACTGGTTTTCCGTTTGGTAAATAGTTTGGTTGTTCGCAATTGAAAAGATCAGTAAGAAGTTCTTCAATTTCAATATTACTTAATATATCATACATTTTTATTGAAGTGTTTTTCGACATACTCAATGCAAGATTTTCTTTTTTACTTATATCTGGTTTTTGTTCGTTTATTCTGTAATTTTCTATTAGTCCTTCTAAAGTTAACTGAGGGTTTGTTTTATCATTTATAGTTGGCACACCATTTACAACAAAATTATTATTACCGAACGGGCTAATATCAAAACCAATTTGCCTAATCTCATCAAGCAAAGAATTTATAAGTTCAAAATCAGCATGCTTAAATTCAATAATTCTCGGGAAAAGCAAAATTTGTATTGGAATTCTGTTTAGACTATCACTTTTTAAAAATCTTTCATATAAAATTCTTTCATGTGCTGATTGTTGGTTAATAATAAACAATTCATCTTCCCTTGATGCAATTATGTAGCCACCTTTCAATTGAAAAAAGTTATCAAAAATATATCTGAATTCCTTTTCAAAAAGCTGTTTTTCTACTGTCTGAGGTTTAATATTCTCTTCTCTTTCAGGTTTAATTGTTTCTATTATATCGGTATTAAATCCCTCAAATAATTTTTCAAATGATTGTTTTTTATTTTGTTTAATATCTCCTTCAAAGGGGTTGAATTTGGTTTTCGTTCTAAAATCAGTAAATTTTGAAATCAATTCATGTTCAGGTTTGGTTGATGCTTCAAATTTGAACATTGAATTTTCATCTAATTGGGGCGAAATTATATATTTTCCTATTGCTTTTTTTACAACAGAAAGCAAAATGCTGTATATATATTTACTGTCTTCAAATTTAACTTCAGTTTTTGTTGGATGAACATTTACATCAATTTTTGAAGGGTTTATCTCAAAAAAAAGCACATAAAATGCGAAATTGTCAGCAGGAATCAATCCTTCAAAGGCAGTTTGTATTGCATGGTTAAAATATGGTTCTTTAATATATCTGCCATTAATGAAAAAAAATTGCTCACCTCTATGTTTTTTAGCCATTTCGGGACTTCCCACATAACCTGTAATTTTAATTATCTCTGTTTCTTCTTTTACTTGCAAAAGTTCTCCTTTTGAGTTTTTACCGAGTATATCAATAATTCTGTTTTTTATATCTGTTTTTCGAAGATTTATTATTTCTTTTTCATTATTATAAAAAACAAACTCGATATCAGGATTTGGTAGTGCTATTCTGTAAAATTCATCAAAAATATGTCTTGTTTCAATATTCTGTGATTTAAGAAAATTTTTACGTGCAGGTATATTAAAAAAAAGATTTTTTACAGTGATAATAGTACCAACAGATGAATTAGTCGGCTCATGATAATTTACAATTCCTGCTTCAATCTTTATTTCAGTTCCGAGAGCTTGGTCATTTTTCTTTGTTTTCATTTCTACTTGCGAAACAGAGGCAATACTTGCAAGTGCTTCGCCACGAAATCCCAAAGTATTTATTTTATAAAGATCTTCAGCATTTTTAATTTTTGAGGTAGCATGGCGTTCCCAGCACATTCTTGCATCAGTTTCGCTCATTCCTGCACCATTATCTTTTACCTGTATAAAATTTATTCCACCATCTTTTATACTTAATATTATTTTATCTGCCCCGGCATCAATTGAATTTTCCAAAAGTTCTTTTACAACAGAAGCTGGTCTTTGTACAACCTCACCTGCAGCAATTTGGTTTGCTATGTTTTCCGGCAGAAGATTTATTATATCAGACATTCGAATTTATGCAAATTCGTTGTTTTAATGATTGTTTTACTTGTTGTGTTCAGCTATTATTCCTTTAAGTAATGTTTCAAATTTTTCTGCTTCAATATATCCGGCTTCCTGATACATTATATTTTTTTTTGTAAGATAAAAATATGTTGTAGGATATCCTGAATGTTTACCACCACTTATAGCTCCAAGCAATTCTCTGCCATTAAGTGTGTCGTTTCCGTTAATATACTTTTTATCAAGTTCAGGATTAAATTTTATTGGTACAAAATTTTTATTAATTAATTCTATTATTGCCTGATTGGAATATGTTTTATTGTCCATCACTTTGCACCAATAGCACCAGTCGGTATATGTATCAATTAATGCAATTTTACCTTCATTTCTGGCTTTGGTTACACCTTCGTTCCAATCGTACCATTTTATTTCTTCACTATTATCAGATTTTATAATACTAAATGAACTGATAACAAATATCAAAGCCACAAATACTAAAAATTTATTTTTAAACATGATTTTATATTTTTAAAACTACGAAAATAAAACAAAAATAATGCCCTAATTGTATAAATTATTATTGAAATTTGCATTTTATCTTTTTTTGCAAATGGCTATGAAAAAGTTTAAAATTGATGGGGAAATAGAAAGTAAATCAAATGAACTTGTAATTGAGGAAAATAAAATTTCTTCAATTAATAAAAAGTATTACAATTTGCTTTTGATATTATCAGTTTTACTTTTTGCTCTTGTACTATTTTTTGCTTTTAATTATTATAAAACAAAAGAAAACTATACGCTAATGCGTGATAAGATTAAAAAAGCCGAGAATATACTTAATGAAAACGATGCATATAAAGAAGCAAATGATACTTTACAAAAAAAAATATTAAAGCTTAAACACGAAAATGATATTTTAGCAGAAAACAATGACAGTACAAATGGAGTTTTTTTTGAAGTGCAAATTGCCAATTTTTCAGAATTTAATATTGATGAATATGTAAATGAACTGCGAAATTTAAGACAAGAAAAATCTGAAAAAGGAAATAAATTGTGTATTGGCAGATTTCGTTCTTATCGAAAAGCTCTTTTGTTTGAAAGTGATATAAAAAAGATGGGATTTACAAATGCTTTTCTTGTTGGTCGAATAGATGGAAAATTAGTAGATTTTCAAACAGCATTAGCAGAATATCGCAGAATTAATATAGAACAATAATATTAGCTTTATAAAAAAAATCGTTTACTTAAAAGAAACAAAAAAGATATAAAATAATTGTATTCAGAAAACAGGATAAATAATGATGACATACTTATAAAGCTTGAGAGTTTTATTAAAAAGTATTACAAAAATCAATTGATTAGAGGTGCTATATTATTTACAGGAGCCTCATTTTCATTCTTTTTATTAATTTCTCTTCTAGAATATTTTGGTCATTTCAGTACTACTTTTCGCACTATACTTTTTTATAGTTTTATTTTATTCAATATAGCAATATTGACCAAGTTTATAATAATTCCCCTGTTTAAACTGAATAAAATTGGTTCAAGGCTTGATTTTGAAAGTGCTTCGATAATAATAGGTCAACATTTCGGCAATATCAAAGATAAACTGCTTAACACATTACAACTTCAAAAACAATATCAAAATCAACTAGACAATTTATTTCTTGCAGCATCTATTGAGCAAAAAACCAAAGAACTAAAACCGGTAAAATTTACTAAAGCAATAAACCTTAAAAAAAATTATAAATATATAAAATATGCTGCCGGTCCATTTATAATACTTGTTATAATAATGATTATTGCTCCCGGTTTTAAAGATACTACTACCAGACTAATTAATCATAACAAACACTTTGCCGTTCCGGCTCCTTTTCAATTTAAATTAATAAATAAAAACCTGAATGCCCTGCAAAACGAAGATTTTGAAATAGAACTTAATATTAATGGCAAAACTCTTCCTGAAGAAGTGTATCTGGTAAGTGAAGGAAGTCGTTTTAGGATGAAAAAAGAAAATATTTCAAACTTTAAGTACAAACTTATAAATATACAAAAAACCATAAACTTTCATTTTGAAGCTAACAATTTTAGTTCAGATGAATTTAAACTTATAGTCAAACAAAAACCCGTATTGCTTGATTTTTCTATTAAGCTCGATTATCCTGATTATACCAAACGAAAAGATGAAACTCTTGAAAACATTGGTGATATAACAATTCCTTCAGGCACAAAAATTTCATGGGTTTTTAATACAAAAAATGTAGATACAGTAAAACTAAAATCTCAAAACACAATTTTTGAGGCAAAACGCGAAAGTGACAATCGTTTTACATTTTCAAAAGTGTACAAAACAAGTGATTTAATTAAACTAAGCACAGCTAACAGAAGTACCGGCAATAAAGATTCAATAGTATTTCAAATTAATACAATTGCAGACGTTTACCCTCAGATAGAATACAAAGAAAGTGAAGACAGTTTAACTTCAAAAATCAAATATTTTGCAGGAAATATTAAAGATGATTATGGTTTTACAAAGCTTGTTTTTGCTTACAAATTCATATATTCTGATGATGAAACAAGAAAACTAAATGTTATGTACAGCAAGCAAATTTCAATAATAGTATCTCAAAATGTACAAAATTATTTTTACGAATGGGATATGACAGAACTTGCAATAAAACCTGGAGAAAAAATTGAATACTATTTCGAAGTTTGGGATAATGACGGAGTAAACGGAGCAAAATCAACCCGAACAAGTAATGGAATTTTTGCAGCACCTACTTTAGAGCAAATTGAAAAACAAACCGACAAATCAAACAAAGAAATAAAAGATAAAATTGAGGAAACTATTAAAGACACAAAAGATATTGAAAAAGAAATTAAAAAAATTGAAGAAAAACTAACCGAAAAAAATAACCTTGACTGGGAAGACAAAAAGCAAATAGAAGATTTATTAAGAAAACACGAAGAACTTCAGGAAAAAATGAAGGAAATCATTGAAAAAAATCAAGATAAAGATAAGAAAGAATCAGAATACAAAAACATTGACAGCGAAATAAAAAACAAGCAAGATGAAATACAGAAACTGATGAATGAAATGATGGATGATGAGATGAAAAAGTTATTAGAGCAGCTTAAAGATTTGCTTGAAAAAAACAAAAAAGATGAGCTAAAAGAAAAAATGGACAAGTTTAAATTTAACGACAAAGAGCTAAAGAAGAAAATGGAAAGAACTTTAGAACTATTGAAACAACTTGAACTTGAGAAAAAAATGAAAGAAACTATAGAAAAGCTTGATCAACTATCGAAAGAACAAGAAAAACTTTCAGAAGACTCAAAAAACAACAAAAATGATTCTGAAAATTTGCTTAATAAACAAGAAGAATTAAATAAAAAATTTGAGGACATAAAAAAAGAACTTAATGATATTAAAGAAAAAAATGAAAAATTAGAAAAACCAAACAATATACAAGACACCAAAAACAGTGAGGAAAAAATAGACAAAGAGCAAAAGGAAAGCAAAGAAGAACTTGAAAAAAAGCAAAATAAAAAAGCTGCTCCACATCAGAAAAAAGCTGCTGACGAAATGGATGAAATGTCAGAAAAAATGCAAAAAGAAATGCTCGAAATGCAAATGCAAAGGCAAGAAGAAGATTACAATACCCTAAGACAAATTCTTGAAAATCTTATTCAGGTATCGAAAGATCAAGAATTTTTGATAAAAGAATATAAAGCATTGGGTGGTTATAATCCAAAATTTGTTGAACTTTCTCAACAACAAAAAAAATTGAAAGATGATACCAGAATTATTGAAGATTCACTTTTTGCACTAAGCAAAAGAGTGGTTCAGATAAAATCATTTGTAAATAAAGAAATTGCTCTTGTAAACAAAAACATGGAAAAAGCCATTGAAAATATTGGGCTTAGAAATATTCCGGGTATTGTAAACAACCAGCAATATGTAATGACAAGTATTAATAATCTTGCATTGATGCTAAGTGATGTGCTGAAAAATATGCAAGACCAAATGAAAAATGCTCAACCTAACCCAAATTGTAAAAACCCTAAAAAAGGCAAAAGCAAAAAACCAAGCATGAGTGAAGTAAGAGAAATGCAGGAAAAAATGAACAAAGAAATGGGTGAAATGAAAAAAGATGGCAAAAGACCAAGCTCAAAACAACTTGCCGAAATTGCTGCAAAACAAGCAGCACTAAGAAAAAAATTACAAGACTTGCAAAAAGAACTTGAAAAAGAAGGAGACGGAAACAAACTTGGAGATTTAGAAAAAACAAGAGAGCTAATGGATGAGGTAGAAAAAGATATTGTAAACAAAAAAGTAACTGAAGAAACACTCAGACGACAACAAGAAATACTTACCAGATTACTCGAACACGAAAGAGCAGAAAAACAACAGGAACAGGAAGAAAAACGAACTTCAAATGAAGGAAAAGATATAAAACGCGAACTTCCTCCTTCACTTATGGAATATCTTAGACAGCAGAAAAAAGGACAAGATTTGCTACAATCTGTATCGCCCGATTTGAATCCTTATTTTAAACAAAAAGTAAAAGAATATTTAAATTCATTAGATAAATAGAAAATGTATAAAATATCAGTAAACGAAAAACCCGAATTAGATGTAAAAATTGAAAATGGTAAGTATTACTTAAACGGACAAGCCATTGATGTAGATATAATAAAAAATAATGATGGTACTTTTCACGCTTTGCACAATGGTTTTTCTTATAATATAAAAGTAATAGAAAAGCAAAAACACAATCTTATAATAGAAGTAAATAATAAAAAACATAACATTAAACTTAAAAACGACCTTGAAGATTTACTTATAAAAATGGGTATGGACAACCTAAATGAAAACAGGATGGACGAAATAAAAGCACCCATGCCGGGTTTAGTTTTAAAAATACTTGTTAATGAGGGTAACGAAATAAATAAAGGAGATAGTTTAATAATTCTTGAAGCAATGAAAATGGAAAATGTTATTAAAGCTACAGGGGATGGAATAGTAACTTCAGTAAAAGTAAAACAAGGCGAAAAAGTAGAAAAAAATCAGGTTTTAATAAAGTTTTGATACTTTAAAATTTTACAACAATATTTTTATACTGTCCCCATTCCCATGTTTCATATTCTTCTATGCTTGAATAATCAAAAACAGATAAATTGCCTTTTTCTAGAAAATATATTTTCAAACCATAAGAAATAATCATATCACAAAACTCTTTTGTGGTATGCCCTGCCGCATGTAAACCGAAGGGCCAAAACTCAAGCAATAATGTAATTTTAGGATTTCTTTTAATTGTATTTGCCATACCTTTCAGTGCTGAAATTTCATATCCCTGAATATCCATTTTTATAAAATCAACTATGTAAGCAGAGTTTATATAATCATCAATACTTATTGCTTCTATCTCTTCTATTGACTCATAATTTTCAATAGGATAAGTGCGATGGTCAACATTCAGATCTTTTGATTTATAAACTTTTATTATATCATGTTTTTCGCTTACAGCCTTATTGTTCAGCACTACATTTGTATAGCTTCTAAGATTTTTTTTTAGGTAATTAAAATTAATTTTATCAGGTTCAAATGAATGTACTTTGCCTTCATTGCCTACAATTTTTGATAAGATTTTTGCATAAAAACCTATATTAGCTCCAATATCAAGTACTATATTGCCTTTCGTAATATTTTGTTTTAGAAATTCTATTTCTTCTGCATCTTGATTTTTCTTAAAAACAGGATAAATAATATTATAAACAGGAAACAAATTTTTATACAAAAAATTACCTATCTTTAATGAAAGAGGCTTTGACATAGGCACAAAAATAAACTCTATATTTCATTATCTTTGCAAAACTTATTTTCAAATTAAAAAATATGAAATTGTCAAAAATATTAATGATTTTTTTTGGGTTTATTTTTATAATATCCTGTACTCAAAAGCCAGAATCAACAAATGATGAAGATGAAATAATTGAAGATGAAATAATAAAAATTGATACTACTGATGGTTTATATGCCCTAATAAACACATCAAGAGGTTTAATGATTGCAAAACTATTTGAAGATAAAGCACCAATGACAGTAGCTAATTTTATAGCACTTGCCGAAGGTAAAATGCCTAATACATTCAGAAAACCTGGTATGCCATTTTATGACAGCTTGAAATTTCATAGAGTAATTAGCCTATCAAACGGCGATAAAGAAAATTTTATGATACAGGGTGGCGACCCACTGGGAAATGGACAAGGAGGTCCTGGATATCAATTTAAAGATGAGTTTTCAGACTTAAAACTTGATCGTGCAGGATTGCTGGCAATGGCAAATTCAGGACCAGGCACAAACGGAAGCCAGTTTTTTATTACACTAAATGCAACACCATGGCTTGACGGAGTGCATACAATTTTTGGTGAACTTATTTCTGGCAACGAAATACCTTTTATTGTTAAAGCAAATGATATTATTTACTCAATAAGAATTTTAAGAAAAGGTGATAAAGCAATTAAGTTTGATGCTATGAGCGAGTTTAACAAAAGAAAAAAATAAAAAAGAAAATAAAAAAGTGATAACAGTAGCAAACATAAATTTTAATAACAAAAAAGCACTAATACGAGTTGATTTTAATGTTCCTTTAAACGAAAAATTTGAAATAACTGATGATTCGCGAATAACTGCCGCATTACCAACAATAAAAAAAATATTGGCAGATGGAGGTTCTGTAATACTTATGTCACATCTCGGAAGACCAAAAGAAGGTCCAACAGAAAAGTATTCCCTAAAACATTTAGTTAATCATCTCAGTAATTTATTAAATACATCGGTACAATTTGCTGATGACTGCATAGGGGAAAATGCAATTGAATTATCTAAAAATCTAAAAAACGGGGAAGTTTTGCTTCTCGAAAATTTAAGATTTTATAAAGAAGAAGAAAAAGGAAATATCGAATTTGCAGAAAAACTTTCAAAATTTGGAAATTTTTATGTAAATGATGCTTTTGGAACAGCACACAGAGCACATGCAAGTACAGCTGTAATTGCTGATTATTTTAAAAATTCAAAATGTTTTGGATTTCTTATGGCTAAAGAAATAGAAAATGCTGAAAAAGTTATAAAAAACCCTCAAAGACCTTTTACCGCAATAGTTGGAGGAGCAAAAGCAGGCGATAAAATATTAATTCTTGAAAATCTGATTAACATTGCCAATAATATTATTATTGGAGGCGGTATGTCTTACACTTTTATTAAAGCTATGGGAGGAAATATCGGAAGTTCATTATTAGAAAATGACAGAATTGATCTTACAAAAGAAATATTAGCAAAAGCTAATGAAAAAGGTGTAAAAATTTATTTACCTCAAGACTCTGTAATAGCTGATAATTTTAGTAATGATGCAAAAATTTCAAATTCTGCAAGCAATGAAATACCTGAGTCTTGGATGGGACTTGACATTGGCAAAGAAGCAATAGAAACATATAAAACTGCTATAGCTGAAAGTAAAACAATTTTATGGAATGGTCCTATGGGAGTTTTTGAAATGAGTAATTTTGAAAACGGAACTAAACAAATAGCGTATTCGCTGGCAGAAGCTACTCAAAACGGAGCTTTTACTTTAATTGGTGGAGGCGATTCATCAGCAGCAATACATAAATTCGGGCTTGAAAACAAAGTAAGTTATGTATCAACCGGAGGCGGTGCTTTGCTTGAATATTTTGAAGGAAAAGAACTTCCGGGAATTGCAGCAATCAATAATTAATTATTTTCCGTATTTTTATTTTTTCTAAATCTAAAAAAATTAAAACCTTTTTTTCTTTTTTTAATCCAGTAAATAAGTAATGCTATAATTACCCAAAGTGGCCACAAGTAAACAAGTCCAATTATAAAATTAATTACTCCTTCCCAACCTTGCACTATTCCTTTCCATATCCTGGTTAAAAAACTAGGACCTGACGGCGGAGTATATTGTGTATCTAAGGTTTTATACATACTTAGCTGTATTGTGCTGAACGATACCTGATTGTCAAGATATTTAATTCTACCCTCGGCAGCCTCTATTTCTTCTCTTATTACTCTTAATTTTTCCTCTACTTCAAGTATATCTGTTATTTTATTAGCTTTCGACAATATATCAAGATATCTTTTTTCTACGGCTTTTTTGGTTGCCATTCGCGTAGTAAGATCAGCGTACTCTTCTCCTACATCTGTTACTTCTATTCTTTTACTATCAGTTTTTATTGATTCATTTATTATTAGCTCCATAACTTTATCAAAGTTTGCAGAAGGAATTCTTATTGTTAAATCATTTGTTAGCCTATATGTTTCGTTAGTTTCAGATTCGTTTCCTATATATCCCCCGTTTTGTTTTACTATATCACTTATTTTCTTACGTGTTTCTTTATATTTATCAACTTCAATAGTTAAATATCCGTTTCTAATTAGTTTTTGAACAGATTTGTTTAGGTCTTTTTGTGCATCTGGCTCTGAGTTTTTGTTTGCATCTGTTGCAGCCCATTCAGAAGTTTCGCTTATAGAAGATTCGTCTGACACCTCAGGCGGAGTAAAACTAACTTTACTATCAACATTACGAGATGCATTTCCGCATGAAATTATAGAAAACAAAATAGTTATAAGCAATAAATTTTTCATATATAAATTTTTTAAAATTGATACTTAAAAAAAAGAAAAAGTAAACTTATCAGTTTTTATAAAAAAATAAAAAATAATAATAATTAAATCATGTTTAATACTTACTCATTTTATCAGCCATTTTCAAAGCTTTATATGCATTAACAAAACCACCGGTTACTGATATTTTGCTAAGTTTGGTCATTTTTTCACTACCCGGAAGATTTACTTTTCCTTTAATTTTTACAGTTGATTTTAATAATATTTTTTTTACTTGTACAGCTGTAAGGTCAGGATAATATGACCTAATAAGAGCGGCAACACCGGCAGTACATGGCGAAGCCATACTTGTACCGTCAAACGATTCGTAGTTAGAACCCGGAGTTGTAGAATATATGCTAACTCCCGGAGCAAATACATCAACATTTTTTTTGCCATAATTTGAAAAATTTGCAATTTTATTTTTGTTGTTGTTTATCCATGAGTAAGCCCCAACTTCAACCCAATTTTGAGCTTTTTTGTTTTCGTTTTGATAATTTGGATTAGGATAATTAATATTTTCATCTATATTTTTTCCGTCATTTCCGGCTCCATGAACGAGAAGAACATCTTTTGATTCTGCATATTTTACTGCATCATCTACTATTTTTTTGCTCCAAGGAAATGCTTTACCGAAACTCATATTTATTACTTTGGCACCATTATCAACAGCGTAAATAATAGCATTTGCTACATCTTTATCTCTTTCGTCGCCATCAGGTACGCATCTTACCGACATTATTTTTACATTATTTGCAACGCCTTTAATACCAATATAATTGTCTCTTTGGGCTGCAATAATACCTGCCACGTGAGTACCGTGAGCCGCATCAGGTCCAGTAACATCATTATTCCCATAATATTTTTCTGTCTGGTCATTGTAATTATCCCCAACTATATATCTTGGGTCAAAATCGAGATTGTATGCATAATTAGCCAGTTTATCATAATAGTCATACGTACCTAAAAGCTCTTTTTTTAAATCAGAATATGTTATTCCTGACTCAATGAAGCTAATAAGTTTCATTTTAATTGCATTTTCTTTTGTACCGGATGGATTGTAATTTTTAAGGTCATTTAATGTTAAATTTTCGCCTTTACCTATGGCTTCTTCTATAGCTTCAAAATTCTTTTTCGACTTAGACATAATTTCAAACATTGTTTTTGCCTGTATGCTTTTTTCAATAAATTCTGCTTTAATTTTTAAAAACTCTTTATATTCTTCCTTTTCTGCATCGGTCATTGAAGACTCTAGCATATTTTTGAATTTTTCATTTTTAACTTTAAAAATTCTTGTTATTTCATAAGAGTCTTTATCTACATTTTTACCATCTTTACCTCCTAAAAAATTCCAACCGTATATATCATCTATGTATCCATTTTTGTCATCATCAATTCCGTTTCCTGCTATTTCATCTTCGTTTATCCACATTACATTTTTCAAATCTTCATGGTCTTCATCAACACCGCTATCCAAAACACCTACTATTATTGTAGTTGATTTTTTATTAATTAACAGCTTCTTGTATGCTACCTCTGTACTCATACCTTGTACTTTATCTTCTTTTTTATCAAGATTAAACCAATTTTCGGGAGCAGAATTTTGTCCGCTAACTAGTTTTGATAATGCTACAAGTACTAAAACCCATGTTATTTTTCTTATATGCATAATTGTTGTTTTTTTAAGGGTTTCAAAACTCATTAATAATTTTATATAAAAAAAATATTTTTATGATTTTCTGTTGAATAGGTATAAATAAACTTTGAATTTAAAAATTAAATTATTTGGGTAAAGAAATTACACATCAAGCTCGATAGATGGGTCCCAAAAGACATTTTTAAAGTTCTGGATAGTATCATTTTTAATAATCAAACCTTCATTTTCAAGTAAAATTTTCATTTGCTCGGGGTTTGCAAAATGAGCTTTTCCTGTCAACATTCCGTTTCTGTTTACTACACGGTGTGCCGGTATTTTTTCAGTTAAAAAATGAGATTGATTTAAAGCCCAACCTACCATTCTGCTCGATTTTGCAGTACCTAAATATTTAGCAATTGCACCATAACTTGTAGCTCTTCCTTTTGGAATTAGCTTTACAACCTCATAAACCGATTCGAAAAAACTTATTGATTCCATACTTAGGCACAATTTTTGAATTTTATAAATTTTATAATTACAAAAATATGTTAACATCATTTTATAAATTTGCATCTTCATTTAAAAATAACATGATTAAAAAAATATTTTTTCTATCAACAATATTAATTTTATCAAACACAGTTTTTTCTCAAGGGTATAAAATCACTATAAAAATTAAAGGATTAAAGGCAAATTCAACTTGTTTGCTTGCAAACTACTATGCCGATAAAAATCAATTAAAAGACTCAGCAAAAACAGATAAAAACGGAGTAATGGTTTTTAAGGGAAAAAACATTTTGCCTAATGGTATATATCTGCTTGTAACACCTGATCACAATTATTTTGAATTTGTAATTTCTAATAAAGAGCAAGAATTTACACTAGAAACTGATACACTTTTTGATATTGACAATTTTGTAATAAAAAACTCTGAAGAGAATCGTGTATTTTTTGATTTTAACAAATTTGCTAGTCAAAAATCAGTAGATTTTGAAGTTTTAAAAGAAAAAATGAAGTTTGCTAAAACCAAAAAAGATACTCTTAAAATTCAAGCTCAATACAGAGTTATAGACAGTTTGATTCAAGACAAAAGAAAAACTCTGAGTGAAACAAACCCAACACTTTTTATATCAAAAATATACCGCTCGTTTATTGATGTTCCCACTCCAGAACCATTGCGCAAACCTGACGGCTCACTTGTTGATTCTAATTATAAATATAATTTTTATAAAAACCATTATTGGGATAATATAGATTTGGGCGAAGACGGATTGTTGCGTTCACCTGTATTTCATAATAAATTGAAATATTTCTTTAGCAGTGTATTTGTACAAGTGCCTGATACAATTATAAAAGAAACAGATAAACTACTAAAAAAAATAGAAACTGCAGGAGCTAAAGACTTATTCAGATATTCGGTTTCATGGATTACAAATCATTTTGAAGATTCAAAAATTGTTTGTATGGACAAAGTGCTTCATTATATGGGTACTAATTATTATTGTGCCGGCAAAACACCTTGGGCTGATACAGCTATGGTAAGAAAAATGTGTGAACATATAGTAAAAATAAGACCTACACTTTGTGACGAAATTGCACCTCCTATTACAAACTTATTTGACAGTACTTACAATAAACAAATAGATTTGTATTCAATAAATTCACCATTTATTGTTCTTATTTTTTGGGATCACCAGTGTGGACATTGCCAAAAATCTATGCCAAGACTAAATGTTCTTTACGACTCATTGAATAAAGCCGGACTAAAATTTGAAGTTTACTCAGTTTATACTCAAGACGACTGGGCAGGGTGGAAAAAATACTTAAAAGATCACAAACTTAAATACATAAATGTGGCAAATATGTACGGAACAAGCACATATCGCCGTAATTATTTTTTCATTTCTACTCCTCAAATTTTTATACTTGACAAAGACAAAAGAATAAAACTAAAAGGTATTGATGTAGAAAACCTGCCAAATATTTTAGAGTTGTTGTACAAAGACGAAAAATTAAATTCTCACAAAAAGAAATAAATTTGTAAATATCTTTAAAATTTAAAGCCTACAAATTACATTCGTAGGCTTTATTTTTATATATGAAAATCATAAAATTAGTAATTATGCTTTCTGTTTTTGCCTTATATGGCAATGCACAAAATGATGTAAAAACCTATATTAACGATCCGTACGACCACTCTCGTGAGCACTCTGCCGACATAACAAATATGAAAGTTGAAGTTTCGTTTGATTGCCCAAATGGCAAAGTTACAGGTAAGGTTACTCATACTTTTATAGCATTAAGGAACAATATTGATACATTATTTTTTGATGCCCCTCAAATAAAAATACTATCAGCAATTATAGACGGTAAAGAGTGTAAATTTAGTACAAATACAGATGGGGTTACGGTTTACTTTAATCAAAAATTATCAAGTGAAAATATATACAATCTCACATTTACTTACGAAGCTACTCCTAAAAGAGGAATTTATTTTATAGGTTGGAAAAATCAAAACATTACTGATGCACGAAATCAAACCAGAAAACAAATATGGACTCAAGGGCAAGGCATAGACAATCGACACTGGATACCGATGTACGACAATATGAATGATAAATTTACAACAGAAACCATAGTTACTTTTGACAAAGAATACAACGTACTTTCAAATGGAATATTGAAAAGCGTAAAAAACAAAAATGACAAAACTAAAATTTGGCATTATGCAATGACAAAACCTCATGCCGGATACTTGCTAATGCTTGCAATTGATAAATATTCTGTTAAAAAAACAAAAACAAAAACAGGTGTACCTGTATCGTTCTGGTATTATCCTGAGTTGCCGGAAAAAGTAGAACCTACGAGTATTCATACTGAAAAAATAATAGAATTTTTTGAGTCGGAAACCGGAATTGCATATCCTTGGGAAAGCTATTCGCAAGTTATGGTTCAAGATTTTATTTATGGAGCAATGGAAAATACAACTGCTACAGTTTTTGGCGATTTTTTTAATGTTGATAGCAAAGCCTTTGAAGACAGAAATTATATAAGTGTAAATGCTCACGAACTTGCACATCAATGGTTTGGAGATTTGATAACAGCCCGTACAGGAACAGATGCTTGGCTTCAAGAAAGTTTTGCAACATTTTATTCAAAGCGATTTTTTAGTTTAATAGAAGGCTCAGACAAAGAAAAATTTATAAACAAACAAGAAATTATTTCTGCCATTAAAGCTTCAGAAAATGATAATTTTCCAATAAGACATTCGTCGGGAGGAACTTCAAGAGTGTACCAAAAAGGCAGTTCTGTTCTAAGTATGTTGCGTTACGTTATGGGAGATGAAGCATTTAAGAAAACTATTAAATATTATCTTACACAATATTCTTATAAAAATGTAGAATCAAAAGATCTCGAAAAATCTATTCAAGATGCAACCGGATTAAACCTTGATTGGTTTTTTGACCAGTGGATATATCGAGGAGGCGAGCCACATTACAAAATATCATATAACAAAGTAGAAGGATTTACAAATATTAATGTTGAGCAAATTCATAAAATAAATGAATTAATTAAAGTGTTTAAAATGCCAATAAATTTTGCTGTTTATTATAAAGATGGAAGTGTATCAAGAAAACAATTTTGGATTGATAAACAAACTCAAACTGTAGCTATTCCTAATGAATACAACAAGCAAATAGCTTTTGTACTTTTTGATGAAAATTGTGAAATCACAAAAAAAGTAACCTTTAATAAAAGCAATGAAGAACTGCTTGCTCAATTTTTAGAAGCAGACAGTATGATAGATAGATATGACGCATTACTTGAATTGAAAAACACAAAAACAGAAACAAAAAGAATTGCACTGATTGAAGCCTATAAGCGTGAAAAATTTGTACCAATTAAAGCTGAAATTATAGCACAACTTGCTATTGACGAAAGTTCGCAAGATTTTTTAGTTTCTGAAGCGGCAGGATTTAATTCTGAAATTGCAAAACCATTTATAAATAATATAAAGAATATAGCACCTGACTTAAAGAAAATTCTTGTTAGGTACATAGAAACGGGTTCTTACGATATTATTGAAAAGTCATTATTAAGGCTGTGTTCTGATTTTAAAAATGAAGCAATAGATTACTTAAAGAAAATTGAAGATTTATATATAAATAAAAAAATATATGGTCAAAATAATAACTTGTATATAAAATTTCTAGAACTTTCAGTTTTGAACAATTACAATGCAATTGAAAATACTGCTACACTCGAACAGTTATCGTCAGATTTATATGAGTTCCGTACCAGAATAGCTGCAATGGAAGCACTAAAAAGACTTGGAATTTGCAATCAATCTTCAATTTCAAAAATGCTTGATGCTGCACTTAGCAACAACGGGCGGCTGGCTGCTCCAGCCAAAAATATCCTTAAATATTTTGCTGAACAAAGCAAGTATAGAATATTAATAAAAGATAGCATTGATAAAACAAATTCTTATACTGACGCAGACAAAAAAATTTTTAAAGATGGCGGGTTTTATTAAACCTTGCAATATTTTGTGAATATGACAAAATCATTATTATTATTAATGCTACTAACATGTCTTTCGTCATGTTTTGAGATTTTAGAAGATATTAGTTTTAAAAAAAACGGTTCAGGAACTTTTAAATATGTTATTAATTTAAGTGAAAGTAAAACAGAAATAAACTCACTAATGAAACTTGACAGTAACTCAGGTTTTAAAATACCCAAAATAAAAGAAATAAATGATAAACTGAATAAAGTAGAGCAAACATTAAAAAACTCAGAAGGGCTTAGCAATATTATTGTTAAACGCGATTTTAAAAACTGGATTTTTGAAGTAAAAACCGACTTTGACAATTGTCAAAATCTTGAAAAAGGTATAAGTAATTCATTGAATAATATTGACAAAAGAAGCAAATTAATTCTTAATAATATTTTTAGATTTGAAACTAATAAAATGCAAAGAAACACAACAGAAATTGACAAAACAGAAATTAAAAAAATGAATAAAAATACTGTTAAAAAAATATTTTCTAAAGCAAAATACACCGCTATTTACAGGTTTGAAAACACGATAGAAACTTACAGTAACAAAAACTCAAAAATTTCGGCAAGCAAAAATGCAATAATGATAAGTTGTAATTTGCTAAATTTAATAAACGGAAAAGAAACTATATCAAACATTATAACAATAAAATAAATGAAAAAATATCTAATTTTAATTTTATTATTAATTTCAATCATTGCCCATTCGCAAACTCCCGAAAAACTCGTACCTGCAAATGCTGACTTTGTAATTTCGATAAATCTTGCATCTCTTTCACAAAAAATTAATTTTAATGATTTGGGAAATTACTCCTTTTTACAAAATAAAAATAAAGACAATACGGTAAATACACAGGCTTTTATTAAAGAATTATTTAGGATGCCTGAAAAAGCCGGTTTTAATGTAAAAGGAAAAATTTTGTTATTTAGCGAAAACCACGACTCAATAAGTAATTTTACTTATGTTGTTTCAATAACAAATAATAAACTTTTTAAAAAACGAGTAACTGAAATATTGGGGACAATAAAAAATGAATTGAAATTTTCTAAATACGGTAAATTCGAAATATTAAATTACAACAACAGTTTAAGTATTTCTTGTTCAAAAAATGTAGCATTGATTTCAATATGGAGCCGTCCATACTACTACTCATACAATGACGAAGAGCTTTATAACATAGAAAGAAACAAAGTAATTAATATTATAGACAGTATTAGATATTCAAAAAACCAAATTCCACCGGATTTAAACGAAGTAATTAAATCTGACACTATATTGGATAAAAAAAATGAGGAAAATTTTGACTCAAATGAAATAATTGATTCTACTGTAATAGAAGAAGTATTGCCAGACGTGCCTTATTACGATTACGATTATAGTAATGATTCATTAATTAAGCAATTTGAAAGAAACTGGACAGCTAAACTAAGAGAAAAGGAAGCAAAATTTTGGCATTTGCATGATGAAAAAATGTCTCAAAACCATATAAAGTTATTTACACAAAAAAATAACACACAAATGATAGCAGACAAGGGATTTGCCGATGTTTATAATACAGGAAATGATTTTACCCTGTGGATACCATTAAGTGTTTACTCAAAAAAACTAATTTCGATGTTTGATAAGAGAAAAAATTATTATCAAAATAATGATACAGCAAAAAATAAGAAAGAAATTGTTGTTGAAAAACAAAACACACTCTCTGAATTATTTGATAACAATAAGTTTTTTGGAATTGGAAACTTTGAAAAAGGTAAAATAGAAATGAATTTTAATTTCGAATTCAATAATAAATTAAAAGCTCATATTGAAAAGATAAATAACGGCAATATAAATCCTGAATTTTTCAAATATATTAAATCTGATAATCTTATGGGACTTACCTGTATGAGTATAAATGTAGAAGCATGGTCAGATTTTTACATTGATATTTTTAAAAGGGCTATAGAAAGCAACAATAATGCAGATAAAAAATTTGCAATTGGGCTTGAATTACTTGATTTGTTTATAAACAAAGATGTAATTTTTCACACTTTTAAAGGTGATGCTGCACTTGCATTTACCGGAATGAAATCTTATCTTAAAACATTCAATACGTGGGAGTATGATTCTTTAACTTTTGAGAGCCGAATTGTACAGCAAACCAAAACTAAATATATTCCTGAGTTTGTATATATTCTCACAATTGAGAATAAGTCAAATCTCGATAAAATTATTTCATTGCTAAACCGACTTGAAGCTATAAAAGAAAACGGTAAAAATATTTGGACTATTAATTCAGGTAAAAATGAAATAGACAGTAGCTTTTTTATTGTTACCAAAGACAATTTGTTCTTTATAACTAATGATAAAAAGCTTGCTAAAGAACAAATTTACGGAAACCTTTCATCAACAAGGGTAGTTGCAAATACATACAATTCGTATTTATCAAGTTCAAGTTTTGGTTTTTGGGACGCTTCAATAATGTTTAAACTTATGGCAGAAAACAATGAAACCAAAGAATTTGGCAATTCTGCATTTCTTAATAAACTTGGCGAAAAAATTAACAATGGATTTTATTATGCCAAACCAATAAAATCTAACCAAAGTGAAACATCTGTTTCGATTGAACTTAAAAACCGAGAAAACAGTAGTTTACTTGAAATTTTAAACTTATTCGATGATTTGAATAAGATTAAATAAAATTACATTATAAAATTTTATAGTATTATTGTTTTTGTTTTAAATAAAAACGCATGTTTTTATTGCTATGAAAAAGAAAATTATATATATCATTTTTGGGCTTTTTGTATTGGCAATAGTCGGATATTTTATATATACATTTTACATATCAAGAATAGATGTTTTAACACACATACCTAAAGATGTAAGCTTTTGTATAACCATAAACAAGAAAAAAATATCAGAAGAAATTACATATCTTGATTTATTAAAAAGAGATACTCTGGTAAAAACGGCAAAAAGCGGAATTATTGTTCAAACACAAAAGATAATAGACGTCTCTGGGTTTAATCCACTCGGTAATTTTGTAGTTTTTGGCAAGAATACTTATTATTCTGTTGCTTGGTGCGGAGTTTCTAAAAAAGCTTTTTATAATTATCTAAAAAAGAAAAATCAAAAAATTGTTACAAATAAAAATTTCGAATATACTGTATTAAAAAACAATTATTTTCTATGTTTTGATTGGCCTATGATATTATTAAGCAACAAAATGCCTGATGTCCAAAACGGATTTTTTTCGAATAATTCAAATAAACTATCTACAGATGAACTAAAAGATGAGACAAATAAAAAAAGTACAATTTATGGTTTTATAAAACCTGATACTAATTTATTTCCACTTTTAAATATTCTTCCAATAAAAGAAAAAGCATTTATATCAATAAATATAAGTGAAGATGAAACTATAATAAGTCTGATACAAAAAAATTACAAACCAAATGGTAATAATTTTATACCCGAAATTAACCAAAAATGTATAATGAAATTGAGCTGTCCATGGGTTTTTAGTAATATTGATTCATTTAAAATTTTACCTTCAGAAATTAAAAATTCTTTTAAAAATATTATGGCTAAACCAGTAAATCATGTGAATTTAGAAGTATTGGATACTATAACATCAAACGAGCAAGTGATTACTTACGATATGGATGCTGATTTTAAGCTTACTCAAAAAATCAATGTAAGGCAAAAAGTTTATCCTGGCTTATATTTAGAGCTTTTTAAAAACAAAACAGATAGTGTAAATGCTGTGATAAAAAGCGATTTTTTTAAGTTTAACTTATATGAAACGCCGAATTCATACATCTTAAAAAGTGGTGAAAAATCATTTAAAACTTTGCCATTTTGTTACCTATACGCAAATGTAGAATTATTGCAATATGACCCTTTCTGGAAAAATTATTGTATTTCGGCAATAAAAAAAATAATTATTTTTACTTCTGCTCAAAAAAAGGGTAGCAAAATAAAAATAAAAATTACCTATTAATTTTTGATAAACCTTGAATGAACGCTTTTATTTTGAGAGTAAATATTGATTAAATAAATACCTGCAGGAATTGTTGACACATCAATCATTAAATTAAAATTACCAAATAAAATCAATTCTCCGTTTATACTAAAAATTTTAAAACTGCCATTTTTCATATTTTCAATAAAAACATTATCTGAAGCAGGATTAGGGTATATTTTTATTATTTTTTTAAGTTTTGAATTATTGTAAACAGAAGAACAATATTCATAAGCTCCTATGTCTAATGTAGAATTACTGCATCTGTTATCTTCAGAAACTGGATGTACATAAATTTTATCAGGCAATAAAGAAAAACTACCTTCTTTTCCGGGATCAGTACCTTTGTTTAATGCATTTGTACTATTTTTGGTTAGGTTAAAATCAAAATTATCAAAATCTATAAACAAAGTGTACGGACTTATATTTGAGGCCGAGTCAAGTATATTTGGCAATGTACCTGTAGTGAATTTAATAGTTCCATAGAAAATATTATTATATGCTTTCAGGTAATCAGTTCCGGCTTTAAAATCGAAAACTGAACCACTATTCTTCTTATTTACAATAGTATTATTAATAGAAAAAACCTTATGACTTCCCGGATTAGAAAGACCTTCAAGCCCAAACCCAATCATGTTTGAGTTTTGAGAATTTGCACCTTGTTCTATAATATTACCTATTATAAAAGCTCTGCCACCATTTGGCAAATCAATATTTCTACTGTCTTTGCCTTTTTCTGATGAAATACGATTGTATAAAATATAATTGTTGTATGCACGGCTTTTTACTTCATGTCCTACATCGGCATCGTGAGAGTAATTGTATCTGAATAAAAAAGTATCAATATGGTTTACATAAATATTGTGAGAGTATCCGTCACCATATCCATTATATGAAAATTCAGAATGTTCAACAATTAGCTTACAATTTGCAATATCTCCAACCAAAAATCCCATTTCGTTATGATGAAAAAAACAATTTATTACTGTAAGATTTGCAGCTTCCAATCTTATACCAGCTCCATTATGGTCAGGTACTCTACAATTGAAAAATTCAATATTTTCTACTTTTGTATTTTTACCTGCTATTACCCAAATTGCCTTGTCTCCATAGCTTTTACCTTGAGCATCAAGTCTTGCCCTGCCATTTATACCTCTAAGTAGCAAATCAGTTGCTGTCCATTTTGCAACATCCATTGTGTAAAGTCCTGAATCTATATCAACAGTATCACCATTTGAAACTAAAGTACTTACTTTGCTTGGACTTGTATAAGTTCTTGTTTTCCCTACTTTCCATATTTTTGAATAACTATGAAAAGTTAAAAAAACTAAATAAAATAAAATAAATTTTTTCATATTTTCTTGATTTGCAATACAAATTAAATAAAATGTATTAAATATCCAAATTTAAAAAAAAGGAGTTTTTTAAATAAAAAAATTAAAACTATCGCCCCTCAAACCTAATCTAAGAGTTTCAAGTGGGATTACTTCATTAGGAGCTATATTTCCAAGATTTACATTTGCACCATATAGTTTGATAAACCAAACTTGTTGTGATTTTTGAGGAGATTCCCAAATTATTTTTTCCTGAGGTACTTTTGTAAGGATTTCTTCTACAAGACCCGAACGAACTTCGCCGCTTCCTCTAAAAATTCCGACATTTCCGCTTTCTCTTGCTTCGGCTATTACTTTCCAAACACCGGCATCAAGTTCTGACTGCATCATTTCTATCCATTTGTATGGTGGTATAATTTTTTCTGCATCTTTTGAGCCTACTTCCGATAGTACAGTTACATATTTTGAAAGCTGCTTAATGTATTTACATTTTTGTTCTTGCGATATTTCTATTGACCCATCACTTATTTCACAATGTGTTAGTTTATATTTATCTAGCAAACTTATATAATCGTCAAGCTGGCCTCGTATTACAAATGCTTCAAATAAAGTACCTCCAAAATATACAGGTATATTAGCTTGCTGGTAAAGTTTGATTTTTTCTTTCAGATTTGGTGTAACATAAGATGTACCAAAGCCCAGTTTTACTAAATCGGTATATGAAGATGCAATTGATAAAAAATCTTCAACTTCTCGCATACTTAAACCTTTATCCATAACCATAGTAAGTCCTTTTTCTCTTGGTTTGGCTGTTCTGCGGGGTATTTTGCTTAATTTATAATTCAATTTTTACGTTAAATGATTTTTGGGATTATATAATTCAATCAACTCATTTATCTCAGATGAATTGATAAATTCGGGTGCAAATTTAAAAAACAAATCTTTCTTATTGAAATTTAATGCTAATGCTTTTTCGAGAAATGATTTTCCGGTTTTAATTTTTTTGGTTAAAAGACAAAATGCAGCAAGTTGATATAAAAGTTCTGCATTAAATTCTTCATTTATTATAGCGTATTTAAGCATTGATATTGCATTTGGTTTATCGTCATTACACCAAATCATATACGACCAATCTATCCACAACTGCGGAGTTGAGTTATTTTCAAACAATATAGATTTATAAATATTTAATGATTGGTCTTCCTGTCCGAGGTAAAAATATATTTTAGCTAAGAGTAATTGTTTTTCATCTGAGTCAAAATCAATTTCAACAGCTTTTTTCATATAATGCAATGCTTTTGTATATTCTTCATTTTCCATATAAATATTAGCTATACCTGCCCAAGCGTCAGGGTCTTCTTTATCATGTTTTAAACATATTTTAAAGTTTTTAAGTGCTTCCTGTAAATTTCCTGTTTTCAGATAGCAGGTAGCCAAATTGCTATATGCATCACTGTTTAAATTATTCAATTCAATTGATTTTGTAAGACATTCAATGGCCTTAATATACTCTTCATCGCTAATCAAATAAATACCCTTCTTATTCCATGCTTCGTAAAATTCATCATTTATTAATATTGAGTATTCCATTGCTTGTACAGCTTTTTTATAGTTTTTAATACTAAAATACGACTCTGCCAATGCAAACCATCCTACGCTTGAATATGGGTATTCATCGGTATATTTTGTAAAAAAATTAATACATTCTTCCTCCATTTCAAGCAATTGATAACCTAACATGGTGTCAAAAATTGAATGATTATCTAATTCAGTTTTAGGATTTACTTTGTTCAACCAAATTTTTGCTTCTTTTACATTTCCATCATGTTTATAACATAATGAAATATTTAAAATAAACTTAGTTGTTTCAATTTTTAAATTCAAAGCTTCTTTATAAACCTCTATTGCCTTTGAGTACCTGTCAAACGATTCGTAAATTTCTCCTTTTTGCTCATAATACAAAGGATTTGATGGTTCAAGTGAAATTGCAATTTCAATTACTTTTATTGCTTCTTTCATTTTGCCTTGTTCTGACAGAATTAATGATTTAATATAATAAAAGTAAGAATCATAAGGAAATTGTAATATAGAATTTTCAATAGCAAAAAGAGCCTGAGCATTTTTATTATTTACATAATAATAATTTACAACCTCTTCAAGTTCATCATCACTCATTAATATGCCACTACCTTGTTTCAATAGTGCTTCATATTTTTTTACAATATCTTTTATATCATTTTCATCATTGGTTTCAAATTCCATATAATTAAAAATTTATACAAAAATAAACTTTCTTTCACTTAACTTGATTTTTCAATTAGTATTTTTGAAAAAATAAATATTAAAAAAAATTAATGAAATTTTATCACTTTCTAATTGCTGTACTTTTTGCTTTTGCATTTAATAAAGTACAGTCTCAATCTGTTTTTCAAGCAAAATGGCAACAAACAGTAAATTACAAAATAGATGTATCGCTTGACGAATACAATCATTTATTGCGAGGTTTTGAAACCATAGAATATCAAAATAACTCACCTAATGTAATAAATGAAATTTATATACACTTATGGCCCAATGCTTATAAAAACAATTCTACTTCATTTGCTTTAAATTTACAGGAAGAGGGAAATTTTAATTTCAAAAATTCTACTGATATACAAAAAGGATACATTGACTCATTAGATTTTTTTATAGATGGGAAAAGTACAGTTTGGTCTTTTGATACCAAAAATGTTGATGTTGCTAAAATTACACTAAACAAGTCTCTTCAAAGCGGGCAAAAGTGTATTATTTCAACTCCTTTTTTAGTTAAAATACCTGATATTTTCTCAAGATTTGGTCATTATGGCAATAGCTACAATATCACACAGTGGTATCCAAAGCCTGCGGTTTATGATACAAATGGTTGGAACATTATGCCATATTTGAATCAAGGAGAATTTTACTCAGAATATGGAAATTTTGAAGTGAATATTACATTGCCAAAAAATTACGTAGTTGCAGCTACTGGTAAGCTACAAGATAATTATGAAGTGCTATTTAGAAACATGAAAGGCAAAACTACCGGGGTAATTGAAAATACCTTTTGTAAAACCCCTCTAAAAACTTTAAAATTCAAACAGGAAAATATTCACGATTTTGCATGGTTTGCTTCAAAACAATATGGAATAAGATATAGTAATTTAGAAATAGGTGGTAAAACCATAGACACATATATTTTTAGTGAAGATTACAAAGACTTGTCGTATGAAAATATGGAATCTATTAAAAAAGCTGTAATGTATTACTCTGACAAGGTTGGATATTACCCTTATGAACACGTAACAGTAGTTCGCAGTAAACTAAAAGCTGGCGGAGGTATGGAATACCCTATGATTACAGTTTGTGATATTCTGAATGAAGAAATAATTATTCACGAGGTTGGACACAACTGGTTTTATGGAATAATAGGAAGTAACGAAAGAAGATATCCATGGATGGATGAATCAGTAAATAGTTATTTTACCGAAAAAACTATTACAGACTATCGCAAAAAAAGATTTATTGAATTAAAAAATCCGATTATGGCTGATTTGAATTCAATAGCTTTATATCAAATGGCTATAAATGCACTACGTGAAAACAAATCTCAATCAATTACTCTTAATTCTGCTGATTATAGTGAAACAGACTACGGTACTGTAATATATGGCAAAGGTGCTTATGTATTAAAGCATCTTGCTGACTTTCTCGGAGAAGATGTATATTTTAAATGTTATAGAAAGTATTTTGATCTATGGAAATACAAGCATCCCTTGCCCGGAGATATGCAAAAAATATTTGAAGCTGAATCAGGGAAAAATTTAAACTGGTTTTTTAATGATATTTTAAACAATAAGCAAGAGATGGATTTTAAAATTAAAAGTATAAAAAAACAAAATAACATGTTTGCTATAAAGCTGAAAAAAAAGAATTACAGCAGTGTGCCGGTTTCTATTACATTTTATGAAAACAATAAAAAACTATGTAAAATATGGTCTTCGCAAACAGATACCTTGGTAAAATACGATTCTACTTATGGTTTTACTCATGTAATTATTGATGAGAGCAAAAATATTTTTGAATCAAACATAAAAAACAATGTATATATTAACAGAATTGCATTCAGACATATTTACAAACCACAAATAAATCTCGGCTCTGGTCTTGATATTACTAATAAAACTATAATTTATGCCTTGCCTCTTATTGCTTATAATATTCATAATGGATTTATGCTTGGTGGGGCAATTCACAATTTTACTTTTCCTTATCAAAAATTTGAATATTGGTTTTCGCCATTTTATTCATTTCGCTCTAAAACATTAGATGGATACGCAAACTTGAATTACAGATTAATCCCTAAAAAACATTTTCAATCTATAATTATTGGAATGAAAAACTCAAGTTTTGTGTATTTGCCTGCGGCTAATTCTGAAAAATTCAAATATTATCGTTCAAAAATATATACCCAAATTAATTTCAAATCAAAAAATCCCAAAAGCAAAATTAATAATGCACTGTTAATTGAATACAACAATGTAAAGGCAATATGGCTAGAGAAAATATCAGAAGAACCAGACAGTAACAGAAAAAAACAATGGTTTATAAACAACACCGAAGATATTAAATACCACAATTTGAAATTTACTTTTAATCATTCAAATTCAAAAGTAATAAACCCTTATTCTTTTAAAATTTTTGTAGAAGCTGGCAAATACAAATCGTCAGATAGCGCATATTTGAAACCTGGCTTAGAAGTAAACTATTTCAAAACTTATAAGAAAAAAAACAAAGGCTTTGCAGTGCGGTTTTTTACAGGAACTTTCTTTTCTAAGCAGGGATTTGACAATGGACTATTTATGTATCGTCTGGGCTCAAAAAATGGATTGTATGACTACAATTTTGATAATGCACTTGCAGGCAGAGGTGCAAACAGCGGACTTTGGAGCAGAAATATTATAGCCGGAGAAGACAATATGAAACTTGTAGGCACATTAGGCAATTTTTCAAAAGCTTTTGCAACGCTTAACTTGAGTACTACTATCCCAGGAAAAATACCTCTTAGATTTTATTCTGACTTTTGTTTTATGAGAGACTCGCTTCTGTACAATACAAAGGGTAATCCTCAAATGTTTATATTTTCGTCAGGTATTGCTATTGATGTAATTCCTGATATTTTAATAATACACATTCCATTTATTCAGTCTGAGGCATTATCAAATAATAAATTCGGAGATAATATTTGTTTCACTTTAAAATTAAATGAACTTGAACCTCACAATTTGATAAAAAAGATTAAATTGTTTTAAAAGATTTCTATTGTTTTATCATTAATATTTATCACATCCTTATCATGTGATACTATAATTGTAATTAGTTTTTCGTTTTTCGTAATATCTTTAATAAATGAAATTATATCATTCTTATTTTCAAAATCCAAAGATGATGACGGCTCATCTAATATCAATATATTAATTTTACGATACAAAGCTCTTGCAATGGCAAGCCTCTGCTTTTGTCCTCCGCTTATCATTGTTGCTCTATCTCCTATAATTGTATCAATTCCTTTACTTTGTTTATTTACCCATTCGTCCATTTTAACAGCCTTAATGCACCACATTATTCTGTTAATATCTATCGGTTCATTGCCAAATGCTATATTTTGCCAAACTGTTCCATAAAAGAAGAAAGGTTCTTGCATTACATAAGCAGTTTTTTGGAAAATAAATTCACTCCCAAAATTATTAATTGGTTTTTCATTAATAAGTATTTCGCCCGAATGAGTTTTAATCAAGCCCGAAATAATATTGATCAATGTGGTTTTTCCAGAGCCTGATTTCCCTGTAATCAATGTAATTTCGCCTATATTCAGTTTAAGTGAAATATCATTTATTACTTTATTTTCGCTGTACGAAAATGAAATATTTTTAAGTTCAATAGATTTAATTTGTTCATCTTCTATATTACTATCAACTGCTAATACGAATTGTTTTTTGTAAGTTGTATCAATAAAATCTATATAGTTTTTATAAATTTTCAGATAATTTATTCCAGAAATAATGCGGTTTACTGATGGAATTAATCTAAATGAAGCCGTAGCAAATGCAGCCATTAAGCTCGAAATATTTGTATAAATATCTAATTTTCGGGAAATAAAAAACAATACAATAATTCCAAAAATGACGACTAACTCTAAAACTTTAGAAGGATAGCTGTTTTCTAAAAAAATCACTTTTTTTGTATTGTGTAGTTTTGTGATATTAGCAGTAAACTCTTTAAAAAAATGATTAAATCTTCCTGAAATTTTAATATCGAAAATGCCATGCATTAGCGTAACTACAGTTTGATGATAATTTTCATTGTAACGCATTAGTTCATTGCCTGAATTGCTAAGTTTTTTTCTACTGTTATAAATTAGTACTATAGAAATTGGCACTAAAATAAATACTAATAAAATTAAAATTTTATAGTTGAACAGTAATAGTAAAACTAAAATTATTGCTGACAAGATACTATCAGTAAACAATATGATAACCGTTTGAAAAATTAATTCCGAAAAAAAACCACCTATAGTAAATACTTTGTTTAAAATATCTGACATATTTTTGGCTTTTAGTTCTTCAAAGCGTAAAGAGTAGTAATACTTTATAAGATGTGAAGTAATTTTCTTATTAATACTAAAACAATATTTTATTTGTAATCTCGAATTGATAACTGAAAAAGCAAATTTGAACAAATAAAAAATTCCAAATAAAATTATACCATCTTGAATTGGAAATGTAATTACTCCAAACCATAATTCAAATGTTTCTTTACCTTGCAAAAGGCTGCTAATAACCAGATATAATAAGTATAGTCCGATTAAATCAATTATCATTGATAAAAATGAAACTAATAAAACAAAAGCAAACTTATGTTTTCCTGAATTATAAAAAAAAATGAAAACTTTTTTTAAACTGTCAAAAAATGAAACCTGATTCAACTTACTAAATTTTTAAGATAAATGCCATATCCACTTTTAATCAGAGGCTCGGCAATTTTTAAGAGCTGATTTTTATCTATAAAACCCATATTGAAGGCTATTTCCTCAATACAGCCAATTTTCAGTCCTTGTCTTTCTTCTATCATCTGTACAAATTGCGAAGCTTGCATTAATGAAGCAAATGTGCCGGTATCAAGCCACGCAGTACCTCGGTTTAATACAGCCACTTTGAGTTTCCCTTGTTTTAGGTATTCTTTGTTTATATCTGTAATTTCATATTCGCCTCTTGCTGATGGCTTAAGAGCTTTGGCTATTTTTACCACTTCATTGTCATAAAAATACAAACCGGGTACAGCAAAATTTGATTTAGGTTGTGTTGGTTTCTCTTCAATACTTATTACGTTATTATTTGCATCAAACTCCACTACGCCATATCTTTCGGGATCTGACACATGATAAGCAAACACAACTCCTCCATCAGGATTTTTACTTAAAGCAAGCAATTCATTAAGATTGCTCCCAAAGAAAATATTATCACCTAAAATAAGAGCAACTTTATCATTGCCTATAAAATCTTCGCCTAATACAAATGCCTGAGCAAGTCCATTTGGAACATTCTGTACTTTATATGAAAAATTACAACCCAAATTTCTGCCATTTCCAAGCAATTTTTCAAATTTAGGCAAATCATCGGGTGTACTTATTATCAAAATTTCTCTTATCCCTGTCATCATAAGTACTGATAGAGGATAATATATCATTGGTTTGTCATATACAGGCATCATTTGCTTGCTCATTGCTAATGTAAGTGGATGTAGTCTTGTGCCTGAACCACCTGCTAAAATTATTCCTTTCATAATATTGTAGCAAACTTACAATAAAAGCAAAATAAAAAAGCAGCCATTAAACAATATTAATTAATTTTGCTATGCAAATATGCCTGTAACCCTCGATCAGATAAAAGCACCTATTTCTGCAGAACTCGAAATTTTTGAAAGAAAATTTCGTGAAAACATGAAAAGCAAAGTTGCACTACTTGATGTAATTATGAATTACATAGTTAAACGGAAAGGTAAGCAGATGAGACCGGTTTTGGTTTTGCTATCATCATATATTTTTGGAAATATTAATGACAAATCGTATAGAGGTGCTGCACTTGTTGAACTTTTGCATACTGCTACACTTGTACATGACGATGTGGTTGACGTTTCATATACGCGAAGAGGTTTTTTTTCAATAAATGCATTATGGAAAAATAAAATAGCTGTACTTGTGGGTGATTATTTACTTTCTAAAGGTTTATTGCTTGCATTAAAAAACAAAGATTTTGATTTGCTCACTATCTTGTCAGAAGCAGTAGAAGCAATGAGCGAAGGCGAACTTACCCAGCTTGAAAAAGCTAGAAGACTTGATATAAATGAAAACATATATTATGAAATAATTACAAAAAAAACTGCTTCATTATTTGCTAGTTGTTGTGCTATAGGTGCTGCATCTGCTCTGGCAAATGATGAAGAAATAGAAAAAATGAAAAACTTTGGACTTAATGCCGGAATTGCTTTTCAGATAAAAGATGATTTGTTTGATTATGGCAATGATGATATAGGCAAACCGGTTTCTATTGATATTAAAGAACGCAAAATGACACTACCACTTATTTACTCACTTAATAATACAGATTATAATACAAAAAGAAAGGTTATTAGAATTATTAAAAATAATAGTAAAGATAAAAACGACATAAATTATGTCGTTGATTTTGTAATAAGAAGTGGTGGAATAGATTATTCAATTAACAAAATGAATGAATATAAAAATAAATCAATTGATATATTAAATTCTCTTCAAATACCCGAAAAGACACAATATTTAAATCTACTAGTAAATTATGTGGTAGAAAGAAAATTATAACTATTAATTAAAAAAAAATTTAACACGATTTTTTGGAATCACATTAAAATAAATTTGTCAATACATTGAAAGGAAGTTTTATAGACACAAAAATACAGAACGAAAAAGCTGTATTAGTAGGAGTTGATTTGGTTAGCTATAAAAAAGGCAAGTGTGCTGAATATCTTGAAGAGCTTGCATTTTTGGCAAAAACAGCCGGAGCCGATACAATAAAAACATTTAGTCAAAAATTAGAAATGCCAAACCCTCGTACTTATATGGGACAGGGTAAAATTGAGGAAATAGCTGAATATATAAAAGAAAATGAAATAGACCTTGCAATTTTTGATGATGAGCTTAGTCCATCGCAAATAAGAAATATTGAAAATTCTCTTAAATGTAAAATTATAGACCGCAGTATGCTTATACTTGATATTTTTGCAAAAAATGCACGTACTGCAATAGCTAAAACACAGGTAGAACTTGCACGAAACGAATATTTGCTCCCACGTCTTACCAGAATGTGGACACACCTTGACAGGCTCAAAGGTGGTATAGGACAAAGAGGTGCGGGAGAAAAAGAAATAGAAACCGATCGTAGAGCAATTCGCAATACAATTTCATTGCTAAAAGACAAACTTAAAAATATAGGAAATCAAAGTGCAGTAAGGCGTAAAAACCGCGATGCTATGTACAAAGTGGCAATTGTAGGATATACAAATGCCGGAAAATCTACACTTATGAACCTTGTAACAAAAGCAGGAGTTTTAGCCGAAGACAAACTTTTTGCAACACTCGATTCTACTTCGCGAAAAGTTGTATTTACGTCTTCTAATCATCAAAATAAACCTCTGGTTTTTATATTGTCTGATACAGTTGGCTTTATCAGAAAACTTCCACATCAGCTTATAGAAAGTTTCAAATCTACCCTTGATGAAGTTAGCGATGCCGACCTTTTACTTCATGTTGTAGATATTTCACACTATGGGTTTGAAGAGCATATTGATATTGTAAACAAAACATTATTTGAAATAAATGCAGCCCAAAAACCTGTAATAATTGTTTTTAATAAAATTGATAAATATAATCCTCAGCCAAGTAATGAAGATATTTTTGAAGACAAAACAATTTATGACATTGACCTGCTAAAGAAAAGTTGGATGTCTAAAGAAAACAATCCTGTTGTATTTATTTCAGCATCAAACAAAACAAATATTGACGAATTGAAAGATAAAATAAGTGAACAGTTATTGTTATTAAGCAATCAGTAATTTTTCACTTTACAAACTCTAATCAAATAGATTAAATTTGCAATCTTTTTATTAAAAACAGATGATTAATATTACACTTCCTGATGGCTCGGTAAGGCAATGTACTCCTGAAACAACTGCAATGGAAATAGCAAGACAAATAAGTGAGGGATTAGCTCGCAATGTTTTGGCAGCACTTGTAAATGATGAAATTTGGGATAGTTTCAGACCATTAAAAAAAGATTGTTCTCTAAAGTTACTTACTTGGGATGATAAGGAGGGAAAATATGCTTTTTGGCATAGTTCGGCTCACCTTATGGCAGAAGCACTTGAGGCATTATACCCTGGTATTAAATTCGGAATAGGACCACCTATCGAAAATGGCTTTTACTATGATGTTGATTTTGGAGGAAAGCCATTTACTGCAGACCAACTTGAAGCTGTAGAAAATAAAATGAAAGAACTAACTTCGGCTGACAATACTTACAGCAGACGTGAAGTATCAAAAAAGGAAGCAATTGAATATTTTACCCAAAAAGGAGACCAATACAAACTTGAACTTATAGAAGGGCTTGAAGATGGTCAAATTACTTTTTATCATCAAGGAAATTTTACAGATTTATGCAAGGGTCCACATATACCTTCAACCGGAAAAATAAAAGCCGTAAAACTCTTAAATATAGCTGGAGCATATTGGCGAGGTGATGAAAAAAACAAGCAGTTAACTCGTATTTACGGAATTACTTTTCCAAAGGCAAAAGAACTAAGCGAATATCTTTTTATGCTTGAAGAAGCTAAAAAAAGAGATCATCGTAAGCTGGGCAAAGAACTTGAACTTTTTATGTTTTCTGATAAAGTAGGGCAAGGGCTGCCTATATGGTTGCCAAGAGGCACAATGATAAGAGAACGACTTGAGCGATATATGCGTAAAGAGCAAACCGAAAGAGGGTATGTACAAGTTGTAACACCACATATAGGGAAAAAAGATTTGTATGTAACTTCAGGTCACTACGAAAAATACGGTAAAGATTCTTTCAAGCCAATTCATACTCCCGAAGAAGGAGAAGAATTTTTCTTAAAACCTATGAATTGTCCTCATCATTGTGAAATATATGGCAACAAGCCTCGTTCTTACAAAGAACTCCCTTTAAGAATTGCCGAATTTGGCACTGTTTACAGATATGAACAATCAGGAGAATTAAACGGACTTACAAGAGTACGCGGATTTACTCAAGACGATGCACACATATTTTGTACTGACGACCAGATAAAAGAAGAATTTAAATCTGTAATAGACCTTGTAATGGAAGTATTTATAAAACTCGGATTTGAAAATTACACTGCTCAAATATCATTAAGAGACAAAACAAACCGTGAAAAATATATAGGTAGCGACAGCAATTGGGACAAAGCAGAAAAAGCAATATCTGAAGCTGCTTTAGAAAAAGGGCTTAAAACTATTACAGAATATGGCGAAGCTGCATTTTACGGACCTAAGCTCGATTTTATGGTAAAAGATGCTATCGGGCGTTCGTGGCAACTTGGTACAATTCAGGTAGATTATAATCTTCCCGAAAGGTTTGAACTAGAATATATCACATCAGAAAACACAAAAGCACGTCCTGTAATGATACATAGAGCTCCATTTGGCTCACTCGAAAGATTTATCGGTGTTTTAATAGAACATTGTAACGGAAATTTTCCACTTTGGCTTACACCTGATCAGGTAGCCATATTGCCAATAAGTGAAAAATATGAAGAATTTGCAAAAAATATTTTAAATTATTTAGAAAAATACGATATTCGCGGACTTATTGACAACCGAAATGAAAAAATCGGCAGGAAAATAAGAGATGCGGAGATGAAAAAAATTCCGATTATGTTGATAATCGGGGAACAAGAGCAAGAAAACAACGAGCTATCGGTAAGAGAACACAGAACAGGTGATATTGGAAAAATGAAACCCGAAATGTTTGTTGAATATTTTAAAAATAAATTAATTTAATAAAAATATAGAAAACAAAGAACAAAATACAAACCCTGATTTGTTAAAAAAAGAAGGTAGTGGTAATACACCTACACCTACAATACAAAATAGGTTTCAGGGTTTTAGAAGACCACCTGTAAGGGAAGTGCTTCACAAAATAAATAACAATATAACCGCAGACCCCGTAAGGTTGGTTGGCGATAATATTGAACAAGGTATAATAAGCCTTAAAGAAGCGATAGAAATATCTGAAGAATTGGGGCTTGATTTGGTTGAGATTTCGCCAAAGGCAAATCCACCGGTTTGTAAAGTTGTTGACTACAATAAATTTCTTTACGACCAGAAGAAAAAAGCTAAGGAACTCAAAGCTAACACTAATAAGGCAGAGATAAAAGAAATAAGATTTGGTCCTAATACAGATGAACATGACATTGAGTTTAAAACAAAACATGCAATGAAATTTTTGGGAGATGGACACAAAGTAAGAGCTTTTGTTTTTTTTAGAGGAAGAACGATAATTTACCAAGAAAGAGGTTTAAAATTGTTAAATGAATTCGCAGACAGCCTTAGCAGTATAGCAAAAGTAGAAATGGAGCCAAAACTTGAAGGCAAAAAAATGTATATAATGCTTTCACCAAAATTGAAAAAATAATAAAAAGGAAAATAGATTATGCCAAAATTAAAAACAAATTCGAGTGCTAAAAAAAGATTTAAACTTACTGCAACAGGTAAGGTTAAGTATAAGCACGCTTTTAAAAATCATATATTAACCAAAAAAGACCATAAACGCAAAAAAGGTTTAGGTTCGCCGGCTTATGTTGACAAAACAAATATGCCAAACGTAAAATTCATGTTAAATATATAATATAATTAAAGACTAACACGACAGGCTCCCAAGATTGCTAAATAATAAAAAAGCAACGCCTGCCATTAATCAATAATAAAAAAGAAAAATGCCAAGATCAGTAAATCATGTAGCCTCAAGGGCTCGAAGAAAAAAAATCCTCAGTTTCGCAAAGGGATACTGGGGTCGTAGAAAAAATGTATGGACTGTAGCAAAAAATGCAGTTGAAAAAGGTTGGACTTATGCATATCGCGACCGTAAAACCAAAAAACGCAATTTCAGAGGATTATGGATCCAAAGAATTAATGCAGCTACACGTACTTATGGAATGTCTTATTCAAAATTTATGGATTTGTTTCACAAAGCAGATTTGCAACTCAACAGAAAAGTATTAGCAGATTTGGCAATGAATCATCCTGATACTTTTAAAGCAGTTGTTGAATATGTTTCAAATCCTTCTTCAACAAAAAAATCAGCAAGTAAAACACCTAAAAAGGTTGCTGATAATTTAGAAGTTCCAAAAAAGAAAAATACATCAAAAAAAGTATCAACTACCGCAGCAGCCGAAACCTCACCTATAGTAAATGATGAAACTGCTAGTAATAATGCTACAGACGATATAAAACCAGAAGAATAATTTTTGATTTTATAATAATATTAAAAGCCATCTTGTTTTGCAAGATGGCTTTTTTATTTGAGGTCCCGAGCGGATTCGAACCGCTGTAGCAGCTTTTGCAGAGCCGTGCCTAGCCACTCGGCCACAGGACCTTTTAATTAAGGCTTGCAAAAATATTGTTTTCATTTTTCATTTTCAAATTATTAATCATTATTTTTTACTTGCTGTTAACTCTTTTTCATTTAAAAAATTTAGTGATTTTTTTAATTATAAATTGCTTATATGTTAATATTGTAAAATGTGTGTATTAAGAAATTGCTTATTTCTAATTGTTACAACAATTTCACTTTTTTCTTTTTCACAAAACGATTATGAGCAAATAATTAAAAACGAAAAAAAAAAAATTGACAGTAAATTATTGTTTAAAAAATCAATATTAACTGAAAGTTATAATATAGTTTATCATCGTTTAGAGTTTGACTTGAAATTAGACAACAACTATCTTTACGGGAAAATTACAACTTATTTCAATCCATTAAAACCCGCATTTAATATTATTCAGTTTGACGCAGAAGATTATCTAAAAATAGACTCAGTAATTTATAAAAATGAAAAAATGAGTTTCATTCATTCAAACAAGCAGCTTACAATTAGTTTATCAAAAAATATTGAAATAGGAACGCTTGATTCGCTTTCTGTTTATTACCAAGGAAACCCTGGATTAAATAATCCTTATAAAAGTTTTGTATTTGACATGCATAATGCTAATGACTTGCACCCGGTTGCATGGACATTGTCAGAGCCTTATGGTTCTAAGGGTTGGTGGATTTGCAAAGAATCATTATCAGATAAAATTGATTCAACAGATATTCTAATTAAAGTAAAGAAAGGTAATACAGCAGTATCTAACGGTTTGCTTGTTTTTGAAAAATCAATAAACGATTCTCAGGTTTTATTTCATTGGAAACACCGTTATCCTATTGCCACATACCTTATTGCAATAGCTGCAACAAATTATATAAGATATAGTGACAATGTAATTTATAATGTAAATGATACATTGCCTATCGAAAATTTTGTTTATCCCGAAAGTGAAAATGAAGCAAGAATTAAGACTCCTCAAACAATAAAAATGATAAAACTATATGATAGTTTGTTTGGAGTATTTCCTTTTAAAAAAGAAAAATACGGACATGCTCAGTTTGGTATAAGTGGTGGTATGGAGCATCAAACTATAAGTTTTATGGGAAGTTTTAATTTTGATCTTACTGCACACGAACTTGCACATCAATGGTTTGGTGATGCAACTACTTGTGGTTCTTGGAGCGAACTTTGGCTTAATGAAGGATTTGCAACATATCTGAATATGCTATGTTATGAAAATTTTGTATCAGGCAAAGAATTTACTTCTAAAATGGAAAACCTGAATGCAGATATTACGAAAGTGTCTGACGGCTCAGTATATATAGGCGACACAGCAAATACTAGCAGATTATTTAGCGGAAGACTAACATACTCAAAAGGTGCATTTTTGCTTCACATGCTTAGATGGAAAATAGGCGATAATGCATTTTTTGGAGGGGTAAAAAATTATCTTCAAAATCCTAAATGTAAATACGGATTTGGTACTACCCAACTTTTAAAAAACGAACTTGAAAATAGTTCAGGAAAAAATCTTGATGAGTTCTTTAAAGATTGGTACACTGGTGAAGGTTTTCCGCAGTTTGATATAAGTTGGGGTAATAAAGGAAATAAAATTTGGATAAGAATTAATCAAACACCAAGTCATCATAGTGTGCAATTTTTTAATATTCCGTTACCATTCTTAATTAAAGGAATAAGTAAGGATACAATTTTGGTTTTTGACCCCATAAGTAAAGACAACACTTTTACCGAAACATTAGATTTTTTACCTGAAGAAATAATTTTTGATCCTCAAAAATGGATTTTAAGCAAATCATTCATAAGTAAAATAACTGATCAAACATTGCCTGAAGTAAGTATTTATCCGAATCCTGCTTATGATTTTTTGAACTTGTACTGTTACAAATCGCAAATTTTAAAAATTGAAGTTATTGATTTTTCAGGAAAAACGGTTTATAAAAATGATTATGAATCTGACAAAATAATTAAAAACCATAATTCAATTGATATAAGCAAATTTTGTGAAGGCATATACATAGCAAAAGTTCAAACATCAAATGGTAATGTGCCAATAAAATTCATTAAAAAATAATTTGAAAATTAATTAAAAATAATTAAAATTTTATGTTAATGAAATTTCAAAAATCATTGTTTTATTATTTAACATAAAATCATATTTTCGCGGAAAATTTCACAAAAAAAATACAATGTCAAATAAAGGAAAAATTGTACAAATTATAGGTCCTGTAGTGGACGTAAGTTTTGAAGGAGAAGGATCAAAACTTCCAAAAATATATGATGCATTATATGTTACACGTGAAGATGGTACAAAGATAGTACTTGAAGCTCAACAACATCTTGGTGAAAACATTGTAAGAACTATTGCAATGGATTCATCAGAAGGACTTCTACGCGGAATGGAAGTTACAGATACCGAATCCGGAATTAAAATGCCTATTGGAGAAGAAATAAGAGGCAGATTGCTAAATGTTGTTGGCGAAGCTATTGATGGAATTGGTGAAATTGACAATAATAAAGGAAGAGAAATTCATCAGGAAGCTCCAACTTATGAAAAACTATCTACACAAACAGAACCACTTTATACAGGAATAAAAGTAATAGACTTGCTTGAGCCTTATGCAAAAGGAGGGAAAATTGGTTTGTTTGGCGGTGCAGGTGTAGGAAAAACCGTATTGATTATGGAATTAATCAATAATATTGCTAAAGCTTATGAAGGTATGTCAGTATTTGCGGGTGTAGGTGAAAGAACACGTGAAGGAAATGACCTCCTACGCGAAATGATAGAATCTGGAGTTATTAAATATGGTAAAGAATTCTTGCACAGTATGGAAAAAGGCGGATGGGATTTGTCAAAAGTAGATAGCGAGGAACTTAAAAAATCACAAGCCACACTTGTGTTTGGCCAGATGAATGAACCTCCCGGAGCTCGTGCTCGTGTTGCATTGTCAGGTTTGGCAGTTGCTGAATATTTTAGAGATGGTGACGAACAAAGCGGCGGAAAAGATATTTTATTTTTCATTGACAATATTTTCAGATTTACTCAAGCCGGTTCAGAAGTGTCAGCCCTTTTAGGTCGTATGCCTTCAGCTGTTGGATACCAACCAACACTTGCAACCGAAATGGGATTAATGCAGGAAAGAATTACTTCTACCACAAGAGGTTCTATTACATCTGTACAAGCTGTGTATGTTCCTGCTGACGACTTGACTGACCCGGCTCCTGCAACTACATTTGCCCACCTTGATGCAACAACCGTATTAAGTAGAAAAATTGCTGAATTAGGTATTTATCCTGCTGTTGACCCACTTGATTCTACATCGCGTATTCTAAACAGAGATATTCTTGGTGATGCTCATTACGAATGTGCTCAAAATGTAAAACAATTGCTTCAGCGATATAAAGAATTACAAGATATTATTGCTATTCTGGGTATGGACGAACTTTCTGAAGAAGATAAACTTGTAGTACATCGTGCAAGAAGAGTTCAGCGTTTCTTGTCTCAGCCATTCCATGTTGCTGAGCAATTTACGGGATTGGAGGGAGTTCTAGTAAATATTAACGATACAATAAAAGGCTTCAATATGATTATGAATGGAGAAGTTGACCAATATCCTGAAGCTGCTTTCAACCTTGTAGGTACTATTGAAGATGCAATTGCAAAAGGTGAAAAACTTTTAAATGAGGCTGGCAATTAATTTTTAATCAAAAGAAAACAAATAATGTATATAGAAATAATAACTCCCGATACTAATCTTTTTGCGGGTGAAGCAATTTCGGTTAAATTCCCTGGTTCTGGCGGCAAGTTTGAAACTTTAAAAAATCATACTAATATTATTTCAAACCTCGAAAAAGGAAAAATTATTGTTAAAACTAGCGAAGGAAACAAAGAGTTTAATGTTAGTAGCGGTATAGTTGAATTTTTAAAAAATAAAATTATTGTTTTAGTTTAAAATTTAACGAATATAAATTGACATATAAAACCCTTCATAAAAAATATGAAGGGTTTTAATTTTATATATAAATAACATACATTTTGTGAGATTGTTAAAACATATAAAATTTACAATATTTGAACTATGAGAAAATTTAAAATAATTGTTTATGGAGCTTATGGATATACCGGCAAATTAATATCAAACCAACTAAAAGATAAGATACAAGATGTATTGCTTTGCGGAAAAAATGAAAACAAGCTAAGAGCTTTATCAGACAATACCGGTTTCTCTTATTTAGCTATAGACTTACAAAACAAAAAAAATCTTACAGAACTATTTTCTCAAACAGAAATTGTTATTAATGCTGCCGGTCCCTTTATAAATACATGCTGTCAAATAATAGAAGCCTGTATTGAGACGAAGAGTCATTACATTGATATTAATGGCGATATTAAAGTTTTTGAAATTATAAAAAGTTATGGAGAAAAAGCAACACAAGCAGGCGTGATGATCCTTTCCGGGGCAGGTTTTGATATAGTACCAAGCGATTGTCTTGCAGTAAAATTAATGAAAATGATGACAAACCCAACACATTTAAAAATAGCATTTGCTACAAGTGGCGGAGGTATATCTCATGGCACCGCTTTAACAGTATTGGGAAGAATGGGCGAAAAAGCACTTAAAAGAGAAGATGGAAAACTGAAACAAATTTCAATGGGTAAAAATAGTATGTGGGTTGATTTTGGGGTAGCAAAAAAATTCACTATTAATATGTCGTGGGGAGATGTAAGTACGGCATACACAAGCACAGGAATTGAAAATATTGAAACATATATGGCTGTAAAACCAAAAATTTATTATTTTCTAAAACTTCAATTTATTTTTAATTGGTTGCTAAGACTTGGGATTGTTAAAAATATGATTAAAAACTACATAGATAAAAATATTGTAGGACCCAACGAAATTTCAAGGGAAAAAGCATATTCATTATTCTATGCTGAAATTAAAAATAGTAGTGGGCATACAATGTCTGCAAGATTAAAAACCGATGAAGGATATAATCTCACAGCAAAAGCTACTGTTTTAATTGCAAAAAAGGTTTTAAACAATGATTTTAAAATTGGATACCAAACACCAGCAAAAGCCTATAGCGAAAACTTGATATTTGAAATTGAGGGTACTGAAGAAATTTACAATTAAGAATTTATTGTTTTCACACATTTTCCTCAAACATTAAAAACTACATTTGCAAATAAGTGAGAGGAATACTTGAAATAAATTCGAGAGTAAAAAAAATATTAATTACTGGTTTGCCTATTATAGGAGGGCAAGTTAGCCTTATATTGATGGGTGTTGCTGATACAATAATGGTAGGCAAACTCGGACATAATGCAATAGCTGCGACAGGTCTTTCGGTAAGTATTTTTTTTCTTGTATCTGTGTTTGGCATTGGCTTACTTGCTGCAACTACGCCCATGATTACATCGTACAGGGTTAAAAATGAGGAAAAAAATTTGCCTGTTTATTTCAGAGA
Organism: Bacteroidia bacterium; assembly: GCA_020849295.1. Lineage (GTDB taxonomy): Bacteria > Bacteroidota > Bacteroidia > NS11-12g > UBA9320 > JABWCE01. Next base: position 47,065 of record JADLGN010000033.1, read on the forward strand.
TTCACTTTTGATAAGTCAAATATTGTCACTAATACTTTTTATTTTTCTTTTGCTCATTGCTAAAGTACTACCTATGCTTGGACAAGATACTAATGTAGTAAAATTAGCTATACCTTTTCTTTTGCTTTTGTCTGTATCTATATTCCCAATGAACTGGTATTTGTCCGGCAAAGGGCTATGCGACGGTTATTTTATCACTAAAATACCGATGATTATTACCGCTGCAGCATTGCTTTTAAATATATTTTTAAACTGGGTTTTCATTTACGGAAACTTAGGAATAAAAGCTATGGGACTTACAGGTGCAGGATTGGCAACGCTAATTGCAAGAATTTTTATGGCTATATGTATTTCAATATATATTTTCAAGTCAAGCAGAATTGCATATAGTATTAAAAAGGTTTTTAATTTTTCGGTTAATTTAAATTTTATAAAACCTATATTAAAACTTGGTATTCCTGCAGGATTTCAATTCTTTTTTGAAGTTGTGGCATTTTCAGGTGCAGCCATAATTGCAGGCAAAATAGGTTCTATACAGCAAGCCTCACATCAAATAGCAATGAATATAGCAAGTTTTACTTTTATGTTTGCAGTAGGTATATCTGTTTCAGGGAGCATGTATGTTGCTGAACATTTTGCAAAAAATGATTTGGCTAATGCCCGTAAATATGGATTATCTGCTTTAAAAATCATTATTTTCATAGAAATTCTATTTGCATTAATTTTTATCATTTTTAATAAAACATTAATACGTTTTTACACTAACGAAACCGAAGTGTTTACAATAGCATCTAAGTTGTTGCTAATTGCTGCAGTTTTTCAAATTGTAGATGGAATGCAAGCAATTAGTTTGGGCTTGTTACGTGGTTTGCATGATACAAAAGTACCTTCATACCTCACCTTTATTGCTTATTGGGTTTTTGGAATTCCGCTTGCATTGTTATTGGGATTATATAGTTCACTTGGCATATATGGAATTTGGTGGGCACTTACATTTAGTTTGTTTTTTATTTCAATAACTGCAACAAGACGATTTTTAAAAAAAACAACTGCTTAATAAATTATATATTGCCAGTATTTATGTATAGAATAGTATTATTATCAATTACAGTTTTCAGCTTTATTTTATCGTATAGTCAAAAGTATATAAAACCTTATATTGGTGTTAATTTCTCTAGCCGTATAATGGATTCTCAATATGAATTAAGGAAAGATTCGCTTGACAAAGCAGATAAGATAAAAAAACTACCATGTGCAGGTGTTATACTTTTATTTGAAAAAAAATCCGGGCGAGAGTTCTATTTTGGAGTAGCATATAATGAAAGCGGCTTTGAAAGACAAAGGCTTAATTATAAATTTCAAGACACAGTTCATCCACAACTTGGTCAAATACACGACTTATCGCAAGCAGCACAAAAAAACGGATATTTCACATATCACTTCAAATATCTCGAATTTCCAACCGGATATAATATTCAGATAACTCCACGACAGGAAATGCACCGCTTTACAGGCTGGTTCAATATTGGATTAAATCCTCAGTTTTTAATTAAACAAAATATGACCATTTTTCTACAAGGTTTTACTATGAAAGGTAAAAATAAATTTAATTTATCAAATACCGGTTATAATGCTGCCAAAGTAAATGTAGCATTGCAAACCGGGGGCAGATTTGATGTGAACATAAAAAATAAATTTTGGGTAACAAGTGATGCTCTGTTCAAAATAAACCTAAATAATAATGCTGAAAATTCATTTGAAAAACTTCGTATATGGTACTTATCCTTAAATATTGGTATAAGATATGAAATAGGTAGTTATTAATAAAAAACTATACGAATTAGTGAATATTTTATCAATACTAATCAATAATATTGCATCATGAATTTTTTATTATGCAATTTAAATAGGCGATTTATAGTTTTTTGGGTAATATTATTTTGCTCTGCTTATATAAATTTACTTTCTGCACAAAGATTATTTCAGTTCTATTACAACATAATGAATCCAATGATGATGGATGCAGAGTCGTATCCCGGTCACTCTTTTGGATTTAATATTTTAAATGGAAAATTCGGATATGAACTCGATTATGCACGTACCGGCAAACGATTCGATAATCGCTACTTTTATATTAATCCACAGTTTAAGATTCTATTTAATAAAAAAGAAAAAAGTCAAATTTCTACATATAGGTACGCTACAGTTGGGTTTTACAGATTTACTGCAATAAAAAACGGAACATATTCTGGCAGAGGTGACAAGCTACAATCACCATATTGGGATACTATGGAAAATGCAAAAACATATAATGAGTATAATGTAATGGCGAAAATGAAAACTTCATTTATGCAAATGGGTTATGAAAGTGTAAAAGAAAAACATATAAAAGGAGTAGCATTTTCAAAAATGCCTATTTTAAACCCTTTTGGAATGATTATAGGTTGGATTTCAAGTGAAAAGGGAGAGCCTTATAAACTTGATTATACAAGAACATTCAGATTTTCTATTTTTGCAACAGCTCCAAATTTTATAGAACTTGAACAAACAGGTTACGAGCCTTTAGGTGGCGAATATCTCAAAAATGAAATGCCTAAAGAAAATATTATTATAGAGCCATTAATGAAAAACCTTGTAGGTTGCAGGCTTGGAGTATTATGGACCTCATTAAAACCCTATGGTACTACTCTTGGGTTTGAAATAAGTATGGTACCGGGCATATATAATATTCCTGGTGTTTACGGCAGAAATTTTCCCGATGATAATATTTTTATAAAGGCAAATTTTGGTATGTCATTAGCAAATTCAAGTAAAAACTAACAAATGAAAAAATATTATTATTTATATATTATCTTAATTTTTTTGGGTATGAACTCATGCGAAACAATTGAGCCACCTATTGCTGCACAAAATCCGATAATAAGTTTTTATTACGGAATTGATCCCTGGACATATCAAAAAACATTTATCTACTCTGATACAACCATTGTTGGCACAAAAAGAAAATATATAAGGGCAAATTTTGCAGCATCGGGCGTTATTAAAAATATTCTGGTAAAAAACAATAACAATGTTTTGTATGATAAAACTATTGAAAATTCAACTTCATATAATCACACATTTCAAATTGAACTTGCCCCGATTTCAACTCCCGAAACATATATTTTATATTTTAAAGTAGAAGATTATAATGGAAAAATCGATGAAAAAATATTAAACATAAAGTTTAAGTAAATTTGCAGAATACATGTACAGCGATTTTGAAGTAGTAATAGGTCTTGAAATTCACGCTCAACTGCTCACAGTAAGCAAAGCTTTTAGTGCAGATAAAGCCGAATATGGTAATTATCCTAATACAAACGTAAGTGTTATAAGTTTGGGGCATCCTGGTACTTTGCCTCGTCATAATAAAAAAGCAGTAGAAAAAGCAATTAGAATAGGTTTGGCTTTTGGTAGCGAAATAGAAAAATACAACAAGTATTCGCGAAAAAACTACTTTTATGCTGATTTGCCCAAAGGCTATCAAATCACTCAATTTGATACACCAATTTGCAAAGGAGGAAAGGTAAAAATTAAGCTAAAAGATGGAACAGTAAAAGAAATTCGCCTAATACGTGCACACATGGAAGAGGATACTGGAAAAAGTATGCACGACCTGGATCCTCAAAGTTCTTTGATTGATTATAACAGAGCCGGTACGCCGCTAATTGAAATAGTTACTGAACCAGATATTAGAACAGGAGAAGAAGCATATCAATTTTTGAGCGAGGTGAGAAAAACTTTGCGTTATTTAGATGTGTGCGATGGTAATATGGAAGAAGGAAGTTTGAGATGTGACTGTAATATTTCTGTAAAACTTGTTAATAGCAGTAAACTCGGCACTAAAGTAGAGGTAAAAAATATGAACTCGATGAGCAATGTAAAGCGTGCTATAGAATATGAAACCGAACGACAAATTAACGCAATAATAAAAGGAGAAAAAATTGTAGCCGAAACAAGAAGTTTTGACGCATTGCGAAACCTTACCTTTAGCATGAGAAGTAAAGAAATGGTAAACGACTACCGATATTTTCCTGAGCCTGACTTGCCTCCATTAATTATTAGCGATGAAATGATTGAAAAAGTAGCAGCTACAATGCCTGAACTACCTGAACAACTTTACCAAAAATTTATTTCACTTTACGGACTCAGCAGTTATGATGCTGGAGTGCTTACAGAAACAAAAGAAATTGCTGCTTTTTTTGAAAAAATATGCACAGAATGCAACAATTACAAAGCTGCAGCCAACTGGACTATGGTTCATATAAAAGGTTACCTTAATGAAAATGCCCTTGAATTTGGAGATATTAAACTTGAACCTGAAAAAATTGCTAAGCTCATACATCTTATTGATTCAGGAAAAATAAGCAACAGTGCTGCACAGAAAATATTTATCGAACTAACAAAGGATAATAGCAATAACCCCGAGCAAATTGCCGAAAAGCTGAATCTATTGCAAACTTCAGAAACATCAGAACTCGATAAATGGGTAGATTCAGTATTAGAAAAATATCCGGATAAAATTATTGAATATAAAAATGGCAAAATAGGACTACTTGGTTTGTTTATGGGAGAAGTTATGAAGTTGTCAGGTGGTAAAGCCGACCCAAAAATCACATCTTCATTGATTAAAAGAAAGCTGGAAAATTAAATAATTGTAATACTACTCTTTATAAAAAGGTAATTTTATGAATTGCTCATTGCTGCAGCACCACCTACAATTTCCGATATTTCTGTTGTAATTGCTGCTTGACGTGCCTGATTGTATTGTAATCTTAAATTTTTAAGCAGTTCTCCTGCATTTTCAGTAGCCTTGTCCATTGCCACCATTCTTGCTCCATGCTCTGAAGCTGAAGAATCTAAAACAGCTTTTAATAGTTGTGTTTTTATGGCTTGAGGAACTAATGACTGTAATATTTCTACTTTTCCGGGTTCAAAAATATAATCTATTGAGTGTGCTTTTTTACCTTTAATAAGATGTGATAAATCAACAGGCATTAATCTTTCAACTTTTACTATTTGGGTAGCTGCGTTTTTAAACTGATTGTAAACTACTCTTACTTCATCATATTTACCTTTTATAAAATCATCTATGATATTATCGCCAACCTTAAAAACATTTTCAGCATTTTGATTTTGAAAAATATCTCTATAGTTTGTATCAAGGGTAAATTTTGAACCTTTAAAATTCTCAAAACCTTTTTTACCCATAAACATTAGAGTTATATTTGAAGCGTCTAAGTCATTATATGTTGATTCTATAAGTGCTTTGGCAGCTTTTGAAATGTTAGCATTAAAAGGTCCGCAAAGTCCGCGGTCTGAAGTAACAACAATAATTAATGTATTTTTTACCATTCTTGATTGAAAGAATACTTTAAGATTATCATCATCGGCGCTTGAAGCAAGATTTGATAATATAGCACTTAATTTTTCAGAGTAAGGTCTCATTTGTATAATTGTATTTTGAGCCTTTCTGAGCTTTGTGGCAGAAACAAGTTTCATAGCTTTTGTAATCTGCTGTGTACTAATTGTAGAACTAATCCGTGTTCTTACTTCTTTTAAGTTTGCCATTAAATTACTTTGTAAAACCTGCTGCTATCTCTGCTCCAACACTTTCGAGAACAGAAGTAATTTCATCGTCAATTTTACCTGCAGCTATTTTGTCAAGAATATTTCTATGTTTTGATTCAAGCATTTGCAAAAATTCATTTTCAAAACTCTTTATTTTATTTACCGGCACTTTTGATAATAATCCTTTTGTTCCAAGATAAATAATCGCTGTTTGGTGTTCTACACTCATAGGTGAAAACTGAGGTTGTTTAAGTATTTCTACGTTTCTTGCTCCTTTTTCAAGAACAGCTTTTGTTGCAGCATCAAGGTCAGAACCAAATTTTGAAAATGCTTCAAGTTCACGATACTGTGCTTGGTCAAGTTTTAAAGTACCGGCAACTTTTTTCATTGATTTAATCTGTGCATTACCTCCTACTCTAGATACAGAAATACCAACATTAATAGCGGGTCTTACTCCTGAGTTAAATAAATTGCTTTCAAGAAATATCTGTCCGTCAGTAATTGAAATTACATTTGTAGGGATATATGCAGACACGTCACCGGCTTGAGTTTCTATAATTGGTAAAGCAGTTAGCGAACCGCCACCTTTTACAAGATGTTTTATACTATCAGGCAAATCATTCATTTTTGAAGTAATTTCATCAGTACTATTCAGTTTACAAGCTCTTTCAAGTAAGCGAGAGTGTAAATAAAACACATCTCCGGGATAAGCCTCACGCCCCGGAGGTCTTTTTAATAATAGAGAAACTTCACGGTATGCAACTGCTTGTTTTGATAAATCATCGTAAATAACAAGTGCGGACAAACCTCTATCGCGGAAAAACTCACCTATTGCCGCACCGGCCATAGGAGCATAAAACTGTAAAGGTGCAGGGTCTGCGGCTGTAGCTGCTACTACAATAGTGTAATTCATGGCACCTCTTTCTTCAAGTGATTTTACAACTTGTTTTACAGTAGAAGCTTTTTGGCCAACTGCTACATAAATGCAAAATACAGGCTTACCTTTCTCGTAAAATTCTTTTTGGTTGATAATTGTGTCAACCGCTACCGCACTTTTACCTGTTTGACGATCTCCAATTATTAACTCTCTTTGTCCTCTTCCAATGGGTATCATAGCATCAATAGCTTTAATACCTGTTTGCAAAGGCTCTTTTACAGGTTCGCGAAATAATACCCCTGGCGCTTTTCTTTCTATAGGCATTTCAAATTTTTCTCCTTCTATTGGACCTTTTCCGTCAATAGGTTCGCCAAGAGTGTTTACTACACGTCCTAACATTCCGTCTCCTACAAGTATAGAAGCAATTTTGTTGGTTCGTTTTACCATATCACCTTCTTTAACTTCATCACTACTACCAAGTAATACTGCTCCTACATTATCTTCTTCAAGGTTAAGAACTATGCCTTTTAATCCGTTTGAAAATTCAACCAACTCTCCCGATTTTACGTTGTTCAATCCGTAAATGCGGGCAATACCGTCACCTACTTGCAATACTGTACCTACTTCTTCAAGTTCTGCTTGGGTTTTAAAGTTTGAAAGTTGTTCACGAATAATTGATGATACCTCATCAGGTCTTATCTGTGCCATTTTATTTTTTTTAATTTAATGATAATTTTAATTTATGTAATTCACTTTTTATACTCATATCGAGTAGTTTATCTTTGTATTGTATAATCAACCCTCCAATAATTCCTCTATCAATTTTTATTTCAAGTTGTACATTGGACTTATTGATTGTTTTTGAAATATAGTTTTTTATTTTCTCAATATTAGATTCATCGAGTGGCAAAGCTGTAACAACTAAAGCCGGTGCAATTCCGTTAATATCATTATACATATCAATAAAACTATTGCATACTTCGGGAAGAATGCTTTCGCGTCTGGCATTTACAATTATTGTTAAAAATTGTTTTGTAAGACTTTGGGTATTATTAAATATTTTGATGATAATATCGTTTTTAACTTCTGATTTAATTATCGGACTTTTAATTAATGTATGAAAATCATGATTATTATTAGAAATATCAAGTATCATGCAAATGTCTTCATAAATCAAGTTAAGATTTTTTTGCTGTTGTGCAAGTTCAACAAGTGATTTTGCATATCTCGAAGCAATTCTTAATTCTGACATATCCTAATTTAAAGTTGCTGATTTAAGATTTTCTTCAACTAATTTAATCTGGTTTTCTTTGCTTTCAAATTCTTTTTTGAGAAGTTTTTCTGCCATTTCAATACTTAATGATACAACATGAGACTTAAGGTCTGCTATAGCAGCAGATTTTTCATTTTCTATCTCATGCTTAGCTTTGCTTAGTATTCTCTGCTCTTCTTCTACTGATGCTTTTCTTGCTTTAGAAATAATATCTTCACCCATTTCTCTTGCCTCTTTCAATATTTTTTCTCTTTCAAGTCTTGCTTCTGTAAGCAATATTTCATTTTCAGCTTTCAATTGCGAAAGTTGATTGTTTGCTGTTTCTGCAGATTTTATTGAATTTGCAATAAAGTCTTCACGCTCTTTAAGCGATTTAAGAATTGGTTTCCAAGCCATTTTTCCCAGCAAAAACAATACTGTAAGAAATGCTATGGAAGTCCAGACAATTGTTCCTAATCCGGCTGATAACATATTTTTATTTTTTAATATTTTTTTTTTAAAGCACTTCAAATTTTAATCTGAATGCTTCAAAAATATTATTTAAATACTACCAGCAGACAAATAATAATAGCAAATAGAGCAACTCCTTCTACAAGTGCTGCTGCAACAATCATATTAGCTCTTAGGTCACCAAGTAATTCTGGTTGACGAGCCATTGATTGAAATGCCGAGTCTCCAATACGTCCGATGCCCAATCCTGCACCTACTACTGCCAATCCTGCACCTAATGCTGCTAATCCTGTTCCTGTAGAAACTGCTTCAAGTAAAATTGATAATAATTCCATTTTTTTGTTTTTTAAATTTATATTTATTTTATTTTTTAATTTCTAAATAATTTAATGATGATGTGGTTCCTCAATTGCCGAACCAAAATACATAGCCGTTAAAAGTGTAAATACATAGGCTTGTAGAAATACTACAAGCAACTCTATGAAATACATAAATATCATAAATAATACAGAACCAACACCGGCTCCATATCCTCCCCCTGCACTTTGCTGCCCAAAAATAAATATCAGACATGTAAATGCAAGTATTATTATATGTCCTGCAGTAATATTTGCTGTCAATCGTATCATCAATACCATAGGTTTCATAAAAATTCCTAAAATTTCTATTGGTACTAATATTAGTTTAATTGGGAATGGAACACCGTGTGGCCATAGTATATGTGTCCAATAATTTGATTTTCCATTGATATTTGTAATAATAAAAACAACTGTTGCAAGTACAATTGTAACACCTAATGTTCCCATAACATTAAAACCTCCTATAAATGGAATAAGCCCTAATATGTTTGCCAGCCATATAAAAAAGAATGTAGTAAGCAAAAATGGAACAAACCTGTCTGCCTTTTCTTTGCCAATTGATGGAATTGCAACTTCATCGCGAATAAATAATACAAGCGGTTCTAATAACGATTGCAAACCTGAAGGTGCTTTTATAGGGTTTTTCTTATATTTTCTTGCAGCCGAACCAAAAAGCAAAGCAAGAATAATAATAGTAAGAAAAATACCAACTACCGATTTGGTAAGCGACAAATCTAATACTGTATCATTAGCTATTTTTCCACTTTCGTCAATATTAATACCATTGTCACCCTCTGCTTTATAAATTTTTTCATCAAACAATAAATATCCATCATGTAAATAATAATGTTTGTGTTTGCCGTCAATTTCAGCAGTATAAGAATTATGATAAAAATGTGATGATGAAAATATCTTAAAACCATTTTCATCTTTTATAATTATAGGCAAATAAAGTGAAAAATGTTTTTCGTTCTCTTTTCCTTCATTTAAAGTAAAAAAATGAATTTCATGAGCATCTCCTATGTGATGCATAATAAATGAGCCTGCATCAAAACCTGTATTATGAGAAGATTTTACATTTGAAGAATCAGAATTTATAGTTTCTGATGCAAATAAATTGAGTGAAAAAAGCGTAAAAATTGCTAACAGAACTTTGTTTTTGATAAACAATTTAAAGCTAAATTCCTTAATTTCAGCTATTTTAATTCCGATTGTCATTTTCTATATCGGCTCGCAATTTATATAGTAAATTTTTAATTTCAAATACTGTGTAAAATAAATATAAAATAAAAAAATAAAATATAAAATTAAGGTCTGTTTTACCCTGTACAAAACGATAAATAATTATAAAAATAATACACAAAAACAAACGAAGCCCTGTTAGTCCCATAATTGTTGTTACAAATCGCGAATTACTTTTATTGCGGGTTTTGAGAGCAATATTTGTAAATAGTATTGTAAGCAAAACATAATAAAGTAATGCAATCCAGCCTACATTTCCTATTTTAGTAATGCTTTGATTTTCTAAAATAAAAAAAATCATGCTTAGAACAGCTGTAATTGATATAAGTATCAGATAAAAATTCTTCATTGTTTTACTTTTTAGAAAAGTCTTTAATAATTTTAATCAATATGCCAGTAAGGGCAAATAAAATCATAAATATTGTAATAAGAGGTGTTTTTAGTTTAAAATATTCATCTGCCTTTTTTCCAAGCCATGTAAACACTAACAATATTCCAATCATTTGAAAAGCAAGACTGCTATATTTAATAAAATTATTGGGAGAATTGTGAATTTTCAAAATATAAAAAAGTTTATTGATTTGTCATTCGACAATTTCCATTGAATTCTCCTCCTGATTCCACTATCATTTTTGAAGTTGTAATATTGCCGTCAACAATACCGGATGCTTTGAGAAATAAAATTTCGGTAATTGATAAATTTCCTTTAATTTTACCCGAAACATCGCCGCTGTTTGCTGTAACATCTCCTTCAATAACACCGTTAGTGCCAAGTACCATTTTTGAATGTGTGTTTACATTTCCTTTTACTTTACCATCAATTCTAATATCACCTTCGGCAATAATATTACCTGTAATTTCAGTTCCTTCACCTACCAAGTTTAAAACTAAACCAGGATTGAAGGCAGAAGAATTTTCTTTTTTATTAAACATGGCAGCGAATATAATAAATTTATGATTTTTGCTAATAAGTTACTAATCACAAATATATTTTAAAAAAATTTAAAACAGAATATAGTCAGTTGGATTTACTGGCATACCATTTTGCCAAAGTTCAAAATGAAGATGATAGCCTGATGATAATTCTCCGGTATTGCCTATAAATGCTATTGGTTCTCCTGCACTTACATAACTTCCGCTTTTTTTAAGCAATGCCGAACTATGTTTATATACCGAAATAAAATTATCAGCATGCTGAATAATTATTATGTTTCCGTTGTCTGGTGTCCATCCAACAGCTATAACAGTTCCATTGGCTATACTTTTTACTGCACTGTTTTTTGGTGCAGCAATATCCAAAGCGTAATGGTTGTTATACAAATTAAAGGTATCTGAAATAAAACCTTTGAGTGGTGTAAAAAATGTTTTTGAATCAAAAGTTGATATTTCTGCCAGATTCTGTTTGTTTTTTTCAAATTCTTCACGAAGTTTACTTTCTTCTTCACTTATTTCATCTGAATCAAATTTTACACTTACTTTGCTTGTATCAGGCAATGGCGCATTTTGATATATTGAATCATTCCCCATTAAAATATTCACAAGATTTATTCTTTCTTTTTCAATGTTTTCTACTTTAAACTGTAATGAATCTTTCAAATAATTCATTTTTAAATACTCATTTTTATAAAAACTTTCGTTTGCTGTTCCATATACATATTCTCTTAAAGGTGTACGAGTAAACAAAAACAAAATGATAAATGTAAAAAGCACAAAAATTCCGCTTATCAACAATACTACATTGAGGGGAGTAAGTGTAATACTTAATTTATCTTCAAGAGTATCGCGATTTTTTAAAACAAGTACATACCTTGTATGGATTTTTATAGCCCATCGTTTTCTAAATTCTTTAAATTTCATCTGTTAAACCATTTTTATTATTTTAAGATTAAAATTTTACATTGTAAAGAAATATTTTTGCAGTTGCAAAGTTATATACTATCATATAAATCTATCTGGTGAAGTTTAAAATAATTATTATATTGTCATTTTTTGTATCTGTTCAGGTATCTGCTCAAAAAAAAGACAAATGGTTGCGTAGAAACTGGAACAATATGGTTTCGCGGTACAATGTGTATTTTCATGCACAAAAAAAACTTAATGAAACAATAGAAGATCTTGTATTATTACATAAAGACGATTTTAGCAAACCTATTCAGGTATTTCCTTATGGCGATGATGCAACTGCCACAAGCATAAAGCCCAAGATGGAAGAAGTAATGAAAAAAGCTTCCTTTGTTATAGACAAGCGTGGTCGAAGCAAATGGGTAGATGATTGCTATTTATTAATTGGAAAATCACATTTTTTTGGTGGAGATTACTTTTCGGCTGATGAAGCTTTTCAATTTGTAAATTCTCAATACATTGACAAACCAATAAATTATGAAGCAAAACTCTGGATACTAAAAACCTTAGCAAAACAAGGAAAATATGAAGATGCTGAGGCAGTTTATAAAACTTTTATCAGAGAAGAAAAATTCCCTCCAAAAATTAATAACCAACTCTATCTTACAATTGGTGATATATATACAAGACTTGGATATTACGATGATGCACAAAAAAACCTTGAAGCCGGACTAAAGAAAACTAAAAATAAAGTTTTAAAATATAGAATTCATTTTTTACTTGGACAATTATATTTTATTACAGGTGATTATAAAAAATCAGCATTTCATTACAGTAAAGTTGCACGCTCAAGTGCTCCTTACGAATTTGCATTTCAGTCTAATATTCAAATTGTAAAAGCAAACTCATTAAGCGGAAATTCTTCAACACGCGAAAGCAGAAAGAATTTGAAAAAAATGCTTAGAGATGATAAAAATATTGATTATTTCAGTCAGCTTTATTATGAACTTGGAAATCTTGATTATGCTGATAAAAACTATAATAAATCAATAAAAAACTATCAAAATGCTGTAAAGTATGCCAAAGGAAACAATGTTATAAAAACTGATGCTTTTCTTAAAATAGCTAAAATTTATTATGAAAACAGAAACTATAAAATGGCTCAAAAATTCTTTGACAGCACAGCACTTGTAATACCCGAAACTCATCCCGAATATGAAAAAATAAAACTTCAACAGGCTAATCTTACTAATCTTATTGACCAACTACTTGCAATAAAAAACTATGACAGTTTGCTTCATCTTTCTTCTCTATCAAAAGAACAACTATATAGAGAAATAAACCGAATTATAGATAACAAAAATGCTGAAGCAAAGAAAAAAGCAAAAAAGAAAGCAAAAGATGAAAATCCAACACCTCCAGATATTTTAAATACAACACCCGGCCCTTCAGGACCTATAGCCGGAACAAATCAGTTTATTTTTGATAATCCAACATTGATGGGTACAGAATATAATGAGTTTATAAAAAGATGGGGAAACAGAAAACTAACTGACAATTGGAGAATTTCTTCTTCAAAGAAAAATAATGAACCAGATCCGGAAACAAAAGAAAACTACGACAATAATGACGGGAAAATATCTCCAGAAAACCAAAAAACAAAAGAATCAAGAGATGATGAATTTAAACGATTACTTGCTAATGTTCCGTTAACAGAAAAAGACAAATCACTTGCACACTCCAAAATATTAACCGGTCATGTTGAAGCAGGAAAAATATACTTCGAAAAATTGAAAGAATATAACGAGGCTATTTCGCATTTTGATGCTGCATTGCAATTATATCCGGCTAATAAGTATGAAGCAGAAATATTGTATTATCTTTCAAAATGCTATTCTTCATTAAAAGATTCGTCAAAAAGTAATTACTACACAGATTTATTAAACAACAAATATCCGGATTCGGAATTTAATAAAGTATTTAAAAATAATTATAAAACAAATACTGACACTATTGCCAAACCAAAAGAAAATGCAATAAACGAAAAGCAAGAAGTTACTGAACTTTACCAAAAAATGTACAATGCTTATCAGGCAAAAAATTACGAGCTTGTAAAGGCAATAAAAACAGAAGCAGACAAAAAATACGCCGGCAATGCAATTCAGGCAAAATTTGATTATTTGTATGCACTTACTATTGCACAAACAGAAAGTATTGAGAAATTTGCAGAATTACTTAAACAAATAAAGGAAAGCTATCCAGGTACCGAAATTGCTGAAATTGCTCAATACACCCTTGAGGTAATTGACAACCGTAACAAAGCTGCCAAGTTAGATCCAAAATCTATATATAAATACGACGCATCTTCATCTCATTTTTTTAGTATTGTTACTCCCGAAGGTCAGTCTGAAAAACTGAAAAATGCAATTTCAAATTTCAATACAAAATTTTTTAGCACTAAAAACTTAAAGATTAAATCATACTTGCTTGGCAATAAAGATATGCTTGGAGTGGAACTTTTTGAAAATAAAAGTACAGCACTTGAATACTACAAATCTTTTTCAATAAACTTTAAAGAATTTATGTCACCTATGCCCTCAGAAGCTAAATTTTTTGTAATTTCATCTGAAAATTTCCTCACCTTAATTCGTGAAATGAACGATGCTGAGTATATTTCTTTCTTTGAAAAGATGTATTTCTGACAAATTCACTCATCAACCAATATTCTATCTTTGCCATCAAAAAAAGGCGATTGGATTGAAATAACTTTTAATGGCTTTGTGCCCTGATTTGTTACTGAATGTATGGTTTTACAAGGTATTATTACTAAATCACCTTTTTTTATTTCAAATTCTTTGTCGCCAAGTTTCATTATAGCATTACCATCCAATATATATATATTTTCGGTATGTGAACTGTGGTAATGCGATTTAACCTTGTCGGGTATAATTATTAAAAAAGTACAACTCAAACTATCGCACGAAAGTTTTATAACTTGAGTTTTTTCATTGTTTGTGGCACTTAATGTATCAGTATTTATATGTAGTTGAGCAAACAGTTTTGAAGGAATAAAAACTATAACAAAAGCTAAAAAACAAAACAGATTTTTCACAGTAATAATTAATTTTTATAAACTAATTTAGTTGAAACAGCTATTCTGTTCCATGCGTTTATTGTTATTATTAGCATTATAATTTGTGCGGTTTTGTTTGCTCCAAAAATTTCTATTGCACTATTATAAGTTTCGTCACTTAGCCCTTTTTCAGCTATTTTGGTAACTTCTTCGGTAAGTTGAAGTAATATTCTTTCATCGCCAGAAAACAAATGTGATTCATGCCAGACTGGTAAAGCAAAAATTCTTCTTTCACTTTCTCCATACTTCAAAGCATCTTCAGTGTGCATATCAAGACAGTAAGCACATCCGTTAATTTGTGAAGCCCTCATTTTAATAAGCTCTTTTTGGATATTGCTAAGTTGGCAACTTTTACCATAATTTTCTAAAGTAAGCATTGCTTCATAAGCAGCCGGCTCAAGTTCTTTTATAACAATTCTTTTGCTTTCCATTTTTTATTATTATTTGATAATTTTTCCGCAAATTTTTAATAATTCTGTTTCCGAAATTTTGACATTATACTTTGCTGTTGCAAGTCTGTTTACAACTTCTTCATAGCTTTGTTGAATAAGTTTTAATTCTAATGAAGTTGATATACCCAATTTGAATTGTTCTAATGCAATTTTTAAGGTTTGTTTTGCATACAAATAATTTTCTTCTTCAAGCTTAAGGATTGAAATATCGTCTTCATAATTTTTGAAAGATTTATATAGATTTAGTTGCACTTTGGTTTTAATATTTTCGAACTCATATATTGAATTTTGCTTTGCTAATTCTAAGTTTTTTGATGTGGTTCTATAATTAAAACCATTAAATATTGTAGAAGTAGCTGTAAAACCGAAATTAATACCTGAATTTTTATTCAACAATGAAAATCCTGCCTGATTTTGAGCTCTGTTGAACAAATAATTAGTATTAAGATTTACTTTAGGTAAAATACTTGAACGATTTTCGAGCATTAAATACTTATAAATTTTTATATTTTTTTCAGCAAAAATCAAATCACTGTTATTGCTTAGTATTAATTTTTGTAACTCATCATATTTGTATTCATGTATTAATTCTAAACTGTCGTCTATTTCAAATTCAAATTCAACCGGCTGCAATAGTAACTGGTTTAATTCTGCTTTTGCATTTTTAAGTAAGGTTTTTTGCCTTATCAAATTTGATTTCAAAATGTTTAAATCTACTTTAGCTTGCAATACTTCAAACTCAGAACTACTTCCTATATCTGATTTTTTCTGAGCAATTTTTAATCTTTCTTCTGATACATCAAAACTTTCTTCAAATCCCTTAATAATTTGTTTTTGTTTAGCAATAGAGTAAAAAGATTTGATAACTGATGTCAAAGTATTTTCAATCTGAATTTTTGCATTAAGCTTACCCATTTCTTCAAATTCGGCAAGTTTTTTTTGTGTAGCAAACATTTTTAGCCCATCAAAAATAGTCCAGGTAAGGTACGCTCCTGCTGCTATATTTTGCGAGCCAACTCCATTTTTATTAATAATTGTACCATTTGAAAATTCCTGTTGAACATTGTTGTTTGCAAGATTGGTTGAAGCATTTAAGTCTATACGCGGCAACATACCCGCATTGCCAAGTGAATTGTTGTTTGCAGCTTGCAATGTATTATTTTTCGCTATAAGAATATCGTAATTGTTTTTTAAAGCAGTAGCAATAGTTTGTTCAAGCGTAATTTTTGAATTTTGAGAAAATATTTTTCCTGTACTAAATACGAAAAACAATATCATTAAATAAATACTATTTTGTTTCATTTTTTCTGGATCTTGAAAGATAAGTATAAATAGCAGGAATTACATAAAGAGTTAAAATAAGTGAAAATAAAACACCGCCAACAATAACAATACCCATTGATTTTCGACTACTTGAACCGGCTCCAAGTGATAATGCAATAGGCAAAGCTCCTAATGAAGTTGCAATACTTGTCATCAATATTGGGCGTAATCGCGCCACAGATGCTTCTCTTATTGCATCTTTGAGTGAATTGCCTTTTTCTTGCAATTGATTTGCAAATTCAACAATTAAAATTCCGTTTTTGGTTACCAAACCTATCAACATTATAATTCCAATCTGGCTAAATATATTTAAAGTTTGATTGAAATACCAAAGTGATAATACTGCTCCGCAGAGTGCTAGAGGAACCGTTATCATAATAATAAGCGGGTCAATAAAACTTTCAAATTGTGCTGATAAAATTAAAAAAATCAAAAGTAAAGCCAACAAGAAAGCAAACAAAACATTAGATGAACTTTCGGCAAAATCGCGTGAGGGACCGGTAAGTTCGGTAGAAAAAGATTCATCTAAAACTTTTCCGGCAATATTTCTCATTTCATCAATGCCGTCGCCAATAGTTTTACCTTGTACCAAACCTGCCGAAACAGTAGCAGACTGGTATCTGTTGTAATGATACAATTGTGGCGGGCTACTTTCTTCTGATATAGATACAAGATTGTCAATTTGAATCATTTCTCCTTTATAGTTTCTAATATAAATTGATTTTAAATCTAATGGTTCATCGCGTTTGTTTCTTTCCATTTGCCCAAGAACCTGATATTGCTTGCCATTCATGGTAAAGTAACTAAATCTCTGCCCACTTAATGATAATTGCAATGTTTGTGCTATATCACTTACTGAAACTCCAATACTTGCAGCTTTATCTCTATTTATTGAAATATTGAGTTCGGGTTTATTGAATTTTAAATTTACATCAATACCTTGAAATACCTTGCTTTTGCCGGCTTCTTCCAAAAACTTTGGTAATTTTTCTTTTAATTTTTCAAAGTTTGGGGCTTGTAATACAAATTGTACTGGCATTCCACTTCTTGAGCCTCCCGAACTTATTGTTTGTTCTGGTATTACAAATGCTTTTGCTTCGGTGTAATTTTTTAAATGTTGTGAAAAAAAATCTGCAATTTCATTTTGAGTACGTACTCTTTTATCTGGTTCGGTAAATGCAAGTCTCATAAATCCGGTATTTACAGCACCAGAACCCGTAAAACCCGGTGCTGTAACTGTAAGTAAAACTCTTTTTTCGGGTATAGAGTCATTTACAAAATCTGTAACTTTCATTATATAATTATCGGTATATTCATACGATGAGCCTTCGGGGGCTGATACCATTACTCTAACCCAACTTCTGTCTTCTAATGGTGCTAATTCTGATTGTAAAGTTTTTCCGATAAAAAATATTAGTGCTCCACTACATAAAATAATAATTATTGCTATCCATCTTCTTTTTAAAAATTCCGACAATGTATTTCTGTAGTTGTTTTCTAAATTAAGAAAGAAAGGTTCGGTAAGTTCGTAAAATTTGCTTTTTTTATGATTTTTTCTAACCATATAAGCATTAAGCATAGGAGTTAAGGTAAGTGATACAAATGCTGAAATTAAAACAGCACCTGCTATAACTATTCCAAATTCTCTAAACAAACGCCCAACAAAACCCTGCATAAATATTACTGGCATAAAAACGGCTGCGAGTGTAACTGAGGTAGAAACAACTGCAAAAAATATTTCTTTTGAACCTTTGTGAGCAGCTTCTACAGGGTTCATGCCGCTTTCTATTTTTTTATAAATGTTTTCTGTTACAACTATACCGTCATCAACTACCAAGCCGGTAGCCAGTACTATAGCCAAAAGAGTAAGTACATTTACCGAATATCCCATAAGATACATAATAAAGAAAGCTCCTATTAATGAAACAGGAATATCTATTAATGGGCGAAAAGCAACTAACCAATCTCTGAAAAATAAATAGATAATCAATACTACTAAAATTATTGCAATCAATAGTGTTTCTTGTACTTCGGTAATAGAACGCTTTACAAACTTTGTATTGTCTAATGCAATATCTAATTTTAGGTCTTTGGGTAAATCTTTCTTTATATGTTCTATACGATTGTAAAATTCTTTGGCAATATCAATATAGTTTGAACCTGGCTGCGGAACTAAAGCAACACCAATCATTGGAATACCTGATTGTCTTAGAATTGTTTCTTCATTTTCAGGTCCAAGTACAGCATATCCAATATCTTTAAATCTAATTATTTTGTCATTATCCGAACGTATAATCATATTGTCAAACTGTTCTTCAGTAACAAGTTTGCCTACTGTTTTTACGGTTAATTCTGTTGTGTTTCCTGCAATTTTGCCTGTTGGCAACTCTATATTTTGTTTTTCTAATGCAAGTTTTACATCAAGTGGAGTAAGGCTGTAAGCTGCAAGTTTTTCAGGATTCATCCAAAGCCTCATTGAATATCTTTTTAAACCCCACATTTGTACCGTGCTTACACCAGGTATAGTTTGCAATCGTTCTGCAATTACATTTTCTGCATAAGCACTAAGTTCAAGATGATTTCTTGAGTCACTTTGTACAGTTAGAGAAATTATAGCATCAGAATTTGCATCAGATTTTGTAACAGTTGGTAATGCGTCAATATCTTGTGGCAATTGACGTACAGCCTGTGATACTTTATCGCGAACATCATTTGCGGCAGCTTCTAAATCAGCACTCAAATTAAATTCAACTGTAATTGTACTTGCTCCTTGCGCACTTGTAGATGAAATACTTCTTACTCCTTCTATTCCATTAAGTACTTTTTCGAGAGGTTCGGTAATTTGCGATTCAATAACATCAGCATTTGCACCGGCATAATTTGTTCTTACTGTAATTATTGGAGGGTCTATTGAAGGATATTCTCTAACTCCTAAATAATTATACCCTATAGCTCCAAACAAAACTATTATAATTGACATTACAATAGCCAATACAGGACGATTAATGCTTAATGAAGAAATATTCATATTTTTTCGGCTAATTAATGTTTGTTATTTTTACTGACATACCTGGCTTTATCTGCATTATTCCTGTTTTTATAACAGTGTCTCCTTCTTTAAGTCCTTTTATAATCTGAACCATTTTGTCAGTTCTGTTTCCAGTTTCAACTTGTACTATTTCAGCCATTCCGTTTTTTACAACAAATACTGTTTTGCCTTTTAGAACAGGAATAATTGATTCGGTTGGTACCATTATGGCATTTTCAATACTGCCAAGTTCTATTTTAACATTGGCAAAAGCTCCTGGGTAAATTTTATTGCCAGAGTTGGGGCATGTTGCTCTTACTTTTAAGGTACGTGTATTCAAATCAATTTTAGGCTCTATTGCTGCAATTTCACCATAAAAATTATTTTCAAAACCTTCAATGTTAAATTCTACTTTATTTCCCTTTCTTATACTCTCTGAGTATTTTTCAGACACAGAAAAATCAAGTTTCACCGGATTTATTTGTTGTATAGTTGCAATTACTGTTGTGTTTGTAACAAATGCACCATCACTCACATTTTTCAATCCAATTATTCCATTAAAAGCTGCACGTATTTCTGTTTTTTCAATTTGCGCTTGTACAAATTCTATGTCAGCATTCAATTCACTTACTTTATTTGCACTAATATCAACTTCTTGCTGGCTGATTCCTTTTATTTTTAGCAATTCAAGTTCACGATTAAGCTGTGTTTCGGCTAATTTTTTTTGTATAATTAATTTCTTAAGTTGTGCTTGAAACTCTGTATCTTTTATTTTTACAAGTAATTGCCCTTTGACAACCTGTGATCCTTCTCTTATGTTTAACTGAATAATTTTTCCTGCAATTTCTGGCTTGAGTTCTATTTCTTCGTTGGCTAAAATTGTTCCTGAAGAAAATATTGTATTTTCAAGCTTTTCTGATTTTGTTATAATTGCTGTAACATTGGTAAGAGATTGTTTTCCATTTTTTGAGCTATAGCTTTTATTTGAATTGATGTTTGAAGGAAAACATTTGAATTTTAGTATTATTAAACCAATAATTACAATAACAGTAATTATTATAGACTTGAGTTTCATTTCTTAATTCGTTTTTTGGTTCAAATTTAATTAATTGAAAATCTAAGAAAATTTATTTCTTTAATTTTATTAAAAAAAACGATGTCTCTTGCTCAATACAAGAGACATCATTAAAAAAAATATTATTATGTTATTATTTATTTTTTGTTTCTCATGGCATATTTTTTATCTGTGCCATAAATATTAAAACTGAAATTTAAATTAAAGTAATTGAATGATGGAGTCAAATATTGCACTCCGGGTCTCATCCCAAATTCAATTGAAGTAACAACTCCCATTTGGTCCCATTCAACGCCTACGCGATATCCAACAGGCGATGATTTTGCAGGCTTTGCTTTATATTTTGCATTACTTATTGTTACATCACTTAATGATGAAAAACCAAACAATGCATCAATATAAAATCTTCTAGCAAGGTGGCTGTAATATTTCCATCCATTCGCATGTACTGTTGTTTTTTTAATCTTTTTAAAAACTAGCCCTCCAAAAGCAAACATATTTGTGCTGTTTGAACCATAAATTTTTCCATTATTAGGAACAAATTTTCCATTTGCATTACTAAGTTCTATTATTTTATCTGCAGATGTATCAGCGTCTGTATAGAACATTCTATTAGAAAATGATATCCCTCCATGTAATCCCTTTTGTTTTCTCATTGGTACACGAGCTATAAAATATTTTTCGGAATATGCATTTTTGCTTGTAGTTATTTTCAATTTCTTATTTTTCTTCATTTTATCGAGTAAGAAAAAATCAACACTTGCTTCTAAATAGTTTCCGCTTTTTATTTCAGACTTATTGTCTATTAATTCTTTATTTGAAAAAGAATATACTTCTCTTCTATAGCAAGCATTATAGCCTAATTTTTTACCAATAGCTCCTTCAGCTAATACTCCTGCGTATGCATTTGCATCCACACCTACTCCTATTGATATTTTTACCGGACTTAACTTACTTGAGTAGTCATCTACTGTGTATGATATTTTTTGTGCATACACTGCTTGAGACACATAAAATGACATTGATAAAATAAATAAAATTCTTTTCATATTACTTTTTTTATTGCAAATGTAGTTTAAAAACAATGCCTGATTCAATACTACTTAAGTAGTAATTTTTAAATTATATTTTGAAGTTGAATTGATGTTTGTAAACTTTGCAAACATATATAATCTATTTAAATAAAAAATGATTATTGGTTTGATTTATCTTTATAAAAAAAATTTAGGAAAGGGTAAAACAAGATAAAAAATTATTGTGTATAGAAATTTATTCTTTAAAATAATTTGTTTAGTTGCAATTCTTACTATTAGCAGTAATGCTTTTTCAATTGAGCAACGCTATATTGACAGTATTGAAGTCGTTTACAAAACTACCAAAAACAAAAAAGAGAGGCTTAGTTGTTTATATATTTTAACTTTTGAATATGGTTTGTTCAATCCTCGCAAGGGAATAGAATTAGGATACAAACTATTGAGAGAGGCAAAAAAAGAAAAAGACAGCTCATTTATTTTTAATGCTTATAATGGAATAGCAAACTGCTATGAAAGTTTAATGAAATATGATTCTGCATTATATTTTAACAGCCTGAGTTATACTTTAGCAGAAAATACACAAAACAAAAGTTTTTTATATCCTTCTTTAAGTAATATTGCTTTGTGTCATAAAAAGTTGGGTAATTATAATCTTGCAATATTATATTTTAAAAAAACAGATAATTATATTAAAAACCCAACCGAACACAATCCGCGATACTTCTACTATTTATGTGAATTATATCTTCGAATTAACAATATTGAAAAAGCTAAAGAAGCTGTATTAGAAGGTATAGAAGTATGCAATAATAGAAAAGATGATATTTTGTATTTTAAAAGTATATTATATAGCTATCTGGGCGAATGTTACTCAATACAATCTAAGTTTGATTCAGCTTTTTATTTTTTAAACAAATCAATAAACGGTCTTAAAAATGGAACAGATAAAATTGCTCTTGCTACAACTTATAATTTTTTGGCTGATGCACAGTTAAAATCCGGCAATATAGATTTGGCAATATTAAATTACAATTATATATTACAGATTTATAAAACTCTAAATAACAAAGTACTTGAAAATTTTACATTAATTAAACTGATATATGCCAAAACATACAGCAAATTGTACAAAAAAGAAGTTCTATTATCTCATTTGTCAGAAAATTTACAGAATAAGGTAAATTATAATTCTAATTACGATTTGCTGATAGACATGTACTCATTTATAGCTAAATCTTATGAAAATTTGAATGACAATAAAAATGCTTTACTTTATTTTCATAAAAGAGATAGCCTTACGCAAGTTATATTATACAATGAAAGCAGATTGTTATTTCTTGACTTTGAAAAATCGTATGAAACCAATAGAAAAGAGAGAAGAATTCAACAACTAAACAATGATAATTTGAATTATAAATTAGAAATTAAAAATAAAAATTCAACTATTATATTTATTGCTTTTGCTTTTGCATTTATTATTATTTTAAGTGTAATATTTATTTTGTTTTTAAATATTTATAATAAGAAAAAAAGAGCTCTAATACATGCTTCACATGAACTGAATTTGCAAGAGCTAAGAAAAGCCGAAAGGGCAAGAATTTCGAAAGATTTGCATGATGATATTGGCTCAGGAATTAACAAGATATATTTTTTAGGAGAAATTATTTCAAAGAATGAAAACACAGACAAAGAATCATTGAATTTATCTGAAAAAATAAAAATTATTAGCAAAAACCTTATAAGTAATATGCGTGATATAATTTGGATTTTAAATGAAGAACATTTACAAACAGATACTTTAATTGCACGTATTAGAGAATATTCTTATGACTATCTTGAAGAAAAAAACATAACTTTAAATTTTAACAGCAACATTGATAAAAATGAAGAAATCAAATCTGTTGAAACTATAAGAACCATAATTGCAATAGTAAAAGAAGTTTTAAGCAATATTTTAAAACACTCAAATGCCACTAAAGTAACAATGGAATTTTATAAAACAGATAATAAACTTACTGTAATGATTACAGATAATGGTGTGGGCTTTGAGGAAAATATAAAATACGGAAACGGAATAAAAAATATAAAAACACGTGCAAAAGAAGTAAATGCCGAAATTACAATAGAAAGTAAAATAAATTTAGGAACCAGAACCACACTTATTATAAGCATTTAGTCTAAAAATATTATTAAAAATGATTAAAGAAAAAATAAAAGTAATACTTGTAGAAGACGATACAGATATATTGGAATACATTGTTTCGCTTTTAATAAAAAACAATGAGCTTGAAATTGTAAAAACATTCAATAACTTTGATTCTGCAAAAAATGAGATTAAAGAAATATATGCTGATGTAGCTGTTGTAGATATACATTTGGATAGATCAAGCGGTATTGATTTGGTAAAAGAAATAAAACCTGAATTAATGGATTTGCAATTTATTATGTACACAGCTTTGTATGATGCCGAAACTGTTTTTGCAGCACTTAAAGCCGGTGCAACAGGCTATCTTACTAAAGAAACACCACCACAAAAACTTGCCGATGCTATTATTGATGCCTACAACGGTGGGTCACCAATGAGTTCAGACATAGCGAGAAAAATTGTAAAATCATTTCATCAAATTGAAAAAAACAAGATTAATGAACAGTTGTCAAAAAGAGAAAATGAAATAATTTATATGCTTGCTGATGGTTTGAGGTATAAAGAAATTGCCGATAAATTATTTCTCAGTACCGAAACTGTAAGAAAACATATAAGAAATATCTACGAAAAATTACATGTAAACTCAAGAACAGATGCTTTAAATAAGTTTTTTTAACTTTTGTTTTTTGAATAGGCAACATTTAAAAAGTTACATTAAACTAGTGGCAAAAGTTGTATATTTACATTACCTTATTCATATTTATCAAATCGCAAAGAGTACGCTCTGATATAAATAGAACTATTATTGTCAATGATAAAAACAATTAGCAGTAATAAGATTTTTTCTTAAATTAATAGGATAGTAAAATTTTCTTTAAAACAAATAATTTTTTTATGTTTGTTTGATTATTTAATTAAAAATATCATGAAAAGTAAAATAATAATTTCAGCAGTTATAGGAGGGATAGCTTCCTTTCTTTGCGGGTTTATTTGTTTTAATGTTTTATTAAGCAATTATTTTAAAGAAAATGTTAATTATGGAGCAATTGTAAAATCTCCTTATGAGCTATGGGCTATTTTTACAGCGAACATTTTAATGGGATTTTTCTTTGTAATAATATTTGAAAAGTGGGCAAGTATTTCAACTTTTAAATCTGGCTTTAAGGCAGGTGCATGGATGGGTTTGCTAATAGGAGCAACTTTTAATTTGCTGAATTATTCAGTTATAAATGCCGAAAATTTGCAATCACATGGTGTTAAGACTTTAATATGGGGTGTTGTATCTGCAGTTGGTTGTGGTGTTGGTGGTTGGGTACTCGGTTATAGTAATAATAAAGAATAATATAAAACTAATTTACCCTGTTCAATTATAAAGTTATTGATAAAATCTGAATATAATTCTACTGCCCAAGCAATTGTTTTACTATTTCAGATACTATCTTACCTTCTGCTACTCCACTTGTAGCTTTCATTGCTGCCGGCATTACTTTTCCCATATCTTTCATAGTATTAAATCCTGTTGATTCAATTATTTCTTTTACTATTTTTATAATTTCATCATTGCTAAGTTGCTTTGGCAAAAGTGAAGTGATTATATCAAGCTCTTCACTTTCTTTTTTAACAAGGTCATTTCTTCCTTCTTTTGTAAAAATATCAATGCTGTCGCGAAGTTGTTTTGCCAACTTTTGAACAGATTTCATGTACTCTTCTTCGCCAACTTCATTACCCGATGAATTTAGAAGTAAAAATGCTGCTTTTACATTTCTATATGTTCTTAATTTTACTTCATCTCTTGATTTCATGGCAAGGGTAATTTCGCTATTTACTTTTTCTAACAAATTCATAATTGCAAAACTACATATTTTTTATAACTTAGCTGTAAACAGATGACTTGTCCTAAAATAGGTTTATACTAAAAAGTATAAACCTTGGGAAAAAATTATACATAGGTATAAATAAATTTTACTGAATCAAAGAAAAGCAAATTATTATAAAAAAATAATCTTTTAAAATTCAATTATTCAACTAATTTTTTTGATCTGAATTATAAATTAAAATGAAGCTTTTAGATTACTTGTCTCGACTTGGCGGAAAACTACCGATGTTAATTAAGTACTAATTTATCAAAATTTTATCTGTTATTTTTGCAATACAAGTGAAAGAGTCAGATATACTAATAATAGGTGCAGGTCCGGCAGGATTGTTTGCAATTTTTCAAGCAGGAAATATTAATTTGCGTTGTAATGTTATAGATTCGTTGCCTCAACCTGGAGGTCAGCTTGCCGAAATTTATCCTAAAAAACCAATATATGATATTCCAGGTTTTCCTGAAATAAAAGCAGGTGATTTAATAAAAAATCTATTAAAACAATCAGAGCCTTTCAAGCCGCAATTTATTCTGGGCGAACGTGCAGAAACACTTGAAAAAAGTGATGACAATAAGTGGATTGTTACCACTAATAAAGGTACTATTCTCAAAGCTTCAGTGGTTGTAATAGCAGGTGGATTAGGTTGCTTTGAACCCAAAAAACCTGATTTAGCTGAATTAACCATTTATGAAGATAAAGGAGTTGACTACATAGTGAAAAACCCCGAAAAATATGATAATAAAAATATTGTAATAGCCGGTGGTGGCGATTCGGCTCTTGACTGGGCAATAGAATTATCAAAAAATGCAAAGTCTGTAACTTTGGTTCACAGAAGACCTGTATTTAGGGCAAGTGATGCATCGGTAAGCAGAATCTTCGAAATACAAGATAGCGGAAAAGCAACAGTAATACTCAACTCTGAAGTAACAAAACTAATAGGTATTGACAAATTGGAAAAACTTGAAATCAGCAATTTTGAAACTAATGAAAAGTTTTTAAAAACAACTGATTATTTTATTCCTTTATTTGGTTTGTCGCCCAAACTGGGTCCTGTAAAAAACTGGGGTTTAAATTTTACAAAGGATTTGATTTTGGTAAATCCTGAAAATATGGAGACAAATATCAACGGTATTTATGCAATAGGTGATATTAGCCATTATCCATCAAAACTAAGATTGATAATTTCAGGATTTTACGAAGCTACAAAAATGGCTCATTCGGCATATAAATATATTTTTCCTGAAAAAAATCATACTATTAAGTATTCGACAATTCAAGGAATAAAACCATTGTCTTAATAAGCTTTTGCAAATAAAACCCTCTGTTTGCTTGGGCTGTTGCTGTAAATGCAGTTTCCGTTTTCTAACATATTATCTAATGGAATACACCTTATGGTTGCTTTGGTTAATTCTTTAATTTTTTCTTCGGTTTCGGGGCTGGCATCCCAATGGGCATAAGCAAAGCCTCCATTTTCAATTACTGAAACAAAATTTTCCCATGTATCAGTTTTAATAATATTCTGATTTTGAAATTCTTTCGCTTTATTATATATATTTTCCTGAATTTGGTTTAATAGGCTAACTACTGTTTGTATTAAATTTTCATTTTTTACAACAATTTTTTCCTTTGTATCCCTTCTTACAATTTCTACTGAATTATTTTGAATATCTCTGGGTCCAACAACAATTCTTAACGGCACTCCTTTTAGTTCATATTCGGCAAATTTCCATCCGCTTCTTTGGGTATCGCGATTGTCATATTTTACATAAATATTTTCATTTTTAAGTTGCTCAACTATGGGTATTACATGATTTGAAATGCTTTGTAGTTCTGATTCGCCTTTGTAAACTGGTACTATTACTACTTGTATTGGTGCAAGTTTCGGTGGAAGTACTAAGCCATCATCGTCAGAATGTGCCATTATCAACGCTCCCATTAATCTAGTACTTACCCCCCAACTTGTAGCCCAAACATGCTCTATTTTTCCTTCTTTATTTGCAAATTTTACATCAAATGCTTTGGCAAAATTTTGTCCTAAGAAATGAGAAGTTCCCATTTGAAGAGCTTTGCCATCCTGCATCATTCCTTCAATACAATATGTTTCTTCTGCTCCTGCAAATCTTTCTGAAGGTGTTTTTACTCCTTTAATAACCGGAATAGCAAGATAATTTTCAGCAAACTCTGCATATACATCGAGCATTTTTTCACTCTCTTCTATTGCTTCATTTTTAGTAGCATGTGCAGTATGTCCTTCTTGCCAAAGAAATTCAGTTGTTCTTAGGAAAAGTCTTGTCCTCATTTCCCATCTTACTACATTTGCCCATTGATTTATAAGAATAGGTAAATCGCGATAGCTTTGAATCCAATTTTTATATGTATTCCAAATAATTGCCTCTGATGTTGGTCTTACTATTAGCTCTTCATCGAGTTTTGCTTCTGGATCTGTAATAAGTTTCCCTTTATTTTCAGGGTCTGATTTAAGTCGGTAATGTGTAACCACCGCACATTCTTTTGCAAAACCTTCAGCATTTTTTTCTTCAGCTTCAAATAAACTTTTAGGAACAAACAAAGGAAAATATGCATTGCTATGTCCTGTTTCTTTAAACATTCTGTCTAATTGTTGCTGCATTTTTTCCCATATTGCATAGCCATAAGGTTTGATAACCATACACCCTCTTACATCTGAATGTTCTGCCAAGTCAGCATTTACAACTATATTGTTATACCATTTTGAATAATCTTCACTTCTTTTTATTTTTTCAAAACCCATTAAATTTTATATTATATTTGGAATACTTATTGTCAAAGTAATTTTTGCAAAATTAGAATTATTGTACCATTAAAAATTTAAGTTATGAAAACAATATTAAAAATTTTTATTCCTTCTGCAATTTTGTTATCATGCAGTTCTTTAAGCAAAATAAACAATAACGATATTGGAATGTATGATGAAGTGTATATTACAAAAAACAACGAAGAAAAAATAAGAAAAGAACAAGAAGAAAAAATTATTGCTTCAGAAAATAATAATTACAAAAAGTATAAAGAAACTGAAAATAACAATTATCAGAAAGAAAATACACCTGAACCTCAAAATGAAGAAAGCAACTATAATAATAATGACAACGCTTATGATAACTCAAATGACAATTATTATTATGACGATGATAATGATTTTTCTTATGGAAGAGCTTTCAGAAGATTTAGATATAACGAAGGGTACAACGATGGCTACTACGACGGATTATCTGATGCAGGTTACAGAAGCAATTATTATTCTGATTACTATTATTTTGATGACCCTTACTGGGCTTGGTATCGTCCTCAAAGAACAAGATTTTGGATTGGATACAACTCATGGACCGGTTTAAGTGTAGGATATAATTATTATTATCCTTCATGGGGCTGGAGAACAAGCTACTATCCTTGCCATGTAAATGCATACTACGACCCATGGTATGGATATTACTCAAATTCTTATGGCTATTATTCATCTTCATATTACGGTAACTATATGTATGGATACTATAATCCATATTGGTTTGGACACAATCATTATTCGGGCTGGAGTAACAATTATTATAATCCATGGCACAGAAATATTTATGTATATAATCATAACAGCGGTTATTACACCAACAAGCCAAACAAAGGTTCAATGTACGGACCACGGGAAACCATTGGAAGCAATTCTCCTTCCAATAGAAGAAATGACCAAATCTCGCCACGTAGCAGAGGCAAAATGATATATAAAAATGATGGAGGACAAACTTACGATACAAAAAAAGACAATAACGGAGGCATGGTAGGAAATAAAAAAGATTCTAAAGTAAATAGAAATCGTTATAATAATGAATATAATACAAATGAAAATCCTGAAAACAATAATAAAACATATAGAAACAGAGAGCCTGAAGAAAAGAAATATAACAATGAAAACAGTAGAGGTAATAATGAAGTAGCTCCTGATAATAATAGCTCTAACGAAAACAAAGGTAGAAAAAGGAGGTTTTTCAGAAACGAAGACTCAAGAAGCAGAGGTACTAACGATTATTACAAAGACAACAACAATAATCCACAAGAAAACAGAGAAAGAAAGCGTGAGGAACCAAAAAATTACAACAGAGAGGCTCCCGGAGGTAATACTCCTAAATCATACAATGCTCCGTCAGAAAACCAAAACAGAGGGAACACCTCACCTGGCAATAATTCAAACCAAAACTCAAGAGGTAGAGGCAGAAATCGTTAATACTTTAATTTAAAAAAAATGAAAAAGATATTTGTATTAGCATTAGTTGCGGGCTATTTTAATGCCATTGCACAAAACGACATAGATGCTTTAAGATATTCAAAATCAATATTTGGCGGAACTGCTCGCTCTGCAGGTATATCTGGAGCAGTAGGTTCGCTTGGTGCAGATATATCATCAACTGCAATAAATCCGGCAGGAATAGCTTTTTTTAAAAAAGATGAGTTGAGTTTTACTCTTGGGTTTATTAATTTTTCAAACAAAAGCAATTATTTAGGCAATATTTCTAAAGAGACTGACTTTAATATGAATTTCCCAAATTTTGGATTGATTTTATGTTCTACAAATAATCGAAAAGATAAACCAAAAGAATGGGTTAGTTCGACATTTTCGTTAAGTTTTTTAAAGTCGGGTGATTTTAATAATATAACAAGATATTCTGGCATTAATACACAAACCAGCTTGATGGATTATTTTGCAGAAAGAGCCAACGGCTACACCATTAATGATATAAGAGCAAGTGATGATGATTTTGATAATGGATTTTCTTCAAAAACTTCAATGGCATGGGAAGGTTATTTGATAGACTCAGTAGCCCCTAAAAAATATGCAGCACATGCAAGTCCTATATTTCATAATATTAGTCAAAATGGAATTGTAAAACAAAGTGGAAAAATGAATGATTTAGAAATGACTTTTAGTGGCAATTATAAAAACCAACTATACTTAGGTGCCTCTTTTTCATATTCATTTATTAATTTTTCAGAAAGCAAATCACATAGTGAAAAAAACGACCCCAATGATACTTCAAATTATGCAATGAATAACTTTACATTTGACGAAAACCTTGAAACAACAGGAGGAGCATTAAGTTGTAAATTGGGTTTGATTACAAAATTAAATGAAAATTTCAGATTAGGTATTAGCTTTCAAACTCCAAAATTTTTTAATTTAACTGATAACTATTCTTTTAGATTAAATTCTGTTTTAAGAAATGGCGAGTTTTATAAATTTGATAGTAAACTTGGAGAGTTTAATTATAAAATTATAACTCCATACAGAATTACGCTTAGCGGAACAGCTATTTCAAATAAAATTGGTTTTATAAGTGCTGATTTAGATTTTGTAGATTATTCTACAATGAAATTAAAAAGCGAAAATTTTGAGTCAAACTATGACCAAGCTATGCAAATTGCAAATGGCGAAATTGTTAACAAATACAAGAATACTATAAATTATCGTATTGGAGGAGAGTTAATTCTTTCTTCATATCGCATTAGAGGCGGATATGCAATGTACGGTTCGCCCTTTAGTGATAAAAATTTAAAAAATCATGGTACAAATTATTATACTGCAGGAGTTGGGATTAAAGAAAAAGAATGGGGACTCGACTTTGGTTTAATAATAGGTAAAAGCAATGAAACTTACCAACCATATATTCTCAACGACAAATCAAAAGATCCTACTTATGTAAGCAGCGATATTAATACTCAAAGAGTTGTTCTTACTTATGTCTATAAATTTTAAAAAAATCAGAACATTTCAAGTTTAGAAAAGAAAAATGAAGATTCAATTGCTGCATTTTCATTGCTATCACTGCCATGTACTGCGTTTGCTTCAATACTTTTGGCAAAAAGATTTCGTATAGTTCCTGGTTCTGCTTTTTGAGGGTCTGTTGCTCCTATTAAATTACGGTACGACTCTACTGCATTTTCTTTCTCAAGAACAGCAGCCACTATTGGTCCGCCAGACATATATTTTATTAAATCATTATAAAAAGGACGGTTTTTGTGAATTTCGTAAAATTCAGCTGCTTGTTTTTCAGAAAGATGCAAGTATTTCATGGCTTTAATTCTAAAACCCGCATCAAGAATTTTGTCAATTATTTTTCCTGTAAAATTGCTTTGAACCGCATCGGGTTTAATAATTGTAAATGTAATATTAGCTGTCATTATATTTGTTTTTTTTAAAATGGCTGCAAAATTAATATTATTCCGTAGTTTTTACCGAAATTCGCCGATTAAATAATGCAATTTTTAGAAGATACAACTCAAAAACTAATTAAGAAATTACATTCAAAATCAAAGTATAACATTGTAATAACTACTCACCACAAGCCTGACGGTGATGCTTTGGGTTCTTCTCTTGCCATGTTTTATTATTTAAAAAATCTAGGACACAACGCTATTGTAATAACACCTACCGATTATCCGAAATTTTTACATTGGATGCCAGGCCATGATGAAGTTATTATTTATGAAGAGAATAAAAATAAATGCCTTGGTTTAATAAAAGAAGCTGATTTTATTTTTTGTCTTGATTTTAATGACCTGCTTAGAATTAATGAACTTAATGAACCTGTAAAAACCTCAAAAGCAGAAAAAGTCCTGATTGACCACCACCTTGAGCCTGTTGAGTTTGATGACTATCGTTTTCATACCCATGAAGCAAGCAGTACTTGCGAACTTGTATATATTTTTATAGCAAAAAGCGGTGATACAAATAAAATAAGCAGCGAAATAGCAGATTGTTTATATACCGGAATTATGACCGATACGGGTTCATTCAGATTTAGCGGAACAAGCTCTGAAACACACAGAATAATAGCTGACCTTATTGATAAAGGAGCAAAAAACAGTCTTATTCACGAACTTGTTTTTGACACAAATTCATTAAGTCGCCTAAAAATGATGGGATATATTTTATATCATAAAATTGAAATAATTCCCGAATACAATACTGTATTGATATATCTTACAAAAGAAGAACTTGCTGAATACAACATTAAAACAGGCGATACCGAAGGTTTTGTGAACTATGGACTTAGTATTGAAGGTATAAAATTTTCTGTATTAATAATTGACAGAACCAAACTTGTAAAAATGTCTTTTCGCAGCAAAGGAGATTTTGCTTGCAATGTATTTGCTAAAAAACACTTTGAAGGTGGCGGACACAAAAACGCTGCAGGTGGGCAAAGCAGCCAAAGTATTGAAGAAACAATAGAAAAGTTTAAAGAAGTATTAGTTTTATATAAGCAGCAACTACAATGAAAAACTCAAAATTAATTATTAGTTTTTTTCACATCATTTTGTTTCTATTAATATCTTGTAAAAATGAAGTAAAATATGAGGTTGCAAAAAACGGTATTGAATATTACTTTTTTCAAAATATTGACACAAGTAAAACCGGAAACCCAGGCGATTATTACCTTGTAGAAATGATAGGTCAACGTGAAGACGATTCGGTTTTTATAAATTCTTATGAGTTGGGAAATAAAATAAAACTTGTAAGAAGCAAGCCCCCTTTTCACTCTCAATTTAATGATGCTCTATCTATGCTTAGTATAGGAGATAGTGTAATTTTCAAAATTAGTGCTGATTCATTTTTTATCCCTCTCGGGCAAAGTATCCCTAAATATCTAAAAAAAGGAGAAAAATTAAAATTTACTATGGCGGTAAAAGACATATTAGCACCTCAGCAGCATTTGCTCCTAATGTATGAAAATGAACTATTGAAAATGGAAGAATATCTCGGCTTAAAAAAATGGAACTACTTAACAGATTCGGCAACCGGAATTAAATATGAAATAATTACAAAGGGAAATGGTAAAATTGCAAAAAATGGCGATGAAGCTGAAATCACTTATTTACTTACTTATCTGAACGGAAAAATAATTAATAGAACAAAGCCGGGTGACAAATTGAAATTTATAGTAGGCTCAACTGATTATATAAGTGCATTAAGTGTACTGTCAAAATTAGCTGCAGAAGGTTCAAAAATACAAGCTCTGATTCCTTTTGCAGAAGGATTTGGCGAAAATGGCTCTGCTTATGTTGACCCTTATGCAACCTTAATATTAGAAATGGAAATTTTAAAAATAAATACAAAGTGAAAAAAAATATTTTGATAACCGGTGGAGCAGGATTTATCGGCTCTCATGTTGTAAGGCATTTTGTAAAAAAATACTCTGATTATTTAATAATTAATATTGATAAACTCACTTATGCCGGCAATCTTGAAAATCTAAATGATATTGAAAATTTACCTAATTACAAATTTGTGAAGGGTGATATTTGTGAAAACAGCTTGATTCAAAAATTATTTTCTGAATATAAATTTGAAGGGGTTATACATCTTGCGGCAGAAAGCCACGTTGACAGAAGTATTCTTAATCCAATGGAGTTTGTAGAAACCAACGTAAAAGGTACTGTTACTTTACTTAACGCTTTTAAGCAACATTGCGATATTGACAAATCGGTTTTTTATCATATTTCAACTGACGAAGTGTATGGCGAACTTGGCAATGAAGGTAAGTTTACAGAAACCACTCCTTATAGCCCCAATTCTCCATATTCTGCATCAAAAGCAGCAAGTGATCATTTTGTAAGAGCTTATCACACTACTTATAAGTTAAATATTAGAATTAGTAATTGTTCGAATAATTATGGTCCATATCATTTCCCCGAAAAGTTAATCCCTTTGATGATAAATAATATTTTAAACAATAAACCTCTTCCGGTATATGGCAAAGGCGAAAATGTTAGAGACTGGTTATATGTAAAAGACCATGCTGAAGCTATTGACACAGTTTTTCATAATGGCAAAAATGGAGAAACATACAATATTGGAGGAAATAACGAATGGAAAAATATTGAACTCGTAAAATTACTTTGTAATCTTACTGACCAAAAACTTGGAAATAGCTCAGACTCTTCACAAAGACTAATAACTTATGTAAATGATAGAGCAGGACACGATTTCAGATACGCAATAGATTCATCAAAAATAATGAGAGAACTCGGTTGGAAACCAAAAGTAACATTTGAACAAGGGCTTTCAGAAACCATTGATTGGTACTTGCAGAATAAAAAATGGCTCGAAAACGTAACAAGCGGTGAATATATTAGCTATTACAGCAAAATGTACGAAAAATATTCATAGTTGTTCTAAATCAAATTGTTTTTTCACAACAAAAACAAGAAGCATTACTTAAAATTAAGCTAACTTCGCAGCAATGAATTTTTTAGCAAAACTTAAAATTCGCTGGAGTGTAAATACAATTAAAGATGTAATAATTATATTAATTGTATTTACATGCACCGGAATTACTTCACTATTTGTTAAAAAACCCCTTTTTCAAATTTTGGGAATTAAAAATATTGAACCACAATGGCTAAATATTGTAGCTTATTTTTTTAGCATTCTTATATTTTACAATATTCTATTGCTAATATTTGGGTTTTTATTCGGAAAATTCAGATTTTTCCTCGATTTTGAAAAACGTTTCTTTGGTAAAATAGTTAATTTTAAAAAGAAAAAAACACAATGAACGAAATTACAGTAAAACAAATTTTACAGGCATTAAGCCACGTTGACGACCCTGATCTAAAAAAAGATATAGTAACGCTTGGTATGGTAAAAGATATAAAAGCGGAGGGTAGAAATGTTTCATTTACCGTAGAGCTTACTACACCAGCATGCCCATTAAAAGCAGAAATTGAAAAAGCATGTCGCAATGCTATTAAGCATTTTATAAGTGATGCAGAAAATATAGATATAAATATGAGTGCAAGGGTAAGTAGCAGAAGAGATAAGTCGGAAGTTTTACCGGGAGTTAAAAATATTATTGCAATTGCTTCTGGCAAAGGTGGAGTAGGCAAAAGTACAGTTGCTGCAAATCTTGCTTTTGGACTTTCTCATTTGGGAGCTAAAGTAGGTTTGCTCGATGCTGATATTTACGGACCCTCTGTTCCTATTATTATGGGTTTAAAGGGAAGTCATACTCAAATAAATTCAAATGGGAAAATGATTCCACTTGAAAAAGATGGAATAAAAGTACTTTCAATAGGCTTTATGATAAAAGAAAACCAGCCTGTTGTATGGCGAGGACCAATGATATCATCAGCTTTTAAGCAATTGATTAATGATGCTGATTGGGGCGATTTAGATTATCTTATAATTGATTTGCCTCCGGGCACAGGCGATATTCACCTCACTATGGTTCAACATCTAAAACTTACAGGAATTGTAATGGTTACCACACCGCAGGATGTAGCTATTGCTGATTGTCGCAGAGCTATGAGTATGTATTTATCAGAAAATATAAATACTTCAATTATAGGAATAATTGAAAATATGAGTTGGTTTGTGCCCGATGATGCACCTGAAAAAAAATATTTTATTTTTGGTGAAGGAGGTGCTACTAAACTTTCAGATGAATTTAATATACCAATAATTGGGCAAATCCCTATGTTTCAAAATCTACAAACCAAGGCAGACAACGGAACTAACCCATACGCCGAAAGTAATAGTGCTACACAACATCTTATTAAAATAACAGAAGAATTTGCAAGGTTAGTTTCAATAAAAAACAGCCAAATCAGCACTACTTCTCAAATATAATATTACAAGTTTATGCGATTGTCTTATATGCCGCAAATACCTCCCATTAGTAAAAACATCTTAATTATAAATGTAGGTGTATTTTTAATAATGAAAGTAATGAACATGAGAGGAATTGATTTTACCAATATTTTAGGTCTTCACTATATAAGTAGTCCGTTATTTAAACCATTTCAAATATTTACATATCAATTTGTTCATGGTAGTTTTTTACATTTATTTTTCAATATGTTTGGCTTGTATTTGTTCGGTAGCCGTTTAGAAGAAATCTGGGGACAAAAACGCTATTTGTTTTTCTATCTTTTTTGTGTTGCAGGTTCTGCTATTTTCTTATTTGCTACCGATGCTTTTAGTATATATAAAATTACAGGAAGTATTAATCCCTTAAAATATAATGAAATATTGCCCGAAAGTGTAATAAGTATTTATTTAAAAGTAACTATTGGTGCCTCGGGTGCTATAATGGGTTTGCTGGCAGCTTATGCTATGCTTTTTCCAAACACCGAAATGTACATAATGTTTATTCCTGTTCCTATTAAGGCAAAATATCTTGCAATAGGTTATGGTTTAATCGAATTATATCAGGGAATTTTTAGCAGACCCGGTGATAATATTGCACATTTTGCACATGTGGGTGGTTTACTTTTTGGGTTTTTATTAGTATTGTACTGGAACAAGACAAACCGAAACACGTTTTATTAAAATATTTTTAGCAAATGAATTTTATTATTAAACAATTTTTAAATAAAAAAACTGCTGAAAACCAGATTTTAAAATTAAATATAGTTGCATTTGTATGCTACGCAATTTTCAGGTTTATAATGTATCTGGCAAATGAAAAACAAGTTTCAGAACAGATAGTAAATTATTTATATGTACCTGGAAACATAACAATATTATTATTTCGACCATGGACATTAATAAGTTATCAATTTATGCATGTAGGATTTTTTCATATTCTGTTCAACATGCTATTGTTTTTTTATATGTCAGCAATTGTATGTAGTTTTATAAGTTCTCGAACTCTTTGGAAAATTTATATATGGGGAGGAATATGCGGTGCAATATTTTTTATTTTAAGTTTTAATTTATTTCCTGTTTTTAAAAATATAGATGAAATGAGCTTTCTTGTTGGGGCTTCGGCAAGTGTAATGGCTGTAACTGTGGCTACTGCAACCTTGTTGCCCAATTATGAAGTTTTTCTTTTTGGAGTATTCAGAATTAAACTAAAATGGCTTGCTCTTGCAATGATACTGCTTGATATTACAGGAATTCCATCGTCTAATCCGGGAGGAGGCTTGTCGCATCTTGGAGGTGCTTTTTTCGGTTTAGTTTATATGTTAAACTACAAAGGCTATTTCAACAGTTCATTAAGAAATTTGAACAAGTATTTTTTGAAAAAAATAAAATCACCTGAGAAAAAAAATATAAGAAAAAAGGAATTTGTAAATGAGCCTAATTATCGAAAACCCTCATTTGCATCCTCAAAAAAAACTAAACCAAATCAGACAGAAATTGATGCAATTTTAGATAAAATTTCGCAATCTGGCTACGATAGCCTTTCAGATAGTGAAAAAGAAATACTTTTCAGAGCAAGCGAATAACAAATTTTGATAGTATTTAAAATCATATTAAAAGTTTTAAATTTTCTAGTAATTATTGCATTACTTGCAGCATATACCGCACCTTATATAAATCCCGAAATTTTCTGGCCGTTTGCATTTTTCGGCTTGCTGCACCCTGTTTTAATAATACTTAATGTGATTTTTATGATAATTTGGCTATTAAAAGTAAAGCTAAAATTTGTTATAAATATACTAGTTCTTATAATAGGATTAGGTAGCATTAAAAAAAATATAAGCTTTGGCTCCCAAGCTTCAACGGTAAGAGAAGGAAAATTAAAAATCATTTCTTTCAACTCAAAGCTGTTTGGGGCTTATGAAGATGAAGTTTTTTTTGATGATTTTGTAAAAAATGTAAATGAAAAAAATCCTGATATTTTATGTATTCAGGAGTTTTATAATCTTGGCTTGAATGGGTCTGATGCTATACATGAAATAAAGAAAAGTACTGGTTTGAAATATCATTATTTTCGTTCATTAAAAAGAAAAAAGGGTAAATCAAAGTATGGTATTATTGTTTTTTCTAGGTACAAAATTATTAATTACGGCGAGTTAGATTTTGGAGCAAATACAGTTAACCTATGTATTTTTACTGATATTATTTACAACAACAAGCAATTCAGAATTTACAATGTCCATTTACAATCACTCAAATTAGCAAGAACTGATTATGAAATGCTGAAAAAAATAGGCGAAGACAGTGATTATGCACTACAGGTTTCAAAAAATATTTTTGAACGGCTCAAGCTTGCATTTATACAAAGAAGTAAGCAAGCTCAACTACTTAAAGAAAATATAAAAAATAATAATAATCCATCAATAGTTTGCGGAGATTTTAACGATACACCTCAATCTTATACTTACAGGATTATAAGTGATGATATGGTTGATTGTTTTATTGAAAGTGGAAACGGTATTGGCGGAACATATACAGGACCATTGCCATCATTAAGAATAGACTATATATTGCATGATAAATCAATGAATTCATATAATTATAATGCTTCTGAAAATTTTAAATCTGACCATAAAATGATTGAAACCCTTATTGAATTATAATAAAAAGATAAAATGAATTTTGTAGATGAAAATATAATGAATTACTGCTTAGAACATAGTTCTGAACAAGGTGAAATTCTTAATGAAATTGAAAGACAAACTTACCTCAAACAAATAAATCCACGAATGTTGTCTGGTCATTTGCAAGGTAATTTTTTAAAACTGATTGTAACCATATTAAATCCTAAAAAAGTACTCGAAATAGGTACATTTACAGGATACTCAGCAGTTTGTATTGCTTCAGCTTTAAACGAAGATTCAGAATTTCATACAATTGAAATTGATGAAGAATTAGAAAATACGATAATAACAAACTTCATAAATGCCAAAGTAGAAAAAAAAGTAAAATTACATATTGGAAATGCTCTTCAACTTATCTCCGAAATACACAACAATATTAATTTTGATTTAATCTTTATAGATGCCGATAAAGAAAACTATCCGGAATACTTTAATTTATTAAAAAATAAGATAAACAAAGGCGGAATATTAATAACTGATAATGTATTGTGGAGCGGCAAAGTCCTTGACCAAAATCAAATAAAAAATGATATACATACAAAAGCTATAAATGATTTTAACCTAATGTTAAAAAACGACTATTCTTTTGAAACAGTTATTTTACCAATAAGAGATGGTATTTCGCTTTCGGTAAAAAAATAACTAATTTGCCAAAAAATTAACCATAAAATAAATATTTGCTATATGCTTGTAAAAACCTATGGAAGTGCTGTATATGGAGTAAATGCTCATAAAATAACCATAGAAGTAAATCTTGGACAAGGACAGATTAAGTATTTTATGGTTGGTTTACCTGATAATGCTGTAAAAGAAAGTCAACTTAGAATAGAAACCGCATTAAAAAACAATGGTTTTAAAATGCCTCGCCAAAGAGTAGTAGTAAATATGGCTCCTGCTGATATACGAAAAGAAGGCTCAGCTTACGATTTGCCTATTGCCGCAGGAATTCTTGCTTCTTCATCACAAGTAAACTCTGAAATAATTGAACAGTATATAATAATGGGCGAACTTTCACTTGACGGCGGTGTACTTCCTGTAAAAGGCGCGTTGCCCATTGCAATTCAAGCATTAAAAGATGGTTTTAAAGGAATGATTTTACCAAAACAAAATGCAAAAGAAGCCGCAATTGTAAAAGACTTGGAAGTATATGGAGTAGAAAAACTAATGGATCTTGTTGACTTTCTAAATGGTGAAGCTACTATACAAAGAAC
The DNA here is from genome assembly GCA_020849295.1 of Bacteroidia bacterium. Lineage (GTDB taxonomy): Bacteria > Bacteroidota > Bacteroidia > NS11-12g > UBA9320 > JABWCE01. The sequence goes on from JADLGN010000033.1 coordinate 87,341, forward strand.
AATTGCTGAACCCAGAAAAGATTTTACAGAGCAAACAGGAATATTTGATATTGACTTTGCTGATGTGCAAGGTCAGGAAAATATAAAAAGAGCAATGGAAATAGCTGCCGCTGGGTCTCATAATATTATTCTGATAGGTCCGCCCGGGGCAGGAAAAACTATGCTTGCCAAAAGATTGCCTACTATTTTGCCACCTATGACTTTGTATGAAGCATTGGAAACAACAAAAATACACTCTGTAGCAGGCAAGCTCGGAAATAATGCTTCATTAATCGGCAATCGCCCTTTTCGTAGTCCACATCATACAATTAGTGATGTAGCTCTTGTAGGTGGCGGCGGAATTCCTCAGCCCGGTGAAATAAGTATGGCACACAACGGAGTTTTATTTCTCGACGAATTACCCGAGTTTAAAAGAACTGTACTGGAGGTTATGCGTCAACCTCTGGAAGAAAGAAAAGTAACTATTGCAAGAGCAAAATTTGCCGTAGAATATCCTGCTAATTTTATGCTTGTGGCAAGTATGAATCCATGCCCTTGCGGCTATTACAATCACCCAGAAAAAGAGTGTTTGTGCGGGCCGGGTGTGGTGCAAAAATACTTAAGTAAAATTTCAGGTCCTTTGCTTGACAGAATTGATATTCATGTAGAAGTAACCCCCGTTTCATTTGATGAACTTGCGGGCAAACGAAAATCAAACGAAACAAGTAAAACTGTAAGAGATAGAGTTTTATTAGCAAGAGAATTTCAAAAACATAGATTTGAAAATACTGAAGGAATTTATAATAATTCTATGATGCCAACAAACATGGTAATGGAAGTATGTAAAATAAACAATATTGGACAAACTTTGCTTAAAACCGCCATGCAAAGACTAAATCTAAGCGCCAGAGCTTATGACAGAATTTTAAAAGTGAGCAGAACAATTGCCGATCTCGAGCAAAGTGAAGAAATAAAAACCGAACATATTGCCGAAGCAATCCAATACAGAAGCCTTGACCGTGAAAACTGGGCAGGATAAAAAAGTTGTAAATACTATTTAATTTGTATTAATTCTAATTCTAATCTGTGTTTACTTTTAAATTTAAATACAAGCATTTTATTAGGTGCTAATATTTTGGTTTTGTAATAGCTTAATATTTTATATTTAGTTTCTTTATAACTTCTCCCATTTTTTAAGTTTGTATTTAAATCAACCTTATCAAATTCTGCTGTTTTATCACCATATAGTAGTATTATTTTTTCATCATTTTCAATGCAATCAAACCCCATTGATTTTTTAAAATTTACTATTACACCTTGTTTTAATATGACTTTATTTGATGAAATTTTACTATTTTCTATTTTACAAAGAATTACATTGTCATAATAATAATGGTAAGTTGTTGTAGTTGTAGTTGCTCCTTTAGAGTCTGTTCTGCTTTCTACTACAATTTCCAACCACTGTTTTTCGAATATCACAATTGGATTTCCACTTTTATCAAAAGATATATGAACCACTTTACTAAGATTTGAAATCTCTTGATTTGATGAATGAATATCTTCATTGTTTTTTAATGTATCTTCTCTTACTTCATCTTTTTTTGATAAATATTTGTTTTTGGGCTTTTCTTCTGTTTCTTCTGTTTCCTCTTTTTCTTTAGTTTTTTTTCTTTTTTTAAATATAGTTTTTCTTGTATTTGCTTCTTTAATTAAATTATCAGAAAAATACAATTTATCAAAATTGATTTCTGATAAATCATCGTATGATAATTCTATGTTTAACACACCTTTGGCACCTTTTAATCGCTCACTATACAAACATATCGCATAAATATTTCCTGAAACTGGATTTAACGCCATTTTCATATCTATAATGCTTATTTTTTTATTTATAAAGTCATATTCTTTTGTTTCTCCTGCTGTATCTACTTTGACTATTACAAATTTTTTTGCTTCAATTTTATCTTCAATACTTTTCTTGATTTTAAATTTCTTTTTCTTTTCTTCTTTTAATTTTTCACTTCCCAACAATAGTATGCTTCCATCATTCCCAATGGCATAATCTAAAACTGAAAGTTTATTTGATGATATAGATTTTAGGTTTAATTTTTTTACATAGTTAACTATTTCTATTTTATCATTTAGTACCCAAACTGTAGATTGTATTTTATTTTCTTCATCTTGTTTTTTAAATTTAGAAAAAAAATTCTTTGAATTAGCGTATTTATATATTCCGAAAATCATTAAGTATTTACCATCCTTAGATATTAAAAAATCGTAATATCCATAATTCAATCTATCTCTTATATACGGCATTTCAGCCACTTTTATAGGATCGCCTTCTATTTCCAGGTTATGTTGATCAAATTTTTGTATAAACAAATAGTTTTTCTTTGAATCTATGTTACTGTATGAAAAAAATAACCATGTATTGTCACCAAACTTTAACAGTTTTTCAAAATATACCCTTTTGCCATAAATATCTCTTTGTAATGAGGTTTTTTGAATTAATTCAAATTGGTCATCAAATTTATAAATATTAAATTTAGAAATAGCTTTACTATGAACCGATGCGTTTGTTCTAAAAAGTCCCTTTACATGATAAGAAACAGCTAAGAAATCATTTGAATTTATACTAAAAGCATCATTTATATCTGCATAAGGAACACTAACTGTTTTTTTACCTGATTTATATAACTTACTTTTTTGGGCTAAGGAAAAGTTTGATATAAATAATAGTAGAACTATACAGTAAAGTAATTTCCTATTCATCACTATCTTCTCCTTTCTTTGATTTTTTTGATTTTCCTGCCACATCCTTTACGGGGCTTTTACCAAAGTATATTCCTATTCCAAATCGTATATGACCTGAAATGAAATGTTCAATTAATGGTGCCGTATTTCCCTTTAAATCTATTTTTCCCTTTTCTATTTTATATCTTGATACTCCAAAACCATATCCATAATCTAAACATAATCTTTTATTAAGTAACTTTTGCATTCCAAACATAATTAAATATTGTGAATGTATAATTTTATTTCCTAATTCATTATTATAAAAGCGTTGTTTTAATAACAAGCCAAAATAAGTTCCTTCGTCAATTGCACCATGTTGGCCATAATATTTTGGCATAATATAATATGAAAACCCCATACCTTTTGGAGACCATGCCTTATCACTTGTATCAAGTAAATCAAACCAATAATTTGAACTCAAACCTGTGTAATATGGAATAACACCGGCTCCGGCTTCAATGCTAAAAAATGGTGATAATTTGCGTTCAAGTGCTAATGCTACTTCAGTATGCAAAATATCGTCAAAAAGAAACTTTACTGCATTCTTACGTGATTCCATTCTGCTATCTTCCAAATATTTTAAATAATTTGCATCAGTTTTAGGAAGTTTGTGTTGAATTGTTTGAGACCATGACATTGTCATAGAAAATAAGACATAAAGAAATAATATTTTTTTCAAAATTAGAGTTTCAAATGTATTTAATTTTTGATAAAAAAATGATTTTATTATATCTTGACTTTGAATTGTACACCAAAAATATTTAAAAAAATATCATTTATGGATTTAAAAATAATCTAAACTATTAGCAGAAACCGAAAGAATAAAAAACATAAAATATTCATAAAATTGAGCATTTTTGTAATTTACTTTAAAAGTGGATTTACAAAAATTAATTACTGAAATTAAACAAAAAAAATCTTATCTATGCGTAGGACTTGATACAGAATTTGAAAAAATTCCGAAACATTTATTAAAATCAGAAAACTCAATTCTTGAGTTTAATAAATCTATAATTAAAGCTACAAAAAAATATTGTGTTGCATATAAATTAAACATTGCTTTCTATGAACAATACGGAAGCAAAGGCTGGGATATAATAGAAAAAACTATTGAACATATACCTTCAGATATTTTTATAATAGCAGACTCAAAAAGAGGCGATATTGGAAATACTGCCAAAATGTATGCACGAACATTTTTTGAAACATACAATTTTGATGCAGTAACTGTTTCGCCATATATGGGCTTGGATACACTACAGCCTTTTTTAGAGTATAAAAATAAATTTACAATTGTTCTTGCGTTAACAAGTAATGAGGGAAGTTCGGATTTTCAAATGCTTGACACACCTGATGGAAAACTTTATGAAGTTGTAATAAAAAAAGTTGCAGAATATGCAAATGACAAAAATATAATGTTTGTAACAGGTGCTACCAATGCCGATAAAATTGTAAACATACGTAAGTTAGTTCCCGAACATTTTTTGTTAGTGCCAGGTGTAGGTGCACAAGGAGGCGATTTTAGCGAAGTTTCAGAAAATGGATTTAATAAAAATTGCGGCTTGCTTATTAATTCTTCAAGAAATATTATTTACGCTTCTAATGATGAAAATTTTGAAATATCTGCCGAACATGAAGCTATAAAACTTCAATCACAAATGGAACAATTTCTTATTAAAAAAGGATTTATTAAATGAAAAAAATGATTTTAAGATTTTGGGATTTTAAAACCATCGTTTTTGCACTATTTATTTTTTCATTTAATTTTTCTTATTCTCAAAACAGAAACTATGCACAGTTTTTGATTGATACACTTTCTTCTAAAACTTTTAGTGGAAGAGGTTATGTAAATAACGGCGACCAAAAAGCAGCCCAATTTATAGCAACACAATTTAATAAACTTGGATTAAAGGCATTTGAAAATTCTGATTATATGCACAATTTTACATTTCCTGTTGTTGTTTTTTCAAAAAAATGTAAAGTAAAAATTGATGGTAAAACACTCTTAGAAGGTAAAGATTATCTAATAAATCCATCAAGTCCTTCTATTAATAAAAAACTAAAGATAAAACCGATTAACAAAGATTCGCGTTTGCCTTCAAAACATAACGTAGCCTTACTTTATGATACTTCTTACAAATTTTCTAAAAATGAATTGAAAATGACAGATGACTATAAGTTGAGAATATCATTACAAAAAAAATTGACATGGAGCGTATCCACATCTGTTGATAAAAATTCAAGTATTTCAATACTTAAATCATCAATGCCTGACAATAGCCGTAAAATTAAAATAAATATTAAATCTAAAATCAAAAAACATAATGCTTCTAATGTAATAGGATATGTTGAAGGTAAAGAAATTAAAGATACTTTTATAGTAATAACAGCACATTTCGATCACTTAGGTATGCTTGGCAAAGCTATTTTTCCGGGAGCTAATGATAATGCAAGCGGTACAGCAATGATGATAGACTTAGCAAATTATTTTACAAAAAATCCATGTAAATACTCAATAGCATTTATGGCTTTTGCTGCTGAAGAACCCGGCTTAATTGGAAGCAAACATTACACTGATAATCCTTATGATAATTTGCCTCTAAATAAAATTAAATTTCTTGTAAATCTTGATTTGATGGGCTCAGGCGAAAAAGGTATGGCTGTAGTAAATGCTACAGTATTTCAGGATTATTTTAATAAACTGCAAAATATTAATAATGAAAAAAAATATCTGCCAGAATTTAAAGTAAGAGGAAAAGCTGCAAATAGCGACCATTACTGGTTTACCGAAAGAGGTGTAAAATGTTTTTTCTTTTATTTAATGGGCTCTTACAATCATTATCATGATATATACGACAATTCTGAAAATTTAAAATTAGGCAATTTCTACGATAAAGCCTTTCTTTTAATTCGCGATTTTATTTTGTCTGTTTAAAATTTAAGAGGACAATTGCAATCTTTGCTATTATTATATCCTCTTGGTTTTTTATGATGTCGGGTACTAGTACATGATGTAACAGCAGCAGCGAAAATAATTATTAATATGAAATTTTTAAACTTACAATGTTTCATTTTCGTCATTTAAAACGATACAAAGATTATAAATATTACCAAATGATTATTTTTTTTCGATATAATTTTAAATAAAACTGTTTTTATTAATCTTAAAAAATATTTAGTTTTGCAGCTAATTAGAAAAAACCCAAATATTAATACTTTTTGGGCTATTCTTTAAAAAAATGGGCCTATAGCTCAGTCGGTTAGAGCACCTGACTCATAATCAGGTGGTCCCTGGTTCGAGCCCAGGTGGGCCCACCATTAAAAAAAAGGTTTCAGAAATGAAACCTTTTTTTTATTTATTTTAATTACACTCTTTTCAAATAAACTAGTATGTTTTGTCCTAAAGTGGGTTTACATCAAAAAAAACTTATTTAAAAAGGTTTTAGTTGAATGTATAACTAAACAATGTTTAATAAAATTATTTTAAACAAACAGTTTTTTTATTTCATTAAGTTTGAGTTTAAGTTCATCTTTACCTTCAACTCCTATTTCTGAATCTGTATCTAAAAACCTGAAATAAATTTTTTCAAGTTCATTGTCGTCAAATAGTGATTTTGCTATTTCAAATACTTCATCATCTTCTACTGCAATGTGGTCAAGTAGAGCTTCACAATACTGTTCAAGCAAGTTTTGAGATTTTTCATAATTTTTATTGTTTAAAAAATTTTCAATACCTGAAATCAATTCACGAAAATCGCTATGATTTTCAAACATCTCAAATACAATACCTTGTTCAAGCATTTCGTTTGCTTTTACCATTTCAGGAAACAAAATTTGCTCTTCTTTGTGATGATGGTAATTATCAGCATAATTTCTGAAAAATACAATTAATTCTCTTACTGTATTTTCGTACTTTTCACTGTCGTTCAACAGTTTCCTTGAATTTTTAGCAATTTCAATTGCTTCTTTTATAATATTGTGTTCTTCTATTAATAGATTTACCGGATTCATTTTTTTACGCTATTACCCATGTTTTGTCTCCCGACAAAATTTTGCCAAGAGGTGTTTTTCCTTTTCTTTCTTTTATCGCTATAATCTGATTTACCATACTTTCTTCATAAACCGATCTTTCGTTTGCATACAACACTCCAAAAGGTCTTGGAAATGCTTCGCCATCTTGTTCCATATTAATAAACTGAGAAAGTAAAAATGCTTTTGTTTTGTTTTTTTCATCATGTATCCAAAGATTTTCGGGAGAAATACCTTCTTCTTTGTAGTTAACTACTTTGCATTTTATACCATCAAGTATTAATATACCTTTTTCGTCATTTTGTCCAAAAATCAAAGGTTTGCCATTTTCAAGCAACAAAGCTTCTTCCTTTTTGGTTTCTTTATCAGTGTAAATAAAAAATGCGCCGTCATTAAATACTGGGCAATTTTGATAAATTTCTACAAACGAAGCCCCTTTAAAATCATTTGCTCTTTTCAATACTGCTTGCATGTGTTTGGGGTCTCTGTCTATTGTTCTTGATACGAAAGAAGCATTTGCTCCAAGTGCAAGTTCGGCAGGATTAAACGGATCTTCAATTGAGCCGTATGGAGTAGATTTGGTTACTTTTGATTTTTCTGAAGTGGGCGAATATTGTCCTTTGGTAAGACTGTATATTTGATTATTAAAAACTAAATAATTAAAATTAAAGTTCTTTCGCAAGGCATGTATTAAATGATTTCCTCCTATTGAAAAAGAATCTCCATCTCCTGATACTATCCATACACTTAACTCCGGATTGGCGGCTTTTACGCCTGAAGCAATTGCGGCAGCTCTTCCGTGAATACTATGCATACCAAATGTATCCATGTAATATGTAAACCTTGATGAACAACCAATTCCTGATATAAATACAATATTTTCTTTAGGTACATTAATATCGGGAAATATTGTTTGTGCTTGTTTTAAAATTGAATAATCACCGCAGCCCGGACACCATTTTACTTCCTGGTCCGATGAAAAATCTTTTGATGTTAGTTTTATGTTTTGTTCTGTAACTGTTTCCATTTTTATTTATAATAAATCAACTAAGCATTTCTTTTATTTTTTCTTTTATTTCTGTTGTTGTAAATGGCAATCCTTGTACTTTTGAATATCCCTTTGCGTCAACCAGATATTTTGCTCTGATTAATTGCAATAATTGACCTTTGTTCATTTCCGGAACAAGAATATTATCGTAATTTTTCAGCAAATCACCCAAGTTTTTAGGAAAAGGATTAATAAACCTTAAATGTATATGTGCTACATCTTTTCCTTCATTTATTAATTCTCTTACTGCAGTTTTTATTGCCCCATAAGTAGAACCCCAGCCAAGCACAAGCAATTTTGCTTTTTCTTTTCCTGAGTCTGGTTTTGCCTGTGGAATATAATCAGCAACTTTGTTTACTTTTTCTGCTCTTATATTTACCATCAACTCATGATTAATGTGATTATAGGAAACATTACCGGTTTCGTTTTCTTTTTCAAGCCCACCAATACGATGTTCCATTCCTTTTGTTCCGGGTATAATCCATGGTCTTACAAGTTTTTCATCTCTTTTGTATGGTAAAATTTGTCCATCAGAACCATTTGGTGAAGTTAAAAAATTAGGTTTTATTGAATTTAAACTTTCTTCATTAGGAAATCGCCATGGCTCTGAGCCATTTGCTATATAGCCGTCAGTAAGTAAAATAACCGGGGTCATGTGTTCTATTGAAATTTTGCTAGCTTCAAACGCTGCCGAGAAACAATCTGAAGGAGAATTGGCTGCCAATACTACAAGCGGAGCTTCACCGTGTCTTCCATGCATAGCCATTAATAAGTCTGATTGTTCAGTTTTTGTTGGCAGCCCGGTTGATGGACCTCCTCTTTGAACATTAATAATAACCAATGGTATTTCAAGCATTGTTGCAAGTCCTGCAGCTTCTGTTTTTAGTGCCATTCCTGGTCCTGAGGTAGTAGTAACAGCAAGGCTTCCTGTATATGATGCTCCTATAGCAGAACATATCCCTGCTATTTCATCTTCTGCTTGAAATGTTTTTACACCGTTTGCTTTGTATTTTGAAAGTTCATGTAAAATATCTGAAGCAGGAGTAATAGGATATGAACCCAAAAATAGAGGTAATCCGGCTTTTTCGGCAGCTGCAACCAGCCCTATTGCTGTTGCATGATTTCCTGTAATATTTCTATAAACTCCCGAAGGCAGTTTTGCAGGACTTACCTTAAATCTTGTAATGAAAATTTCGGTACTTTCGCAATAATTATAACCTGCATTAAGTGTTTTTATATTTGCATTTGCTATTTCAGGTTTTTTAGCAAATTTTTCTTCAATAAATTTTAATGTATGTTCCAGCGGTTTGTCAAACATCCAAAAAAGCAAACCTAAAACAAACATATTTTTTGAGCGTTCAATTTCTTTAGTGCCCAATCCTGAGTCTGCAAGACATTCTTTTGTGAGTTTTGAAATGTCCATTTTATGGACTATATAATTATCGAGGCTGCTGTCATTTAATGGGTCAGCTCCTTCGGGGTATTTTGCCAAACCGAGATTTTTTTTATCAAACCCTGATGTATTTGCAAGAATAATTCCTCCATTTTTAAGTCTTGGTAAATCTACTTTTAATGCTGCAGCATTCATCGCTACAAGCACATCAAATGAATCGCCTGGGGTAAAAATTTCTTTACTTCCAAAATGTACCTGAAAACCTGAAACTCCGGCTACAGTACCAATCGGGGCTCTTATTTCGGATGGATAATCAGGAAAGGTACTTAAATCGTTGCCAAATAATGCAGCTGTATCTGTAAACTGCATTCCTGTTAGTTGCATACCATCGCCAGAATCGCCGGAAAACCTGACAACAACACTTTCAATTTCTTCTTTTACTGTTTCTTTTTCAGTAATATTTGAACCGCTCATTTATAAAAAAAATAAATAAAATTTTATGGGTGTAAAGAATCTTTTTTTGCAGCAAGCTCTTCTTTAGACTCTACATTTTCTTCATCTGCAATACAACAATCTACAGGACAAACCGATGCACACTGAGGCTCATCATGAAATCCAACACATTCTGTACATTTATCTGTAACTATATAGTAATAATCTCCTGAAACAGGAGCTTGAGCGTCACTTGAATCTACATTTAATCCACTTTTTGACACAAAACTTCCCGAAAGGCTTGTGCCGTCAGAAAATCTCCATTCTGCACCGCCTTCATAAATTGCTCCGTTTGGACATTCCGGCTCGCAAGCACCACAATTAATACAATCGTCTGTTATTTTTATTGCCATGTTTTTTGTTATTTAAATTGGGTTTCAAAATAACATCAATTTGTTTGCAATTACAATAATGTTTATCATTTTATTAAGCAAAAAAATTATGTAGAATCTTTATTTTTTTAGTCTCATACCGGCATTAGCAATTGCTGGAAAATCTATAGTAATTTCTTTTTCGCCTTTTAGTAAAAAATCTATTATTTCAACTCCCTGCATTAAGCTGTGGTCTTGGTTGCTTACTTCGTATTTCCATGCTCCAAATCTTCCTCTACTATAAATTTGCTTTGATTCAAGCCAGGGTCGCAAAGGCTTTAGAAGCTCGTCTCTGTCAACAGATGGTGTTGGATATCCATACTCAAAGCCGAGCATAAATTGTGATACTACCTGACTTTCGTCTTGTATCAATCCGTCTTCACAAAAAGCTTTTATTGTGTCTTTTATCAATGTTGAATGATTTACCGGCTTTTCAGAAGATTCGCTTGTTTCTGCCATAAGACTCCAGTAATTGTTAATATCAGGCACATTGTTTGGGCTATAATTTGAAAAAACAGTAACTCTATAATACGGGCTGTTATTTTCGGGAAAATACATCCAGCATTTGGTTGCAAGTTCATTTTTGGGTTTTCCCTTCAATCCTATTCCTATTACATTTGTTTTTGAATGTTTTAATTTTTTTGATGTTTCTTTGAGTTCTTCCGGTGCATTTATAATATTTCTGTAAAGTATATCCAAAGGAATTGTGCTTATTAAATTTTCATATTCTATTTTGTTTCCATTGCTTAATTCAGCATACTTTAATTCAGCATTTATTTTTACTACTTCGGTATTAAGTGATATAAAACTTGCACCTATAAGATTTTCGCCAATTGATTTCCAGATTGCTCCTGTACCTCCTTTTTTAGGAAACTTAAAAGTATTGTTTGGACCCCAGCTTAAATCATCGGTGTCAAAAATTATATTTTTGCTTACTCTTTCGAGGTCGGTTACTGCCACTCGTTCGCCTATCCAGTTATAAGCGAGTTTTGATGCATTGTAAGCCCAAACTTTAAAATTGTAGGGAATCATAAATTCTTCAGCTATTCCCTTTCCAAAGGTTGCAAATATCCATTCTTCAAAGTTTGTTGGTTTTGAATTAACCTCTTCTTTGTAATTTCTTATTATTCCTTCAAGACATTTCCACATTGTTTCTTTTGGCAGGTATCGTATATTATTTTGAAATGGATAAGGTACAAACCTGTTTTTTATCCATACCCAGCTTTCTCTCTGGTGGCTTAGCCACCCGTCAAAACCAAGTGCTTTTTCCATTAATATATCAAAATATTCATAATGCGAAAATTGAACATGTCCTCCTACATCCCAAGTAAAACCTTGCTCATCTGTAAAACTTGTTGCCAGACCTCCTATGTAGTTTTCTTTTTCTATTATATGAAAATCTGTAACTCCAAGTTCTTTAAGCCTATATGCTGCACCTAACCCGGTAGGACCTGACCCTATAATTAAATATTTATATTTATCATTCATTTTTTAATACAAGCTGCAAACCAACATAATTTTATTTTTATTACCTTAAATTTTATTTGAAAATATTATTTTTCATCATTTAGCTTATGTTATTTTTGAAAAAAACTTCAGTGAGATTATATATTTTATTAGCTTTATTATTTTTAAAAATCAATTTGATTGCACAGTATAAAATTGTAAATATTGACGACTATACTTTTGCACCAAACGAACCCTCAATTTTTATAAACCCAGCCGACCCTTCTAAAATTGTAGCCGGAAGCAATATTTACAATCAATATTTTTCTATTGATACCGGACATACTTGGAAGTGGAAAAGACTTGAATCAAGTTTTGGTGTATATGGCGATCCTGTAATTTATGCTGATGAATTAGGAAATTTTTATTTTTGTCATCTTGCTGCTTCAAAACAAAAAAAATATCCGCATTGGTTTGACAGGATAGTAATTCAAAAAAGTACTGATGGTGGTGCAAATTTCAATAATGGAACTTTTGCCGGATTAAACGGAAATAAAGATCAGGATAAACCATGGATTATTAGCGATACAAAAAGTAAAATGCATAAAGGTAATATTTATGTTTCATGGACTGAATTTGATAAATATGAAAGCAATGACCCAAATGATTTTTCAAGAATAAAAATAGCTCGCTCAATAAACAGAAGCGAAAGTTTTGAAAATGCAATAACCGTAAGCGACACAACAGGCAACTGTATGGATGACGACAATACTCTTGAAGGAGCAACTGCTGCTATTGGCGAAAATGGTGAAGTTTATATTGCTTGGGCAGGACATGGTAAAATATATTTTGACAAATCTCTTGACGGAGGCTTGACTTGGGGAAAAGATAAAATTGCAGCAATACAGGAAGGCGGGTGGGTACTTGAGTTTGACCAAATTTACAGATGCAACGGTATGCCATTTATAGTTGCTGATAACTCGGGAGGAAAATATAATAACAGGTTGTATATTGTGTGGGGTGAATATTTAAAAAAAGAAAAGGGTGAAATAAAATTGATATATTCTGATAATGGTGGTGATAGCTGGAGTAAGGAAATTACTGTAAATAATAGTTTTGTAGGTGATCAGTTTTTGCCTCATATTGCAGTTGACCAAACAGACGGCAATGTATATGTTGTATTTTACGACAGACGAAACTCGCAATACAATATTGCTACTGACGTTTATGTTGCATATAGCACAGATGGTGGAAATTCTTTTAATAATAATCTAATTACACCTTCACCGTTTTTTACACCAGGTACTAAAGTTTTTTTTGGTGACTACAATGGAATTTCTGCTCATTCAGGTATTATAAGACCTATATGGACAAATGTAGAAAACAAGAGAATGAATATTCAAACTGCTATACTTTCAAAAGAATTATTGCAAAATTATAATCAAGTTTTGAACGACTCTTTTGTGTTCTATTATTATAAAAATGACAATAAAAATATGTTTGTTTTTCATTCTAATGTAAATGCAAAAGTGGAGATTGTATTGAAAGTAAAGAAAAACAACGATTCGATTTTTTCAAAAACATACAAGAAAAAAAGCAGACTCTATCAAGCTAAAAATGAAATACTATTTCATACCATAAAAGGTAAGAGTACTGAATTAACTGTTGTTTTTAACGGCAAAACATATAAATATACTTTGTGATTTTAATATTGAATTGAGCTAAAAAAATTTATCTCTATATTAAAGATTTACAAACAATACCTATATAAGAATGATTACTTACCAAACAATTTATTTCATCAACATCCACTTCAACAATTCTTTGTAGGTTGGTTTTTTGCCGGTCATCAGAATTCCTATTCTGTAAATTCTGCCTGCAAGCCAAGTAAGTATAATGAATGCTGCAATTAAAGAAAACATTGATGCTGCAATTTGCCAAATTGGAGGGTTGAATGGGATTCTTACCATCATAATTATAGGAGATGTAAATGGAAATATTGACATAAAAGTAGCCATAGAGCCATGTGGGTCAGTAGATAGTATTGAAAACGCCGATGCAAAACTTATTACTAATGGTAATGTTACAGGAAGCATAAATTGCTGTGTGTCTGATTCGCTGTCAACTGCTGAACCGATTGCAGCAAACATTGAACTGTAAAGCAAATAACCAAAAATGAAATAAAACACAAAGAACATTATAAAATACACCAACGATGCTGAAAAAAACATATCAATCAATGGTGCTAACTTTGATGAAATACCTGTATTATTTTGAGGAATATTTTGCGAAATTTCTGCAAATTGAGATGCAAAAGAAGTAGATACTACCGCCATAAGAATCAAACTTAATATAACCCAAATAAAAAATTGAGTAAGCCCAACAAGTGCTATTCCTAATATTTTTCCCATCATTAGCTGAAATGGTTTTACTGATGAAATAATTATTTCTACTATTCTGTTTGTTTTTTCTTCCATTACACCACGCATTACTTGAACACCATAAAGAAAAATGAACAGATAAATAAAAAAAGCAAAAACTGCCCCAAGTCCAAGATTAATTTCAGCTTGCGAATCTACAAATTTACCATCATCACCTATTTCGAGAGTATGTAGAGTTACGTTCATTTTCAGGCTATCTAAAAACTCTTTACTCAATCCTTTCTCAATTAGTTTAATATTTTTACCACTTGTGTTTATTGCGTTTAGTATTTTATTTTTCAAATCAACGGTAGCAGATTCTTTTGATTTGAATATAATTTGCTTTGGATTATCTACTGTAAAATCTTTAGGTATTATAAGCCAACCGTTAATTTTTTCAGAGTTGAAATCTTCATTTTTAAAATATACAAATTGCAATCTATATTGGTTTTCGAGTTTGTTTTCAAAAATTCCGCTACTGTCTATTACAGCAATGGTTTTATTTTTTTCACCGGTTTTCTGGTTTACTGCTAATCCAATAATTATTGCATAAAAAACTCCAATAAGTACCGGGGCAAGTAATGTCATTATAATAAATGATTTTTTCTTTACACGACTTAAATATTCGCGTTTTGATATTAGCCAAATTTTATGCATTATTTACCTCCTTTACTTTTTCAATAAAAATCTGATGTATGCTCGGCACTATTTCCTTTAGTTGCCATATATCTACTTCATTTGCTATTTTTCTAATTATTTCTGCTCGGTTCATTTCGGATACGCTAAACAGTAATTTGGTATAATTTTCTTCGGTTTTTTCTGTACTTATCATATTTATCCATTCAGGTGTTTTTCCATCAAAAATCACTTCAAACTGGTTTTTACTGTTTAGCTTTTTTATTTCTTTAACATTACCATCTAATATTTTTTTTGATTTATTTATTAAACAAATATTGTCGCAAATTTCTTCTACGCTTTCCATGCGGTGTGTACTGTAAAGTATAGTGGTTCCGTTGATGTTTAGCTCTCTTATTTCATTTTTTATAATATCGGCGTTTATTGGGTCAAAACCGGTAAATGGCTCATCAAGTATTAATAGTTTTGGGTTGTGTATTACAGTTATAATAAACTGCACTTTTTGTTGCATCCCTTTTGACAGGTCTTCGGTTTTTTTATTTCTCCAATCTGCCAGTTCAAGTTTTTTCAACCATTTTGCTGCTCTCAGTTTTGCTTCTTTTGTCGAAAGACCTTTTAATTGTCCAAAATATATAATTTGCTCCCAAACGCTTTGCTTTTTATATAATCCTCTTTCTTCGGGCAAGTAACCAATTTGATAAATATGATTTGTATTGAGAGGTTCATTCTCAAAAAAAACTACTCCGCTGTCAGGTACAGATATTTGATTTATTATTCTAATAAGAGTAGTTTTTCCGGCGCCATTTGGTCCAAGTAATCCGTAAATACTTCCTTTTTCTACACTCAGACTAACATTGTCTAATGCCTTGTAGCCGGTATATGTTTTTGTTAAATTTTTTATTTCGAGCAAATTCATTTTTCCATTATTTAATTTTTACATCCAAAACTTTTTTATCAAATATATATGCTTCAAGGTGGTCATTTTTGGCAATTTTGCCTACACCCTGCGGAGTACCTGTAAAAATAAGATCGCCTATTTTAAATGAAAAATATTCTGATGCAAATTCAATTATTTTATCGATAGAAAACAACATATCTTTTGAAATGCCCTTTTGTACTAATTGTCCGTTTTTAATGAGTGAAAATTCAATATTGTTCAAATCATATTCATTAATGAGCAAAAAACTACCTACGGCTGCACTTTGGTCAAATGCTTTTGATAATTCCCATGGTAAACTTTTTGATTTTAGTTTATCTTGCAAGTCACGGGCTGTAAAATCAATACCAACTGTAAATTCTACAAAATATTTTTTTGCAAATTTTGAACTTATATGTTTACCAATTTTACAAATTTTGAAAACCAATTCTGTTTCAAAATGTATTTCTTCTGAAAATTCAGGATAAAAAAATGGTTCTCCTTTTCGCATTAAAGCTGTTTCTGGTTTCAAAAAAATTACCGGATTTTCAGGAACTTCGTTGTTTAATTCTTTTGCATGTTGGCTATAGTTTCTTCCTACACAAATTATTTTCATTTTTATGTGTTTTAATTTTCTTTTTTAAAAACCTCTGCTGTTTTTTTTATTGCTGTTTGCAATGGTGTAAAATCAAATTGTATTGCACTTTTTATTTTTTCTGATGAGTATTTTACTTTTTTCAAGCTGCTTTGTACTGATTCTTTACTAATAAATTCTTTAGTCAAACCAAAAAAAATTAAAATTGCTGCTACACGCCAAGCTATACTACTCGTAGTACTGTTTATTTTTATATAAGGTTTCTTTTTGTTTAGTGAAATTGAAATCATGTCCATAAATTTTCTAAAACTAATATTTTCTCCTACAAGTAAATATCTTTGAGCTGAGATATCACTCAATGCCAATAATCGCATGGCTCTGGCTACATCTCTTACATAAACAAAAGCATTGCTACCTTCTGTATAAAATGGAAAGTTTTTGTTTGCATTGCTAAAAAATTTTCCTGTATTTTTTTCCCAGTTACCCTCTCCTATTATCAATGGAGGATTTACTATAACTACTTTTGCTCCTTCTTCAATTATTCTCCAAACTTCAAGCTCGGCATAATATTTACTTATCGAGTAGTTTGATGGGTTGTTTTTTTCGTCCCATAGTGTATTTTCATCAGTTAAAAAAGGTTCATCTGCTTTGCCAACAGCGGCAGTACTGCTTGCATATATTAGTTTTCTTGCTTTTTTATACAAACATGCATCTGCTACATTTGCTGTACCATTTATATTGGTTTCAAATAGTTTGTATTTGTCTTTTTTATTAAATGAAACTAAAGCTGCACAATGAAAAACAAATGTATTGTTATCTATATTTTGTTCTATTGAATAATAATCGAGAATATCGCCTTCAACCCAAGTAAGTTTACTTTGTAATTTATCATTATCGTGTCCAAAATAAAGGGCTGATATATAATTAAACTCATATAGTAAAGATTCGGGTCTTTTTAATGCTTTTACTTCAAAGTCATTATTCAATAATTCACATATCAAATGTGCTCCAAGAAACCCTGTTCCGCCGGTAACTAATGCAATATACAAAACTGTTTAATTTAACTTTGCTAAATTACTTTAAAGAAATTAAAATGCTTAAAGAATTTTTAAAGCCATATATACCCCATCCCGAAACCTGGAAAGAAACTTCAATTGGTCATTTATGTTGTTTTTTTGATGAAGAAATTCCTGAATTATCAGAAACAGATATTGCTATAATTGGAATAAATGATGGACGGAAATCTGTTGGCAATGAAGGTTGTAAAGCTGCCCCTGATGCTATAAGGGAAGAATTTTATAAACTAATAAAACAAAACAATAAACTTAGGATAAGTGACTTTGGAAATATTGAAGTCGGAGATACTTTTGAAGATAGTATATCAGCACTTAGTCAAGTTGTAGATTATTTACTACGCGAAAATATTACTCTTATTATATTAGGAGGCAGTAATGAATTAGCTTATGGTCAATATAAAGGATATCAGAAAGTATGCAAAAACTTAGAATACGTTAATATTGTGCCGGAGTTTGATCTTAAAAACGATAATTACCTTAGAAGCATTTGTACTCATAAACCAAATTATTTATTTAATATAAATGTACTTGGTTATCAAACATACTTAGTAGAAAGCGATAGTATTGATGTTTTGCAAAAATTGTATTTTGAGGCAAATAGACTTGGTTCGTTAAAAAAAGAAATTAGCGATGCCGAACCAATGCTTCGCAATGCCGACATGGTATCTTTAAACATAAATTCCATAAAACAGTCTGATGCACCCGCTACTTCATCTGGCAATCCTAATGGTTTTACTGGAGAAGAAATATGTCAATTGGCTTGGTATGCAGGCTTGGCAGACAAAATAAAAACATTTGGTATATATGAGCTTAATCCGTCTTACGATGTTAATTCACAAACATCAAAACTTATTGCTCAGGCAATTTGGTATTTTATTGATGGGTATTACAACCGCAAAAATGACAATCCTATTATTCATACCGAGTTTTTGAAATACAGATGTACTTTAGGTGATAATCAACCGGAAGCAATATTTTATAAAAGCAAATTAAGCGATCGTTGGTGGATGGAAATTCCGTATCCGGATAATTATGGCGAACACAGCATACTTGTTCCTTGCTCGTACTCTGATTACATTACTGCATCAAAAGGAGAAATGCCCGACAGGTTTTGGCGTGGCTTGCAAAAAATAAATATGTAATAGTTACACTAAAAATAAAAAATAAAAGTTTTGTACTTAACATGAATATTTTAAAAATTATAAAAACTGCAATAATTACATTAGTTCTAATAGTAATCCTCGATTCATGTGCTGCCAATAGAAATAGCTTAAAAGGCTGCGATGGCAACAAAAAAACTAAAGTACCTTTTGGGTATATGTAAGAATTATTGAACTCATTTTTTTAGAAAGTGCAATTTAGATTGATTTGCCTAATATTTCTATTTCATACAAATTTGACTTTTTTAGAAATTTTTACAAAAATGATGAAATTTTTATATTCAAATTGCAAATCTGAATTTACTTCTAAATTTAAATAATGTATGTGTTGTAGAATTGTATTACTTCTGAATAGTATTTACAAGTGCTGTTCTATAATATTTTTTAGTTCATTTGCTTGCACTACACCTGATTGTCGCCATTTTACTTCGCCTTTTTTGAAAAGTATAAGTGTTGGTACACCACTTATTCTATATGCTGATGCAACAGTATTATTTCTGTCAACATCAATTTTAATAATTTTAGCCTTATCGCCAATTTTGCTTTTCAAATCTTCTAAAATTGGCTTCATAGCTTTACAAGGTCCGCACCAGTCGGCATAAAAGTCAACTAGTACGGGCTTGTCGTCATTTATAATTTGATTAAAGTTTGAGTTCATCTTCTAACGAAGTTTATAATTTTACTTCTTCAAATATTTCGATTATAGGAAACATGGTGATTTTTGAATTTACAGAATTTGAAATCAAACATGCTTTTTCAGACTTTTCAAGTATTCTTTTAGCTTTTTCATAATCATTAGGATTTGTAATACTAATTTTTGGTTCTAAAATCACTTCAGACATTAGAAATTTTCCATCAATTTGTTCAAGTTTTCCTTTTGATGAACATGAAAAATTTGCAAATTCAAGTCTCGAGTTTTCCGCTATTGCAAGGAAAGTTGTCATAAAACAACTGCTAACTGCCGCAGTAAATAAATGCTCTGGCGACCATACTCCTTCTATTCCTTTGTTAAATTGTGGTGGTGTGGCAACTTCAATTTTTTGTGATAATTCAGGTGAAACAAGTTCGCCCAATCTGTCATTTTTCCATTCTACGTTTACATTGTAATAATGTGGTTCCATTTTTTATTTTTTGTTTTTATTAGTTATTAATTTTATTCTGTAATCTGTGCCAGGCTCCTCCGTTATATACATTTTCATATCCTTTTGATTTTAGAATATTCTTTGCTGTGGCACTACGCATACCCGAAGCACAACATGTGATAATTGCCTGATTTTTGTCTTTGAATTTTGAAAGATTATTTTGTAAAATGTCAACCGGTATGTTTATTGAACCTTTGATATGTCCTCCTGTAAATTCCCCTTTAGTTCTTACGTCTAATATTATTCCTCCGTTACTTAATATATTTTGATAATTAGTTGGTGTTGTAGAAATACCAAAAATATTTAAAATTCTTTTTAACATATCTTTTTTAGCAATTTACACAACTAAGTACCTCTATCCACGAGCCACCATCGTAGCACTCAATATTGTTTTGCTGCAAAATTCCGGCACCTATTTTACTTCTAATACCAGATGCACAACATAGTATCAACGGCTTTCCAATTTCTCTTATTTCGTTAAGTCTGTACTCTAATTCATTTAAAGGTATATTTACTGAACCTTCTACGTTTCCTCCCAAAAATTCATTTGCTGTTCTTACATCAATGATTTTTGCATTTTCATTTTTTATTAAATTTTGTATCATCATATTTTTATTATTTTATTTTTTAAAGAAACTAAAAATCAAACCTCCCAATACGGCACCATATCCTGATGAAATATATGGGTTTGAGGTAATTGGACAAGTTCCGGTATTACAACCTATAAATTTCCAGTATAAAAATCCGCCTACTGTTCCAAGTACAATTCCCGTAGTAATTAATATATATTTTGATTTTTTAATCATTTCTATATTTGAAATTATGATGCAAATTTACAGATACAATAATCTGTTAACAGGAACATTTGTTACTTAATAAAATTTTTTTTAATGATTTTTATATTATTTCTTCCTGTCTGAATATATCCAAGTTGTTTTAGTTTTTTTAGAAGACGGGTTGCAGATTCTCGCTGAATATTCAACTCCTGAGCTATATTGTCATGACTTATATTTAGAATATCACTTTTAGTTGCGTTTGCTCGTTCAATAAGATATTTCCAAATTCGGGTATCAAGATTTTTAAAGGCTATATCATCTATTACATTTAGTAGTTTGTCAAAGCGTTTTTGATATGTATTAGCTATAAAATCTCTCCATTCTGCAAATTTTTGCCAATCATCAAACTTAGAAGTTGGTATAGCCCAAATCTCTGTTTCATCCTCAGTGATTGTTTTCACATCGCTTGACTTTAAATTTGAGCAGCAACTAAGTGAAAGTGCACATGTTTCGCCTGGCATTATATGATACAAGAAAACTTCATTGCCGTTTTCGTCTTGTCTTACTACTCTTATACAACCTTTTTTAACAATAGGAATATATTTAATGTATTGTCCCGGTTCTATAATTACAGTATCGGGCTTAAACTTTAGTACCATTGAATTTTTTTCAAAATCGCTTTTTAACTCTATGGTATTAAACATTTGTACTAATTATTTATTTCAAATTTATATCCCACGCCTTTTAAAGTTGAAATATAATTGTCGCCTATTTTCTCCCTTAATTTTCTAATATGTACATCTATGGTTCTATCGCCTACTATTACTTCATCTCCCCATACTTTAGAAAGAATTGTATCTCTGTTAAAAATTGTATTTGGTTTAGATGCGAGCAAAAACAATAAATTGAATTCTTTTTTTGGCAGGGTGTGTTTTTTATTATTTAATGTAACAGAAAATGATTTTTTATCAATAATTAAATTTCCAAATTCTATTGTTTCAACTTCGGATATATTACTTATTTTTCTTTTTAAAATTACTCCTATCCTGCTTATAAGAGCTCTTGGTTTTATGGGCTTGTATATGTAATCATCTGCACCTGCTTCAAATCCTGCAATTTCAGCATATTCTTCAGAACGTGCTGTGAGAAAAACAACTGTTGTATTTTGGAATAATTTATTAGATTTTATTTGCCTGCAAGCTTCTATTCCGTCAAGCTGAGGCATCATTACATCCATAAGAATTAAATCAGGTTTAAAAATTCCTGCTTTTTCTATTGCTTCTTTACCGTTTTTAGCCGACTCTACTTTGTAGCCTTCTTTTATTAATATGAATTTTATAAACTCAATAATATCATCTTCATCGTCAACTATAAGTATTTTGAAAATATCAGCTTTATCATTCATTATGATTAAAAAAATTATTTCAAAATTTCGGCAAGTTTTGCTTCAAGTTCTGACCCTCTAAGTCCTTTAGCAATAATTCTACCGCTTTTATCAAGCAGAACTGTGTAAGGAATTGAAGATACCTGATATATCCTTGAGGCAATACTCTGCCAACCTTTTAGGTCACTTACATGAATCCATGATAATCCGTCATTACTAACTGCGGCTTTCCATTTATCTCCATTTTCATCGAGCGAAACACCATAAATTTCAAATCCTTTATTTTTAAAATTATTATATAATTTCACTACATTTGGATTTTCTCTTCTGCATGGTCCGCACCATGAAGCCCAAAAATCAATTAAAACTACTTTGCCTCTTAGTGATGAAAGCTTAATCATTTTTCCGTCAAAATCCGCCAATTCCAAATCTGGCGCCACTCCTCCAATTTCTAATGGCGAAATTGAATCTAATGCTATTTTCAACTCCTTTGTATATTTTGAGTTTGGCATTTTTTTATTCAATTTTTGATAAACAGCTTCCATTAATGATATATCTGGTTCTTCAAATAAAAAAGTAACTGCGAAGTATAGTGCAAGGCAGCCTTCTTTGCTATTAATAAATGCAGCAATATTATCTGTTCTGCTTTTTTGCATACTTTTAAATCTTTCTCCTACGACAGTACGCAAGCTATCAGTAACCATTGATGGGTCTATTTCTGAAACTTCTCTGTTAAAATCCTGTAAATTTTTATCATGGTTCAAGTAAATTGAGTATAGTTCATTTATCAATAAATTCTCTTTGTCGCCACTAACCTTATAAGTAATCCATCCTTCGTTTTTTATAGAAATTGAAAGTTTAGTCTTTTCTCCTATTATTACTGGTATGCCGGGTGGGTTTTTTGAATTTAAAGTTATAAAACAAATTGTAGGGCTGTTAAACTTTGAAATGTTAAATAAAAAATTTCCTTCATTGTCAACTTTTACACTATCAATGAAAATGAGTTTTTCGCGTGTAATTTCATGCAGATATATTGTTTTTATATTGTTACCCTCTGTTTTGCCTTTAATTATCGAATTATTCGAACTTTGCTCTGTTTGGCTAAGTTGAGGAGGTTCTACAGTTGGCAGTTTTAAGGTTAAATTAAATTTTTTATTTAATACTTTAGTTAATTTTAAATTATAATTGTTTTCGTTAGTGCTTTTTTCTGTATCATTGCTTTTGTTTGCACATGATATTATTAATATATTAAACAATAAAAAAACCAGTACTATTGTATGTTTCATTCTGCAAACCAAGTTTAAATTTTAATATTTTACAAGCAATTCAAAAAGATACACGCTTTTGTATTGCCTATTTTTAAATGATTGTATGGCTAATTGTATTAATTAATTCTTAATAAATCGGGAGAATAATATTTTGCTTCCTTTTTCAATTTTTACACTATACAAACCGCTATCAAATGCAGAAATATCAACACTGTGATTTAAGCCCTCTACCTTTTTTCTCATCAATAATTTGCCGTCTGCAGTAATAATATTTATTATATATGGCTCAATAGAACCAAAAGAAATATTTAACATAGAATTTGAAGGATTTGGGTAAACTTTGATTTTATCATTTTCTAAAAAACTTGATGAAAGTCCCCAGCAAGTTGCCCTATATTCTCCAATTACAAATTTTGAAGCATTTGCAGTATCAAATATTTTAATTTGTACAGAACCAAGCCCTTTTTTATTAGCAGGGTAAAAATGTGCAGAAGTAGTACATGAATCTCCTACTGGTATTATAAAATCCGCAGTGTCAGTAGTTACACTTCTACATAATTCGCAATCACAATATGCCGATGTCCAAGTGCTGGTAAGTACATTAGAAATTCTAATAAATCTAAGTTTACTTGAAGTAAACTTATTAATAAAAGTGCTATAAACTACAATTTCCGGTTCTGAACAAAAATGCTCATTGTATGCAACCGAAGGGCGAAATGTAGATTGTGAAAATACTGCCATATTAACATAAGCAAATAAAGTTGTAAAAATATATTTCATAAATGCAAACTTACTTAATTTTAAATTTAATGTAATATTTTTTTTGTATGAAGCGTCTATAAAAAGTAAAAATTTGTCTTCGTTGTTTATTAAATATATTGAAAATGGCATTTTTAATAAAAAAAACGTCTTAATTTGTATATTCTATTATTTTAGTATATTTTTTGAAAAGGCTACCTAAAATATCATTTATAATATTGTTTATATTTATGCAATTTGTTGCAAAATCGCAGCTTATTGTTGGCGAAACAGATCCTATAATTCTTGTTTCTAATGTGCTTGTAGGCAAAGGACAAAATATAAGTATTTCAAATATACAATATACTGGATATAGCCGTGCCAGCGGTTTTTTTGAAAACGGTCTTAGCACAAAATTAAAAATGGATGCAGGAATTATATTGTCAAGCGGAGTTGCAATTGGAGCAAAAGGACCAAATAATAACAATGCTAAAACATCTTTCGAAACCGGTTCTAATATGCCCGGAAATGCATTGCTTGATAAATTTGCTACAGGCAAAACCTTTGATGCAGTAATTCTTCAGTTTGATTTTATACCACAAACCGAAAATATTGTATTTAATTACATTTTCGCATCTGAAGAGTATCTTGAATATGTAGATTTAAATTATAGTGATATTTTTGGATTTTTTGTTAGCGGACCTGGTATTATCGGAGAGCAAAATGTTGCACTTGTGCCTGACACAACACTTCCGGTATGTATTGACAATATTAATCATCTTAGAAATAGTAAGTATTATATAAATAATCCGATGGGTGAAAAAACACTGCAAGCTGATGGATTTACTAAAACTCTTACGGCAACTTTAGAATTAATTCCTTGTCAAAAATATACAATAAAATTAGCAGTTGCTGATGTAAATGATCGCTTACTAGACACTTATGTTTTTATAGAGTCTGGCAGTTTCAAGCACAAAACAAATATGGGCAGAGATACTTTTATATGTAAAGATGGTTTTGACGTAGAGATAGATGCCGGAAACTATAACCGCAAAGTAAAGTGGACAAGTAAAGACCCGAATATTACAATAAGCAATGATACTGCACATAAAATTAAGGTAAGTAAATTTGGCGAATACTGTGTAGAAGTTTTTACAGATTGCGGTAGTTTTATTAATTGTAAAAAAATTTTGCCAGGAGTTAACAATATTTTTTTAGGAAAAGATACTTTATTTTGTGGCGATTCTTTGTCAAAAACGTTATCAGTAGCGAATAGAATATTTGATTCATACCTTTGGTCAGACAATTCTACCGAAGAGGAACTTACCGTAAAAAAACCCGGCATGTACTGGCTCGAAGTGAATAATGGAGGTTGCAAAAAAAGAGATACAATTTATTTAAATTTACAACCTCTTCCTATGTTGAAACTGGGTAACGACACTACAATTTGTGGTGATTTTAATTTGATAATTGGTTCAAATAACATTTCTCATAATATAGGCTACTTATGGAATACGGGCGACACTCTTTCTCGAATTCATGTAAATAAAGGAGGAAAATATATATTGAATGCTGTTGAAAATACTTGCAAAACAAAAGACTCAATAACTATTACACAAAGAAATAATTTTAAGCTGAACATTGGTCCTCCGGTAATGGAAATTTGTAATAATGACACTTTAACTTTTAAAACCGGTATAAATGATACTACAAACTACTTAACTATGTGGAGCAATGGCAGCAATAAACCTTCAATAATTATAAACCAAACTGGCAGATATAGTGTTTGGGTAAAAGATAAGTTATGTAATTTTACTGCTTATGACAGTGTAGATATGATAGTATATGAAGGTCTCGGTAATATTTGGGTTCCTAATGCTTTTACTCCTGACAATAATTTTATGAATGACATTTTTAAACCTGAAACAGATATTACATCTTTCAATTTCTACAAATTTGCTGTATTTGATCGTTGGGGTCAAAAGGTTTTTGAAACAACAGACCCTAAAAAAGGGTGGGACGGAAAAGTTAATAATAAACTTGCAGGAAATGATGTATTTATCTGGACCCTTTATATAAAATCCAATTGTTCAAACGGTAATACAAACTTTCTAAATGGTATTGTTCATATTTTGAGATAATAATTATCCCATTTCGGCTTCTACTGCCTGTACTTCAGGAACCATTCGCTTTAATAAATTTTCGATTCCGGCTTTTAGTGTAAGTGTAGAAGATGGACAGCCGCTACATGACCCCTTCATTGAAACTGTAACTATACCATCGCTGAAATCTACAAAATCTATTGCTCCGCCATCCATTTCTACGGCAGGTTTAACATGGTCGTCAAGCAATTTTTTAATTTTTAAAATAATTTCATTTTCTTCTTCACTTGTAAGTTCCTGTTTTTTTTCAATAATAGTTTTTTCTGATTCAACGTAGTTTTTTATAAATTCTCTTAATTCTGAACTTACTTCTAACCACTCAACATCTTCTGTTTTTGTGATTGAAACAAAATTGTTCATAATAAAAACTCCGTTTACATACGAAAATTTAAAGAGCTCTACTGCAAATGGAGAATTTTCAGCTTCTGATGCATTTCTAAAGTCAATACTTTCATTTGGCAATATCATGCAGTTCATTACAAACTTCATACTATTAGGGTTTGGTGTAGATTCAGCATAAACTGTAATTTGTCTTTCAGTTGTCATGGTTCTTATTTAGAATTATTCTACAAAAGTAAAATTTAATTTCTTTTTTTCAAATATTAATTTTTTGTCTTGCCCAAAAATAGATTGACACAAAATAGCGTAAAACATGGAAAAAACCCTTCAAAAACAATATTCAAAACAGAAATATTATTGAAAAATTCTATTATTGTAAACCTTATTCAGGACTAATAATGAATATTAAACTTATTTTGAGAAGATACAGTGCAATCTTTGCCAGCACTTTATTTGATAAAGGATTCTGAGCAGTAGGCAATTTTCATCGAGAAATCGAACTTACATATTGGTTAAAATTGTTACTTTGCGAGTTAAAAAATTAGAGAAACTTTAATACAAAATGAAAAAATTACAATAGGAAAGCGAAACAACTATGTCATTAAACATACAGCATTTAGAAAACGAAATTATAGACC
The DNA here is from genome assembly GCA_020849295.1 of Bacteroidia bacterium. Classification (GTDB taxonomy): domain Bacteria; phylum Bacteroidota; class Bacteroidia; order NS11-12g; family UBA9320; genus JABWCE01. The sequence goes on from JADLGN010000033.1 coordinate 114,145, forward strand.
AGTATCTCTATGACGAGAACCCAACAAGACCTTGGATAATAGGTTTTAGTGGTGGAAAAGATTCCAC
>JADLGN010000034.1 GCA_020849295.1 Bacteroidia bacterium
ATATACAACATATCAAATAATAATATTTGACCGCTGGGGTGAAGTATTATACAAATCAGATAAACTTGAAGAACCTTGGGACGGAACCTACAAAAGTGTTCCTTGCCAAATGGATGCTTATGTGTATCATGTTTCAGTAACAAGTTTTAGCGGTGAGTTGTATAAATACAGCGGAACTGTAATACTTGTAAGATAAAAAAATATAAATTGTTAAATAAAAAAGGCTGAATATTCAGCCTTTTTTATTTACATTTGTTTCATCAAAAAAAAATGAACTTACGTTTAAGACATATAATTATATGGCTTACGCTGGTTTGCGGAACTAATCTAAGAGCATCTCATATACTTGGAGGAGAAATAACTTACAAACATTTAAAAAACAACCAATATAAAATTACTTTAAACATTTATAGGGATTGCAATGGATGTAAAATAAATGGTAATGGCGGAGGGAATACATCAGAAAATTGCTCTGAAATAGATTATGTCTATATAAAATCTACAGACGATTCAATCTCGAAAGAAGTAAAATTTGCACTAAAAAGGGAATCAGTTACAGATATAACCCCAATTTGTGCCACAAGAATTTCTGCATGTAGTAAAAATTCAAACACGGTATTTGGCATTGAACTTCAAAGTTTCTCAGCAACAATAGATTTGGATAATGACTTAATTAAAGGTTATTGTAAATATGTAGCATACATAGTAATTGCAGAACGCAATTCTGATATAACAACCGGGCAAGCAAAACAAAACTTTTGTATTGATGCTATGATAAATACTTGTGTAAACAAACCAAACAACTCTCCCGAAATAATTTCGAAACCTGTATTTATATTTAACAGCAACAAACCAGTTTTTCTAAGTTTTGGGGCAAAAGACAATGACGACGATTCATTGGTATATACACTTATTCCTGCCAATTCAGGATTCGGCAAAAATATTAAATACAATACAGGTTTTAGTTACAACAAGCCTCTTACTGTATATTGTACAGATGTCCCATGTATTCCTAACAAAAACTTATCATTACCTGTTGGCTTTTATTTCGACAATAGTAACGGAGAAAATGTTTTCATTCCGATTTCTGAATCAGAAAGAGCAGTAATAGTTGTAAAAATAGAAGATTATAAGAAAATATCAGGTAAGTGGGTTTTGGCAGGTTATATAAAACGCGATATACAGATTTATGTAAAAAGCAATGAAGGAAATAATACTCCGATTTTTACAAGTAAAAGCACTTATGAAGTATGCGAAGGAGAAGAATTGAAAATAAAAATTACTGCAAAAGATGAAAAAAATAATATAACAAATAATTTTGATAGTTTAAGTTTTTCATTAATTACAAATTTGAACAAAACAGAATTTACACAATACTCACAAACAGACCCGCCTTATAAATATGCAACTTTAAAATGGAAAGCTCCAAAAGACACTGTTGACAATAATATTATTAACTTGTGGATAAAGGCTACTGACAACAACTGCCCTATTAATTTTTCAAGTTTCCAAAATTTAAAAATTAAAGTTATTCCTAAAATTGACTTAAAAATAAATAAAACATTTATTGGCTGCGGTAATTATGAACTAAAAGCACTAAATATTGAAAATTACTCAATATTCAACCTAACAATTACTGACCTTCAAAACAATAATGAAATATTTAAAACAAGTAATCTGATTGACACGGTTTCGCAATTACCCAATGGAACATATCTTGTAAATGCACAAATTATTAATGAAAATGGCTGTATTAGCACTATTTCAGATACACTTTATAATTTTCAAAAATCAAACGCATATATAATTGGCGATTCTTTGATATGTAAAAAAACAGAACACAAGTACAGTGTGATAAATAATTTTCATACAAAAGCAAAAACAGAATGGTACTTTGATAATAGTTTTATAGGTGCAAGCATTATAAATGTTGGGTTTGAAAAAAATGGAATACTAAAATCAATATCTACTTATGCAAAAGGCAAATGGAGTTGTGAAGACACTTTGTATAAAATAATTTCAATAATAGAAAATCCAAAAATTTTATCGCCAGACACAATTGAAATTTGTCATAATTCAGGATTTTTTAATCTGTACGGAATAAACATCTCGCCTGCAAACGGCGTTTGGACTTCAGAATCACCATTATTTTTAAATGATTTTATAAACACAAATGACTCTTTCCCTTATATTGACAAGGAAATTAAAGTAATATATACATCAAAAAATATTTCGGGATGTATTGCATCAAAAAGTATTGAAATAATAATAAATGCAATACCTGAATTTGAATTAAATTCAGTTACAATTTGCGAAAAATCTACTTCTATATGGCTTAGCAACTTAATTAAAAAACCATATAATAAACTTGATTTTACATATAATTGGAAAATAAATGGGTTTAAAGATATAATAAGAGAACTGAACGATAATAAATATGTTCTTTCATCAGATTTAGGTTTGGGAATACATAAAATTAGTGGAAAAATTACAGGAAAAAATTCATGTACCAATTTTGATTCGACAATAATTGAAATAACTCCATCAGTTACCATAAAATTTGAAAACGAAATAATTGTTTGTCAAAATTCAGGAAATATAGATATTAATAAGGTTTCTGGCGTTTCTCCTGCAACCGGGGCTTGGTCGTTTGTTGATTTTCCATTATTTGATGACAAAAACAATATTAAAACAGATACTTGCGGAATTTTTGAAGCAACTTATATTTACGACAACTACGGGTGTTTTGACTCAAAAAAAACAAATATTAAAATTATCTGTACACCTGAGATAAAAATAAACATAACAAAAGATGCTATATGTGAAAAAAAACTTCCGCTTTCATTATATGCTACACCTGATGGAGGTATTTGGGAAGGAAAATATATAAATTACGGCAATATATTTAATCCCCCTACATCTGATAAAAACGAGGAATATCTATTGAAATATAAGGTAAAAAAAGATAAATGTGTTTTTGAGAAAAAAAACATTATTACTGTATTGCCTACACCTAAAATTAATCTTACAACTAATAAGTATATGTATTGTGATGAAGAGCCAATTTATTTAAAAGGAATTATAAACAATGCAGATATTTTGACAGCCAATTATAACAACGAAAATTTCAAATTTAACATTTCAAGAATTTACAGTTTTGATAATGCAAATATTTATAAAGCACTTTTTAAAAATACAAATCCTAATGAAGAGCAATATATAATAATAACAGCTAACAATAATGAAGGCTGTGCAGATAGTGTTAATTTATTTTTCAAAGTCTTAGAAAAACCAAAAATAACAAAATTGCGAGATACAGCATTTTGTGAAAATATTTCGGGAGCTATTATTCCCGAAACAACATACAGCAGTAGTAAACTTAATTATGATTGGGAACTGAATAATTCAATTTTTTCCAATAATAATTTTATATTGAGCAATAACTTAAATAGGGGGAAAAACCATATAACATATACTGTAAAATCTGACAATTGCTATGATAAAAAAACTATTGAAGTAACAATAAACAAAGCTCCTTTGGTAGAATTTATAATTATACCGTCAGATGAAAATTCAATACTTAAATCTGAATTTGAATTTATTAATCAGTCTGAAAAAAATCTTGAATACCTGTGGAATTTCGGAAGTAAGGGCAGCAACAATTCTTCAAATGAAGAAAACCCTAAATTCAGATACACAGATACGGGAATATATAAAGTGACATTAAAAGGAACAAACGAATTTGGCTGTTCTGAATATTACAGCAAAGAAATAAAAGTAATACCCGAAATATTAATTTTTATACCAAATGCATTTAGCCCAAACAATAAAGGAACAGAAGAAAACAATAGTTTTGGTATAACTATAAATCACTACAAACAATTTAATATGCAAATTTTTGACAGATGGGGGCATAAAGTTTATTCTTCTGAAAATCCACAAGAAAAATGGGATGGAAAGTCTGGCAATGTAAAATGTACTCCTGATATTTATGTATATAATATTGAAGTTTTAAGTGTTTCGGGAATTACATATAAATACAGAGGAACAATAACTCTTATCAAATAAAACCTCAATCAAAGTTTACATTTGAAGGCGGATTGTCATAATCTAATTTGCCACCCCAATAATTCATTTGGCGTAATGCAAAGCGTTTGCGTTTTTGTGTATAACGACTTGGGTTTTTAGCAGAAAACCTTATCGGATTAGGAAGTATTACGGCAATTAATGCGGCTTCTGAACTACTAAGATTTTCGGCACTTTTAGCAAAATAATATTGAGAAGCAGCTTCAGCCCCATACAAACCATCTCCCATTTCTATTATATTAAGATACACTTCCATAATTCTTTGTTTGGTCCAAAATGTTTCAATAAGAAATGTAAAATACACTTCAAAACCCTTTCGTATCCAACTTCTGCCATTCCATAAAAATAAATTTTTAGCTGTTTGTTGGCTAATGGTGCTTGCTCCTCTTTTACGTTTTTTCCATTTATTTTCGTTCATTGCTTTTTTTATAGCTCCAAAGTCAAAGCCATTATGGGTAAGAAAATTCTGATCTTCGGTACAAACTACTGCAAGTTGAAGTTTATTAGAAATATTCTCAAGAGGCTCCCAGTCTTTTTTTAGTTTGATACTTTCTCCGCTTTTCACTTGTTCTACACATCTTATAACCATAAGTGGTGTAATAGGCACTGGCACCCATCTAAAAACAACAACAGATAATACACTTAGTAAAATAAAACCAATAATTGCATTTCTTAAGATTTTAAAAAAAATTCTTACAAATACTTTTGCCATGCTACAAATCTAATATTTTGATTACTAAATTTAAGAAAATAATAGCTCTAAAAGGCTTAAAAAGAGGTTGCTTCAAACAAAAGAACTTAATTTGGTTTCTGTTTTTACCTTCGAAAAAAATCGTGATATAAAAATAGTGAAAATAAGAATGATAGATAAACATTTTATCAATAACTTAAACACTTAAAATATTAACAAGTTTATAGAGGTTTTTAGGCAGATTGACGGAATAAGTCCCCAATTATAAAATTGTATTGTGTCGGGTTTTTTATTCGTAATAACTGACATTTTTTGATATTGAAAGCCGTTGTAAATTGCTTGTGTAAACTATGCTTCGTTTTCAAATTTTGCTTTGAAACGGTTTTGCAATTCTTGTGCTGATTTTGATTGTTTGCTATTAAAACACATTCTATAAGTTTATCGTTATGATGTCGTTTAAGTTGGTTGTGTAACGTGGCGACAATTTTTGTTGTTTCATTTTCCAAACCCTTTTTGTGTCTTGTGAAGCAAGACGGATTTTTTGTTGTCCGAACAGAAAATTCATTTTGTCAATGGACTGCATTAACGGAATGTGTCGTTCGTCCCGATTTTCAAAGAGTTTTTGCTGTAAACTGTCAGCTTGTGAAAAATCCTGAACTATTACACCTGCTTTTTTGTAAGCGTAACCCTGTTTGAAAATTCGCTTTAACGCTTGTGTTGCAAATTTTGTCAACTCTATGCTTGAGTTAGTTGGGAAAGATAATTTTATTACAATATTTCGGCTGTATTGCGGCAAATCTTTTCTATGTCCATTGGTGTGAATAAAAACCATTAGTGAATTACAACACGAATTTTGTTTACGCAATTTTTCGGCACAAGACGAAGCAAAAGTGCTTATTCTTTCTGCCAACTGTTCGTATTCGGTATAATTGGTTTCAAAACTTCGTGTTGTTGCAATGTTCTTTTTGATTTGGGTTTCTTCCAAGTCAAGTGTTGGAATACCTTGCAAATCGTGCTTTAAACGCAAACCAACGATTGCCATTTGCTTTTTTACAAATTCATCGTCAAGTTGCGTAAAGTCAAAAGCTGTTTTTACACCGATTGCGTTTAGTCGTTTGCTGTGTTGTCTGCCAATTCCCCAAACATCTTCTACTTTTAGCCATTTCAATGCTTTGATGCGTTTTTCTTCACTATCAATGATATAAACGCCTTTGGTTTCGGTTGGGTATTTTTTGGCGATACGATTAGCAACTTTTGCCAATGCTTTTGTAGGTGCAATTCCTACACTTATTGGTATTCCTGTCCACTTCGTTACTTTGTAACGCATCTCTTCGCCATGGCTTTGCAAATTGAAAAAGTCAAACCCCTTAAGTTTTAAAAAACATTCATCAATACTGTAAATTTCCATTTCTGGCGAATAGTCGGAAAGGATGGTCATAACCCGATTACTCATATCGCCATATAAAGCAAAGTTGGCAGAAAAAACCTGCACACCGTGTTGTCGGAAAAGTTTTTCGTATTCAAATGCAGGTGCTCCCATTGGAATACCAAGGGCTTTTGCTTCGTTACTTCTTGCTATTACACAACCGTCATTATTAGATAGAACAACAACAGGCTTTCCGTTCAAGTCTGGTCGGAAAACCCGTTCGCACGAGGCGTAAAAGTTATTGCAGTCAATAAGTGCAAACATTTATACATCTTTAATAACGTGAGTAACAATACCCCAAATTAAAAAATTGTTTTCTTCAGTAACTCGTATCGGTTGATAATTTTCATTTTCGGGAATGAGCAAAATTTCCTTTTTGGATATTTGCACACGCTTTGCCGTAAATTCACCGTCAATATAACAAACGGCAATTTTGCCGTTTGTTGGTTCTAAACTTCGGTCAATTATTAGCAAATCGCCATTACAAATTCCTGCGTTTTTCAGAGAGTCGCCCTTAACTCGTCCGTAGAAAGTTGCAGACGGATTTTTTATTAAATGTCGGTTTAAGTCAATGGACAAATCTACAAAGTCCAACGCTGGTGAAGGAAAACCCGCCGAAATTCCATCGTCCACATAAGGCAAAGCAAGTTCAGTTTCGGTGTCTGCCGAAAAAATGTCAATGACATTGCCGTTATGTAGTTTTAAAGATGTCATTTGTTTGTCTTTTCAATTTCTGCACAGTCGGCTCGGTAAAATTACACCTACGCGGCAGTCTGTCTATAACCTTATTTAGTTTCATAATTCATTTCAAAAATAGATAAATAAATGCGATATAATGGCGTTTTATTTATAATAAATTTTAAATTTGGTATGCCGAAAAAAGAAGTCACTCAATTTACAAAATCCCATATAAACAATATATCCAAAGGTATAACTGAACAACAAATAGAAAAAAATGACTGTATAGTTTCGATTTGTTTTATATGTGATATACTCTTCATAATGTTTTAAAAAGCTCGCAAATAATTCTTCAATTGAATTTTACCAATCCTCAAAATGTATTTTCACGGGTAATAATGAGCAGCCATGTCAACTTAGTTTGTAAAATAAACCCACCGCATAACCTATCTGATGTATTGCGTGATTAAAAAATTTACATCCAAACAAATGATTAAGGCAATAGAAGAAATCGCAGAAAGTCGCATTGAATGATTAATGGATAAATTTGTATTTGAAGCAAGAAGAAAAGGCAGAGCAAAAAATTACAAAAGACTGAAAGTTGATAACCATACTATTGAAATAGGTGATTATATGTGTAAATATTGAAGGCAAGATTGAATATATTCACAACAATTCGGTTGCAGCAATGATAGTAGTCAGGCCAGAAAATCTATGCAAGATTGGTCATCTGGGTATCTCTGCTGGAATTCAAAAATTGTAAGATTTTAAAAGCGTTGCTCCATTGTTTTAATATTTAACACACCAATATTACTCATTTTATCTTTTCTATAAAATGCCTAATTCAATAAATTTATTTATTGAAGGTATGAATCAGTAATTCTAAAATGTATAAAAAATAGAGTAACCGCCAGAAACAAACATAAGGTTTGTTAATACAGCATTATTGTTTTTAAGCCCTCCTAAATCAAGACCAAGACGAAAATTAACGGCTTGTTTAAATTTATTTTTTTTTGGCAATGGTGGCAAAATCAATTTTGTCTCTAAAAAAAGGCTAAATTTAATAATTTCACCAAATGAATTCTTATTAACCAAATTCGTAGAATTTAAACGATAATTCTGTTGCTTATTTAATATAGAAATCAATGCTCCGCTTCCACTATATAAATCACACTCACCAATTTTTCCTTTATTAAATAAGGTATAATTTATTGTAGTATAATCTTCCTCTATAAATTTTTGAATATTGGAATCAAGATAATTAAATGTATTGGCTTGATAGCTTACCCCAATATGATGAAGCCGTTTGGTAGTTTCTCTTTCATAAAATAATTCCAGGTTCATACTGGCTTGGGTATTTCCATGATAATCCAATGGCTTTACTGTACCATTAATTGTATTGGAAATGGGTATATAAAAATGAAACCCAATATTGTTTTGTGAAAAAGCACTTGAATTACAGATAAATAATACACATAAAAATAGTAAATTTTTCATAGCTTAAATTTTAATTGAGATTACTTTTTTATTACAAGAAAGAGGTAAAATAAAAATAATAAGAAAACTTAAAATTGCTAAGTAAAGAAATAAAATCGTTTTTTTCATATTGATAAATTATAATACAAAAAAAAAAAAAAAATCCACCACTAAAAATAAAAATGTCAGGATATAGTCATAAAATAATTATTTCTTTATTTTAATGAAATAAAATTTTGATTTTTAAAATTTCATATTGAAATCCAAAGTTTCCAAATCATTCTTATTTTTAATTCTAACCATTGGAATCTGATTCAACTCTTATTTTCTCACTTGTCCTCGTTTGCATTAGGAAGTTGGATAATAAAGTATGTTGGTAAAACCACTTTAAACATATCTGTAATTGGTGAAAACGCAAATAGCAGGACGGGTTATTCGAAATTGTCAAGAATTATGATAGTCCTTTCTACTTTTCTAATGCATAATCTTGGTTTATGTTATCTGTTGATTTTATGGTATTGATCTTAATTGTTTCTTTCATTATTACAAAAACAAATTTAAAACTGAATTTGCTTATATGTATGCAAATTATATTGTATTTTTTTATCAAATTTTTAATAATAATTAATAGTAAAAATTGATACTTTTGCAGCCATTATATTTTTTTAAAATTTACTATGAACATTCACGAATATCAGGCTAAAGAAATACTGAAACAATACGGCGTAAAAGTACAGGAAGGCATTGTCGCCTCAACTCCTGATCAAGCTGTACAAGCAGCAAAAAAACTTAAAGAACTTTATAATTCTGACTGGGTTGTTATCAAATCTCAAATACATGCAGGTGGTAGAGGAAAAGGTAAAATTGAAGGTACAGAGCAACGAGGAGTTGCATTGGCAAAAAATATTGAACAAGTAGCTGAAATTTCAAAAAATATACTAGGAAATGTACTTGTTACTATTCAAACAGGAGCAAAAGGCAAAAAAGTTAATAAGATTCTTGTAGCACAAGATGTATATTATCCCGGCGAATCATCACCAAAAGAGTATTATATGAGTGTACTACTTGATAGAGCCACCGGTCAAAATGTTATAATTTATACTACAGAAGGAGGTATGGATATTGAAGAAGTAGCTCACAATACCCCTGAAAAAATTCACAAAGAATGGATAGACCCTCTTGTAGGATTACAAGCATTTCAAACTCGTAAAATTGCTTTTAATCTCGGACTTTCAGGTAAAGCATTAAAAGAGATGACAACATTTGTATCATCACTTTACAATGCATATATAAATATTGACGCTTCGATGTTTGAAATAAATCCGGTACTTAAAACAAGCGATGACTGCATACTTGCGGTTGACGGAAAGGTTGGACTTGACGATAATGCTCTATATCGCCATCCCGAACTTGCAGCATTACGTGATTTTGATGAAGAAGACCCAACTGAAGTTGAAGCTGGAGAGTTTGACCTGAATTATGTGAAACTTGACGGAAACGTAGGCTGTATGGTAAACGGAGCAGGTCTGGCAATGGCTACAATGGATATTATAAAACTATCAGGAGGCGACCCTGCTAATTTTCTTGACGTAGGAGGAACAGCAAATGCTGAACGCGTAGAAAAAGCCATGCGAATAATCCTAAAAGACATAAATGTAAAAGCTATTTTAATAAATATTTTTGGGGGAATAGTAAGATGCGACCGCGTTGCACAAGGGGTAGTTGATGCATACAAAAACATTGGAGATATTCCTGTCCCTATTATTGTAAGACTACAAGGCACAAATGCAGTAGAAGCAAAAAAACTTATTGACGAAAGTGGTCTAAAAGTACGTTCGGCAATTGCACTTAAAGAAGCCGCAGAAGCGGTTTCGGAAGTTTTAAAAAATTGATTATAATAAATAAATGCAAGAAATTATAAGCTAAAAATGCTTATTTCTATACGCAATAAAAATCCTGACCAAAGACAAATAATTGAAATAGCCAACTTATTCAAAAGCGGCGCTTTAGTTATAGTCCCAACTGATACTGTTTATGCTGCATCGTGTATTCTATCAAATCCAAAATCAGTAGAAAACCTCGCTTCATTACTTAATAAAAAAATAAAAAAAGTTAACTTTTCTATAATTTGTAAAGACTTAAGTAGTTTGTCAAAATATTCTTTACAAGTAAGTAATCAGGTATTTAAGCTTATGAAACAAGTTCTTCCCGGTCCTTTTACATTTATCCTAAAAGCAAACTCTAATGTGCCGAAAATTTTCAGAGAGAGTAAAAAAACTATTGGTATAAGAGTACCTGATTGTGAAATTTTGCAAAAAATAGTTGAAGAACTTGGTGAGCCAATAGTAGTAACTTCAATAAATTCTGAAGATGAAATTACAGAATATTATACTGACCCATTTGAAATAGAAGATATATTTCATAACAAAGTAGATTGTGTAATTGATGGCGGCATAGGAGGCAATATCCCTTCTACAATTATTGACTTTACATCTAACATACCGCTAATTGTAAGACAAGGTAAAGGAAAAATATAAACATAATAAATATGATAGAAAGAATAGTTAAAATGACATTTGATGATGGAAATACCGATGTTTTTGAAAAAATATTTAACGAAATGAAACATAAAATTGCAAATTTTGAGGGATGTAAAAGCGTAAAATTGCTTAATGATATTCACAAAAAGAATATTTATTTTACATATAGCGTTTGGGAAAATGAAAAATGTTTGGAAAATTATCGTCATTCAGAGTTATTTAAAAGTACCTGGGAAAAAACCAAACAACTTTTTAGCGAAAAACCAGCAGCATGGAGTTTAATTGAAAAATCAAATACACAATAAATTAAAAGTATTTGATATTTGTTTATTTTAAATTTATGTTTGAAAAATAATGCAAAAAATAATTTTTACACTTTGCTTGTTTCTAATTGCTTTTGCAGCAAAATCACAAAAAGAGAAACTTGATAAAGCAGAAAATGCAATTAACGAAAATTACTTTGAAAGAGCATTCAAATTGCTAAATGATGCAATAGAAGACGAAGTAACAAAAAAAGACCCTCTCACTTATTATTTAAGAGCAATTTGCCTGTTTGAACTTTCAAATGAAGAATTTTTTATAAAACGACATCCAGATGCAATAAATGAAGCATGTAAAATGGTTTTGAAGGGGAAAGACAAAGACAAAACAGGAAAATACAAAGGTGTTTTTGATAAATTTATTGCCGACCTCGTTTTAAAAAATGATTCACTTGCAGAAGAAGAATACAAAGTAAACCGATATCCAAAAGCTATAAAATTATATACAATTTCTGTAAAAATGAATAATGATACATTTTCATATTATATGATAGGAAAATGCTATCAAATGGCAGCAGACACAGCTAATGCCAAATCATATTTTACCAACCTGATTAATTGGTATAGCGAAACAAATAAAGCAGGAGGCAAAATAAGAAATCCAAAGGTTGAAGCATTTCTTTTTATGACAGACGTACACTGGTTAAAGAAAAATTATGACTCGGCAAATTATTTCCTTGATATAGCCAGAAATATTTTTGGTGATAATAATACAAAAATCAACTTTTATCAGTACCTTCTTGCAAAAGAACAACTACAAAGTATGCCTCCATCATCTATGATGATTGAAATTTTGAACAAAGCATTAAAATACAGCCCCACTGATACTTTTTTAATAAAGAAAGAAAATGCACTTTACGTTTATCTCATAAGAAATTATATAGAGTCACGCGACAGCGTTATTGCTGATTCTTTTATTTTCAGATTTGCAAGAAATAAAGTTTTGAAAGCAAACAATGAAATGTATGAAAATTCAAAGGCAATTGATATTTTCATACAACCCTTAGTAGAAAATGTACTTTGGAAAATGAGCGACTATTACTATGTAAATATGCACGATAAAGCCTCTGCATATCTTGCTAAAAAATATATTCTCAAAACTTCAACACCAAATGACTCAATAAAAGCAACTGAAAAGGATATAATATCGCGTTGGATAAAAATAATTGAATTTGCCGTAGAAAATGAATCGCCCGGATACGTTGCACTTCTTATAAATCAAGCAAACACAGACTATCCCAAATCTAAAGAAATAGCAGAATTAAAAAAAAAACTATTAAAGAAATAGTTTCCAAAAATCTAAATGCTAAAGACAGATTTTTTATAAACAAACTGTTTGGCAGCATAAAAGACATTGACCCGAGTTTAAAACCAATTTATAAAGAAAATCTTTATTCATTAATAAATTCATATATTGAAAGTAAAAATCTAATAAGGGCACAACAAATACTAAAAACCGAAAAAAGCAAAGACCCTTCAGATAAAAAACTATTAGAATTAGATATTAAATTAAAAAAAGAAAATTTTAAAATTAACTATTACGAAACTCGTATTGCATACATAGAAGCAGGTAATAAGAAAATAGCAGAATGGGAATGGGATGGCGATTCAAAAAAATGTATTAAGGGGAATGTGCCACTTTACATTCAGCAAAAAATAGAAGACCGTATAAATTATTTTAGGGTAAATGCCGGTGTGCCTCCTGTTTATCTTGATTCGCAACTAAATGATTGGTGCCAAAGAGCAGCATTAGTTATGGAAAGCAACGGAAAACTAAATCATGAAATATCAAAAACATGGAGTTGCTATAGTGCAGAAGCAGCCGAAGCTGCAAAATACAGTTTGCTTACACAAAATGCTAATTCCCCTATTGCTGTTACATCATTTATGGCTGATAACAATAATCCATCAATAGGCAACAGGCGATGGATGCTGTATCCTTACAGCATGATATGGGGACACGGAAGTACTAAAACAAAATGTGTACTTTGGACACTCGATGATTCAAGAAAAAAAGATTCACTTTATTATAAATCAAATTTTGTAGCCTGGCCCTATGACGGATACATACACAAAATGTTTGTTTTTAAAAAATGGTCATTCAGTATAGACCAGGATTTGACTGATGCAAAAATCACTATGACTTATAATAAAACAAATTTGACTTTAAATATAGAAAAACCTGTAGATGGATACGGATTGCCAACTATAGTGTGGACACCAGCAATTGACAATTCAAAACTCAAAGATGGCGATATCATTTCAGTAATAATTAAACTTAAAAACAATAAAACATTTAATTACACTGTAAAAATTTTTGAATACAATCCATGATGCATCAAAAACAACGATATTTGTAATAATTGCGTCTATGCAATGTATTGTATAATGAATAATTTAAGATTGAAAATAAATTCAAGATTGGCAAAATATCTTTTTCTTTCATTATACGCCTTATTTATTTCATTTTTTTCAAATGCTCAGTTTATTGAAAACAAAGGACAATATGATCAGAAAATTCTATATACCAAAGCAGTTTTTTCAGGAAATATATTGATAACTGAAAATGGCATAACATACTTATTTTACGACAACAATAAACTTGAAGAATTATTTGAAAAATATCATCAAATTAAAAAAAATGTGAATTTTCAAAAATTATTTAAACAACATGAGAATAAGCTAAATTTTAAATATCACAGTATTGAACAACTGTTTGTTGGAGGAAATATTAACAGAAAAAATATTGTTTGTTGTGATGAACAAACATATAAAACAAACTTTTTTTTGGGAAATGACAAATCAAGATGGGCAAAAAATGCAAGAGCATTTAATAAAATATTAGTAAAAAATATTTATCCTGATATTGACCTTGAAATGATTTCTAATGGGATAGAATACAAATACAATTTTATTTGTAAACCCGGCAGCAATCCATCATTAATACAGATAAAATACAAAGGTGCATACTCTATTCAGCTTACTTCAAAATCATTAATTTTTAAAACATCAGTAATAACATACTCAGAACATTTGCCCGAAAATTATATTATAAAAACAAATGGCACAAGTATAAATATTGATATTAAACTAAAGATAAAAAATGATATTTTGAGTTTTGATAATTTACCCGAAATACCAAAAAACTCAACATTAATAATAGACCCAAAACTTATATTTTCTACCTATTCAGGCTCAACAGCAGATAATTTTGGATTTACCGCTACTTATGATTTAAAAGGTAATTTATATGCCGGAGGAATTACTACAGGTCCTTATATACAAATACCAAATGGAAAATATCCAACTACAGTTGGAGCTTTCAGTCAGTCATACAACGGCGGTATGGACGATAATATAAATGATGACTATTGGTTTCCTTGCGACATAACAATAAGCAAATACTCGCCTGATGGCAAAAATCTTATGTATGCTACCTATTTGGGAGGTTCAAATAATGAGTATCCACATAGTCTGGTAGTTGATAAAGAAGAAAACCTTATAATATTAGGATCTACATTTTCTTTAAATTATCCTATTTCAGATAATGCATATCAAAAGCTAAATTATGGGAAAGCAGATATTATTATAACTAAACTTACACAAGATGGTGACTCACTTGTTGGTTCTACATATTATGGTGGTTCGCAAAACGACGGATTAAATGAATCTGTAAATACAAAATATTTTTATGCCGATAATTTCAGAGGTGACATAATATATGATGACGATGGCTCGCTTATAGGTGTAATTTCTACTAAAAGCAACGATATATTTATAAAAGATGGATTTAAAAAAAATATTCCAAACAATGTACAACAAGGTCTTATTTTTAAGTTTTCAAAAGATATGTCGGAGCTTAAATGGTCAAGCTACATAGGCAGTAACAACAATACAAGTATATACAGTGTTGATTTTGACAAAAACAAAGATATTTTTGTTTCAGGTGGAATAGCTGACAATGGTTTACAAAATACAGTCGGCACATTATACAGCAACTATAGAGGAGGAAAAGCCGATGGTTACATTGCAAAAATATCTAAAGATGGAAAATCAATTTTAAAAGCCACTTATTTTGGTTCTGACAAATATGACCAAATAATTTCACTTGAACTTGATGAGTACGATAGAGTTTATGTAGTTGGGCAAACTGAAGGTATAATTCCTGTAAAAGGGAATGTATATAACAATGGAGACGTAGGTCAATTTTTAACAGTTTTAAATCATGATTTGACTAATGTTATTTACAGTGCAACATTTGGTACCGGCGATGGCCGCCCAGATATTACTATCAATGCATTTATGGTAGCAGAATGCAACAGAGTTTTTATTTCAGGCTGGGGTGGTGTTACAACATGGGCTTCCGGAGTACCATGGAGTTCAACTAAAAATTTGCCGATTACAAATGATGCAATCCAAAAAACAACTGATGGAAGCGATTTTTATATTATAGTTTTTGCAAAAGAATTAAAAAAACTACTATATGCAACATATTTTGGAGGCAATAAAACCAATGATCATGTTGATGGCGGCACAAGTCGTTTTGATAAAAAAGGTGTAATTTACCAGTCGGTTTGTTCAAGTTGTCCGATGGGAAACGGGCAAGTAGGACCAATTAGCGATTTTCCGACTTCAATTGGTGTGTTTGCAGAAAAAAACCTGAGTCCGAGATGTAGCAATGCAGCTTTTAAATTTGCATTAGAAAATCTTAACTTAAAACCAGAACTCAGAGATACATTTTTCAAAATTACTGTGTTTGACACTCTAAATTTTGATTATTCAATATACGACCCCGATGACGATACCCTGAATTCATCATATACTACATCAAATAACATAGAAAAAGATTTTTTAAGTTTTCCCAATAACGTACAAGGTGTTTCTAAAATAACATCAAAATTCTTTTGGATACCTCAATGTCGCCATGCAAGCAGCGATACATTAATTATTAATGCTAATGTAAAAGACCGCGGCTGCCCCGATTACAAAACAAACAGTGCTAAAATAAAAATATTGGTTTTGCCACCATCAGTTTTACCTCCTCCAAATACTATTTGCCTTGTATTTAAAGAAAATGATAAAATTGAAATATCATGGTCATCAATTCAAAGTTCAAAATATTATGGATATACTGTTTTATACAAAATATTTCCCAATGGAAAAACTGTAGCAATAGATACAATAAAAAGTACAGGTGAAGGAATTTACTTGGATACTGATGTAAAATTCCCAAGAACTCAGAATTACAGCTACTTTTTGAAAGTTGTAAATAAATGTAATGCAGGCGGTGAGTTGTCTTATAAAGTTTCTTCAGTACAAGAAAACGAATCTCCCATTACTCCTACTACAATAATTACAGCAACTGTAAAAAACAATAAAGATGTTTCTGTTCATTGGCTTAAAAGCATAGAACCTGATTTCGGCTCTTATTCTGTATATAAATGTTCAAATAAAGATTCATTAAATTTTGAATATTTAACAGACATCAACAATATAAATGATACTTTTTTTATAGATAACAAAGTAAATGTACAAAGCGAATCATTTTGTTATTCAATAGTTGTAAACGACAGATGCGGCATGTCAAGCAAAAAATCAAATATTGGATGTAATATTGTTTTATCAGGAGTAAGCAAACCATTTTACCATACTCTAAACTGGCAAATATACAGAAAATGGAATGCAGGTGTTGCTTCATACTCATTGATGCGTTCAGTTGATACGGGTTCATTGAGTACAATTGTAGCATTGCCAAACAATTTTCTGAATTACGACGACCACTCTCTTGATTACGATTGGGGAGGATATTGGTATAGCATAGTAGCTAATGAAAATAGTAAAGGGTATAATGCACAAAGCCAGAGTAACAGTATTTATTTAATTCAGCCTCCTTTATTGCACGTTCCAAATGTATTTACAAAAAATGATGATAATTTGAATGAAACCTGGGGTTTTGTCCCCGTTTTTGTAAAAACTTACCATATGCAGGTTTTTAATCGCTGGGGTGAAAAAGTTTTTGATTCTGAAAATAAGAAAGAAGACTGGGATGGCAATTATCTTGAAAAAACAAAAGGGACTGAAGTCTTTATATGGCAAGTAACATACACCGGTTGGGACCGCAGTACTCATTATCAAAAAGGAACTGTTACTGTTTTAAGGTAAACATTAATTTTCAGTAAAAGTCATAATTCCAAGTTTAGCTTTTTTCTTTTTCCTTGCATAAACTAAAAATTTATTTTTGCCAATTTCAAACATATCTCTTACTTGAATTATTCCACCTATTCCTTCGTAATCGGCTAATATTTTTTTCTCTTCAGAAAATTCATTTGACTTAAATAAAACAAGGCAAGAGCTTTTATGCCAAATAAGTTGTTGAGCTTTGCTTTTTTTAATTGAACTTAAATTATCATTATAAAAAAAATACAATGTTGAATCATTTCTCTCAAGATAATAAGACGAAAATTCACCGATATTGTTAAATGTATTTTGAGCCTTAATTATTCTTCTGCCATTATATATATTCAAATTTTTATCTAAATATAAAATTAGTATATCGCCATAAAATCTGTTATAAGTATATGATGACCCAAATGATGCAGGAATCAAAAGAAACTGCTCAGCAACAATTACCCTTTTACTATTTTTATCTTTAATTAAATAATCAGCATAAAACGACTCAAAAATAGTTTTTTTAAAAACAGATTTTTGAAACTTATTTGAAGGCAAATCTTTAATTTTTTGATTAAATTTCAAAATTGTATCAATTACAATATTTTCCTTATAATCATATTTCAAATACCAAATTCCCTGTTTTCCCCCTTGATAAATATTTGAGAAAAAACCACTCGCTTCTGCCGAATTTGCATTGTGCCTTAGCCTTCCTGCATCAAGATAAATATTATTATTTTTTAAGTAAACCTTAGCAATAGAGTCAGTTGTAGGATTTATTTTATAAAAGCCAAAGAAGTAATTTGGCGACATACCTCTTTTTTCGATAGCACGTATGTAAAATTGTTTAGTATAAACTATAAAATTTGTACTATCAGTTTTTTCTACTTTTAATATTTGGCAAAGCGAGTGTTTATAAGGAATTTCAACTAATGCTTTATCATCTAACTTAAGATTTTTAGAATAAGTATAATAAGTCAAAGTTTGGTTTTCATTTTCATCCTTATGTGTATTTGGATGATAAATATCTACCGAGCTATCATTTTCACTTATTTTAAAGTATAAATTTCTTGAAAACCTATTTTCATTTAAAACAATCAGATTAAAACTCGAAATTTTATTTTGAAGACTGTCAGTATTAATAATTCTTATTCTTAAAGCAAGTTGCTGATTTTTTAAATCATGTGTTGTTGCAACATAAATAAAATATTGATGTTGCCATATCCCAATTATTTTTTCATAGTTTTTATCAATTTTAAATTTTGTTTCACAAATAATTTTAAGAGTTGAGTCGTATTTAATTACCTCAAAGTATTTACCGTTTTTTAATACACTTATAAAATTACTTTGAAATTGACTTAAGAAAATATTATGTGAATACTTATGCACTTTTTTGTAATTGCTCCATTTAAATTGTACCGATGGTTGAGAAAAAACAATAATTGATACATTTAAGAATAATGCAACAAATAGATATTTTCCTGCTGTTCTAATCAAAGTAAAAAAACCGTAAATTATTAACCTCGAAAATAAAATATTTAAATTTTTAACTTAAAAAAAAATTGCATGTTATTTGTAAAAATTATTTTATATGAAAAACAAGATAAAATTATTTCTTTTTACATTAGCTGCAATATCTATAATCTTTGAAATATCATCATGTACAGGAAGTCGCAACCTCGACAAAGGCAATTATGACAAAGCAATAAGTCGTTCGGTAAAAAAACTTCGCAAATCGCCAAATAACAAAAAAGCTCAGAAAACTTTATTAGCTGCATACAACCATGCAGTAAAATTAAAGATTGAAGAAGTAAACAGACTTAAAAACTCAAGCGATGTATATAAGTGGGAAAAAATTGTAGATATATATTCAAATCTGAATTCAATTTCATCAAATATTGAACACTGTCCCGCATGTCTAAAAATAATACCTGATGCAAATGTATATACAACTTCACTCGAAGAAGCTAAAACTAATGCAGCCATAGTAAGATACAATCTTGGGATTGAGCAATTAAAATTAAAAACAATTGCTTCTGCTCAGGATGCTTATCGTCATTTTTATAAAGCCAAATCTTATATTTTCAACTATAAAGACGTTGACAAACAACTTGAAATAGCTCTAAACGCAGCAACAATTAGAGTAGTAATGGAACATATTCCCATGCACAGTCATTCTTTAAAATTAAGCAATGAGTTTTTTGAATCTAAAATTTTTGAATTTCTAAACTCTTTAAATTATGAGTTTGTTCGGTTTTACTCAAGTGAAGATGCACAAACTTACAATATAAAACCTCATCAATATCTTAATTTCAGATTTGATGATTTTGTAGTAGGACAGCAAAATATGTATGAAAAAGAAATTGAAGTAAAAAACGACAGTGTTGTATTAAAAACAGAGCTTATGCCTGATAAAACCCATAAAAAAATTTACGGAACCGTAAAAGCAGATTTTCGCACATACAATCTTTCTTTAACTTCAACAGGATTGCTTGATATGAAAATAATAGATGCAAATTCAAATGCCACTTTAGTACAAAATAAAATGCCGGGTACTTATTTGTGGGAAACAAAATGGGCAACTTATAATGGAGATTCAAGAGCTTTGACAATATCGCAACTAGAACTCACAAAACTAAGGCCTGCCACACCACCACCACCACAGCAATTGTTTATTGAATTTACAAAGCCAATTTTTAATCAGGTAAAAGGGCACATTGGCAATTACTACAAAAAGTTTAATATGTAATGATGGACAATGATTGGGAAGGCATTTGTACTAAAACTTGAGAAGAAATTAAATTGGTAGAATGTTATGTAATAAACCAGTTTTAGGCTTTGCCATTCCTTACAATAAAGACAGAAATATCAAAAACCTGATGATAGAAAATATTGGAATGAGTAAAGACATGGCTGTGAAAAAATGGTTTATAGAAAACTTTTGTATTTCTGCTGTAAATGCCTTGAAGGACAAATACGCATATCCCGAAAGGCATTTTATTGAAGTGGCAAACGACATCAGAAACATCAAGAATCAATTAATTTAAAAAATTCAAAGTATATAATGGCAGGCACCTTTTCTCAAATATACATTCAAGTCATTTTTGCTGTAAAAGGAAGAGATAGCCTTATTCAGTCCAAATGGGAAGAAGAACTATATAAGTACATTTCGGGTATTGTAAAAAACAAGGAGCAAAAAATGTTAGCCATTAATGGGATGCCCGACCACATTCATTTTTTAATGGGAATGAAGCCCTCATGTTGTTTGTCGGATTTAGTAAGGGAAATTAAAAAATCTTCCAATGAATTTATCAATGAAAAGAAGTTTTTGCCTTTCAAATTTCAATGGCAAGAAGGCTATGGGGCATTTTCATATAGTCGTTCGGTTTTAGATAATGTGATTCGTTATATAAATAACCAAAAGGAACATCATAAGAAACAATCGTTTCGTGATGAGTACAAGGATTTTTTGAAGAAATTTCAAATTGAATTTAAAGATGAATATTTATTTGAATGGATTGATTAATAGAATCAGATGGATTCAAATGTTTACAGAACAAATGCAAAAACAAATAGAACCCGAATGGTTCAAATATTTATAACATACAATGTTCGGAAATTATACGACCCCTTCGGGGTCGCACCAATCGGTCGCCCATCTTTTCTATAAACATATCATCCCTTCGGGATATGTACAAAACAAATAGAACCCGAAGGGTTAAAATGTTTATAGCAAACAACGATATGAACACAACATACGACCCCTTCGGGGTCGCACCAAACCCGTATAACTTTACATCTATAAACATTAATTCACTTTGGGATTAAAGTTATAATAAACAAAGGCAAAGGAAAATACAATCTATCAAACACAAAACCTATACCCGTGTCCACATCCTCAGTAAAAAAGAAGCGGGCTATGAAGATGTCAAAGTGCAAAACGGCAAAAAGGTTTTAGAACTTACAAAACTAAGAGAAACAACATTATTAGGTGATACATTGCACAACGAATTTCAGAATACAAAAAAGAAGGTAATATAGAGGGGGTAATATTATCTCAAAATGAAACTAAAATGTTTCAATTTTTTAAAAATAAATGGGAAATGGAAAATTTCTTCTATAATTTGGCAAGATAATTTAGAAATAAAAAAATGAAAAAATCAATTTTACAATTAACTATATTACTTTTAACATCGGTAATTGCTAACTCCCAAACAAATCAAAGCAAACCTTTGATTATTGGCAATGTTGATGAAATATATTCTACTGCTTTAGGAGAAAACAGAATACTTAATATTTATTTTCCAGAAGGGTATAAAAAAAATGACAGTATTAAATATCCGGTAATTTATATTTTAGACGGCTCTATTGACGAAGACTTTATACATATAATGGGTATAATCCAATACAACAACTTTTCATGGATAAATAGAGTACCGAAATCAATTGTTGTGGGAATTGCGAATGTTGACAGACGAAGAGATTTTACAAGTCCAACTAATTTTGAAATAGACAAAAAACATTCACCTAATTGTGGTGGTTCTTCAAAGTTTATAAATTTCATAGAAAATGAACTTCAGCCATATATCAACAAAAAATACAACACAAACAATCAGAATACAATCATTGGGCAATCATTAGGAGGATTGGTTGCAACTGAAATTCTTTTTACCAAACCTTATCTTTTTGACAAATATATTATAATTAGTCCTAGCCTTTGGTGGAATGATGGCTCATTATTGAAAACAAATCCGGAAATACTTTCAGAAAAATTTAGTAAACATATTTCCATTTACATAGGCGTGGGAAAAGAAGGTTTAACCCCGGGGTTAGACAATCATGTTATGGAAGTTGATGCAAATTTACTTGCTGATAAAATTAAACAAAGTAAAAGCAAATCAATAAAAGTGTATTTTGATTATTTACCCTTGGAAAATCATGCTACAGTAACACATCCAGCAGTTTTTAACGCATTTAGACTATTATATCCACAAAACGAAGAATAACTGCTTACAACATCGGTAACTGTTGCACAAGCACTACAAAATACATAAAAAAAAATTTAGAAAAAAAAACTTAATTATTTGCAAATTAAGACACTCTAACTTTGTAGTGATTTTTTAATTTTACTTAAATGTAATGGCTTAAAATTGAAAATTTGTGCTTTTAGCTATTCGCTGTAATTGCACTATTCTATAATAGTTTCACTCTTTTTCAAAAAAAAGAAAAATTTATTTTATCAACTTGATATAGCTTGATTTTCCGCTTTGTTTATTAATTACATTAAGTATATATGTTCCTTTTAAAAGTGAAGATGCGTCTTGGGTCAATTCTTCATCGGCATTTATTTCTTTTTCAAATATTTGCTTTCCGCAAATATCAGTCAAAATGAGTTTGTAAGATTCGCCACCGTTATTTTTTATAATAATATTCTCATTAACAGGATTTACAACTATTAAATCATTGCTAACGCTAATTTCAGTAAATTTATTAGATAGTATTCCTGATTCGTAATAAGTAAACTCTTTTTCACTTGTATCATATATTGCTATAGGAAAACCTTTGCCATTTGTAATCCATAAAAATATTGATGAGCTCGATTTAAATTCATTATTTGGTATTTTATAATATGAACCATTTCCAATTTTACCTTCTGCCCAATCTATTATTTCAAACTTGTAATTAATTCTTAATGCATTATATGTTCCTGAAGGAATAGTAATTGAACCCCAAGCATCGCATTCTGTTTTAATTTTAGTAATAAAATGCTGTCTTACAGAATCAAGCAAGGGTAAACCGAAATCATCACCTGTGGATACAAATATTTTTTCAATTGAATCGCTTGAAGTGGATAGATAAGTTAAAGGAAAGTTAAAGTAGTTCATTTGTAAATACTCATCTTCAGCTTCAAATAATATTTTAATATTAGAATTAGTTTTCTTAATTAATATTGAAGTGTCACCATCTTCAATCAATACTAAGTTGGCAGTATTTTTGGGATCATTGCTACTATAAGGTGCAACAATTGAAGTACGTGATTCATGTTTTTTTAAATTTGAAAAATTCCACGTTTTTGAAGTTCCAGAACTCCCGATTGATACATTTGTTGATGTGTCAATTGCCAGTTTGTAATTCCCTTTTGAAAAAACATCGTCTGCAGATATAGTAATTTGTGAATACGAAAAATGTATTGTAAAACTTACAATCAAAAGTGTAATTAAATTTCTTTTCATAATATCTTTTTTTCTTCAAATTTACATATTTTTCAAATTCTAACAATTTTAATTTGTACAATAACTTTTTGTTATTCGTACCAATAAATTCTTTTTACTCTAGGAGAAACAGAGGTTAGTATTTCGTATGGAATAGTTCCTATTCTTGCAGCCATATTGTTTATTGAGTTTTGTTTGCCAAATATTATCACTTCATCTCCCTCTTCGCATTTTATATTTGAAACATCTGCCATAAACATATCCATACAAATATTTCCTACAGTTGCTGCCTTTTGGTTGTTTATAAACACATGCCAATTTCCATTGCTAAGTTTTCGGTTTAATCCATCGGCATAGCCCATTGCAATTACAGCTATTTTTCTTTCTTTTTCGCTTTTCGAATGAAGGCCGTAACTAATTCCTTCACCTGCCTTTACAGTTTTTATTTGTGAAATATACGATTTTA
This sequence comes from Bacteroidia bacterium, assembly GCA_020849295.1. Taxonomy (GTDB): domain Bacteria; phylum Bacteroidota; class Bacteroidia; order NS11-12g; family UBA9320; genus JABWCE01. The sequence continues at coordinate 24,064 of JADLGN010000034.1, forward strand.
ATGTACCGGTTTCATTCAATTTCACAGGACTTGAATTATAAGGGTCAATTCCGTAAAGTGCTATACCGGCTCTTACCATATCAAAATGTCCAACTTTGTAATGAAAAATTCCCGAGCTGTTCAAAATATGAAAAAGCGGTTTTGATGATAATCCCTTGCTTATTTTTTGTGCTAAAGTATTGAATTTTTCAATTTGATTTTCAGTAAATGATTTTAAATGTACTTCATCACTTCCTGCCAAATGACTAAAAATACTTTTTACCTCAATAAATTTATTTTCTTTTAGTTTTTCTATTAGCAAATCAGTTTCTTCAGGCATAAAACCAAGGCGATGCATACCGGTATCAATTTCAATATGAATACTTACTTTATCTATTTCTTGCAAAACAAAATATTTAAAAAAATCAATTATCGAATCAAGCATAGAAAAACTGTAAATTTCAGGCTCTAACTTATACCTCAGCATTTTTTCAAGTTTTTTTAGGTCTGGATTCATAACCATTATTGGTTTTGTAATACCTTTTTCACGTAAATGTATTCCTTCGTCAATATAGGCTACACATAAGTAATCAATGGCACAATCTTGCAAAAGCTTGGCTACTTCATAGCTTCCCGAGCCATACGAATATGCTTTTACCATACCCATAATTTTTGTTTTTCGAGGAATGGCAGTTCTTATTGCTTTGTAATTGCTTTCAATAGCCGATAGATTAATTTCAAAAACAGTTTGATGTGTTTGTCTTTCGAGCAATTTTACTATTCTTTCAAGTTTAAAATCTCTTGCTCCTTTTATTAATATATTTTGATTAACAAATTCTTTTACATCATATCCGGCAATAAATTCTTCTGTTGTATTATAAAATTTTTTATTCTTTACCTTAATCAATTCTGCATATTTACTTATAGTTTTCCCTATGCCTATAAAGCGTTTTACTCCTTTTGATGATAGAATTTTACTTACTTTTGAATACAATTCATTAGAGTTTTTTTCTGTTTGTAAAATATCTGTAAGTATCACAGTATTTTGTTTTGTGTTATCTTGCTTTACTAACAAGTCAACCGATATTTCAAGCGAATTTATATCTGAATTGTATGTATCGTTTATTATAAAATTGTTGTTTATTCCTTCAATTTTTTGAAGTCGCATTTCTACTGCATGCAATTGCTCTATTTGCTTTAATATAAATTCAATTTCAACACCAAGATAAAGACAAGTCAAAATACATAAAACAGAGTTTTCGGCAGATGCTAAATCGTTAAAAGGCAAATTAAAATTGAAGATTTTGTTTTTATAATTTATAACTAACTTCTTGTTATTATTTTCTACAAATAAATCAGCATTTTTATCTTTAAAACTAACTTTAAGAATTTTTTTGTTTTTAATTGATTTAAGTAAATCGGCTATAATTTTGTTATCAATATTTGCAATTATTACTTCAGAATTTTTGAAAAGCTTTAGTTTTTCTATAGCTTTTTCTTTAATACTCCTAAAATTTTCTGAATGTGCATCTCCTAAATTTGAAAATACTCCTATTTGGGGTTTAATGATTTTTTCAAGATTATTCATTTCACCTGGTTTTGAAATTCCGGCTTCAAAAATTGCAAGATTATTTTTATAATTCATTTGCCATACCGATAGCGGTACTCCTACCTGCGAATTATAGCTTTTGGGACTTCTTACAATATTGTATTTTGTATGTAAAATTTGATACAACCATTCTTTAACTATTGTTTTTCCATTGCTGCCAGTTATTCCTATTACTTTGTAATCGTACAATCTTCTATGATATGCACACAGTTTCTGAAAAGCTTTAATAATATCTTTTACAATTAAAAAATTTAATGATGATTTTTTGTTTTTCAAATCGGGTATATGAGTTACAACAAAGTTGTATATCCCTTTGTCTGCAAGCTCTTCAATATAATTATGACCATCATTAAACTGTCCGCTTATTGCAAAAAACAAAATATTATTATTATCAATTATTCTTCGGCTGTCAATACTTATATGTTCTACTATTGAGTTTGGATTTGAAAGGTGTGCCTCAGCTCCAATAATTTTGCATATATCTGTAATTTTATATTGCACGGTTGCAAATTTATTATTTTATATGAACCGAACTTGATTTAATAATATTAGAAACATTTTGAGCTATTATTCTGCGTCCTGTAAAGTTGTAATGTTCTGTAGTCCAGCTTTGGTCAGTAAAATCTTTACCCGAAACCAATTCGAGATTATCAATTACTTTCACATTGTTTATATTATATCTTTTAATTAAAAAATCTCTGTTATACCTAATAAGTTGCAAAAGCGATTTGCCTACATGACTATCAGCATATTCAGTATTTTCTGCAAGTAAATTAAAATATAGTTCAAGTTTTTTTTGTTTGCAAACCTTTACTATTTCATCAATATCTTTTACTCTCGGATTGTTTTCTTTTAATACAAAACCATAAGCTTTTATATAATGGTCAGCCAAAGTTCTTTTGGGCATATCTTCAGTTCCGTCAGGTAATTTGAATTTTTCTGCTTCGCACCATTCTTTTACAGTATTATATTTAAAATTTATTCCTGTTACTTCTAATTTATCATTTGCCCACTGTTTCCAAAGTTGAAAGTCGCGTTCATATTCGGTTTTATTGTCATAAAAATTTAATGCTGCAAATAAATGTATGAGTACAGGAGGAATATTTCTATAATATAAAGCTTGTTTTTGCAAAGCACTTTCAAGTCCCGAATGAACACATGGAGGACCAAGTGTTCTTATATTTAGTGTAACTATTATTGTTTTAACTTTTTTATTGTTATCTATACGTTTTATAAGTGGTAAATATATTCCTGCATGAAAGGCTTCGTGTGTGATATCGCCCAATATGCTGTTTTGTAAATTTTCAGCAATCAAACCGCTTATGTTTGTTTTTACAGTATCATTTACGGGGTCATAGCTTTTATTACTCGATTCGCCAAAATACAATATGTCGCACGAATCAGTAATTCTTTGCAACTTTATCAAATCAGGAGCTTCACTTCGTAACTCGCTTTGCCATAGAGTTTTTTTAAAAATAAAATTCACTATTACAGCAAAAACTGCAATTACAACTATTCTTACCATCACACCCATTATTTTACTCATATTTTAAAATTGAAAATAAACAAAAGGGTGTTTTACTGTTCCGCTCATAGTAATTATACATGCTATGAAAATTAAATATACTGTCCATCTGAAAAATATATTTTTATCATCAAGATATTTATCTATTCTATTATTTCTTAATACAACATCAAATAGGATAAAAATTGACAAAACAATCCAAATAGTATTTTCAAAAACCAAAGTGTGCTGTGCTTTTGATGTAAAAACTAATTTTAATATTTCTATCGCATTATCAATATTTTCGGCTCTAAAAAACACCCATGCAAGTGAAACTACTGCAAATGTTTTTATACCACCAATAAACTTAATCAATTTGTATTTTGACTCTGAAAAACACAAGTAAGGTTTTGCAAAATGCTCTGATAAATATGCAATAGCATGAATAGCTCCCCACACAATAAAAGTATAATTAGCACCATGCCACAATCCACTAATAAGAAAAACAATCAAAATATTAAAAACCCATCTTGGCAAAGCTACTTTGTTTCCGCCAAGCGGAATATAGAGATAATCTTTAAACCAACTTGTAAGTGAAATGTGCCATCGCTTCCAGAAATTATTAACAGAAGCAGATAAATAAGGAGTTCTAAAATTGTTCATTAATTCAATTCCCATAAGCAATGATGCACCTAATGCAATGAGCGAATATCCTGCAAAATCAGCGTAAATCTGTAATCCAAAAGAAATTATTCCGACAATAATTGATAGTTTGTTGTAGCTTGAATAATTACTAAAAATCAAATCGGCATAATTTCCGCAATTATCTGCTATGCACATTTTAAGAAAAAATCCAAACAACAGTAATCTGAAACCATTTGAAAAATTTTTATATAAAGGTTTGCAATATGCAAAAATTTGAGACGATAAGTGATTATACCTTTCTATAGGTCCAGCTACAAGTTGAGGGAAATAGGCTACAAAAGTGGCATATCTGGCAAAACTTGTCTGAGGTTTTATTTTATCAAAATACACATCAAAAGTGTAGCTTAACGACTGAAAAGTATAAAAAGAAATACCTACTGGTATTGAAAAATAAACTGCATCCTTTATCAAGCCCTTTATAGGTTCGGTTGCTTTATTGATATTCACTATCATTGGGTCGGCATCTGGCAAAAACATTGATAAATACTTAAAAACAAACAACAATGACAAGTTGAAAACAAGACTTACCGCAAGATATATTTTACGGTTTAAGAGTTTTTTTGATTGAGATATTTTTAAAGCAAAATAAAAATCAACCAATGTTGAAATAAAAAGTAAAACCAAAAATTGCGGATGTAAATAACCATAGAAAAAATATCCTGTAAAAAGCAATAATATCCATCTGGTCTTATGTGGTAATAAATAATAAAATATTACTACAAGTGGGAGAAAAATTAAAAATGGAAGTGAATTAAAAAACAAATATTTTTTTTGCTGCAAAGAAATAAAAAAAGTCAGAATTTTATGATTTTGTTTAGTTTATTCATTTTTTTACATATTCACTAATTAAAATAAACTAAATTCGCAGCACAAATAAATGCAGTTTGTATATCCGGCTTTTCTTTTTGGTTTATTAGCAATTTCAATTCCTGTAATAATTCATTTATTCAATTTCAGGAGATTTAAAAAAGTTGTATTTACCAATATAAAATTCTTAAAAGAAGTAAAGCAACAATCACAAAAACACAAAAACATTAAACATCTTTTGGTTTTAATTGCAAGAATTTTGGCAATTGTATCATTAGTATTTGCTTTTGCTCAGCCTTATATACCGATTAATAAAACTAAAAACACATCAGGTCAAAAAAACTTAAGTATTTACATTGATAATTCATTTAGCATGAATGCTGTTTATGAAAAAGGTCCATTATTCGAAACAGCAAAAACAAAAGCTCGTGAAATAGTATCTGCATTTTCTGACGGTGACAGGTTTCATTTGCTCACAAACCAGTTTGGTGGCGGATTTGACAGGTTTTACAGTAAAGATGACTTTTTAAAAAAACTTGATGAAATTGAAATACAATCGGGCACAAAATCATTAGAAAATATATTGAGCAAACAGAGTAATTTTCTTATCAATAATGGAACAAAAAATAATTATGCTTACATAATTTCTGATTTTCAAAAATCATTTACAGGCAATAAAACAATAAATGTGAACGAAGCAATTGAAACAAACTTAATTCCACTAAAAAGCAATACTACAAACAATCTTCTTATTGATTCGGTTTGGTTTCAGTCGCCGGTTTTTCAGCCATCACAAACCTTAAATCTTATTGTAAAAATCAAAAATAAAGGCAATCAAAACCTTGAAGGAGGAACTGTTTCATTAAAAATAAACAAAATTCAAAAATCTATTTCGGGCTTTGATATTGCTGCAGGCGAAAGCAAAAATGTATCAATAGGTTTTTCGGTAAACAATACAGGCTGGCAAAACGCTGAACTAAAAATTACAGACTACCCCATTACATTTGACGACACTTATTTTTTCACATTTAATATTCATCAAAACGTGAAAGTATTAGAATTGTACAATGAATTGCCAAATAAATATTTGAAAAAAATATTTGAAACTGAACCTTTTTTCAGCCATATAACTTCAAGCATAAATCAAATTGATTTTTCATCGCTAAGTAATTACGATTTAATTATTATTTCTTCGTCAGATAAAATTTCGAGTGGCACAATTGACGAACTTAAAAAATATTTGAACAACGGTGGAAATATTGCAATTTTTCCAAGCGACAATGAAGGAAAATCAGGCTTTGACGATTTTCTGTCAGAAATTGGAATTGGCAAATACAATGAATTAATTACAGAAAATACCGAAGTTACAGAATTGGATTATACAAATGAGCTATTGAAAAACATTGTACAAAACAGAAATCAAAATCTTGATTTGCCAAAGGTTAAGAAATATTATAAAATCAGTCAGGGAATTATTCCTGCAATTCAATTGATAAAACTTAGAAATGGCAATATCTTTCTTAACTCATATAAAAATGGCAAAGGTCAGATATATCAGTTTGCTGTAAATATTGATGATGAGTGGAGCAATTTTCAAACAAATCAAATTTTTCTGCCAGTAATTTTCAGAATTGCTCTTTATAAAAAATCACTTTTGCCATTATTTTATACAATTAGAAACAATAATTTGATTATTCCGGTTTCTGATATTAAAAGTACCGGGGTTCAATATTCACTTAAAAAAGAGAAATTTGAAATTATTCTCGAAAATATTATTAAAAATGATGAGTTGTTTTTAACTGAAAATAATCAGGTAAATACATCAGGTTTTTATGATTTGAGAGACAACAAAACAGAAACTATTCTACAAGTACTTGCATTTAATTACAACAGAGCAGAATCTGAAACCGAATTAAGCACAACAAGCGATTTAAGAAATATTTTACCATCAAAAAACACTAAAATATTTGAAAAAACTGAAATGCCAATCAACACACTTATAAAACAATATGAAAATGGCAAACCATTATGGAGAATTTTTATATACTTTGCTTTGCTATTTATTGCAATTGAAATAATTTTGTTAAGATTTTGGAAAAAAACAACACAATCAGAAGCTCAGGTTCTGTACTGATAAAAAACGGTAAAATAGTTGCCACTAATTCACCATTCAATAATAAAATTGTAAATATTCTTATTAATAAAGGGAAAATTGTAAGTATAGGAAATAAAAAAGAAAAAGCCGACCATGAAATTGACGCTTCAAATTGTATAGTTACTACTGGATTATTTGATTTAAGATGCAGACAGGGAGAACCAGGAAATGAGCAAAACGAAAATTTAGAAAGTTTATCAAAAGCAGCTTCTGCAGGAGGTTTTACAGGAATATCTACTTTGCCAGACTTTAGCTATATTGTACAAAGTGCGGCACAAATTGAATATCAAATTAAGAAAACGTCTAAAAATCTTGTTAATATATATCCGCAAGGTGCATTAACACTAAACTGTGAAGGCAAAGAGCTTGCAGAAATTTATGAAATGTACAGTTATGGAGCAGTAGGTTTTAGTAATGGAGATAATCCTGTAAACTACGGAACTCTTCAGCGTGCAATGCTGTATATTAAAAATTTTAATGGGATAATTTTTTCTCATGCTCAAGACCAAAGTCTTAGTAAAAACGGCGAAGTAAATGAAAGTGAAAATACAGTTGCTTTAGGTTTAAAAATATTTCCAGAAATAGCAGAATACACACAAATAAACAGCCAAATAGAAATAGCAAAATACACTGACTCTAAAATACATTTTTCACATATCAGCTCGGCTAAATCAGTAGAATTGATAAAAAAAGCAAAAAAAGAAAATGTAAAAGTAACCTGCGATGTTTCAATATTACACTTAATTTATACCGATGATAGTTTAAGTACATTTGACTCAAACCTAAAAATAATGCCACCTTTGAGAAGTGAAAAAGACAGGCTGGCACTTCTGAAAGGTATAAATGACGGAACTATAGATTGCATAGTTTCTGACCACTATCCGCATTGCCCCGAAAACAAAATAGTAGAATTCAGTTATTCTCCTTTTGGAGCTATAACAATTCAAATCTTATTTAGCTTGTACATTGAATTTTTATCAGATAAAATAAGTTTTGACACCTTTGTAAAAATAACATCAGAAAACCCACGCAATATATTAAACATTAAAATGCCTGTAATTAAAGAAAATTCAGATGCAAATATTGTAGTATTTGATATTAGCAAAAATTGGGAATTCAATAAAAAAAGTAATTTATCACTTTCGTCAAATTCACATCTGATTAATAAAACATTGAAAGGTAAGTGTATTTTTGCAGCAAATAATAACAATTACACTCAATTTTAATATAATACATAAATGAATATTGTTTCAGAAAAATTATTAAAAGAAATATTAAATACACATTACAATAGTGGAAATTATGAAATAGAAAATCAACTTTTAGCTAAACTTGTTGAGATAATTAACTCAAATAATAAATTTGATGAAAAACTAAAAGAACTTAACATTACACTATTACCATATAAAATAACTGAAGATTTTGAAGAATTGATTTTCGATATAATATTATTTGATTTTTTTGATGAATACCAAAAACACGACCCAAATTATTTTGAAAGCAAAGAATGGTTGAGGATTGAAGAAAGAATACTGGACAGAGGAACCGAACTTTTCAATATTTTAATGTATTTGCGAGAATGTGTTGATAATAAAATCAACATATCTCTTGATGATTATATTGATGAGTATTTGATGTGTGAAGATGATTTTGAAAATCTTGAAACACAGTATTATGAAGATATTTTAAAAAATCGTCAGGTACTGCAAAACCACGATATAAATGTATATTCTAAAATTGCTGAAAAAAATCAAAATGGACCTCTCGAAAATCAACTTTTACCACTGTTGTTGTTTTTTCTGCCCGACGAAAAAATCGAAAAAAAACTTGAAAAAATAACTAAGCAAAATGCTGCTTACTTGTTTCAGCAAGCATTTTTAAAAGTCTTAACATCATATAAAAATATAAATAAATTAAAATATGAATACGTCAATAATTAAGAAAAACGCACTATGGTTTGGCATATATTACGGAATAACTTCTATTACTATTTTCACATTAGTATATCTTATAAATTTTAAATTTTTTGGCAATTTTATTCTTTGGGGGACTATAAGCCTTATAATACCTATAATATTTTACATAGTTGGAGGAATAACCCAAAGAAAACTTGAAGGTGGATTTATTAATTTCAAAAATGCTTTTATTACCATGTTCACAATTGGAATTGTTGGGTATTTGATAAGTCTTAGTTATACAATAGTTTTTTCAAATGTAATTGATAAAGATTTTAACACACGTCTTGAAGAGGTTGTTATAGAAAGTACAAGTTCATGGATTGAAAAATACAGTACAGATCAGGAACAAATTGATAAGCAAATAGAAAAAATTCATGAACAATTTGCAAATGCAAATACGCCAAAAACTTATTTGTCACAATTATTATGGGCAATAATAATTTCAGCAATAATATCAGTAATATTTGCATTAATTATTAGGCGAAATCCACCTGAATCAATATAAAATAACAAAATTAAATAAATGAACATATCTGTAGTAATTCCACTATACAATGAAGAAGAATCACTTAACGAATTGGTAGAGTGGATAAATAAAATAATGAATGAAAATAACTACAGTTACGAGATTTTGCTTATTGACGATGGCAGTAAAGACAACTCATGGAATGTTATAACTGATTTAGGTAAAAAATTTAAAGAAGTAAAAGGAATAAAATTTAGAAGGAATTACGGAAAATCAGCAGGACTAAATGTTGGTTTTGCAGAAGCAAGCGGCGATGTAATAATAACTATGGATGCCGATTTGCAAGACAGCCCCGAAGAAATTCCTGGACTGTATAATATGATAGTAAGCAACGGATACGATCTTGTATCTGGCTGGAAGAAAAAAAGATATGACCCAATTACAAAAACATTGCCTACCAAATTGTTTAACTGGGCAACTCGTAAAATGAGTGATATAAAATTACACGATTTTAATTGCGGATTAAAAGCATATAGAAATGAAGTAATAAAAAACATAGAAGTATATGGCGAAATGCACAGGTATATTCCGGTAATAGCAAAAACTGCGGGATTCGGAAAAATAGGCGAAAAAGTAGTAAAACATCAAGCAAGAAAATACGGAAAAACTAAATTTGGATGGGAAAGATTTATTAATGGACTTTTAGATTTAATAAGTATTCATTTTGTAGGAAAATTTGGTAAAAAACCAATGCACTTTTTCGGATTAATCGGTACAATATCATTTTTATTTGGTTTTGTAATTGCATTTTATCTCACATTTGCAAAATTTGCTTTTAATGAATACAAAATGACAGAAAGACCAATATTTTATTTTGGTTTACTGGCAATGGTTATAGGAGTACAGCTATTTTTAGCAGGTTTTTTGGGAGAATTGATATCACGCAATTCAACAGAAAGAAACAATTATCAAATTGCAGAAAAAATCGGATTGTAATAAGCATGTTGTAATTATTGGTCCAGCATGGCCCTTAAGAGGAGGATTGAGTACATATAACCAAATTCTTGCCAACGAGTTTATTAATGAAGGATATAAGGTAACTCTTTTAACATTCAAATTACAATATCCAAAGTTTCTATTTCCGGGGAAAACACAATTTTCAACCGATCCAAAGCCTTCAAACGTATATATTGATATAAAAATAAACTCAATCAACCCTATAAACTGGCTAATAACCGGAAATAAATACAGAAAAATTAAGCCTGATTTAGTAATAGTAAGATATTGGTTGCCCTTTATGGGACCATGCCTCGGCACTATTGCTCGTATAATAAAAAGCAATAACAAAAGCAGAATAGTAGCAATTACTGATAATATTATACCTCACGAAAAAAGAATAGGAGATATTTTATTTACCAAATATTTCTTAAAATCATGTCATGGTTTTGTAGCTATGAGTAAAAGTGTATTAAATGACTTAAATAAATTTATTGTTAATAAACCTGCTCTTTACAATCCTCATCCGATATACAATAGTTTTCAACCAGCCATTACCAAAAACGAAGCCTGTAACTTGTTAAAAATTGATACTAAAAAGAATTATTTGCTTTTTTTTGGATTTATAAGAGCATATAAAGGACTTGACCTATTGTTAGAGAGTTTTGCAATGGTAAACAGAAAAAAATTAAATATAAAATTAATAATAGCAGGTGAGTTTTACGAAGATGAAAAACCATATATGGAATTGGTTGAAAAATTGAATTTAAAAGAAGATATACTATTTTACAAAGATTTCATACCTGATTCAGAGGTTCATCTATTTTTTTCGGCAGCAGATATTATTGTTCAACCATACAAAGATGCAACACAAAGCGGTGTAACACAAGTTGCATATTTTTATAATAAACCTATGATAGTTACAAATATAGGTGGATTGCCCGAATTAGTTCCTAATGAAAAAGCAGGGTTTGTTGTTGAAAGAGAACCTAAAGTAATTGCCAATGCCATTGAAAAATTTTATTCTGAAAATTGGGCTGAAAGAATGGTTGAATTTGTAAAACAAGAAAAAGAAAAATACAGTTGGAAAAAAATGATTAATAGTTTATGGAAGGCGGCAGAAAAATAACAATTAAAAATCTTGGGTTACTGAGCTTTAGAGATGTATGGGAAATTCAAAAAAACTTATTTAATGAACTGTTGCAATCAAAAATAAATGTTAACAAAAAATATCAAAACTATATACTCACTTGTCAGCATACACATGTAATTACTTTAGGTAAATCAGGTTTAGAAAGTAACATTAAGATTTCTGAATATCCAGACGTTGAATATATACGCATAGACCGTGGGGGCGATGTAACCTACCATGGTCCTGGGCAATTGGTAGTTTACCCAATTTTAGATTTAGAACAATTTGGATTGAGTTTACGAAATTACATTTATACCTTGGAGCAGGCTGTTATTGATACTTTATCTTTTTATGGAATAAAATCAGGACGTATTAAAGAATATACCGGTGTTTGGGTAAACCATCAAACGGGTAATCCAAAAAAGATTGCTGCAATAGGAGTAAAATCAAGCCGTCATGTAACAATGCATGGTTTAGCTTTTAATATTAAACCTAATTTAAAATATTTTGATTTGATAATTCCCTGCGGAATAGAAGACAAAGGGGTGACGAGTATGGAAAAAGAATTTGGAAGTAAAGTTGATTTTGAAGAGGTAAGTGAACGGTTTTTTCAGAATTTTCTATCACAACTAAATCTCGTCCCATAAATTTTTCAAAAATATAAACTAGGTTTCATTCAATTCATAAAACGATACAGATGAAAATTCATAATCATAAATATCCTTAGTAAGTTCCAACACTCGGCCAAAGGAAAATATTTTATAATATCTGTTACTTTTAAACTGACTAAAAAGCCCGTTCTAAGTACAGCTTACGGCGATATTGAGGCTCTGTTAAAAAAATGGAATATCACCAAACCAACGATTGCCGATGTAAGTAAAGCAGTTATTGCCATACGTCGGAGCAAACTCCCCAACCCTCACATTTGGGCAATGCGGGGAGTTTTTTTAAAAATCAGGTGATTGAAATTTCTCAATTTGAAAAGCTTCAAAAAAACTATCCAACTCTAAAATCTTTTCCTGCTCCTGATGGAAAGGTAAAAATTCCTGCTGCCTGGCTGATTGAACAAGCAGGCTGGAAAGGCAAACGATTTGGAAATATTGGAGTTCACGAAAAACAGGCTTTGGTATTAGTAAATTATGGCGGTGGAACCGGTAAGGAATTACTATATTTAGCTTGTAAAATTATAGAATCAGTAAAACAAAAATTTGGAGTTGAGCTATTTCCCGAAGTTAATATTGTATGACCTTTGATGAAATAAAATCCCGTATTATTTATGAAGACAATCACCTTTTTGCATTTCACAAACCCTCGGGTATTTTGGTACAGCCCAATGAAACGGAAGATGAGTCATTGGAAGTGGTTTTAAAAGAGTTTTTAAAACAACGCGACAACAAGCCCGGCAATGTGTTTTTAGGAGTAATTCATCGCATCGACCGGCCGGTTAGTGGATTGGTAGTGTTTGCCAAAACAAGTAAAGCCCTTGCCCGAATGAACGAACTGTTTAAAACCCGGGCCATGAAAAAAATGTATTGTGCTTTGGTTAAAAACAGACCGAAAGAAATTTCGGGAACGATTGAAAGTTACCTGAGCAAAGACCCAAAAACCAATAAAACCAAATCCTATTCCAAGGCCATTAATGGAGCCAAACTTTCAAAAACCGATTATAAAGTAGTGGCCAATTCGGATAGCTTTTATTTATTGGAAGTCAATCCGCATACGGGACGTCATCACCAAATAAGAGTGCATTTGCAATCCATCAATTGCCCCATAGGTGGTGATTTAAAATACGGCTCTACCCGCAGCAATCCGGATGGGAGCATTTATCTACACGCAAAATCGTTGGAATTTGAACATCCTGTGACTAAAGAAAATTTGGTTTTAGAATACCCGCTGCCTGCGAGTGGGGCTTGGAAGTATTTTTTATAAAAGAAATAACTATTTGCTTATGATAACTTTACCACTGTAATTTCCTCTGCTCGAAGTTGCCTTAACATAATAAATCCCGTCAGGCATACTATTTAATAATAGGGTTTGAGAGAAAATATATTCACTTGCTTTTTCTTTGGAAATAAATACCCTTTGTCCAAGCCCATTATAAACTTCAATAGCAACCAAGTCTCCTATTCCGGTGTTGAACTCAATAGTAAATTCTCCCTTATTAGGATTGGGGAATATTTTTAAAGATTTAATGTTTAAGTTATTTTGACTATTTATCTCTTGTTCTTTAATGTCTAAAGTAGAACCTATTGGTTCCAAAACTTTTACTTTCAAGTATGTAGTTTTTCCTAAATGCCATATACGAACCGAACTTGTGTCTATTGATAGTCCCTTGACATAACCTTCCGATACAAACTCTGCAATGTTTGGATTTAATTCGGTTATCTCCATTTGATTAAAGTTATTAATGAGCCTTGCTATCCCATCTGAATAATTACCATAGACTTTAAATGTTTCGGTCGTATTTTGATATAGATACAATTTGTCTGGAATTGTATAAATGCTATCTAATTTTACATCTGTAGGAATTTCTATATCAATAATTGCAGTATCATAATCAACTAAACCATCTTCATTAAACCCAAAGACTATAATTTTAAGTTTATCAGCGATATCCAAAGGAATTGTATATTTAAAAGTTACTATTCCGTTTCCATTTTTATTTTCAATAAGCGTATTGTCTTGGTCAAGAAACATGCAAGCGGTATTATTTATAGCAGAAGATGTCTCTGCTATAACAGTTATTTCTTGTCCTGAATAAACTCTTTTAGATGGTGTTAGAGATAATATTTTTAATGAACCATCGACAATGTGAAATTCAAAGGTATCGTCTTTTTTCTTTAATAAATGCTTATAGGTATATATTGGAGGATTAAATCCTATTTGTGAAAAGTAGCTGCTGTTTTTAGGATTTTGCTTTAGTAAAAGACTAACTTTCGAGTAAACTTTTTCATTTTCTGCTGAACCCATATGGAACTGACCCTCAATTTCGCGATTATTAAAGTTGTATAGACCACCAAGTTGAGAATTCAAAGGAACAACGATATCACTTCTCTCTGTTAAAAATGCTGCTGCCATAACTTCGGCTAAGCTTTTGCCCCAAAGCTTCGCCAAAAGTCTAATATTATTCATAAATTTATCCGACATATCTAACTTAGTATCTGTAAAAACAGTTGCTAAAGGATGTGAAGGAACTTTAGAACCATTACTTTTTGTTGCTCCATTTAAATAAGACCTAATGCCATCCAAATCTACACACATGTCTTTAGTAGCACCTTTTCCATAACCTAAGAAACCATTATCCGTTAGAAAATCACCTACTTTATAAAACATGTTTGCGATTTGAGTACCCGAATGTGGGGTATTTAAAGTAATTAATCTCTCTACATCGTTCTGATAAGGCACAAATGTAGATTGTATATATAATCTGGAGAGTATTCCTCCCATACTATGAGCAACTATTGATACTCTACCCGTCGAGAATCCCATTTTAAAAGCATTGTCTAATAATTTTCTAATTTCCATAGAAACTATATATCTGTTCTGATAAAAAGATGCACCATTACTATTGGAATAGTCTGCTTTAAGAATTAAATATGGAATTTGCTTAACTTGATATTCCATTATATCAAATGCAGAAGGAGCGCCTATCCACCCATGGACAAATAGTACAGGAGCTCTATAAACCAAAATAGGAAAAGTATGTAATCTCATTTGTGATTTATTATCATAAGCAATTATTGTATCAACTCTATGATAATTATTATCATCCATAAAGGTTGGATGAGTATAAAAAACACTTAGTAAACTCGAATTGATATTATAATCAGACATATCGAAATAACCTGACATATCCTTATCATTGGAACTAGCGATTCTAAATCTCACATTCTTCAAATCATAACTTATATCATCACAGTTAAAATCAATTCTGGTCACTTTCGAACCATCCGCACAAATTTTGGCTGGTTGCAATAGACTATTTTGGGATTGAATAGAAGTCCCTTTTGTTAATTCTGAGGTCACCATTTTACCCTTTTCATCTTTGTGAATTGTACTGATGCTCATCCAAAAAGTTGGTAATGGACTAATAGTAAATGCTGAATTATTAATATCACTAAGACTTTCCCCCACTTCTGTTATTTTAACATAGCAATTCGTTTCTTTTACACCCAACACTGGTATCTTCCATGAATAACTACCTAATGATGCAGTTACACTTGAATTAATTGAATTCCATGTCGAGCCATTCAAGCTATATTCAATTTTAATTTTGCTAATTGAATTAGAAGACCAAAGAATTTTTTGAGTAGAGCCTTCATTCCAAACTTCTCCACCCTTTGGCGATAAAAGGGTTAAACTTGGCGAAGAACTTGCAGAGCCAGTAAAATTAATTTGCGTTTGGTCTGTACTAACATTTGAAAATGGTTTGTTGCTTGGGGAAAACGTATAACCACTTTTAGCTGGTGTAATAGTTTTACTGTATGGTTTTGTTACTTGAAAAGAATAAAAACCACTACTATTTGTTGAGGCAACATTTAAAATTCCATCATCAATTTGAACACCTGAAATACCATTAGATGAAGCATCCCGTACATAGCCCGAAATGGTTATTGTGGATGTAGAATTTGTGGTATTAAATAAATAATAAGTAGAATAGTTTCCAATTGAGGAAGCTGCAATAGCTGAAGCTACACGCCAATAATAAGTTTTATTTCCCGTCAAGGTTATGCTCGAAGAAAGTGTACAACTTGTATTAGAAGTTAATTCCTCATATATTATTGATGTAAAATTTGAGTTTTCACTTAATTGAAAGTTATATAATACAGGATTCGTGAGAGAGTTTGACCACGAGAATTTTACATTGCTTACAGCTATTCCATTTGCACCATTAGCCGGAGAACTGAGATTTGGGGGGTAATCTGGTAATGTTGCATTTTCACAGCTTGTAGCAGCCTTACTTGTAGCATTTTTAGCTTCCACCAAATACCCATAGGTTTGTCCTGGTGTCAATCCTGTAAAATCATAATATGTATTTGTTGTATTTATTTTTGAACTGGAGTTGCAATTTTGCCAAATGTCATAACTTGATGCGCCAGTTGATGCGTCCCAAGTTAAACGAAGGGATGTTGGGCTATTATTTGAAACTTTAAAATTGGTTGGGGCGGTCAATGAACCTCCTGCGGTCGAAAAATTAATTGTATTTGATTTTACGGAAAGACAGCCACTGCTATTTTTTGCAATTACATAAACTTGATACGATGACGAAGCCGACAATCCAGAAATTGTTGTATTTGTAGTATTTACATTATTATAAAAGGATGAATTTACATAAATATCATATGTAACATAACTCGTATTTAAACCATTATTGGCAGTCCATGAGACATAGGCAGTTTTATCTGTTATAGATGAAGCTGAACTTAGAGTAGGAGCAATTATTGTCCCTGAGGTAGTGGACGAGGTTATAGAAAGAGTTGCACCTACTCCTGGAGCATTTGCTACCCACCCTGTAGTACGAGTATAACCATTGGGCAAAGCTATTTGATACCAATCATAACCATCAGCTTTCTGTGGGCCACCAATTTTACAATACTTTTGACCAGGAAATACATATATGGAATTTCCCCCGAACGATAAAATTGCCTGACTTGTGCCAGCATTTTCTCGGACAAAACCTTTTGCATTTGAAACGACTATTACTTCCTTATTACATTCAGGTAAAAAACCACAACTTCCGACAAAACCTCCACAACTGTAACCAGAATTTGCAGAAGAAGATCCAGGCAAATCAAATTGATAATACAAAGTGGAGCTAACCATAGTTTGATTGATAGCCAATAAATAATTCCCCGATGGAAGATATCCATAAAAGCTTCCACTACTTGCACTCGTATGTACGGCTTGACCTATACCACCATTGTTCTTTACTCCAAATTGAGCAATGGATAAAAAGCAGGTTAAAGGTAATAGTAAAGTTAAAATTGTTTTTTTCATTCTATTTTTTTTAAAATAATATTCTAATCCCCGCATTCCACCCACACGAATAAATTGGAAAGTTTCTTTTTAATGATTCACCGTTGTTTTCGTTTGAACTTGTTTCAAAAGTTATATCACTGGGGTTCTTTTTTATTATCCCTTGTTCGCTTACCTCAATATAACTCATTCTATCGGCTTGCATGTTTAACATTTGGATGTTTGATTCGCCAAATAGTCTAAAATTTTTGCCAAGGGGAATTTGAATGCCTATGCCACCTATAAAGCCACATTGAACTTTATCAGATGAAAATTGGGTTTTTGATGTTCTTATACTATCTCTCAAAGGTGATAGGTTTTCATAATCACGCGAATAAGTGCTATCCATAAATACGTTTATCTGTGCCCCAACTATCCCGATTCGGGAATAAAACCATTTATATTTGAAAATAAAGCTGCCGTTAATCGCTTTGTATTCGGAATAAGCATTAGTATTTACGGTTTCAGTTATAGACCAATTACCGGAAGTACTTTTATTCATATTGGTATTTGATATATTTACTTTTGTACCTTCAAACGACAAATAATTTAATTCTATTCCAAATCTCTCCCTGAATAAAATTCCGCATCCTGCATTCCAATGCGTGCCTTCGCCATACGTTCCGTAAACCTGGCTGGTTCTTTTAAACGAATTATTATCAATTTTACCCCTTTCTATATTTTCGCCCAAAAGTTGTTTAAACACGTGGAAAGATTGCCCATATCCTCCCGTAACATAAAACCTGTTTCCTTGTTTAGGTTCCGGCTTAATTTGAGAAGGAGTTTCTTTTTTAATCTCTGGTTTACTCTCGGCAACAGGTACTTTCGTTTTGCGTCTAAATTTAGAGTTGGCATTATAATCCACTTGACTTATCAAATCCGATTTTACCGATTTTAAAACTCCATCCGGTATGCCATAGTCCCTGTAAAAAAAATGAGTATCTGAAATGCTGTCAACGATAACCTCAATATAAGAACCGTTATGAAAATGGATAATATCCAACTCCTTTACTTCGGAGGGTGGCGATAAAGCAGATTTATCAAAATATTCCACGGAACCATCCTTATACTTAATGGATAAAACGTCTTGTTTAGAAATATCAAAACTGAAAAATTTACCCTCACTTTCAATAGTGTAGCTGATGCTTTCGTCAGATACATTAGTAATCCTTCCTATTATTTTTCCTCCATCCTTTTTAGTAATAACGTCCTGTGCCATACCTATGCTTCCTATAGATAAGAGAACAATGCAAAGAAGGACGTTTTTCATAAATACATATTAATCTAATATCGGCTCAAACCGCCATATATTCCAGTTACCTCCTCTGTTTGATCTAAAATAGATGCTTTTACCGTTATTACTCCAACATGGGTTATCATCCCATGAGCCATTTGTTGTTAACTGTGTTTTGTTTGTTCCGTCACTTTTCATAATCCAAATATCATAGTTATTCCCCCCCTTCGAATCTTTTCCTTCATCCGAAGCAAAAACTATCCATTTCCCATCAGGCGACCATTTGGCTTGAATAACATTATATAATACATTCTGACTAAGTTCTGTTGGTCCGCTTCCGTCAATATTCATAGTCCACATTTGTTTTGGATGAAATGGAGGTTCCGTCCCTCTTGTTACCCAATGCATTTTATCTGTTACAGTAAATAGAATTTTCTTTTCATCAGGAGAAACCTGTGGAAACTCACCTTCCCTAAGTTGTGTTAATAAGGTTCCTGCTACTGTGGCTGTCCATATCTCAGGCTCATTAGCACCTGGCGAGTTAGATGTGTAAGCAAAGTGATTCCCTCCTGGAAAAGTGCAAACACCATAATCTTCTGATTGTTGGGTATTGGTTATTTTGGTTATTCCACCCGCTCCTTCTTGCTTTACTCTCCAAATTGAGGAATTGGTACTCGTTCTGTTTGAACTGAAAAAGATATCTTTGCCATCGGCTGAAAATGCAGGAAATAAATCTAGAGTCTGATTAGATGTTATCTTAGTTTTGGAGAACGAACCTATAGTTTGTAACCAAATATTGCTGTAAGTCCTTTCCTTATCATCCTGTTCAATAATAGAATAAATAATTGCATTATTTGTCGGACACATTACAGGAGCCCCAATTTGGGTTAATTTTTCCTGATTATCTGTTATTTTAGTAACACTTTTTACATTGGTTGAACGCTCAATAGTTTCAAGATAAGCTATAGCACTTCGTTCCACTTTGCTTAATTTTACTCCTTCATTAGTTGCAATAGATTCAATAGTAATTAATTTGACATTTACTACTTCTACTTTTTCCATTTGCACATGATACTGAGTTTTAGTAGATGGTTTATAATCGACATAAAGTGACGTATCTACAAATCCATTTAATTTTAAAACCATATAAACGGCGTTATTTCCTTGTTGTGAATATCCTATACTATCTGTATAAGGAGTTAC
Organism: Bacteroidia bacterium; assembly: GCA_020849295.1. GTDB lineage: Bacteria > Bacteroidota > Bacteroidia > NS11-12g > UBA9320 > JABWCE01. The sequence continues at coordinate 43,827 of JADLGN010000034.1, forward strand.
CCCTTTAAAAATTCCATTAATAAAAATATTAGCTCCAGAAGGACTAGAAGTTATAATTGCTTTCTTAAACAAACCTTTAAGTTTTGCCGAATAAATGGTTTTATCTACAGGTTCTTTTTCAATAAAAATAGTTTCATCTTTATATCCTTCATATTTTAGAACGGCTTTATATAAATGAACATCAGCCATATTTAAGGAAATAGTTAACGGTGTAATACCTTTATCTTCGCCTGCAATATAAACCCTACTACCCGAAGGTTCACTCGTTATAGTAACCTCTTTAAATAAATTTTGAAGTTTAACATTATAGACGGTTTTATCAATTGGGTTCTTTTCCAACATGACTATTTCATCTTTATATCCATCATGTTTTACTTCTGCTTTATAAACAGTAGATTTTGGAAACTTTAATGTCACACTCAATGGTGTTTCGCCTTTTTCTATTCCATCTATAATCACTTTACTGCCCGAAGGTTCGCTCGTGATCGTTAATATTTTTTTGGGGGCACAACCGAGTAATGCTATTAAGGTCAATAAGATAATTAGATTTTTCATTAATTTCTATTTTAATTTTACAGTTATCAATTGGAGTAATTTGAAATTTTGTCCTACGAAAGTAATCAATAATTCAATTTAAATCAAAAATTTTAAAATAATTTTGATAAATCTGCCACTTATAGTGAATTTTCAAAAATCTTATAAAAACAAAAAACCCTTCCGAAGAAGGGTTTTTAAATTATTTGGCAACGACCTACTTTCCCAGGTTTTACCCAAGTATCATCGGCTCTAGGGGGCTTAACTTCTCTGTTCGAAATGGGAAGAGGTGAACACCCCTGATATAGTCACCATAAAGATCTTTAAATGCTAAAAAAAGCATAAAGTTGACAAAAATTGGAAGTAAATAAAATAAATTTAAAGTTTTCAGGTAATTAGTACTACTTGGCTATGCTGTTACCAGCTTTACACCTATAGCCTATCAACCCCGTAGTCTGCGGGGACCTTCAATGAAAACTCATCTTGAGGCTAGTTTCGCGCTTAGATGCTTTCAGCGCTTATCTAATCCATACTTAGCTACTCTGCGGTGCAGTTGGCACTACAACAGATACACCAGAGGTATGTCCAACCCGGTCCTCTCGTACTAAGGTCAGATCCTCTCAATTTTCAAACGACCACAACAGATAGGGACCGAACTGTCTCACGACGTTCTGAACCCAGCTCGCGTGCCACTTTAATGGGCGAACAGCCCAACCCTTGGGACCTTCTCCAGCCCCAGGATGTGACGAGCCGACATCGAGGTGCCAAAC
>JADLGN010000035.1 GCA_020849295.1 Bacteroidia bacterium
TTTTAACATCATCTTGATTACATGCATAAAATGCAAATACTGCTACGCATAGAAGTATTAAGTTTGTGTGTTTTATTTTTTTCATTTTTTTAATAATTTAATTAACAAATTTTAAATAATAAATAAAAAATAAAAAATAAAAAATAATTATAACATACTGATTTTTAATCTAAAAAATTTTATAAATGGTTAAATTATAAAATACAATTTAACCATTTATAAGGTAAGTTTTTTTGGTGGAGTTGCGGGGATTCGAACCCCGGTCCGGCGAAGGAATTAATAGAGCTTTCTACATGTTTATCGCTAATTGGTTTCAGTACTTTAACAGGTTTAACGATTACCGATTAAAATCTTGTTTTGTATTTTAATCAAAAATAAGTTACAAACACCATTATTTTTGATTCTCCAGGTTTTTACGACCGCCTTTTGCCACACCAGACCAGAGAAACAATGTGAAGACGGATGGCATTACTCTAATCCTCGATTAGGCAGCCATAGCGAAGTTAAAATCGCCTTTTATTTTTCTGAACTTTGATATTAAAGAGCCAAAAGTACAAAGCTCTACATGCTTACCCATCAACTGCTCAACCCGTCAAATCCGTTCAACCCCATGTTGATTTTGTATTACAAAAATAATCATTTCAAAAATTATTCCTCAATTCTATTAACAACCAATTAAATTAATTTCGCAGAAATGAAATTAGGATTAATAAGAGAGTATAAAAATCCACCGGACAAGCGTGTAGTATTGACACCGCAACAATGTTACAGTTTGCAAAATAAATTTAATGAATTAAAAATTATTGTTGAACCATCTCCTAACAGAGTTTTTGCTGACATTGAATATAGTAGTTTGGGTATTGAAGTTTCTGAAAATTTGTCAGAATGTGATATTTTACTTGGAATAAAGGAAGTACCTCACGAAAAACTTCTGCCCGATAAAACTTATATGTTTTTTTCTCACACTATAAAAAAACAAGAACATAACCGCAATATGTTAAAAAAAATTATAGCCAATAAAATTAGACTTATAGATTATGAATGTCTTCACAATGAAAGCGGCAGACGAATATTGGGTTTTGGAAAGTATGCAGGAATTGTAGGTACCTATGAAATTTTAAGAGCAATGGGTATAAAATATAATTTGTTTAACTGGCAATCGCCATCCTTATTTTTGAATTATGATGAATTAAAAGTAAAAATTTCAAAAGATATAGATTTAATAAAAAAAAATAGAAATAAAATTGTACTTACCGGCAGTGGAAGAGTTATATCTGGTAGTGAAGAATTACTTGGTTTTCTAAAAATCAAAAAAGTAAGTCCTCAAAGTTTTGTTTCAGATATTTTTGATGAAACAGTTTACACATTGCTGGATATTGAAGATATGTATGAGCACAAAGATACAATTGCATTTACACACGAACATTTTTACCTTAATCATTCTATGTATGGTTCTAAATTTAAACCATATACAAAAATAGCAGATATAATGATAAATGGTGTATATTGGGACAAAAATATTGCAAGACATTTTGAATTGAACGACACAAAGTCTCCAGATTTCAAAATAAAACTTATTGCTGATATTAGTTGTGATATAAATGGTTCGGTACCTATTACAGTAAAAGAAACCACTATTGAAAAACCTGTATTTGGCTGGAATTCTCAAAGTCAGCAAATTTGCGAACCATATACTCAAACAAGTATAGATATAATGTCAATATCTAACTTACCAACAGAATTACCGGCCGACGCCTCAGAAGGATTTGGTGAAGAATTTATTAAGTTCGTATTACCTGATTTGTTTAAAAAAAACAGCAGAATGATAGAAGAAGCTACTATTTGTTGCGATGGAACTTTGACCAAAAGGTATAATTATTTACAAGATTTTATTAGTTAAATGAAAAGAAAACTTTATTTAATTTTTACTCTATTTATATTTTCAGTTGTAGAATTAAAAGCACAAAATATTGATTTGAAAATCTTAGTTGCATTGAATGATAAGCCAAATAATTCTGACAAATATTGGAAAACAATAACTAATACTGTAATACCGGTTACAATTATTTCACCTGCTACAATGTTTCTGTACTCAATAAAAACAAAAGATAACAAATTAAAAAATAAGTCTTATCAAGCTGTAGGTGCGGTAGCTTTAAATTCAATTTTAACTTTTTCATTAAAGTATAGTATAAAAAGACAACGACCATATATAAACAATGATAATATTTATAAAAAAACAAAAGTTGGGAAACTATCTTTTCCTTCAGGACATACATCAACTGCTTTTGCTACTGCTACTAATGTTACTTTGGCATTTCCAAAATGGTATGTGGCTGTGCCGGCCTATACTTGGGCTGCAGCATGCGGATATAGCCGTTTATACTTAGGTGTGCATTATCCGAGTGATGTATTAGCAGGTGCATTAATAGGTACATTAAGCAGTTTGGCTGTATATAAAATAAATTCGAAAATTACAGGGAAGTAAGCCTAAATGGTATAAAAAATCAAAAAATAAAATTAACTTACATTTGCACTGATGTCTTCTACTAAAAATATTAAAAATAATTGGCTCGAAAATCAAATATTAAATTTACTAAATGAAAAGCAAGGTTTGAAGTTGAATTATAAACAAATTGCATCTAAAATGGGTTATAATAGCAAAAACGACAGAAAACTAATTGAAGAAGCATTATTAAATCTAAAAAGCGGCAAATCAATTATTGAACAACCAACAGGTAGCTTTTTTACCGAAAAAAAATCTGAATATATAGAAGGTATTATTGAAATAAACCGTAGGGGAGCAGGATTTTTGATAATGGAAAATGAACAAGACATACATATTACTCCTGCACTTACGTATCCGGCTTTGAATGGTGATACTGTACAAATTGAGCTAATAAAAACAGGCAGAAAAAGTAAGCCTGAGGGAAGAGTAATAAAACTAATAAAGCGAAATAAAGAGCAATTTACCGGAACTGTTCAGGTTTCAAACGGTTTTGGTTTTTTTGTTGCTGACGATGTTTCAGTTAATACTGATTTTTTTATACCAAAAAATAAATTGAAAGGAGTAAAAAATAACGATAAAGTACTTGTAAAATTAATTTCATGGCCTGAATCTTCAAAAAATCCTTATGTAGAAATTGTCAAAATTTTGGGTAAAACAGGAGATAATAATGCTGAAATTCATTCAATACTTTATCAATTTGGGTTAGAGCCTGAATTTGATAAAAAATTAATTGATGAAGCAGAATTAATTTCTGAAAAAATTAATGATACTGAAATTTCAAAGAGACTAGATTGCCGCAAAAAAATAACTTTTACCATAGATCCTGAAGATGCCAAAGATTTTGATGATGCAATATCGTTTGAAAAAATTGATGAAGATAAATTTGAAATAGGAGTACACATTGCCGATGTTTCGCATTTTGTAATTCAAAATTCAGAATTAGATAATGAAGCATTACATCGCTCTACATCAGTTTACCTTGTTGACAGGGTTGTACCGATGCTGCCCGAAAAAATTTCTAATAATATTTGTTCGCTATTGCCAAACGTTGACAGATTATGCTTTTCAGCTATTTTTAAAATAGATAGAAATGGAAAAATTATTAATGAATGGTTTGGTAAAACAATAATTAATTCTAATAAAAGATTTACTTATGAAGAGGCTCAATTAATATTAGAATCAGGCAATGGAATATATTGCAATGAGCTTATGGTTCTAAACGATATAGCTAAAAAACTTAAAAACGAAAGAATAAAACGCGGTGCAATATCTTTTGAAACTGAGGAAATAAAGTTTAAGCTTGATGTAAATGGAAAACCTATTAAAGTACTGAAAAAGATAAGAAAAGATGCTCATAAATTAATAGAAGAATTTATGTTGCTTGCCAACAAAAAAGTAGCAGAAACAGTAAACAAAAAATACAAACCATACTCTATTCCTTACCGTTTACATGAGCCTCCTGTACCAACAAAAATGAATGAGTTTGCCGAAATCGCTTTTCGATTTGGATATAAAATTAATACTGAATCAGAAGATAAGTATATTAGAAGTATAAATGAGATGCTTGAGTTGGCAGATGGCCAAAAAGTATTAGGAATTTTGCAGCCGCTTGCTATCAAAAGCATGGAAAAAGCATTTTATACAAGTAAAAAAACAGGTCATTTCGGATTGGGATTTGATTATTATGCACATTTTACATCACCTATTAGGCGATATCCCGATTTACTTACACATCGTTATTTTTTTATGATGCTTGAAAACAAAATACCAATAAACCAAAGCGAACTTGAACAGACATGCAACTGGTGCAGCAAAAGAGAGCAATTAGCCGTAGATGCCGAAAGAACATCAATAAAATATAAACAAACAGAATATCTTTCAAATTATATAGGAGAAGAATTTGAAGGAATAATTTCTGGTATAACATCATGGGGAATTTATGTTGAACTAATTGAAAATAAATGCGAAGGTATGGTAAGAATAAAGGATATGAAAGGTGATATTTATGAGTATTATGAAAAAGGCAAGTTTGTAATGGGCAGTAGAAGAAAAATTAAATATTGTATTGGCGATACAGTATTTGTATTGGTAAAAAGAGCCAATGTAAATAAGAGAATAATTGATTTTGCAATTGTCAATTAAACTATTTTTGGTAAAATAAATGAATAATAAATTTGATTTATATTTTAAAAGAACAGAAACGGAACTTGCAATATTAAAATTTAGCGGTTTGCCTCAAAATATTTATGAACCTATGAATTATATTTTGCATCTTGGAGGAAAGAGAATAAGACCAATATTGACTTTTGTTGCAAATGATATGTTTGGAGGTGATATTGAAAAAGCTGTTGCACCGGCTATAAGCTCTGAGATTTTTCATAATTTTTCATTAATCCATGACGACATTTTAGATAAAGCACCACTGAGAAGAGGTAAACCTACAGTACACACAAAATGGAATATTGATACGGCTATACTTTCGGGAGATTTGATGCTGGTGAAGGCTTATGAAATAATATCGAAAACTGAAAGTAAATATTTGGATAAAATTTTAAAGATATTTAACAAAACAGCTTCACAAATTTGTGAGGGTCAGCAAATGGATATGAATTTTGAAACACAGGAAAATGTGTCTGAAACAGAATATCTCGATATGATAAAATTAAAAACATCGGTATTACTTGGATGTTGCCTTAAGATGGGAGCTATTACCGCTGATGCTTCAAATGAAGAGTGTGAAAAAGTATATAATTTGGGAGTAAATATGGGAATGGGTTTTCAGCTTATGGATGATTATCTCGATAGTTTTGGAAATTCAAATGATGTTGGAAAACAAACGGGTGGTGATATTTTAGAGAGAAAAAAAACAATTTTATATATAAAAGCAGCAGAGAGAGATAATGACAATTTTTTAAGTTTAATAAACGACAACAAAATTGAAAATACCGAAAAAGTGGAAAGAGTAAAATCTGTATTTATAAAAACAGGGGCAGATTTATTCCTGAAAAACTTATCCGAAAAATATTTTATTAAATCTTTAAATTATCTTGACGAAATAGATGTAGCAGAAGAAAACAAAAAAACATTAAGAAACATAATTGATTTTTTGCGAAGCAGAAATAATTAAAAATAAATGACAAATTTAATTGAAAATATTCCACTTGCCGAAAGAGTAAGACCTCAAAGTATTAATGAATTTATAGGACAGGAACATTTACTTGATAATGACAAACCCTTAAAGATACTTGCAGAAAGAAATACACCTTCAAGCTTGATTTTTTGGGGACCACCCGGCGTAGGTAAAACTACACTTGCTTTTTTACTTTCAAAATCGTGGAATTTGCCATTTTACAATATAAGTGCTATAAGTTCAGGAGTTAAAGAACTGAGAGAAATTATTGAAAATGCTGATAAAACAGGCAATGTGCTGTTGTTTATTGATGAAATACACAGATTTAATAAATCACAACAAGATGCATTGCTTGGTGCTGTAGAAAAAGGTATAATTACATTGATTGGAGCAACAACAGAAAATCCAAGTTTTGAAGTTAATTCAGCTTTATTAAGCCGTTGCCATGTATATGTTTTAAAAGCATTTGAAAAAATACAGCTTGATAAAATTATTGACAGAGCTATTAAACAAGATTTAATTTTAAGTAAAACAGAAATAATAATTGAAGAAAAAGAAGCCTTGTTTTTATATTCGGGGGGAGATGGCAGAAAGTTGCTAAATTTACTTGAATTGATTGTAAATACTGAGAAAAACAAAGGTAAAGTAATAATAAGCAACGAAGTTGTTGAAAAAGTTTTACAGCAAAAAATAGCTTTATATGACAAATCGGGAGAGCAACACTATGATATAATTTCAGCATTCATAAAAAGTTTAAGAGGAAGCGACCCAAATGCTTCCGTGTATTGGCTTGCACGCATGTTGAATGGTGGTGAAGATATCAGATTTATTGCTCGAAGAATGATAATATTTGCAAGCGAAGATATAGGAAATGCCAATCCAAATGCATTATTAATTGCATTGCAAAGTTTTCAGGCAATAGAAATATTAGGAATGCCCGAGGCAAGAATAATTTTAAGCCAAGCTGCAATATATTTAGCAACATCAGTCAAAAGCAACTCATCATATTTGGCAATAGAAAAAGCCTTAGATATAATAGAAAAGAACGGAGAATACTCTGTACCGTTACATTTGCGTAATGCTCCAACTAAACTAATGAAAAAAATGGGATATAGCAAAAATTATAAATATGCACACGATTTTACAAATAATTTTGTAAATATCGAGTATATGCCAGAAGAGATATCAGGATTAAATTTATATGAGCCGGGTAAAAACAATAGAGAGGAAGAAATTAGAAGATTTTTAAAACAACGTTGGAAAGATAAATACAATTTTTAAACAAATATTGTAAAAAAATTAAACTTGTATTTTGAAATTTCAAATCTTAAGAGTTAATATTTCAAAATAAACTAACCAAAAAGATAGGATTTGTCATTATTAATTGTGTCGCAGTGTTCAAGAATTGATTTTTCACTAAATAATTTTTCAAAAATATCACGCGATTTCTTATACTCAAAATGAATTGGACAAGGATGTGTTGATGAACATTTACTTAATCCTAAACCGCATTCGTTGAAAACATGTTTACCGTCAATTGCATCAACTATTACCATTAATGATTTACTATATTGTAATGGAGTAATATAAAAACCTCCTGAAGGTCCTTTGGTACTTTGAATTATTTTTTGTTTTACAAGAATTTGTAAAACCTTACCAGCAGTGTGTTCGCTGGCACCTATAAATTTCGAAATTTGTTTTATAGATATTTTATTGCCACCACCGTGTTTGGAAGCAAGATATAATACTGATTTTATAGCTATTTTACAAGTTTGACTAAGCATTTTTTATCTTCCTAAAAATTTTTTTCCTTCTTCACTTAATAAATTCAATGTCCATTGAGGGTCAAATGTAAGTTCTACATTTACTGTATATCCATTGAAAGCGTTTTCGAGTTTGTTTTTTGCAGAGTTGCAAATTGATTCACCCATTGGGCAATATTGAGTAGTGAGAGTCATAATTAATGTTATATTACTATTTTCATCAAAATTAAGTTCGTAAACTAAGCCTAAATCTACAATATTTAGCCCTATTTCAGGGTCTAACACTTCTTTTAGGACAGCAATTCCCAATTCTGATTTTTCTTTATTATTTGTTATTATGTTCATGAAAAGAGGGTTTGTGAAAAATTATTTTAAATAAGTTTAAATTATATAATAATGCTGAAACAAACATTATTGCCGCACCTGATTTTGCTACTAATACTTCCGAAAAAATAATACCAATGATAAATAATAATACAGCAATTCCGTTTGTTATTATCATAATGTTAAACAAAAAATTACTATATAAATCTTTAGGACTTGGAGTAGGGAATTTCCCGGAAATTTTTCCATAAATTTTATTCCAGATAATAAAAGGCAATGTTTTAAAAGTCATACCCAAAATTAATACACTTAGAGTAACAAAAAAAACAAAAAATCCAAAAATTGAAAAAATTTTAATTTGCATTTTATCAAAACCAGTCAAACCAATTATAATCAAAATTAATATTAATGGAATAATAATAGAAGATACAGAAAATAATGATACTTTTAATTGAGATTCTACGGTCTTTCTTATTCGTAGTTTAAACGCATTATAGCAGTAAAATATAAAAAATATTATAGATATAAAAATTAAAATTATAGGAATGTAATACAAATAATTTTGATAATTATGAAGAAATATAATTATAAAAGTAACAATTCCTAAATTTATCAATATATATATAGCCCAGAGTAATTTTGTATTTGTATATTTCGAAATTAGAAACATAGGAATTAATCTTGAAGAAATGCCTATTACCAAAAGCAAAAACCATCCGCAAATGCCTGAAATAGCATGAAATGGCAGATAATAAAATGAATTGTTTTCAAGTAATATGGTTGAAAAATTAACTACTTGCAAAAGCCCGGATATACCTGTAACCATAAGCCAAATTGCAGATGTAAATATATAAATTGCATGTATATTTTCTGTTTTGCTATTTAAAATACTAATAGCAATATTAATAAGGAAAATTACAAATGCCGTAATCATTAACATCGCTGCAATTATTGAATATTTTCCCATATCAAATCTGTAAAATGAAAAAACAAGCATTGGTATAGCAATTATTGAAATACCAAATACAATATAAGCTAACTTAATGCTGTAAATTTGAGATTCAATAAAAACAGGCAATAATTGGTGGATTGTTCCGAATATTATCATGGTAACCCAGCCTAAAGCCATAATATGTGTTAAAGAAATTATTTCAGGGTTGAGGTAATGGCTTAATAATTTATTTGCAGAAAAAAATGAAATTACAGATGCTGTAATAAATGAAATACCACCAAAAATAAAAAAAGGAACAACAGCATTTGCAGGGGTGTTTGCAATTTGTGCTACATTACTTTGTCCGTTTAACATTTATTTTTTGAATATTAAAAGATGCAATTCATGTTCACTAATTTGTTTAGTTCTGAAATCATAACCTTTTTCCTTTAATTCGGGGATTAAAAAAATGGGTAATTTTTTATGAAACACATATAGGGCTTTTTCCGGCTCTAATGTTTCAAGAGTTTCAAGTATTGTTATCATGGGCATTGGCATTTCAAGTTTTCTTACATCCAAATTAATTAAATTTCCTTCAAATAATTTTAAAACTCTATCCCAATCATCACTGCTGTGTGTTTCAATATTTGTATTATCTATTAAATTATCAGTTTTTTTATAAAACCACGTTTCGGTATAATTTTCATTTTGCACATCAGAATATACTTCAAAGCCTTTTTTCCCTAATAGCGTTATAAGTGGCAAAGGCTCAAAAGTGTTTATAATTTTAAGAACTTCGCCTTTTTTTACCATTTTGGTTTTCTCTATTATCTGTTTAAGTGGGTCTGTCCCCGAAGCTAGAATTGCTCTTACATCAAAGTTAATAATTTTATCTTTTGTAATTGAGTTTACAAATTCTGGAACATTGTTTTGAGCATTTTTTTCTGTATTTTTCATTTCCAATTTTTCTATTTCAAAACCCAGAGGTATTAATACTCTATAAAAATCATCTTCAGTACAATTACCCAATTTTGATGCCATTTCGATGGTAGCTCTGCCTGCTATTAACTTTCGCAATACAGGATTTCTCAATTTTTCAAATTTAGGGCTAATACTAATTATGGCATCAAGTGCAGCTTTATTATTGTTTACTATTTTTCCTATTGTTGTTTTTGAATTAATTTTCATAATTCACAACATAATTTGGATTATTATTAATTAGCTAATTCTGATTCTATTTCTATAGCTTTTGGAAATAGAATATTATTTTCAAGATGTATATGAATGTTTAAGTCACTTTCAAACTCTTCAAGTAAACGATATAGCATACTATAACTCATACATGCGTCAGCAGGAAGTGTATAGTTGATGGTAAGTTTTTTTATTTCTTCGAGATTTTTGCCTACTAGCTCATGCTCCATTTCCATCATATTTATAGGTCCTCTTACAGTGCCAAAATGTGAAGATGGAAGAGCCTCTCCTGAATTTTTTGCTGCTACCAACTGTTTTACATAGGGAAATAATACTATTTCTTCCTTTTGCATGTGAGAATTAAGTTCATTATTTATTTCTTCAACACACTGGTTTATTTTGATAAGTTCTGGGTGACGGCTACCATGAACTCTTGATACTTTATTTGCATAAAAAACTAGTTCAGGTAAATTTTTTCTAACATAAGTATGGTGAGTGTTTACAATATAATCTGCAAGAAAATCTATACTCCAGTCGTTGAATGGTAAATTGTTAGCATTTGGAATACTTTTTTCTGTTTCCTGAAGTTCTTTTTCAATTTGTGTAACATCAAGTCCTTTTGCTTCACAAGCTTCTTTAACTGTTTTTTTACCACCACAGCAAAAATCAATACCATATTTTTTAAAAACTAAAGCTTTGCGTAAATCCTTAGCGGCAATTTGACCAAGAGTTTCGTCTTTTTCTCCTGATATTCTTTTTGAAATTCTCACTTTCCACCACTCTGGACCTTCTTCAAGATATTCCCATGTAAAAATATTACCTCTTTCACCAAGTAATTGGTAATATAATGGCTTAGGATCGTGGTCATTGTGAATGGTTAAGCTTTCTCCTTCTTTTAATAAATCAAATTTTGCAAAAATTGTCGGATGCTTTTCTCTTGGTTCTATCAATGTTACATCGAGTATGTTTTCTGAAACTGTTTCCATTTTTATTCTATTTTTGCTGCAAATATATATCAAATATCTTAATTAAAAGTATGAAAGTACTTTTTTTTATTATTTTTTTTTTATATTTAAAAACTCATAAAAATAATATTTGTTAAATAATTAAATAAAGAAAAAATAGAAAAATAAAATGAAGACTATCATTGAACCATTTAAAATTAAATCTGTAGAACAAATTTACTTTACCAACAAATCGCAAAGAATAGAAATAATTAAAAAAGCTCATTATAATCCATTTTTGATTAAGGCAGATGATGTTATTATAGATTTACTTACTGATAGTGGAACAAGTGCAATGAGTAGCGCACAATGGGCAGGTATAATGATAGGTGATGAATCTTATGCAGGAAGTAATAGTTTTTTCAGATTTGAAAAGACTGTAAGCGAAATTACAGGAATGCCAATAGTAATTCCTACTCATCAGGGACGTGCTTCAGAAAAAATTCTTTTTTCTATAATTGGTGGAAAAGGAAAATATATAATAAGTAATACACTTTTTGACACTACAAGGGCAAATGTAGAGGCAAGCGGAGCAGAAGGAGTTGATATACTTTGTGCAGAAGGTAAAATTCCTTCAATGATTGCTCCTTTCAAAGGAAATATTGATACAAATGCACTCGAAAAATTTATAAAAGAGAAAGGTGCTGAAAATATCCCACTTTGTATAATTACTGTTACAAATAACTCAGGCGGAGGACAGCCGGTAAGTATGCAAAATATAAAAGAATCAAGTATAATATGTAAAAAGTATGGAATACCAATGTTTATTGATGCTTGCCGTTTTGCCGAAAATTGTTATTTTATAAAAAAACGTGAAAAAGGATATGAAAATATCTCTGTAAGAGAAATAGCAAAAGAAATGTTTTCGTATGCTGATGGCAGTACAATGAGTGCCAAAAAAGATGCTTTTGCTAATATTGGCGGATTTATTACTTTAAAAAATGAAGAGCTAGCAACAAAATGTAGAAATTTGCTTATTATTACTGAAGGTTTTCCTACTTATGGAGGATTGGCAGGTAGAGATCTTGAAGCAATTGCAATTGGACTTAATGAAGTACTTGACGAAAATTATCTTCAATACAGAATAAGAAGTACAGAATATCTTAGCGAAAAACTTGTAGCAGCGGGAGTTCCGGTAATGCAGCCATCAGGCGGACATGCTGTTTACATAGATGCAAAAGCTATGCTTCCTCACATTACGGTAGATAATTATCCGGGTCAATCTCTTGTAGCGGCATTGTATATTGAAGGTGGTATTAGAGGAGTTGAAATTGGATCACTAATGTTTGGCAAATACGATAAAAACGGCAAACTTATACCTGCCATGATGGAACTTGTAAGACTTGCCATACCACGAAGAGTTTACACACAAAGCCATATTGATTATGTGGCAGAAGTAATTATTGAAGTATCAAAAAATCGAGAAAAAATAAAAGGACTTGAAATTACTTATGAAGCAGAAGCATTAAGGCATTTTACAGCAAAATTAAAAGAAGTTTCAAGTTAATTTTTTTTTTTTAAATCACTTAACAAAACTTTTACTTATTACAAGTTCTTTTGTACCGTGTGAGTAGTCGTAAAAACCTTCGCCGTTTTTAACTCCAAGCTTGCCGGCAGTTACCATATTACTTAGCAATGGGCAAGGTGCATATTTAGGATTTCCAAAACCATTGAACAATACATTAAGAATACTGTGGCATACGTCAAGACCTATAAAATCGGCAAGTTGCAAAGGACCCATTGGATGAGCCATACCGAGTTTCATTATAGTATCAATTTCTGAAACTCCGGCTACACCTTCATGTAGAGTAAAAATAGCTTCATTTATCATGGGCATAAGTATTCGGTTTGCCACAAAACCCGGATAGTCATTAGCTAATGTAGGTATTTTGCCTATTTGGGTAGAAAGATTCATTATTACATCTGTTACACTTTTTTCGGTACTGTATCCATTTATTACTTCTACAAGTTTCATTACCGGAACAGGATTCATAAAGTGCATTCCAATCACTTTGCTTGGTTTGCTTGTTACAGATGCAAGTCGTGTAATAGAAATTGATGAAGTATTTGAAGCCAAAATGCAGTTTTGAGGTGAGTACAAATCCATTTCCTTAAATATTTTTAATTTAAGATCAATGTTTTCTGTTGCTGCTTCTACTGCAAGTTCTGCATTTTTTACTCCTTCTGCTACGGTAGTGAAAGTACTAATATTACTAAGTGCTGCATTTTTCTGATCTTCGGTTGTAGCTCCTTTGGCAATTTGCCTGTCAAAGTTTTTACCTATTGTGTTCAATGCTTTTTCAAGTGCTGCAGGATTTACATCAACCAATGATACTTTTAGCCCGTTTTGAGCAAAAACGTGTGCTATTCCATTTCCCATTGTTCCTGAACCTATTACTGTAATGTTTTTCATTTTTTATTATTTTAAAATTTTAATGTTACTTGGATTGATTTAATTATTTCATTATTATTATTCAATGCAAAATGTGGTTTAAAACCGAGGCTCAAATCTTTGTTTAATTTGAATTCTTGTAAGTGGGCATCAACGTTTGCATCAATTATATTCAACACATACAAACCAACAAAAGACAATATACAAATATCTCTGTTACGGCGATGATAGTTTCTTAATGAAGTTACAGTTCCGTCAGTAAGTTCAGGATATTTGTTATCAACTGTAGAGCTTAAAGTATCAAATCTTACATCTAAAGCTTTTTGGTAATTTTTTAATTGATTTTGGTTGTATATAAAACCATAAGTGATACCTGCAAATCCTGCATAAATAATAGCAGATTTCCAAATTTTACCATTGTAAATTTGCCCGGCACCAGGTAAAATTGCGGAGTAAATAGTTGCTTTTTTAGGGTTTAAAATTTTTGAATTAACATTATTATTTGATTTTTTTTGCGAAAAAATCATGTTGCAACTCAATATTATAAGTAAAAGCGTATAAGATAAGCGTTTTATTAAAAACACGGTGCAAATTTAGAATGTATCTTTATTATTTCAAAAACGCCTTAAATATTACATTCTTTTAAGAATTTCTTTAAAGTGTTCGCGATTTTCAAATTCAATTACAATATTTCCTTTTTCACCGCCAAGTGGCATAATATCTACTTTTGCCTCAAACTTGCGAGCAATCATATTGCCAAAATTTTTAAACTCTTCAAAGTGCTTTGAAACCGGCAATGATTCTTTTTCAAATTGAATTTCATCAATTACCTTTTTTTCTTTTTTTGGTTTATTGTATCCTTGTTTAACAAGGTTTTCTACAGCTCTTACTGATAACCCGTTGGTAATTGTACGATGATAAATTTCCATTTGCCAGTCTTTATTTTCTACATTAATAATTGCTCTGGCATGACCCATTGATAATTTATTTTCTCTTACACCTATTTGTATTTCTTCCGGAAGTTTTAATAATCTTAAAAAATTATTTACTGTAGTGCGGTTTTTGCCTACACGTTCGCCAAGTTCATCTTGTTTTAGGTCACATTCTTCTAATAATCTTTTGTAACCAATTGCAATTTCTATTGGGTTTAATTCTTCGCGTTGTATATTTTCTATAATAGCCATTTCCAGCATTTCCTGGTCGTTGGCTATTCGTATATAAGCCGGAATTTCAGTAAGTCCAGCAATTATTGATGCTCTTGTACGCCTTTCTCCCGAAATAATTTGATATCTTTCAAAAGCAATTTTTCTAACTGTAATTGGTTGAATAACCCCATGCACTTTAATACTTTCGGCAAGTTCATTAATATTTTCTTCATCAAAAGTGTGGCGTGGCTGAAATGGATTTGCTTCTATCTGATTTATTGGAATTGCTGCTACCGAATTGAGATTTCTCACTTCAAGTCCGCTTGTTTCTGTATCTGCACTTTCGAGTAGGGCACTGAGTCCTCGCCCTAAGGCATTTCTTTTTTTTATATTGTTGTTCATGAAAGTACTTTATCTTCCTCCTGTATTTTAGTCAAACCATTTTTTTGTAAAATTTCTCTTGCCAGATTAAGGTAATTAATACTGCCTTTGCTGCCTGCATCATGTTCTATAACTGATATTCCAAAACTCGGAGCTTCACTAAGCCTTGTGTTTCTTTGAATAATTGTATCAAAAACCAATTGCTGAAAATGTGTTTTAACTTCTTCTACAACCTGATTGCTTAGTCTTAATCGAGAGTCATACATTGTAAGTAATATTCCTTCAATTTCAAGTTTTGGGTTAATACTTCTTTGTACTATTTTTATTGTGTTAAGCAATTTGCCTAATCCTTCAAGAGCAAAAAACTCGCATTGAACAGGTATAATAATTGAGTCAGCACTTGTAAGAGCATTTGTAGTTATTAAACCTAAAGAAGGCGAGCAGTCTATAATAATAAAATCATAAGAATCTTTAATTTTATTCAAAGCTCTTTGCATAAGTTTTTCGCGGTTTGGCAAATCAACTATTTCTATCTCGGCACCTACAAGATCAATATTTGCAGGCAATAAGAATAAATTTTCATTATGAGTTTTTAAGATTATATCTTTAGGATTGAGGTCTTGAATGAGCGTTTCATAAAGTCCTATTTTTATATTTTTAGGATCAAAACCAAGGCCTGATGTAGAATTGGCTTGAGGATCGGCATCTACCAAAAGTATTTTAAACTCAAGTAATGCAAGGGCAGACGATAGGTTAATTGCTGTTGTTGTTTTGCCTACCCCGCCTTTTTGATTTGCTATACATATTATTTTTCCCATATTTAATGTTATTTCAGTTTAAAATTTAAATTTTTATTGTTTGTCCAATTTTCATAAGTGTAAGGTTAGAGCCAGCTTTTTCAAATTCATTTATTGCTTCTTTTTGGTCTATTTTTATATAATCAAACGTGTCGTAATGCATACCTATTATATTATTACATTTTATAAATTTTGAAGCTAATGCAGCATCTTCAGCATCCATTGTAAAATTACTGCCAATGGGTAAAAATGCAAAATCAAGTTTATACATTTCTCCTGTAAGTTTCATTTCATTACTAAGTGCTGTATCGCCAGAATAGTAAAAACAAGTTTCATTATTTTTAATTATAAAGCCTGCTGCAGTTCCACCGTAAGTGCCGTCAGGAAATGAATTTGAATGACAAGCATAAACCATTTTTACAGTTCCAAAAACAAAATTGCGTTTGCCCCCCAAATTCATAGGATGAGTATTTAATATGTTTTTTTTATTAAGCCACGCATGTAATTCCCAACTGCCTATTATTGTAGTATTTGTTTTTTTTGCAAGTTTTTCTAAGTCTGCACAATGGTCTTCGTGCCCATGCGATACTAAAATATAGTCGCAAAAAATTTCATCAAAATTTATTTCATTTGCAAGATTATTTGGAGTTATGAATGGATCAAAAAGTAATTTTTTTCCATTGGTTTCTACCAAAAAGCAGCTATGTCCATAATATGTAACTTGTGTCATGAAGTATAAAATGAAATTAATATGATTTTCAAAACTATTTTCAATTGTTTAATAGATTTTAACAGGTTTTACATTTTTATTAACATTATTTTGGGATTAACTTTTTGCTCATGTAATGAAAGTAATACCGAAAAAGAAAGAAAAATTTTCAGATATAACAGCGAAAATGGAATAACTTCACTCGACCCTGCTTTTGCTCGTACTCAAGACAATATTTGGGCAGTAAGTCAGCTTTTTAACGGACTTGTTCAACTTGATAATAATCTCAAAGTAAAACCATGTATAGCCAAAAGTTGGGAAATTTCAGAAAATGGGTTACAATATACTTTTTATCTGAGAAACGATATATTTTTTCATAATAGCAAAGTTTTTAATAACAATAAAAGCAGAAAAGTTGTTGCAGCAGATTTTGTTTTTTCATTCAATAGGATAATTGATGAAAAAACAGCATCGCCTGGTTCGTGGATATTTAATGATAAAATAGCAGAAAACCCATTTGTAGCTTTGAATGATACGGTTTTTCAAATAAATCTTCAAAAACCTTTTCCCCCGTTTTTAGGTATGCTATCAATGCCTTATTGCTTTGTAATTCCTAAAGAAGCGATTGATTTTTATAAAAAAGATTTTGGTAGAAATCCTGTAGGAACAGGACCTTTTGTATTTAGCAAATGGAACGAAGAAGTAAAATTAATTTTTTTGAAAAATGAACAATATTTTGAAACAGAAAACGGAAATAAACTTCCGTATATAGAAGCAGTAGCAATTTCATTTCTCGATGACAAGCAAGCTGCTTTTCTTGAGTTTCTACAGGGTAATCTTAGTTTTTTTAATGGAGTTGAAAGTAGTTTTAAAGATGAAATTATTAATAAAAACGGTACTTTGAAAAGTAAATATTCTTCAAAATTTAAAACGCTTATTACCCCGTTTCTAAATACAGAATACATAGCTTTTTTGATTGATGATAGCCTGAAAAATTCCGTAACACACCCCCTGTATGATAAAAATTTGAGATTGGCTATACACTATGCAATTGATAAAAAATCATTAATAAAGCATTTGAGAAATAATATAGGATATGCGGCTGATGGAGGCTTTGTACCAATCGGGCTAAAGGGATACAGAAAAGATGAAAACCTAAGCTATAATGTTGAAAAAGCAAAATACTATCTAAGCAAATCAAAATGGATTAAAAATAAAAAAGCAATTGTTTTATACACAACAAAAGATTACCTTGATATTTGTCTTTTTGTACAGAATGACCTTAAAAGAGCGGGAATTGATATAAAAATAGAAGTACAGCCAGCTTCATTTTTAAAAGAAGAAAAATCAAATAACAAACTCAATTTTTTTAGAGGCTCATGGATTGCTGATTATCCCGATGCTGAAAACTATCTCGCATGTTTTTACAGCCAAAATTTTTCTCCCTCAGGTCCAAACTACACACATTTTAAAAACAAAGAATTTGATAAATTTTACGAATCAATATTTAATACAGTAAATGAAACAGAGAGAGAAAAAATTTATTATCAGATGGAAGATATCCTAAAATCTGAATGTCCGGTAATTCCTCTGTTTTATGACCAATCTCTTAGGCTTATTAATAAAAAAGTGAAAAATTTGGAAAATAATCCTTCCAATTCTTTAGACTTGAAAAATGTGAAAATTGAATGATGAATATTTAACTTATATTTTCAAATATTTTATTCATGTTTCTATCGGTTTTTGAAACAAATGAAGATATCTTTTTTACAATTTTTTTAAACTCTTTGGTTTGGGGCGTATTGCTAATGTTCTTATCAATTTTAAGCAATGAAATTATCAAAGGGTCAAATTCTCTTTTCTTTCTTTCATTGTTCAGAATCTTTGAAATAATTTCAATATCTTTTTCTGCCTTAAAATATTCTTTACGGTCTTTTAGTACGCGTACTTTATAGAGTAAGCCCAAATTTACCAAAGCTCTTACATTTGTATTTGCATTTCCACTCGAAATTTGCAGCTTATCCATTATTTGTAAGGTACAAAGTGGTTCAGATGAAATAAGCAAAAGAGCATGAATTTGTCCCATAGGTTTGTTTATTCCCCATTGTTGCCCAAAATTACCCCAAGTGGTGATAAACTGGTTTTTTGCTTCTGCAATATTCACAACTTCGAAAATACCTGATTTTTTAAAATTGTAACTTTGAAAGGCACTTTTGATTTTTAACATAAAAATAAATTTGTATATTTTATTCAACGCTTTGAGATTTGGTATTAATGATGTTGGTTTGCAGAAAATTTAAAAAAACAAAATACAAGTGGAAAAAATAACAGTAAAAAATGGAATTTTAAATGTGCCAAACAATCCTGTAATACCATATATAGAAGGAGATGGGACAGGTCCTGATATTTGGCGTGCAAGCAAACGAGTGCTTAATGCAGCAGCAGAAAAGGCATACAATGGCACACGTAAAATTGAATGGAAAGAAGTTTTGGCTGGCGAAAAAGCATTTAATCAAACTGGAAACTGGCTACCAGATGAAACACTTGATGCTTTTAAAGAATATCTTGTAGGAATTAAAGGACCGCTTACTACACCCGTAGGTGGAGGCATAAGGTCATTGAATGTGGCATTAAGACAAATGCTTGATTTATACGTTTGCCTGCGTCCGGTAAGATGGTTTCAAGGAGTACCAAGTCCGGTAAAAAATCCGGGGGCTGTAGATATGGTAATTTTCAGAGAAAACACAGAAGATATATATGCAGGAATAGAATATGCGGCAGGAAGTGCAGATGCACAAAAAATACTTGATTTTCTTGAAAAA
The DNA here is from genome assembly GCA_020849295.1 of Bacteroidia bacterium. GTDB lineage: Bacteria > Bacteroidota > Bacteroidia > NS11-12g > UBA9320 > JABWCE01. The sequence goes on from JADLGN010000035.1 coordinate 19,099, forward strand.
GAATTTCCGAAAAGTTTTGAAAAAATTAGATTTGGAACTGCTGACAAAGCAAAACAATGGCAAGCTACATTAGAAAATATTGGTGGGAAACCACGTGAAGTTGCAGTACAAGTAGGTGTTGGAATTAAACCAGTAAGTTATCTTGGTACCGAAAGGCTGGTACATAGTGCAATTGGATATGCTATAAAGCATAATTTAAAATCGGTTACTCTTGTTCACAAAGGCAATATTATGAAATTTACAGAAGGAGGATTTCGCGACTGGGGGTACCAAGTTGCAAAAGAGTTTTATGGAGCAGTAGAAATAGATGGCGGACCTTGGTGTCGCATACCAGAAGGATTGCCAGGAGCAGGTATAGTAATAAAAGATTCTATTGCCGATATTACACTTCAGCAAGTTCTTACCAGACCCGAAGATTTTGATGTAATAGCAACATTAAATCTAAACGGAGATTATCTAAGCGATGCACTTGCAGCACAAGTAGGAGGAATAGGAATTGCACCCGGCGCAAATATCAATTATATTACAGGTCATGCAATTTTTGAAGCTACACATGGTACAGCACCAAAATACGCAAATCAAGACAAAGTAAATCCTGGCTCTATGATTCTTTCGGGGGCTTTGATGTTTGAATATATGGGTTGGACAGAAGCGAGTACTTTAATTTATAAATCTCTTGAAAAAACAATATACAACCGTAAGGTAACCTATGATTTTGAGCGTTTGATGGAAGGTGCAACTTTATTAAAATGCTCAGAATTTGCAAGCGAAATGATAAATAACATGTAGTTAATTTTTTGTTAATTAATTTGCTAAAAAAACGTTGGAATTTTAAATTAAAAAACAATATTTTCGCGTTTAATTGAAAAAGTAATATACTATGTATTGGACACTTGAACTTGCTAACTATTTAGACGATGCACCATGGCCTGCTACAAAAGACGAACTGATAGATTTTGCTGTACGTTCGGGAGCACCTATGGAAGTTATTGAAAATCTTCAGGACCTAGAAGATGATGGCGAACCATTCGAAAGTATTGAAGAAGTTTGGGCTGATTATCCCACACCAGACGATTACTTCTTTAATGAAGACGAACTGTAAAATATCACAATTTAATCTACTTTAAAAGGAATCTCAATTTGATATATTTTCCTGCTTTTATTGGGTAGAGATTTATCTCTCATCCAAGGATTAAAAAGTTTTAAATTTTTATAGTTTGTCCCATTCTGTAAAGCAAATACACTTAGATTTGAAATAGTAGTGTCAACTTTAATTATTTTTAGTGGAGGAAGGCAATAGTAATCTTCAGGTTTTATATAATATCCATAAAGTTCAGGGTTTTCGAAAATTAATTTATATGCTACAATTCTAAATATATATCTGGAAGTTTCATCATTAAGATGTAAATCGTAAAAAGAACTTACTCCTTGATACTGCAAATCCCTTAAAATTCCATTTATGCCTCGATTGTAACTTGCAGCAGCAAGTGTCCAATTAAGTAATTTCGTATATGAGTCTTTTAAAATACCGCAGGCTGTTTGAGTAGCAATTTCAAGGTTGTAGCGTTCGTCAACATAATCATTTATTTCAAGTTTATATGGTTTACAAGTGCCTTCCATAAGTTGCCAAAAACCCTTTGCCCCCGAAGGGCTTGTTACATTTGCAAAACCACTTTCTGCAACACACAAATATTTAAAATCTTCAGGAATATTATTTTCTTTAAGAATTTGTTCTATCAATGGAAAATATTTAGAACTTCTTTTAAGTAATATCATAGTGTTTGATTGCCAGAAAACGGTTGACATAAGTTCGCGGTCTAATCTTTCTCTTATTTCATCATTTTCTATAGGAACCATTTCACCTGCAAAGTCAACATTTTTTGGTAAAAATGGCGACTTTATTTTATAATTTTCGGTAAACCATTTTTTATATGTTTCAGTTTCACTAAAAGCCCAACCTGCTATAAGAATAACAGTAAATATAGATAAAAGTAAAATAATTGGCTTTTTAAATAAATTCATCTAATAATTCGGGGGTTTTTTCAAAAACAGAACCAAGCACAACTATATCTGCACCTGCATCGTAAGCTTTTTTTATTTTTTCAAAACTGTCAATTCCTCCACCTACAATTATAGGAAGTGTAGTATTGTTTTTTACATTGTTTATTATATCACTTGAAACCGTATTTAAAGCACCGCTGCCACTATCTAAATAAATCAGTTTCATGCCGAGTTGCTCTCCAGCAAGTGCAGTTGCTGCTGCAAGCATGGGTTTATCAGCCGGCAATGGATTAGTGAAAGAAATATAAGTAGCTGTAGTTTGCTTACCTCCGTCAATTAGCAAATATGCAGTTGGAATTATTTCAATATCGGCATTTTTTAGTTCAAATGCAGATTCAACATGTTTACCTATTAATAAATCGGCATTTCTTCCCGAAATTAATGAAAGCAATAAAATTGCATTTGCATTTTCACTTATTTGATTGTTCAAACCTGGAAAAATTATAACAGGAATATCCGTTAGTTTTTTAATAAATTCAATTGTACTATTAATTTTTCCTTTGTTAAGAATGCTTCCACCTACAAAAATAAAATCAACTTTTTTTTTGTTGCAGAGCAAAATAAGTTTTTCAATATATAATATATGTTCAAAATCAGGGTCAATTAATACAGCAAACATCTTTTTTTTGGATTTCGATAAAGTTGATATTTTGTTAAGAATTGCTGATTTCACTTGTAAATTATTAAGTTGGAAAAGTTTTACAAAGTAAATGCCAAAATACTTAAATTGAATATTAAAATTACAAAAAAAATTCTTTTCAACAGAGCAAAAAATTGAATTCTTCTTGCATTTTTATTACTTTTAAATGTTATATGTGGAAAACGATTTTTGAATTGAGAAATGCTTATATTACCTTTGGACAAAAACCCCCTAATTTTTTTTAGAGGATTTTAAAAATTGAAAACTATATTAAAATTAAAGCATGAGCAACCAAAATTTTACAAATCAAAAAGGATTAAAATTTGAAAGGTATTTTACAAATGAAAATACTGAACCTGAAGATATGTTTAAATATGAAATTCGTACATCGATTATAAAAAATCCTGATGGGAAAATCATATTTAAAATGGATAATATTGAAGTTCCTGATTTTTGGTCGCAGGTTGCTACAGATATTTTAGCACAGAAATATTGCCGAAAAGCAGGTGTACCGCAAACAGATGGCACACTCGGATCAGAAACATCTATAAAACAAGTGGCACACCGTATGGCAAACTGCTGGAAGGAGTGGGGACAAAAATACAACTACTTTGATACAGCCAAAGATGCTGAAATTTTTTATGATGAATTGGTATATAGTATAATTTCGCAACAAGCAGCACCAAACTCTCCACAGTGGTTCAACACAGGATTGTTTTCATCTTATGATATAAAAGGTGCCGCACAAGGTCATTATTATATCGATGATGAATCTGGCAAACTTATGAAGTCAACTTCTGCCTATGAACGTCCGCAACCACACGCTTGTTTTATACTTTCAGTAGATGATGATTTGGTAAATGAAGGCGGAATAATGGACTTGTGGGTACGTGAAGCCAGAATATTTAAATATGGTTCGGGAGTTGGTACAAATTACTCGAAAATTAGAGGGGCAAACGAAAAACTATCTGGTGGAGGAAATTCAAGTGGACTAATGTCGTTTCTTAAAATTGGCGACAGAGCTGCCGGTGCCATAAAATCTGGAGGAACAACGCGTAGAGCAGCAAAAATGGTTTGTCTTGATTTAGACCATCCAGAAGTAATGGAATTTATAAATTGGAAAAAAGATGAAGAAAAAAAGGTAAAAGCATTGATAGACGCAGGTTATCCATCAGATTATGAAGGAGAGGCATATCAAACTGTTTCGGGTCAAAACTCAAATAACTCGGTAAGAATACCAAACAAATTTTTTGAAGCACTTAAAAATAATGAAAACTGGGAATTGGTATCACGAAGCAATGGTGAAACCGTAAAAGAAATTCCTTCACAACAAGTTTGGGATGAAATTACAAATGCTGCATGGGCATGTGCAGACCCGGGAGTGCAATTTGATACTACAATAAATGATTGGCACACTTGCCCTGAAGGAGGAAAGATAAATGCTTCAAATCCATGTTCTGAATATATGTTTTTAGACAATACGGCATGTAACCTTGCATCATTTAATCTTAAAAAATTCTTTAACACAGATACGCTTGAAATAGATATACCTGCATTTGAATATGCTTGCAGACTTTGGACAGTAGTTCTTGAAATTTCAGTGCTTATGGCACAGTTTCCTTCAAAAGAAGTTGCTAAACTTTCTTATGATTACAGAACACTTGGACTTGGATACGCTAACTTAGGAGCAATACTGATGATATCAGGCATACCTTACGACAGCGAAAAAGCACAGGCAATTTGCGGTGCAGTTTCAGCAATAATGACCGGTACAGCATATTCTACTTCAGCAGAAATGGCACAATATCTCGGACCTTTCAAAGAATTTGCCAAAAACAAAAAACACATGATGAGAGTGATGAGAAATCATCGCTATGCAGCTTACAATACCCCTTTGGCTTATGAAAATCTAAGCGTTCTGGCAAGAGGATTAAATCCTGCATACTGCCCTGAAAAATTACTAAAAGCAGCTTGCAATGCATGGGACAAAGCAGTACAATATGGCGAAAAATGGGGATATCGCAATGCACAAGCTACTGTTATAGCACCTACCGGAACGATTGGACTTATTATGGATTGCGACACTACCGGAATAGAACCCGACTTTGCATTAGTTAAATTTAAGAAATTATCAGGTGGCGGATCATTTAAAATAGTGAATGAAAGCATTCCTCTTGCACTAAGAAATTTAGGATACAGCAAAGAACAAATACAGGATATAATAAATTATACTATTGGTCATGCTACTCTCGAAAATTGCCCGTACATTACAAAAAATGTTTTAAAAGAAAAAGGCTTAAATGAAATGGATATTGAAAATATCGAAAAAGTATTACATATTTCATTTGCACTTAAATATGTTTTTAATCACCACACATTAGGTGAAAAAACTATGGAAAGACTCGGATTTACAAAATCACAGTATGAAAATGAAGAATTCAATTTGCTGCATGAATTTGGGTTTACAAATTCTCAAATAGAAGAAGCCAGCGAATATATTTTTGGAACTTTAACTTTAGAAGGAGCACCGCATTTAAATGAAAAACATTTGCCTGTATTTGACTGTGCTAATCGTTGTGGAACAAAAGGGAAAAGATATATACACCAACATGCTCATATAAAAATGATGGCAGCAGCACAACCCTTTATTTCAGGTGCAATTTCTAAAACAATAAACCTGCCTTATGAAGCAACTGTAGATGATATTAAATCTTGTTATCTGCTTAGCTGGGAATTAGGCCTAAAAGCAAATGCAATATATCGTGACGGATGCAAACTATCGCAACCACTTTCGAACAAAACAGAAAGTAAATCAGAAAATTCAGAAAATATAGTAGATAAAGTAGTAGGAGAAAAAGGCGAAGTTAAACTTAGCGACCTTACTCCCGAAATGATACTTAACGCTGCCAAAAATATTATGGATCAATCAGTAGGAACAGAATTTAAAGCAGCATTATCAAACATAGTTCAGCGTAAAAAAATGCCTCAAAAACGCCTTGGATTTACCCAAAAGGCAAAAGTAGGAGGACAAACTATTTTTGTAAGAACAGGTGAATATGATGATGGAAAACTTGGCGAAATATTTATCGATATGCACCGCGAAGGTGCCACATTCAGATCACTAATGAATTGCTTTTCTATTGCAATATCAATAGGCTTGCAATATGGAGTGCCGCTTGAAGAATATGTAGATAAATTTACTTTTTCAAGATTTGAACCGGCAGGCATGGTAGAAGGACATGACAACATAAAACAAGCAACATCTATAATTGATTATATTTTCAGATTACTTGGATTTGAGTACTTGCATAGAAATGATTTGGTACAAGTGCCGCCTACAAACAAAGAAAATATTACACAATTTAAAAAACAAAATAAAATTAAAGACTTTCCACTTTCTATAGAAGACAATATAGAAACACATGAGCAACATCAAAGCGGAAATATATTAGACCACAAAAGCGGTATTTCTGCTAAACCAATAACTAATGCAAGCGATGTACATCTAAAAGGATTACAAAGCGATGCGCCAGTGTGCAATGTATGCGGTCATATTACAGTAAGAAGTGGTACGTGTTATAAATGTTTGAATTGCGGAAACTCATTAGGTTGCAGCTAATATTTAGACAGTAAAAAAAATAATTAAAATATTATAAAAATCAGTTTGCATTAAAGCAAAAATCCGATAATTTTGCAACTCTCAATATTATGAGAAAGGGAGCTTAGCTCAGCTGGTTCAGAGCACCTGCCTTACAAGCAGGGGGTCACTGGTTCGAACCCAGTAGCTCCCACCAAAAAGGGAACTTAAATTTATAAGTTCCCTTTTTTATTTGCAAAATATAAATTAAATTTGGAGTAATAAATTATAAAAAACTATGCAAATTATTTTTCAAATAATCGTATGTTTATTAATGTATGGCTGCACAAAACCTAAAGAAAAATCATATAACAATAAACCGGTATATGAACTGAAAATAGGCGAAACATTAGAAATATATTATACTACAAACTCGTGTTGCTATTATTGTTTTGCAAAAGAACAAAAACTTGAGCATATAGAGTTTGTAGAGGACAAAACCGTAGATAAAGGTCCTAAAGATTGCGATGGTTGTGATTATACTTCAGCATTTGTGTTCAAAGCAAAAACAGTTGGAACAGATACAGTAAGAATAAAAAACTCTGTAGCAAGCGAACAATGTGAAACATCAGATAATCCTACCCAAAAATATGTTGTAATTGTGAAGTAGTGTCATTATTATTTGATTTACGAATTATTTTATTTTTATTTTTAAGTTAAGGTATTCGTGAACTTCGTTTCAATTCGAATCTTTGGCATAATATATACAACTTCAACATAAGTATCTTTGAGTGTTGTAACCTCTGTTTAAGATTAATAAATTATATTTGAAATATGGTATCAGAATTACAAAAAAATATGATCATAAAAATATTAAATCCATATAATCCAACGATGGTAGGAATATTTGGTTCTTATGCACGTTCGCAGGAGAGTAAAAATAGTGATATAGATATTCTTATTGATTTGAATGAAAAGTTTAATCTGCTTGATTTAATTGGCATAGAGCAAAAATTATCAGATACTTTAAATAGAAAAATTGATCTTATTACGGTTCGTTCATTGAATGAGCAGATAAAACCGTATATACTTAAAGATATAGTACGATTGATTTAAATATGAAGAATTCAAAAATTTATTTGGATCACATTTTAGATTGTATAGGACAAATAAAGGAATATACTGCTAACCTTAATAAAGATGGTTTTCTAAAAAATCGTTTGATACAAGATGCTGTAATTAGAAATTTTGAAATAATTGGAGAAGCTACAAAACAAATTGAGGAGGGATTAAAATTAAGACATTCACATATAGAGTGGAAAAAGATTGCCGGTTTGAGAGACAAGCTAATTCATGACTACATTGGAGTTGATTTATGGGCGGTATGGAATGTTGTTGTAGATATAATTCCGAGTTTTGAAAAGGAAATTGAAAAAATAATAAACAAAGAATTCAGCGACAAATAACATAGACTTTGTTTCATATAGACTAATTTTACTTCATTCTAAATGGTTTGACTAAAAGTTGTGATTTGCTTTACGAATTATTTTATTTTTATTTTTAAATTAAGGTATTCGTGAACTTCGTTTCAATTCGTATCTTTGACATGATATTTACAACTAATTTTTCCATTTTATATTTTATTTATTTGTTGTGATTTGCTTTACGAATTATTTTATTTTTATTTTTAAATTAAGGTATTCGTGAACTTCGTTTCAATTCGTATCTTTGACATGATATTTACAACGTCAACGTCAAAAGCAAACGTGCGGGAGTGTTGTGATTTGCTTTCAATTCGTATCTTTGACATGATATTTACAACCAGGTTTGTCACAGGCTTGGCGTACTTTGAGTTGTGATTTGCTTTCAATTCGTATCTTTGACATGATATTTACAACCCATCAGGTTTCCAGCTGTTTAAATCAATGTTGTGATTTGCTTTCAATTCGTATCTTTGACATGATATTTACAACCCATTTCTGTTGATGTTAATTTTGTTTTAGTTGTGATTTGCTTTCAATTCGTATCTTTGACATGATATTTACAACTTTTTTTAAGGCTTTAAAAACTTGTTAAAAGTTGTGATTTGCTTTCAATTCGTATCTTTGACATGATATTTACAACTATTTTTAACTACATTTACATAAGCAGCATGTTGTGATTTGCTTTCAATTCGTATCTTTGACATGATATTTACAACTACTTAACCATTGTTGTACCACTTTATAAGTTGTGATTTGCTTTCAATTCGTATCTTTGACATGATATTTACAACGAAATGCGGAATTTGAAGAATTACGTAATGTTGTGATTTGCTTTCAATTCGTATCTTTGACATGATATTTACAACAGTAGGGAAAAAAACGATAAATGCAGTAAAGTTGTGATTTGCTTTCAATTCGTATCTTTGACATGATATTTACAACGTTTGCCCGAGAGAGTTTCTTCCTCCTGTGTTGTGATTTGCTTTCAATTCGTATCTTTGACATGATATTTACAACCTACAGCCGGACACGCCGGTGGAGCCACAGGTTGTGATTTGCTTTCAATTCGTATCTTTGACATGATATTTACAACTCGCTTGAATTGAGTCTTGTCTAACAAAAGGTTGTGATTTGCTTTCAATTCGTATCTTTGACATGATATTTACAACGCTGCATTGTAAATGCTAGCAAATTACTAGTTGTGATTTGCTTTCAATTCGTATCTTTGACATGATATTTACAACAAATAAACTGGATGAATTGCTGGATTATATGTTGTGATTTGCTTTCAATTCGTATCTTTGACATGATATTTACAACTGATGAAGGCAACAAGCGTTTTAGAATAGAGTTGTGATTTGCTTTCAATTCGTATCTTTGACATGATATTTACAACTCTTCCAATAATAGAAGCAATAGTACTTTGGTTGTGATTTGCTTTCAATTCGTATCTTTGACATGATATTTACAACTTATTAATTTATTAATTAGTTGCGTTCAGAGTTGTGATTTGCTTTCAATTCGTATCTTTGACATGATATTTACAACACCGACATGGCAGAAACATTGAGGAGTTTCGTTGTGATTTGCTTTCAATTCGTATCTTTGACATGATATTTACAACATACCTTTGCAAAGATGCTTGATTTTAATAGGTTTGATGTAAGTATTACGAAGTTAAAAA
>JADLGN010000036.1 GCA_020849295.1 Bacteroidia bacterium
ATAATAACAAAAAAATATTTGAGGGGATGATAATTGATTATACGGTATCGCCTCTACTTGGAATACCTCTAAAATGGAAAACCCGAATTACAGAAGTTATACCTCACAAAAGTTTTACAGATTTTCAAGAAAAAGGACCTTATAAATTATGGAACCATCATCACGAATTTATAGCTAACGAAAAAGGAGTGCTTATGAAAGATAAAGTTGATTATGAATTGCCTTTCGGAGTTTTAGGAGATTTGGTACATCGTTTATTTGTAAAAAAGAAAATAGAAAAAATATTTAATTACCGCTATCATATTTTAGAAGAATTATTTAATTCTAAAAAAAAATAAAATGAAAATATTAATTATCATACTTGTTTTTATATTGATGGAAGGAGCTACTTGGCTTATCCATAAATACATCATGCACGGTTTTTTATGGGTTTTACACAAAGACCATCACGACCATAGCAATAAAGGAGAATTAGAAAAAAACGATTGGTTTTTTGTAATTTTTGCTTTACCAACCATTGCTTTGATGTATTTCGGCTCATTAGAAAACTTCAACTATTTGTTTTATATCGGATTAGGAATTATGCTCTACGGAATGGCGTATTTCTTTGTACACGATATTTTTATTCATCAGCGTTTACACTTTTTTAAGCACACCCAAAATCGTTATTTCCTTGCACTTAGGAGGGCTCACAAGCAACATCACAAACATTTAGGGAAAGAAAAAGGTGAATGTTTTGGCTTCTTGTATGTGCCATTCAAGTATTTTAAAATCTATTTTAAATCTGCTGCAAAATAATGGCTTATACCTATTCTCTTATTTTATTTTTCACGGTCATCATTTGCTTTATTGCATCTTTTGACAAAAGAATTCAATTCAACAAGCATTTTGGCTCGTTTATAAAAGCTGGTTTTCTTGTTGCAATTCCTTTTATAGCTTGGGATGTTTGGTTTACAGCTCTTGGAGTATGGTGGTTTAATGCTGATTATACGCTTGGAATAGTATTAGCAGGTTTGCCTTTAGAAGAAATCTTGTTTTTTATTTGTATTCCGTTTTCTTGCATCTTCACTTTCTATACGATTGATAAATATTATAAATGGGAAGTATTGAGTGCCTTCAATAACATATTGGTCTTTGTCAGTATTATTATTTTGTCAGTTGTAGGTTTATTAAATGTGGATAAAATTTACACACTCATTACAGCCATCGTTACAATTGTTACTTTAATTTACTTGCATTTTATAGTTAAGGCAGAATGGATTACAAAAGCATCCATAATCTTCACAATCCTTATGCTTGGCTTTTTTCCAGTAAATGGAATTTTAACGGGTAGTTTTATTGAAAATCCAATCGTCAATTACAATCCAAAAGATTTTTTGGGAATACGACTATTTACCATTCCTATTGAAGATGCCGTTTATGGATACACGCAGTTTCTATTGGTCTTATATTTTTTTAAACAATTTAAATATTCAAATCATGAAAAATAAAACAATAATAGGAACAGCTTTTATAGCGTGTGGAATTTTACTATTAAATTCTTGTTCTTCTATTCCTAAAAATGCAAAACCAGTTCAGAACTTTGATGTTCATCGGTATTTAGGCACTTGGTATGAAGTAGCCCGTTTTGATTTTCGGTTTGAAAAAGATTTAGACAATACATCTGCCCAATATCGTTTGGATAAAAAAGGAAATGTAATTGTGTTGAACAGTGGCTATAACTTTGTGAAAAACAAATGGAGCAAGGCAGATGGTTTGGCAAAGTTTAGAGGCGATAAATATGTAGCCGCTTTGAAAGTTAGTTTTTTTGGACCTTTTTATTCTGGTTATAATGTTGTAGCTTTAGATGAAAATTATCAATATGCATTGATTGCAGGTAAAGATTTAGATTATCTATGGATTTTGTCAAGAACCAAAACGATACCCGAAGAAATTAAAAGCAAGTACCTAAAAATTGCTAATGAAATAGGTTACGACACTTCTAAATTAATTTGGGTAAATCACGATAAAAACGATAATCCATACCTAAATGAAAACTAAACTTTCTCTCTTTTGGTTTCGCAGAGATTTACGGCTGGAAGATAATATAGGTTTGTGCCAAGCCTTGTCTTCAGGATTTCCTGTGCTTCCTATTTTTATCTTTGATAAATTCATCTTAGATGCTTTAGAAAACAAAGAAGACAGACGAGTGGATTACATTCATCAAGCTCTTTCGGCAATCAATTCTGGTTTGAAAAAACATCAATCTAAATTGAATACATTTTACGGAGAGCCTTTGGATATTTTCCAACAACTTTCCGAGAAATACGATATTCAAGCTGTTTTCTGCAACCGAGATTATGAACCTCAAGCCATAAAAAGAGATACGAAAATTTATAACTTTTTCAAAACGCAAAACATTTCTTTTAAGGCTTTTAAAGACCAAGTTATTTTTGATAAAAAGGATGTTGTAAAAGTTGATGGAACGCTTTACACGGTTTACACACCTTATTCAAAAAAGTGGAAAGAAAAATTGACAGAGAAAGAATATCGTTCATTTCCCATTGATTTTACCAACTTTTTTAAGCAAGATTTTTCTGAAATTCATTCCTTAGAAACTATTGGATTTGCTAAAACGGACATTCGTTTTGAAATACCAAAATTAGATGCTACTATCATTGATGATTACGATAAATTCAGAGATTTTCCTGCACTACAAAAAACGACACAGTTGGGAATTGCTTTGCGATTTGGTACAATAAGCATTCGTAAATGTGTAGAATTTGCATTAAATCACAATCAAACATGGTTAAACGAATTGATTTGGCGAGAGTTTTTTATGCAAATTCTGTATCATTTTCCAAGGGTGGTTCGTCAATCGTTTAAAGCAAAATACGATTTTATTCAATGGCGAAATGATGAACAGGAGTTTGGACTTTGGTGTCAAGGGAAAACAGGATATCCAATAGTAGATGCAGGAATGCGACAACTTAATGAAACTGGTTTTATGCACAATAGAGTTCGTATGATTGTAGCCAGTTTTTTGTGTAAACATTTGTTGATTGATTGGCGTTGGGGCGAAGCTTATTTTGCTCAAAAATTAAACGATTACGATTTATCTGCCAATAATGGAAATTGGCAATGGGCAGCAGGTTGTGGTTGTGATGCAGCACCGTATTTTAGGGTTTTTAATCCCAGTATTCAAACCGAAAAATTCGACAAAAATTTAGAATACATTAAAAAATGGCTTCCTGAATTTGGAACGCATGAATATCCCAAACCAATGGTAGAACATAGTTTTGCTAGAGATAGAGTTTTGAAAATTTACGGAGAAGCAGTAAAATAAACTTTTAAAATGAAAAAAATACTCATCGCAGGCGGAACAGGTTTTGTAGGAAAACACCTTATTCATTTTTTAGTGCAAAAAGGATATTTCATCCACGTATTAACTAGAAAACCAAGTTCAAATTCATTGGAGAACATCCAATATTTCAAATGGGATGTTGAAAATCAATACATTGATGAAAAAGCATTTGAAGGTGTAGAAATTCTCATTAATTTGACTGGTGCCAACATAGGCGAAAAACGGTGGACAAATGATAGGAAAAAGGAAATTATTAACAGTCGGATAAATGCTATTGATTTGCTTTATCAATATGTATCCGAGAATAACTACAACATTACTACATTTATTTCTTCCTCTGCCGTTGGTTTTTACGGAGCAGTAACTACCAATGAAACTTTTGTTGAAACATCTGAAAATGGAAATGATTTTTTAGCTTCTGTTTGTCAAAAATGGGAAGCAACCGCTTTGAAATTTACTAATTTAGGTATTCGCACAGTAGTTTTACGCAAAGGTGTCGTTTTGGGAAGAGATGGCGGAATGGTGCAGAAATTAGCCCCATTAGCTAAACTTGGAATAAATGTTTCCTTGGGTTCAGGAAAGCAATATTTACCTTGGATAGACATTCGGGACTTGGTAAGATTGTATGAATTTATCCTTTCAAACTCAACAGTCAGCGGAATTTATAACGCTGTTGCCACTGAACAAATTACAATGAATGATTTTTCCAAAAGATTGTTGCATTCTTTTGGAAAAAGAAGTTTTTTGCCCAATGTACCTAGTTTTATAATTCGCTTACTTTTTGGTGAAATGTCGGTGATGTTGTTAGAAGGTTCAAAAGTCAGTAACGAGAAAATAAAAACTATTGGATTTATCTTTGAGTTCGATACTTTAGAAAAGTCTTTGTCGAGTTGATGTAGCGTTGGAAAAATTTAGCTCTTTTGGTTTTTTGAGTGGTTTGTGTGTTGGCTAAAAACCAAATGTGCTAAATGTGTGTCGGTAAAAATAAAACAAAAACTGGGATTAATTTCAGAATTTATTTTGGTGGTTCGGTTTTTCTACGCTTGCCTGTAACGGCAGTCCGTCTAAAAACTCATAAGTTTCGGCAAATTTACATTATAAGTTTTAAATAGAGGCGATTTGAGGGCTTGTTTTTTTGCGTTAATAAATCTTGGATGAAATATATTTTGAGGAGAG
>JADLGN010000037.1 GCA_020849295.1 Bacteroidia bacterium
GCATCTTAGGGTTACTTTCATAAAAATTTTGTAACCAAATTAATTGAGAAGAATCCAATAAAGGCAATGGCATACTATCCAATTTCCATGCTTTTATTTGGTTATAAAGATTGTTATAGGTGGTGTGATAGTCTGCTTCTTGGTCTGTCAAGTCTATTTGGGCAGGGATGCTGTCTAATACATTTTGATAATCGGTGTATAGACCTTGTTCAAAATACAAACCCGCTAATTGATAACGGTACATTGGGTTAGTGGGATGGGTAAGCAAGGTGTCGAGTGTGGCTAGATGATTAAGGGTATCGTCTAAATACCATCCTACCAAATCGTTAAGAAGTAAATCGTAATTGGTATTAGCCTCAGCCACTTGCCAAGCTAAGGTATCTCGGTCAGTTAAGCTATCAGCATTGGCCACTATATCGGCAATATAAAAAGGCGACATAGCGGTGCTGCGATTTAGCAAGATGCTTTTTATCCAACCCGAGCGGCCGGCTTGGGGATTGGCTTTAAGCACATTGCGTATTTGCAAGTCAGAAAATGCACCTTCCTTAGCTGCCAATGTGGCTAGGGCATCCATACTTAACCATGGCGAGTAACCTATGAGTTGATTATACACAAAGGTGGCATTTCCGGTGGTAGCTGTTTCTATATCATTTACCACATTGGTGGGGCTATTGCCATTATCAATAACGGCTTTCCAAGAGGTGTTTACCGATGACATAGCTGATTTATAAACCGATAAATCACTGCGCTTTGTTGTTGGCCACCCTGTTCCACTTTTTGTTAATTTGTCAGGGCATAATGCACCTGTTTGATTTGTATTTATTAAAGAAATATTATTGACTAGCGATGGTTTAGTTCGAGTATTAACTGAGCTATTATTTTCATCCTGATGAAAATAAGTCATTTTATTGGCCTCATTATCTATATTAAGATAAAGCACAGGACTGCTATTGCCAAATAAATTATCTGCAGGTAGGGTTAATGAACCTTGATTATTAGCCATTCCCGTTAAAGAGGTAAAGTCAATATCAGGCTCTTTTAGCACCTGTAAATCTTTCATATCATCGGTATAATCATTGCACCGAAAGGTTAAACCTATTTTATCATTACCAGCATCTTTATTTTCATTCAATACTTCCGAAGCCACGGTTAAGTCTTCAAACACGCTCCTGTAAAATTCAGTAGCATTTGCTCCGGCATCCCTTACAACTAAGCCACCGTGTCCGCCTGTTATCCAAGAAGATGTTTTTGTTCCTGTATACATGTTATGCTCCACATCAAAGGCCGTGGTAGCATCCATGTACAGACCATAAGGGTAGGTCGTTGAGTTATACTCAAACAAATCATCTTTAATAGTAAACTGATTGTTTATTACCCTTGCATTCGTATTTTTAAGCATATAAAAACCTTTATAGCAAGTGGTAGAACAGCCATCAATACTTGTTCGGCTGCCGCCCGGCAATGAGATGGATTGTACAGCCTGTTTTAGCTTAATAAATTTTGTGGTTGTAACGGTAATACCACTTGTAAAATTTGTTAAGTTAAATGAGGCTTCTTTAGCGTTAATACCTAAGCGTCCGTTCACTTTAGGGCTTACACCAGTCCTTTGATCTTCAAATTTGCAGCCTTGCATGTTTATATTATTGCACCATGTTAGATTGACATGTTCACCCAAATTTGCAATTTTATTATCATTCGTGGTATAAAAATTACACTTTTTAAAATAACTAATATTTGCTTTTGGTTCATGCAGAATAGACGTTGTTTTACCCCATATTACCACATCGGTGGTATTATTTCTAAAGGTAGTATTCTCGGCTTTAATAATTCCTTTGGTTGTTTTAGGATTAATAGTCCCATTGCTATACCATCCTATGGCTCTAACCCCATTGATAGCATTTTCAATTATAGACCCATTTTTCAATTCCACCACTCCTTGGTAAGCAGGAGTTTGAATTTTGCTTGAATCTCCCAAAACTACTATTCCTCCCCAAGGCCCATCCCCACAAAGGTTGGTAAGAATTGCTCCATCAACTATAAGTTTAGCTCCGGGCTTTACTATAATTTTTCTATTAGGTGAAATAAGAATATTGTGAGTTATCGTTAAGGTACAGCCCGATTCTAGGGTAACATCACTTGCTACATGTCGCAATTCGTTCCAAGTATGTGAGCCATATTTGCTGCCACTCTCGCCTTTAGCAAGAAAAACGGCATTATAAGCATTTACTCGTCCTGCTCCTAAGTGATTGGAGGGGATGGTGATACTGATATTTGATGAATCTAAAGAATAATCTTCAATCGCAGAATAATTCATTGGGTCGCACCCTGCCTTGAGTAAGCATTCTATTCCTGCCGGACTTAGATAGGGATTTGCTGAAAACATTAAACCGACAATTCCCGCTACCAATGCACTTGATGATGATGTACCTCCAAACCCAGTTAAACCCTCATCTTGCTGGCGATTTATCGGTGGGCTTCCTGTGGTAATTTGTCCAGGAAAATTAGGATTAAATTGTATTTTAGTAGTAACAAAATCATAAGGTGCACAAACATCAATGTAGGTATCATGATTAAAATTTTTGCCGATTTTATCTACTGTATCTGAAGCTGCTACGACAATTGCCCCTTCCAGTAGAATAAATTGATTAGACGGCAAGTTATATCTGTAATTATTTGGATCAGGATTTCCACCAGCCATTGTAAAAACCACCCCTCTTTTAATTCCTTCAACTACCTCGTCACCCAATAAAAATCCTGCTCTGTTTTTTGAACTTACTGGCCCGATAGCAGGACCCCAACTGCAATTTATAACTTTCACATTATCCTCAATTGCAATCATTACAGCTTCATCTAAATCCGTCCATCCAGAAATAGAGGTATCAGGGTTTGTTTTACCAAAGCCCAAAAAAGAATACCCTGCTAATTTGCAATTTCCTCCTATACCTGAAATTCCTGTACTATTATTAAAAGAAGAGGCTGCCGCACCAGCGCACATCATACCGTGATAAAAAGTTCTCTTTGTATCTTTGGTATACCAATTTAAAGGCCAATTTTTTATATCTCCAGTTATATTAAATTCAGGAAGATTTAAAGTATCATTTGCTCCAAAATTCCAATGTTTCCATATTTTAAATTTTCCTCGCATATCATAATGAAAAGTATCCATATAGCTATCTACTATTCCTATCAATACATTGGTATCACCTTTAGTAACATCCCATGCACATTCTGCCTCAATTTTATTTAGATGCCAACTCCAATCTCGTGGATTCGGATTTGGTGGATCAATCCTGCTTTTCCAATTTGAACTCCCTAAGGCATCTATAAAATTATCATTAGGATGATACATTGTTGAACACATTGGAACATCCATTCCCATAGGAACAATATCATAAATAAATACGTCCTTTATACCTGCCATACTATCAAGTGCTGCCTCCAAAACAAATGCATTACTATCATGAAACATTTTATATTTATACTTAAGTTCACCAACATTATCATATTCATTTGAAAATACCTTTTCGAGTTTAGTTACTTTATGTCTACTAAGCCAACCTTGAAATGCAGTATCACCGCTTATTGTTATGCTGTTAGGTGAACTTGGCCACATAGCCGGATTCATTATCTTTAATCTAATATGCAGTTTTGTTGAATCATAAGAAAATGCATTGCCAACGATAAGTAGAAGCAATAAAGAGAGTAATTTTTTCATGGAATATTATAAATTAATTACAACAAATATAATTTGACTTATTAAAGAATAAAATGTTTTTCATTATTAAAATATTTAAAAAAAAGAATAAATATGTTCATGAATTTATATAAGTAAACCTTGTTATGTTTAAATAAAAAAACTGGGAATATTCACTTTTCAAATTTTTATATTAAAATAAAATAATAAAATTTGCAGTAAATGATAATAAAAAGCAGGGCTCCATTAAGAATTGGTTTAGCAGGTGGAGGAACAGATGTTAGTCCGTATTCTGATATTTACGGTGGCTCGGTATTAAATGCAACAATTAACAAATATGCTTACGCAACAATTGAACCTTTGAGCGGCAATGAAATAATATTAAATTCTATTGATAAAAAAATCTGTTTAACATATACTACTAACGATTCTTTGCCAATAGATGGCAAACTAGATTTACTAAAAGGAGTATATAACAGAATTATTAAAGAATTTAAGAAAGAACCAAAGTCGTTCAAATTAACAACTTTTGTAGATGCACCGGCTGGAAGCGGTCTTGGTAGCAGTTCCACACTTGTAGTAGCTATAATTGGTGCTTTTGCCGAATGGCTATATTTACCACTCGGCGAATATGATATTGCACATTTAGCTTATGAAATTGAAAGAATAGAACTTGGTATGCACGGAGGGAAACAAGACCAATATGCAGCTACTTTTGGAGGGTTTAATTTTATGGAATTTTATAAAGACGATAAAGTAATAGTAAACCCACTAAGAATTAAACCAAAATACATTGCAGAATTGCAAAACAATCTGGTTTTATTTTATACTGGTACAAGCCGCGATTCAGGAACAATTATTAAACAACAGTCAAATAATGTGGTAACAAATGATGTAACAGCTATAAATGCTACTCATATACTTAAAGAGCAATCTGTAAAAATGAAAGAAGCACTATTAACCGGTAATCTTGAACAAATCGGGCAAATATTAAATTTAAGCTGGGAGCATAAAAAACTTATGGCAAAAGGTATTAGCAATCCTGCAATTGAAAAATTATATACAACTGCAATTAATGCCGGTAGCAACGGAGGAAAAATATCCGGTGCCGGTGGCGGTGGGTATATTTTCTTTTATTGCCCCGGTAATGCCAGATATATTGTAATTGAAGCAATGAAAAAATTAGATTTAATAGCCGAAAATTACGAATTTACTTCCAACGGCTTATATACTTACACTATATGATTTCAACTATGCCTGAAGTAATAATTTTGGCAGGAGGTATGGGAACAAGGCTGCAAAGTGTGATAAAAGATGTCCCAAAACCAATGGCAATGGTGGCTAACAAGCCTTTTTTGTATTGGTTGATAAATTATGTTTCTAAGTTTAATCCACCAAAAATTATAATTAGTACAGGACATCTTAGTCAAACAATTAAAGATTTTTTCGGAACTGCATTTGGCGAAATTACAATTGAGTACAGTCACGAAGAATATCCATTAGGCACAGGCGGAGCCATAAAAAAAGCTTTGCATAAATGTAATACTCAAAATTGCATTGTACTTAATGGTGATTCTATTTTTAAAATTGATTTTAATTCTTTTTTTAAATTCCACAAAATTCATAATTCCAATTTCAGTATGGCGCTAAAATTGGTTGATAATCCTTATAGATACGGAACTGTAGAACTTATTAAAGATAGAATAATAGGATTTAGAGAGAAAGACAATACCCTAAAAAAAGGACTAATAAATACAGGTATTTATTTATTCAGCAAAAATATTTATGATTTGATGCCCAAAGATGAAAAGTTTTCTTTTGAAAAAGATTTTCTTGAGAAAAAATTAGATTTCATTAACTTCAAAGGATATATTTCTGACGGATATTTTATTGATATTGGAATTCCTGATGATTATAAAAAAGCAAACTATGAATTCCCTCAAATTTTCAATTAAAACAGACTCGGCACTTTTTATTGACAGAGATGGAGTAATAAATAAATTATTGCCGAATGATTATGTAAAACAGTGTTCGGAATTTATATTACTTTCATGGGTTTCTAAGTCATTTGAAATATTAAGACCTATGTTCAATAGAATTTTTATAGTTACCAATCAACAAGGAATTGGTAAAAACCTGATGATAGAAAATATTGAAACAATACATGAATATTTTTTAAATCAACTTAATAAAAATATAAGACCTGATAAAATTTATCATTGTCCTCATTTGAAAGCAGAAATGTGTGTTTGCCGCAAACCCAAACCGGGTATGGCTTTAATGGCAAAAAACGATTTTCCTGAAATTAATCTTAAAAACTCAATAATGATAGGCGACAGCCAAAGTGATATTGAATTTGCAATTAATTGCGGGATGATTCCGGTATTAATATCTGATGAAACAGAAAAAAATGGAAGTACAGAATATTTTACTGTCAAAAATCTGTTGAATTTTGCAGAATATTTAGTGGAAAATAAACATTAGTTTGTAAAAAAATAAACTGGTAATGCAACCATTTTTGAGAACTTTGCGTTAAATTTGATATATAATTTGACCAAGAGATTAATAATATCAATAATTTTCGTATTTCTATTTTTGCAATTACGAGCTACACACCTTATTGGTGGCTCTATGAGCTATCAATATCTTGGTCAAAATAGTTCAGGAAATTTTAATTACAAAATTACTCTTGATATTTTCAGAGATTGTCTTGCAGGCCAAGTAGGATTTGAAAACGAAATTGAAATAGGTGTTTATCATATTAATGCACAGCGTTCAAAACACAAAACAGTAAAGATTAAACTTATATCAAAAAAAAATGTACTACCACCGGGATATACCAATTGTTCATTTAAACCTGATGTATGTATTGAAGAGGGATTTTATGAAGGGGTAATTGAATTAGGTGCAAGCACTTTAGGATATGAATTGCTATTTGAAAGATGTTGCCGAAATGTACAAAACAACATAGAGTCAGGCTCAAGCCAGCCAAATCAAGGTCAAACATATTATTGCAAAATTCCTCCAACATCAGTTGTAAATAGTTCGCCGGTTTTTTCGGGAATACCATCACCGTACATGTGTATTAACGATACTATTTCTTTTTTAAATACTGCTGTTGATATTGACGGAGATTCTCTGGTTTATTACTTTGTAAAACCATGGGGCGGCGGTGATATTAATAATGCAGGCTTACCTCCTCCCCCAAATTTTCCTGCAATCAAACAAATTATTTATAAATCAGGGTATAATCAATTAATGCCATTTGGCACTACAGGTTATATAAATATTGACAAATTCAATGGATTAACAAGCTATTTGACCAAACAAACAGGAAACTACATAGTGGCAATAGAAGTGGCTGAGTATCGCAATGGAGTTTTGCTTAGTACTGTTAGGCTTGATTTACAAATAATTTTTATCAATTGCCCCCCAAACAGACGACCAACAATATCAAGCGACAAAGGATTATCATACACAATAGAAGCAGGCAGTAAACTTTGTTTTAATGTAATAGCCTCTGATGCTGATAATAACAATCTTCAACTAACCCCCAAAGGTAATATTTTTACAGGCAAAGGAGGATGGAAAGGACCAATTGCAACACTTTCGGCAAAAACAGGTAAAGGGTTAATAATGTCAGAATTTTGTTGGCAAACTTCATGTGAGCAGGCAAGCAAAAAACCTTATCTTTTTGCAGTACAAGTAGAAGACGATGGTTGTCCGGCAAAATACAATACAGTAAATTTTAAAATTACAGTAAATCCTTTTGTAAGCGATGCTGTTATAAATGGGAAAACACCAGTTTGCCAAAACGAAATTGCAAAATACAAAGTATCAAATGTCAAAATTGGCTCTATGTTCGAATGGGATATCGCAAACGGTATAATTTTAAGTGGAAATAGTACTTCAGAAATAACAGTAAAATGGACAGGCAACACATCAGGCTCTATTAAATTCAGAGAAATCAGTAAATATAATTGTTTTGGCGATTGGAAATCATTTGCAGTAAATATTACCCCAAGCCCAGTTGTACCTCAAATAAGCGGGAAAGATACAGTGTGCTTGAGCGGTGGAATTGAAAATTATAATATATCAAACAATACCACCGGCATTTCATATACTTGGTGGATTAATATAGGCAATATTTCTGCAAATAATAATAATAATATTTCAATAGATTGGAATGTAAAGGGTGACCAAAAAATAAAGGTTATAGCTACAAATATTCAAGGATGCAAAAGTGATACAGCCTTAATGAAAATCAATGTAAGAAAACCATCTCCTATAATAATTGGAGCAAAGACAATATGTCCAAACAGTAAAAATATTCTTTATAGTTGCATTGGCAACAATGGTTCTGTTTTCAATTGGACTGTAAACGGCGGAAATATTGTTTTGGGAAACAATACTGATAAAATTTATATAAACTGGGGAGATGCTCAACTTGCAAAAATTACTTTAATAGAAACTGATAAATTTGGTTGCAAAAGCAACCCAGTAACTTTTGATGTTAATGTAACTTATACTCTTGATAGCGATATACCTTTTGGTGACAATTCGGTTTGCGAATACTCTAAAAATGTACCTTATTTTTTAATCCACTCAAACGGTGTAAAATATAACTGGAATATAAACGGAGGTACACTTACAGGCAAAATAGATTCGAATTTTGTATTGGCAAATTGGGGAGCGGCAGGTAATGGAAATCTTACAGTATTAAAACAAGCCTATGATTCAGTTAATAAAAAAAATTGCACAAGTTTACCTGCAATTATTGATGTAATAATAAACAAACAACCGATTGCAAATAAAATAGAAGGCTACTTTGAAATGTGTCAAAATAATGATTCAATTAATTACACAATAAATGGTTTTGCAGGTAGTATATACTTTTGGAATATTAACGGCAATTCAAATATTTCAGGTCAAGGCACAAATACAGTAAAATTTCTACCGAATACTCCAGGTATGCATAATATAAACGTAATAGAATTGACTAAAGACAGTTGTTTAGGGAATATTGTTGATTCAGTTATTATAGTTCATCCAAAACCAACAGCGGATTCTATTTTTGGAAAATTAACAGTTTGCGAACCTAATTATTCTAATTACACATACAAACTTTCAGGGATTAATAATTCACAATATTATTGGAGTACAAATAACGGCAGTATAATAAGCGGAAATAATACAAATGAAATAATTGTAAACTGGAGTAATGAAGATCCTCTTTGGATAAAAGTGGTTGAAATATCAGAATTTGGCTGCATAGGTGATACTATTTTTAAAAATATTATTACTGACAAATTAAATCTTGAACTTCAGGTAATATCTGTTGGCTATCCTGATGACCGTATGGAAATAAAATGGAATAATAATAACTCTAAAAAATACAGTCGTGATTATATCATAGAGAGAAGAAATGCAGGTGAAATTATTTGGCAAAATGCAGGTACTATAAAAGACTTTACAAATTACTTTGAACAACCTTTAAATACTGATAATAATGCTTTTCAATATAGAATTAAGGCTTATGATTTATGCAATGTTGAAAAAACCAGTGACCAACATACTAACGTATGGCTTTATGGCTCAAAAACTGAAGATGCTTATACTGTAAAAATAGGTTTTTCGCCGTATGAAGGTTGGAAAAATGGTGTATCAAAATACGAAATATACAGAAAACTAAGTGATGGCAATTTTTTAAAATACGATTCGATTAGTATTCCTTCAGACAAAATATATAATAATGGAAGAGAAGACTACAATCAATGTTACAGAATTTTAAGCTATGAGAATGGCGGTAATAATGAAACAAGCTGGTCAAACGAAATATGTTTTAATTTTTCACCAACTATGTATATACCAAATGCATTTACCCCTAACAATGATAAAATTAATGATATATTCGAGATATTAAGTGCTGCAATAAAAACATATAATTTATCAATTTATAGCAGATGGGGTGAAAAAATTTGGGAAACAAACAACAGTAATGAACACTGGGATGGAACATATTCAGGTAACCCGGCTCAAGCAGGTGTTTACTTATACAATGTAATTTTTACAGATTTTAAAAATAAAAAATATACTTTGAGCGGAACCGTTCATCTTATAAGATAAAAACCTCAAAAATCAACCCCTTCAATGGGGTCTGGTTCTTCATTAGTTGCATTCACATCAAAATCATTTCCTTCGTAATTTTCGCAGTCAAGTTCAATTGTAAATTCAATATTTGGTTTTTTAAAGGCAGATTTGCTTACAGGCAAACTTCTATCATTATAAATATCTTTCATATAATAAGCAAATACTGGCATTGCCATGTGTCCACCTTGACCAAGTGCTGTACTTCTGAAATGTACCTGACGATCTTCACAACCCACCCATACCCCTGTAACAAGATCAGGAGTAACTCCAATAAACCATCCATCAGAATTATTTTGTGTAGTTCCAGTTTTGCCTGCAATAGGAATTTCGTATGGTATGCCATAAGTTGAACGCATTCTTGAAGCTGTACCTCCGGGTAAAGTAGTAAGTTCCATCATTTTGCACATTGCATACGCAGTTTGTTTTCGCATTACTTCATTTCTTCTCGGAGCAAACTCTTCTATTACATTGCCATATTTATCTTCAATTCTTGTTATAAAAATTGGCTCAATCCATTCACCTTCATTTGCAAAAGATGAATATGCTCCTACCATCTCATACACTGATAAATCCATTGAACCAAGACAAATTGAGGGATATGGCTTAATTTTTGATGAGTCAACTCCCATTTTCCCTACAAATGTTCTAACAGAATATGGCGATTTTTCACCTAATTTTTTCATTAAAAAAGCCGTAACTGTATTGATTGACAATTTCAATCCCTGATATAAGTTTACATGTGTACTTTTTAATTTGATTGAGTTTTTGGGAGTCCAATAACCTCCTTCAGGCAATTTAAAAGTTACCGGTGCAGTTGGTGCCACAAAACAAGGTGACAAGTCATTATCAACAGCCAATGCGTAAACAAACGGTTTAAATGTAGAACCAACCTGACGATTAGCACTAGTATTTACATGGTCATATTGAAAATTTTTAAAATTTATACCCCCAACCCATGCTTTTATTTCACCTGTATTTGGATCCATACTCATCATGCCTGTATGCAATAGTGATTTATAATATTTTAGAGAATCAATTGTACTCATCATTGTATCTAGTTCGCCACGCCATGTAAAAATATTTTTATTTTCTTTCTTTCTTAACCAATACATTATTGAATCTCTATTTCCATCATATTTTTTATTTAAATAATTGAATTTGCCTGTTTTTTTAAGGTTTTTCCACAAATAATCAGGATCTTCTTTCCAGCTTTCTTTTTCAAGTCTCCATGGATTTTGTCCTTTCCACTCATTAAAAAACTCTTTTTGTAATTGCGAAATATGTTTGTTTACTGCACGCTCAGCATACAATTGCATTTTTGAATTTATGGTAGTGTAAATTTTTAAACCATCGCGGTATATATTTAGGTTTCGCGACTTACACCATTCTGACAAAAATTCTCTAAGAAAATCCCTAAAATAAGGTGCAATTCCTTCATTATGGTTTTGTACTGAAATATTTAATTTTAATGGTATGTTGCTATATTTTTCATATTCTTCACTTGATATAAAATTGTATTTATACATTTGATTTAATACAACATTTCTTCTTTTAACTGATTTTTCGGGATTTCTTACCGGATTATATAAAGTGCTTCCTTTTAGCATTCCTACAAGTAAGGCAGCTTCTTCGGCAGTTAAATCTATTGGTTTTTTATTAAAAAAAGTTTTTGAAGCAGTTTTTATTCCATAAGAATTTCCCCCGAAAGGAACTGTATTAAAATAAAGCGATATGATTTCTTCTTTAGTGTATTGCCTTTCTAATTCAATGGCAATTATCATTTCTTTTACTTTTTGTAAAATTCGGGTAAGAATAAACGAACTTCTGTTGTGAAACAAATTTTTAGCTAGTTGTTGTGTAATTGTGCTTGCTCCCCCATCTTTTCCAAGAAATATTACAGCTCTTGAAAGTGCTTTTATATCTATACCTGAATGTTTGTAAAATCTAACATCTTCCGTTGCTATCAGGGCATTTACCAAATTAGACGGCAAATCTTTAAAATCACAATTTGCACGATTTTCATAATAATACTTACCTAATAAAACTTTATCGCTACTGTAAACTTCTGAAGCAAGATTTGATTTTGGGTTTTCTAGCTCATCAATATCCGGCATTTTACCCAGCAAACCGGTTTTTACAAGTAGTATAAATGCTATAAATAATAAAATTCCGAAAAAAAAATATATCCAAAGTTTTTTTGAAATCCTATTGTAATTTGATTGATCTGAAATTGTCTTTTTTAATTCTTTAAGCATTTTTAAGACTGTTTTACAAACCTACAATTTTTTGAATTAAAAAAATTATTATGTGCTTATTTAAACCTGAAAGATTTTATCATATACTTCAAGTCTTGTTTTATAAAATCAATTACAGGGCTTACAGAATCTATTGTTGTATAGTTATTAAAATACAAGGCTCCTCTAAAAAATTTTGACTTATTATCACTTATATAAAAATTGCAAGAAGTAGCAGTTTCTCCTTTTATTTCATAAAAAATACCAGAGTTTCCGCTACTGTCTTTTATTTCAGTTTCGGGTATTTCGCTTGCTTTTATAGTATGTTTATAAACTAAATTTCGAGTATCAAAAATTAAAGAATCATATTCAAGTGGTGTTTTAAAAGTTTTATAACTTAGGTATAAAGTGGCATCAAAGGGTAATAATTCTAGATTGTACCAAAAAGATGAACTTGTATCAGCTATCAATACTGAATATTTTGGCTTATAAAATGAATATGGCACTTCGGCAATATCCCAATATTCATATTCATGTTTTGGAAAATCAATAAATGGGTAAGCGTGCTGCTTGGGCAAATAAGGCTCTTTACACGAAGTAAGCATTATTAATAAAATAATAATTAATACCGAATTTCTATACATTTATTTTTTATTGATTTATTTCTACTCTTACTTTTATTACTTTTCGATTGTCTGCTTTGTCAACAGAGAAAGCAAATTTTCCAAAAATTGCTTTATCTCCTTGTGATGGTATATTTTGCGTTAATTCCATTATCAACCCTGCAATTGTTTCTGCTTCTCCTTTTATTTCGTCAAAATAGCCTGGTTCAGTATCTGAAATTTTCAATAAATCTACAATCTGTGTTTTACCTTCAAACAAATAAGTGTTTTCATTTATTTTTTTATACTCAGCTTCATCATCATCAAATTCATCTTTTATTTCTCCAAAAATTTCTTCAAGGATATCTTCAAGAGTGACTATTCCCAGTGTTCCGCCATACTCATCAGCAACAATTGCCATGTGTATTTTTTTTGTTTTAAATTCATTCAACAAATCGTCAATTTTTTTAAATTCGGGGACAATAAATGGTGGGCGAATTAGCGATTCCCAACTTGTATTATTTGCACTTTTACTCACTAATGGCAAAATGTCTTTGATGTATAAAATGCCCAAAATACTGTCGAAATCATTTTCATAAACAGGTATTCTCGAATAACCACATTCATTTATCAATTTCAATAATTCATTAAAACTTGTATTTTTTTCTACAGCAATTACATCAAGTCTTGGTTTCATTATTTGTTTTACACTTGTATTTCCAAAATTTACAAGACTTTTTAATATATTTTTTTCTTCAGACAGTTCTTTGTCTGATGTTATTTCTATGGCATGATTTAGTTCTTCTAATGAAACATCTTGTTGCTTTTTTTCAAAATATTTGTCAATAAAATTTGTACTATATACTAAAATCCAAATAAAGGGTTTTAGCAATATTTGTGAATAATAAAGAGGTATAGCCATAAGTAATGCAACTCTCAATGCATTTTGTGTAGCATAAATTTTAGGGATAATTTCACTAATTAAAACTATTACAAATGTGATAGCAACTATTTCTATAATAAATCCGGCAACTGGGTATTGGCTAAAATTAAAAAGGAGTGATATAAGCAATGATGAACTTATAACTACAAAAATATTTGTAAAATTATTAATCAATAAAATACTTGCAAGCAGTTTCTTGCCGGCAGTTTCCTCATTTGGTTCATTCAATAATTTAATGGCACAATTTGCCGATTTTGTGTTACTTAGGCTCAGTTCATCTATATTGCCCGGTGTTAGCGAAAAAAATGCATTTTCTGCTGCAGATGTAATTGTAGATATAAAAAGCATTAATAATATTACAATAAAAAG
Source organism: Bacteroidia bacterium (assembly GCA_020849295.1). GTDB lineage: Bacteria > Bacteroidota > Bacteroidia > NS11-12g > UBA9320 > JABWCE01. The sequence goes on from JADLGN010000037.1 coordinate 13,993, forward strand.
TAACAATAGTAATGCAGAGTTTTCAAAAATCTCTTGATTTAAAAACTGTAATATAATATGTAATAGGTAAGTTCTCGGCTCAGGATCCAATTTTATAACTTTATATATATAACCATTTAAGAAATATCTTCATTGAAATTTTCTTCAGAAAAAGATTCGTTTATTGTATCATTTATTTCATGTTCTTCTCTTTCTTCATTTACTGAATTTTCATTTTCAGATTTATTTTTCTCTTTATTTACAATTGTAATATTAATACCTCTTATTTTTTTCTGACTTCTGCTTATGCCTTCTTTATCTACCCATTGGTCTGTTTTAATTTTCCCTTCCAGATATATTGTAAATCCTTTTTTAAGATACTTTTCGGCTATTTTTGCAAGATTGTCCCATAATTCAATATTATGCCATTCGGTTTGTCTTATACGATTTCCTTTTCTATCGGTATATATTTCGTTTGTTGCCAATCTAAATGTTGCAACAACTCTATTACTATCAAGATAGCGAACTTCAGGGTCTTTGCCAAGATTGCCGAGTAAAATAACTTTGTTTACAGACATATTTTTATAATTTATTAAGCTTTAACTATCTATTAAAACTATTTAATTTTTATATACAAATTAAATATTTATAAATTCAAAGATATAATTTTTTTAATATAAAGCATGGTTTAATTAAACTATTGATAAAATTAAGAAAGGCAAAATTTTCATTTTGCCTTTCTTAATACTTATTAAAACATTTTTTTTTAAACACCTACATCATAAGTTGCAGATTCTACAACGTATGGGTGTTTTTCTGGATATAAATTCGCTTTTGAAAGGCTGTATTTTACTACATAAATAAATAAACCGGCAAAAGCAATAGGCATTCCTATTTCTAACAATCCAATACCAGAAGATTCGCCCATAGTTCCGGGCATAATCATTACAAATAAATCAAGCCAATGTCCTACTAAAATACAGGTACCTGCAATTAATAAAGTTTTTGGATTTCTCTTTGCATTCTTAGTCATTAATATTAAAAAAGGAATGAAGAAATTAATAAATAGATTAATGAAAAATAATGGACGGAAATAACCATGTAATCTAACATTGTAGTAAACTACTTCTTCGTGGATATTAGCGTACCAAATTAATAAAAACTGTGCCGTCCACACATAAGCCCAAAATATACAAAATGCAAACATAAATTTACCAAGGTCGTGGAATATTTCAGGAGAAACAAGTTCCATATATCCTTTTGATTTTAGGTACATAGTTATAAATGCAATTACAGTAATAGAGGTTACAAACATAATACCCCAATTGTATACTGAATAAATTGTGCTATACCAATGTGCATCTATGCTCATCATTACAATCCATGCAAATACTGAAAATGAGAATAAAAAGAACACCATAAAACCAGCTGATATTCTAATAGATTTATTAAAAAATGTTAATCCTCCTTCTTCGTCTTCTCTAAGTGATAATCTTCTTAAAATCATTCTTACGGTGTACCATATCAGTAATATAGCTGGAACTCCAAAGTATAAAAATTTGGTATTAAGAAATCCGCTTTTCCCTGCAAGTATTTCATCATAGCCTTCCATTCCTTCGCTAAGGTGAAGGTGTTCGTAATGCACCCAATGATAAATTTCACTTCCGCCAAAAACAAGTGCAATCATTAATAAAACAAGTCCTATGGGAATATAAGCACTCATAGCCTCTGCAATTCTTTTAATTAATGTTGCCCAGCCAGCATTTGCAATATAATTAAGTGCAACAAAAAACAAACCTCCTATTCCAAACAGTAAAAAATAATAACTGTTAAGTAATAAATTTGCCCAAAATCTTAATGTCCAAGATTTAGCGTGAGTTTGTGTATTTTCAGTGTGAGAATCTGTTTGAGTTGTAGTAACCTCTGTTGTTTGATGATGGTTTGAATTTGTGTGATTATTTTTAAGTTGAATTACTCCAATAATTGATAGAATTAACCCAACAGCCAAAAGAACAATACTTACAATTTTTGACTTTGAGGTAAATTCAAATTTTTCTTGTTTAATATCTATATGATGATGTGCCATTTTTCTTAATTTTTAGATGTTGTTGTATCAGTACTTGTATTAGCATTAGTTTCTGTCTGAACAGTAAAATTATCTCCAAGACTAAGTTTTTTTACATAATTTACTACTTGCCATCTTTGGGTTGGTGTAAGCATGTGTCCATGAGCTCCCATCATATTTTTACCATAGGTAATAGCAAAATATATTTTACCCTCCGCAAGGTTTTGAATATATGCATCTTGATAATTTGGAAATGGTGGTCGAGCAAAATTTCCAACTGTAATTACAGATCCATCGTTTCCACCGGTTTTTCCATGACAAATAGAGCAATATATATTATATAATCTTTCGCCTTCTTTAAGGTTATCTTCTGATTTTGCAACAGGATTTATTGCCGCTGCAGATGCCTCATACCCTTCGGGAGTATTTGGGTAATTAAATATATAATCTAATTGACCTCTTGCTATGGTTCCTGTAACAGGTAATCTCATAGTCATTCCATTTGGATTTAAGTCCATGTGCCTGTCTTGCGAAAATGGCTCGTAAGCTTTTGACACATACATATCGGGCATATATTCAATTCCCGTGTTGTCACCATGACTTGTACAAGCATATAATGCAGTAGCTGCAATACAAGTGTAAAATATTTTTTTAATATTATGCATTGTTCCCTCTATTAATTAATTTTTGTTGGCGTATTTTCCTGAAAATTTATTAATTTCAATAGCACCGTTTTCTTTTAGTAAAATATTAAGTTCTTCAGAATTAAACTTGTTTAATTTATCAGAATCAAATGCTATTAATAATCTGTCGTCGGTTTGTCTTATATTTAAAATGTCAGGATTTACACCATGTCCCATTTTATTTCTTATAAAAAATAATAATGCAAGACCAAATGCTGTACATAGAATAGTACTTTCAAATACTACCGGTATCATACTTGGAAGCATTCTATATGATGTTGGTTTTCCTCCTATATTCATAGGCCAATCAAAAACCATCATATAAAACTGCAAAAGCAATCCAAGTCCAAAACCTGTAGCGCCGCTAATAAATGCAGCAATTGATAATTTTGATCGTTTAATGCCCATTGCAGTATCTAAATGATGAACAGGAAATGGAGTAAAACAATCAAATATTTCAAATCCTTTTTCTCTAACTGCTTCAACTGTGCTTAGTAGTTTGTGTTCATCATCGTAAACTCCATACACTAAGTTTCTTTTATCTATTGATTTACTAAAGCAAAACATATTATTCTTTGTTTTTTAGGATACTTTTAACTTCTGACATATTTATAATTGGTAAAAATTTACAGAATAAGAAGAAACAAGTAAAAAATAATCCAAATGTTCCTAAAAATATTCCTATTTCTACCCATGAAGGTGAATACATAGCCCATGAAGAGGTAAGATAATCTCTATGTAAAGATGTAACAATAATTACAAATCTTTCAAACCACATTCCTACATTTACTAAAATTGAAACCATGAACAAAAACCAGGGTGTTGTTCTTGCCCATTTGAACCAGAATACCTGTGGAGCAATAAGATTACAACTCATCATAGTCCAATAAGCCCACCAATATGGTCCAAATGCTCTGTTAAGAAAAGCATATTGTTCATATTCTACCCCTGAATACCATGCAATAAAAAACTCGGTTATATATGCTAATCCTACGAGTGTACCTGTAAGCAAAAGAATTTTTGACATTGCTTCTAAGTGTCCTACTGTTATATATTCTTGATAGTTTAATACTTTTCTTGCAATAAGTAAAAGAGTAAGCACCATCCCGAAACCTGAAAATATAGCTCCTGCAACGAAGTAAGGCGGGAAAATAGTTGTATGCCAACCAGGTACAATAGATGTAGCAAAGTCCATAGAAACCACAGAGTGTACTGATAATACCAGAGGTGTTGAAATACCGGCTAAAATAAGTGAAACTATTTCGTATCTTGCCCATGTTCTTACCGAGCCAGTCCAGCCCATTGAGAAAAAGTTATACCAATATTTTCTCATTTTTGATTTAGCTCTGTCTCTAACTGTAGCAATATCCGGAATTAAACCAAGATACCAGAAAATTAATGAAACAGAAAAATATGTTGAAATAGCAAATACGTCCCATAATAGAGGAGAATTAAAATTAACCCACAGTGAGCCAAATGCATTTGGAATTGGAAATACCCAGTATATACCTACCCAAATTCTACCCATGTGAAAAAACGGAAACATTGCAGCACATATTACAGCAAAAATTGTCATTGCTTCGGCTGAGCGATTTATTGACATTCTCCATTTTTGTCTGAACAGTAATAGAATTGCTGAAATCAATGTTCCTGCATGACCTATACCTATCCAAAATACAAAGTTTGTTATATCCCAACCCCACATAACTGTTTTATTTAAATTCCAAACTCCTATACCAACCCATGTTGTATATGTTAGTGTTACTACAAGTAAAATGAAAAATAAAAAGGATAGTACAAAACCAATCCACCAAAGCTTTGTAGGCTTATTTTCTAATGGACGGCAAATATCTGTTGTAATATCATGGTAGTTTTTATCTCCATGTACAAGCGGTTGCCTTATTACTGAATCTATTACTGACATTTATTTATTATTTTTTTTAAATTGTTGTATCTGTATTTCTAATTTTTGTCATATACATCATTGCTGGTTTTATACCTACTTCGTCTAACATGTGATATGACCTTTCATCTCTAAATAGTTTTGAAATCTGACTGTTAGGATCGTTTTTGTCTCCAAAAACAATCGCTCCTGATGGACAAGATGATGAACATGCTGTTTGAATTTCTCCATCAACAAGTTTCCTGTTTTCTCTCTTTGCTGTGAGTTTACCTGCTTGTATTTTTTGAATACAAAAACTACATTTTTCCATAACCCCACGATGTCTTACAGTTACATCTGGATTGATAACCATTTTGCCCAAGTCATTGTTAAAATGATAATCAAATTTATCGTTGTCGTTATACTTAAACCAATTAAAGCGGCGAACTTTATACGGACAATTGTTTGCACAATATTTTGTTCCAATACATCGGTTATAAGTCATTTGGTTTATACCTTCACTTGCATGAGTAGTTGCCAGTACCGGACAAACTGTTTCACAAGGTGCATGGTCACAATGTTGGCACATCATTGGTGCGTTTACCACAGAAATATTGTCATAAACAGAAGCATCAACTTTGTTTAATTTCTTTTCTTTGGTTAAAATAGTGCCATCATCGTAAAAACTGTAATATCTGTCAATTCTCATCCAGTGCATTTCACGTCTTAATATAACTTCATCACGACCTACTACTGGAACATTATTTTCAATATGACAACTTACAACGCATGAACCGCAACCAGTGCATTTGTTCAAATCTATCGCCATTCCCCATTTATGACCTTTTGTATAATCATGCTCTTCCCAAAGTGAAATAAGATTTAACTTATTTTCATTTTTAACAGCAGGATTTTTCTTATACTGACCAATACTTGCTTCTCTAATAAAATCTCTACCTTCAATTGTATGATGTGTTTGAGTTTGTGCAAGAACATAATTTTTTCTTGTTTTTTCAAAAGAAATAGGTCCTGATATATTATATGTATATGAACCATTTTCTGTTTTTACAAATGGAAATACATTTTTTCCAAGATTTTTGCCTACTTTTCCTGACTCAGTTCTTCCGTATCCCATTGCAATAGCATAAGTCCCTTGTGCCTGCCCTGGCTGAATCAATACCGGAATTTCACTTATTCTAATATTGTTTATTGAAATATTTACTACATCATTTTGTTCAAAACCATTTTTTTCTGCATCGCTTTTTGATATTGAAAGGTAATTATCATAACAAACTTTAGTAACCGGATCGGGTAATTCGTGTAACCAAGGATTATTAGCCATTGAACCATCACGAACTCCTACTTTCTGATAAATTATCAACTCGGGAGTATCGCTTTTTGGCAATGATGAAACTATTTTTGATACTGAATCACTAAGATTGGCAGCAAATGATGGAATAGTTACAGTTAATTCAGGCTTCAATAATACTCCATCGTGTATTGATTTATTCCAAACATCTTCGCCAGAAGATGCCCAATTTGATTTAATAAAATTATAAGCTTTTGCATTTTCAGGCATTACAGCAGACCAAGTAAGAAGCGATTCTATTACTTGACGTGTATTGAAAACAGGTGAAATTGTAGGCTGAGTAAAAGATATTAAACCATTTTTTGGTTCTGCATCTCCCCAACTTTCCAGAAAATGATTATCAGGACATACATATCCTGCAAATTTTGAAGTTTCGTCTTTTGAAATAGAAGTAGAAATAACAAGTTCAGCATTTTTAAGCCCTTCTGATAGTTTTGCAGAATTGTGATATGAATATACAGGATTACAATTAACAAAAACAACACCTTTAACTGTACCGGTGCTGAGATCATTAACAAATTTTTCAAAATCTGCTTCAATAAATTTTGATTGATTTGAATAATTATCTAAATCTACTGTTGTTCCATAATTACCCAGCAACATGTTAATACCGTTAATTACTGTTTGTATTTCAGGATTATTAGATTTTGAAACAACTAAAGATTTTCCTTTAGCATTGAAAAGTTCTTTAGCAGAATTTTTAATCTGATTTCCTGCAAGCTCAGCATTTTGAGTAACTGCAAGTTGTGCTACTCCGGCTAATTTAGCAATCTCATTATATAATGAAATTACATAAATACCTTCTTTTGATTCTTTCATTGGTACTCTAATATCAGCATTTGAACCTGTTAAAGAAAGTATTGATTCAAATTGATAATGACGAGACATTTTACCATTTTTTGGGTCTCTGTTTTTTACCCATTTTTTAGTATATTCCACCGGAGATATCCACGTTCCAAGAAAGTCAGCTCCAAACGAAACTATTACTTCGGCCTTTTCAAAATTGTAATTTGGAATCACTCTTTTACCAAATGATTTTTCATTGGCAATCAAAATTCCGGAATATGATACTGCATCATAGGTTACTAACTCTGTTGTAGGATATTTTTGTTTAAATAAATTTACAGCTGCTGCAAATGATGGGCTATTGTTTGTTGAAGTTACTATTCTTATTGCTCCGAATGTTGCAGCTATTGATGTGAGTTTTGATATTATTTTTTTGTCAATTTTTGCCCAATCGGTTTGTTCATCACCATTTTCCAATGGATTTGCCAATCTGTTTATATCATACATTGTTAATATTCCAGCTTGTCCGGTTGCACAAAGAGCACCTGAAGAAACAGGCGATTCATTACTTCCGTCAAGCTTTATTGGGCGCCCTTCTCTTGTTTTCACAATCATTCCACATCCGCTATTGCAACTAGCACATGTTGATGCATAATAATTTGGATTGCCCGGAGTTACATTTTGAGGTTTTTCAATATATGGAATTGCATATTTTACTGATGCTTTGTTACATGCTGCAAGAGCAACTGCTGATACACTAAAACCAAAAAATTTAAGAAAATCTCTTCTATTTGCTGACAAATCATCGTCCAAAGTTGACAACATTTCTTCAATGGGTAACGCATCGCTGAATTCGTTTCCTTTTGATTTTACAAACTCAGGATGTTGTTCTGCTTCTTCTATTCCTTTCCAATATTTATTTTTATTTTCCATCTGATTGATTTAATAGTACTAATAATGACATTTTGCACACTCAGTTCCACCATTTTGTTCAACTGTGTAAACTGTCTTACCTTCAAGTTTTATTTTTTTATGTAAATCCTCATAATACTTATTGTTGGCAACATCAATACTTTTTTCACGATGACAATTTATACACCAGTCCATTTGTAATGTAGAAAATTGATATACTTTATCCATTTCTTGAACTGGACCGTGGCATGTTTGACATTCAACTTTTCCAACACTTACATGTTGTGAGTGATTAAAATATGCTAAATCAGGTAAGTTATGAATTCTAACCCATTCAATTGGTTTTTGTTTATAATCTTTAATGTATTCGCTATTTTCAGGATCCCAGCCTACAGCTTTGTATATTTTATCTATTTCAGGTGATACTTTTCCATCATATCTGTCACGAAGATTTACAAATTTGTGGCAGTTCATACAAGTATTTGCAGATGGAATACTCGCTTGCTTGCTATACTCTGCAGTTGAGTGACAGTATTTACAATCTATTTGCAATTTTCCGGCATGTAATTTATGCGAGTAATTTATTGGTTGAGTTGGAGAATAGTTTTGTTGTACTCCAACCTCATTCATTCCAAATTGATATGCTTTGATAAATGTAATTAAACCCAAAATTGTAGCAATAGTAAGTGCTGTAATGGTTGGATTAAGCGTTTGCAACCAAGGTCTTAGTGATTTTTCATAATAGGTAGGCTTTTCTTTACCTGTGGTTTTCTCATGTAAAATATTATCAAGATGAGATTTAACCCTATACAGAAAGAATGCTATTATTAAAAATAATAAACATAAAAACAAAAGAATTAAAAAAGTGTTGTCTGTATAAAATAAGTTTGAATTTGAACTGTCTGAAGCCCTTTCAACAGTTTGTGCCATTGTAGCAGTTAAAAAAGAAAATATTGACGCTGAGATTGCAATATTTCTTCTGCTTATTAATTTTTTAAACATATTTGTTCAACCTGTGTTTTTAGAGATTGCAAATATAAGAGAGTAAATCTTTACACAAAGCAATTTTTTATCAATTAAATATAATTTATATTCATTCTAAATTGACTGATTAATAATCTATTTTTCAAACATTTTAAAATAAAATTTTTTATTAATACTTTATTCAACTTTGATTAAAAGTATTTTTAAAGGAATATAAAAAATATATAATTTTACCTATTAAAATTTTACAGTTAAATCAAACTTAAAAAGATGATAGTAACCGGCAACATTAGAAAAATGAAAACACAATTAAAGGAAATTGTTCACTACAGTTTACCTTTATTTAATAACTTAATTGAAAATCACTTGATTTACTTAAACGATTACATTGGTAAAAAAATAAAAATCACTTTTGAGAATGAAATAAATTGTATTATAACCGGTAAAAAGATAAAAAAAGTTTATGGCGAAGGTATGAGTTACGATGCTTTTATTAATTCTCCGCAGGCTTCGCCAAGCATTATTAATCCTGAATTAAGCAGAATACATGAAGGTATTGCACTTAGAGATTATGAGTGGGAAATGGAACATCATTTCAAACCGCACTATGTATATTTGAGCAATACAAGTAATATAAAAGTAGGAGTAACAAGAGTTACACAAGTACCGAGCAGATGGATTGACCAAGGTGCAACCCAAGCTCTTGTAATTGCAGAAACACCATATAGACAAGCCGCAGGTTTGATAGAAGTTTTTTTAAAAAATCATTTTAAAGACAAAACAAACTGGCAACAAATGCTTAAATCAGATTCTAATTATATTGACTTAAGTTTTGAAAAAGATAAAATAATTAAATTATTGCCAGATGAGTTAAAAAAATTCACATATATATATATACCTGAAACTATAATTAAATATCCAATTTTAAGGTATCCTGAAAAAATTCAAAGTATGAAACTTGAAAACACTAATATTATAGAAGGTACACTTACCGGAATTAAGGGACAATACTTAATGTTAGATTTCCTTAAAGTTTTAAATATAAGAGCCCATTCAGGCTATAAAATTTCTATTGAATTATAATAAAAACTTGGTTTGTTTATATAATTAGTTAAGATTTTCTTTTATATACTGTTTTCCATCCCAATATCCAAGATAATCACTTCCTTGAGCACTTCTCTTTAGAAGAAATAATGCTTCATTTTTAGAATTTCTACTAACCAATACATTGCTTATTGTACCTAAATGAGGATTTTTTACTACTACATTTACATAGTAAGCTTTTCTCTTTTCCACAGGTTTAGTTGATGGGCGTCCCACTTTACCTTTTTCATCTATTACTTTTGCCATAATATTTAAATTATTCTTTTTCTATTTTTAAAATTTATCAAACGTATTAATATAACACTTTTAAAGCAATTTTGTTGCCAAAATTTTATTCATATTTTATTAACAACTTTACTTTATTTATGATGATATTTTTCATTTTTAAGAATTGTAAATGCCCTGTAAAGCTGTTCTGTAAAAAATAATCTTATCATCTGATGTGAAAATGTCATTTGAGATAATGAAACTTTGTCATTACAAATATTATAAAGTTCATCATCAAATCCATAAGCACCTCCGGCAACAAATATTATATGTTTATTACTGTTTGTCAAAATTTTTTCGATATATGTTGCAAAACTCAATGATGAAAATTCTCTGCCTTTTTCGTCAAGTAGAATTAAAAAGTAAGATTTTGGAAAATATTTAAAAATTTCAGCTTTTTCTGCTTTCTTAATATTTAATTCAGATGTAGAAATTTTGAATTTTAAATCAGGTATTTCTATAATTTCAAAGTTAACATAATGTTTAATCCTTTTTAAATACTCAGCAATGCCACTTTCTAACCAAACTGTATTCGTTTTACCTACAACAATAAAACTAATTTTCAAGATTATTTTTTAATTATATTCAAAATTTTTTCTATGTCAGGAGATAAAATAATTTCTATTCTTCTGTTTTTCGCTTTTGCTTCTATGCTATCCGAACTATCAGCAGGGAAAAAATAACTTCTGCCTGAAGGCACTACAAATTTTGGGTCAATTTCTCCTTCTTTAATCATTATTCTTATTACTGATGTTGCTCTAAGTACGCTTAAATCCCAGTTATCTTCAAATCTGGCTGTTTTTATAGGAACATCATCAGTATGTCCTTCTACAACAATTTCAAAATCTTTAATATTTTTTATACTGCTGCATAGTTTTAATAATGCCTTCTTGCCATTTTGTGATACTTCTGTTTTTCCTGACTGAAACAATAGTTTTTCATCAACAGATACATAAACTTTACCATCTTTAATACTAACTGAAAGTCCGCTTTCTTTGTATCCTAAAAGCTCTTTTTCTAATGTTTCTTTAAGATTTTTCACTTTTTCGTCTTTCTGTTTCAGTAATTCTTCTAATTCTTTTATTCTGTTTTCTCTTTCTTTTAGATTGTTTGCTATTGACGTAACCTCATCGCTAAGTTTGTTTACTTCCTGTTCTTTTTTTAATAGGTTTGCTTCTTTTTCGTTCAATTCTAATTCTTTTTTAACCAGTTTATCTTCAAGTTCTCGAAGACTTTTCTTTAATTCATCTTTTGACAGTGCTTCGCTTGCAAGCTTGGTTTCATATATTTCTTTAAGTTGCTCATAAGACTTTTTTATTTGATTAAATTTAGAATTAGACTCTTCGTTTTCAAATTTCAATTTATTTAAATCATTATTTAAATTTTCTACCTGTAATTTAAAATCAATAATTTTAAGTTGATTTTCTTTATTTGTAGAATCACAATTTTTTTTATCTTTTGAAATATTATTAAAGTCATGCTTTAGCAAGTCAAATTTTTTTTGAGAAACACATGCACTTAAAATTAAAATACAGATTGTATTTACAATTATTGATTTGTTCACCATTTTATTACGTTTTAATTATTTCATCATTTTCGTCAAAAATATGAAATTCGCCATAATGTAATGACATATCAGGTACAATTTTTACCCATATATTGTACAATAATTTCCACTTTATTCGTCTTGATAAAAATCCTTTAGTAAAATATGAAAAAAGAAAGGGATGAGTTACAATTTTAATTTTTCGAAAATTAAGATTTTGTGCAAGGTATTTTACATTATTTTCAATATCTTTTTCAATATTTTGTGAAGAACTTACAGTACCGTCTCCCTTACACATAGGGCATTTTTCTTCTGTCTCAATTAATGTTTCTGGTCTTACTCTTTCTCTTGTAAGTTGTATTATGCAAAATTTACTCATAGGCAAAATAGAATGACTTGCTCTGTCTTCTTTCATTGCATCTATTAATGCTTTTTGGATTTTCTTTTTATTATTGTTATCTTTTGTATCAATAAAATCAATAACGATTATTCCCCCCATATCTCTAAGCCTTACCTGACGAGCTATTTCTTTTGCAGCTTCGAGATTTACCTGAAGTGCATTTTCTTCTTGAGTATTTTGCTTATTATATCCCGAACCACTGTTTACATCTATTACATGTAATGCTTCTGTATGTTCTATTACCAGATATGAGCCGGCACTAAACGAAACTGTTTTTCCAAAACTTGTTTTAAGTTGTTTGCTTATTCCAAACTGCTCAAAAAATGAAACGTTTCCTTTGTAATGCTTTAAACTACTAACAGCAGTTGATTTGGTAATTTCCAAAAATTTTGACAACTGCTTATAGGTATCTAAATCATTTGTAACTACACTATTTAATCCAATTCCCAAATAATCTCTTACAACAGAAATTGTGTATGAAGGTTCGCCAAGAACTTTGTCCCCTTTTTTGGCGTTTTTCATATTTGAAACCATAATATCCCATCTTGCTACAAGATAGTTTATATCGTTTAAGAGTATATTTTCATTTATGCCTTTTGCAGCTGTGCGTACTACAATACCAAAGTTTTCGGGTAAATTTTCACTTATAATATGTTTTAAACGATTACGCTCTGACCTTTCAATTATTTTTTTTGAAATACTTACAGAATTTTGAAATGGAATAAGGATACAATATGTTCCAGCTATTGTAATTTCAGTAGTAACTCTTGGTCCTTTTGATGAAATTGGCTCTTTTAAAATTTGTACCAGAACCTGCTGATTCTTTTTTAATACTTCAGCTACATTGCCTGTTTTTAAAGTTTCAGGTTCATTTTTTATCGCACTCAAACCCGGCTTATTTAATCCGCCTGAAAGCCCAATTCGTGATAGTTTTAAAAAACTTCTGATATTTGGGCCTAAATCTGAGTAGTGAGTAAACGCATCTTTATCAATTCCTATATCAATAAATGCTGCATTGTTCCCTGTTAAAATTTTTTTTACTAAACCAACATAAATATCGCCTACAACTAAATTTTTACCTTTTTTTTCTTGATAAAATTCAATTAGACGCTTATCCTGTAAAAAAGCAATTTTTTCATCCTGCGGCGTTACTTCTATGTAAAGTTCATTTGCCACGGCTTTTTATTTGATTAAATTACTTTTTCTTATGTCTGTTTTTTCTTAAACGTTTCTTACGTTTGTGTGTTGAAATTTTGTGACGTTTTCTTTTTTTACCGCTTGGCATAATAATATTTTTACTTTAATTGTTGTGTTTCTATTTTTAATAATAATTCTTTATAAAAAGAATTTTCGGGCTGCAAAGATATTAATTTTTTTAATCGTTTTACAGCTTTTTCATATTGATTGCTTTGAATTGCCAAAATCATTAGCAAATGTTGAGCTTCTATATAATTTGAGTCTAAAGTTTCAACTTCTTTCAGTAATTGAACACCTTGCATTGTTTCATTTTCAAGATATATAAGAAATGATGCTTTTTTAGTTAAAGCATTTTTGTTTTCAGGTTCTTTTTCTAAAATCAAATCACAAGATTTCTTTCCATAAAATACACAAAATTGTTGAAAATTAAGTATTGAATCACTTGATGAAATCTCTAAAAACAAATCAGCAGCTTGCTGCAATAATATTAAATTGTTTTGATTTTTTCCTTTTAAAAAATACCCATAAGCTAAGGTATGTTTTATGTTTTGTTCAGAACTTTTGTTAATTAACTGATCAATTAAAGTTGAATTAAGCGAATCTGATTTTACTTTTTGAATTAATGAAACTATCTCTGGGTTATTTTTAGTGTATTCGTTTAAAAATTCATAAGTATTAAAATTTGAACTTGATTCAATCTGTGATTTATCAAATTTGGCTGTTTTTGAATTTATTCCGGCAAAAGTTAAAATTAAAAGCAAAACAATAACAACCCCAAGCAGAGAATATAGTTTGAAGTTGTTATTGTTTGACACCAATTAATCTAATTTAAAAAACTTATTATTTAGAAATAAGCTTTTTAACTTTTTCACTTTTCTTGATTTTTTCCATAAATACTTTAGCCGGTTTGAATTTTGGGATAAAGTGCTCAGGAATGGTGATTTGAGTGTTTTTTGAAATGTTTCTAGCTATTTTTTTAGCCCTCTTTTTTAGAATAAAACTTCCAAATCCTCTGAAATAAAGGTTTTCACCATCATTCAATCTGTTTTTTACAACTTTAAAAAAACATTCTACAGTTTCCTGAACAGAAATTTTATCTATTCCTGTTTTTTCTGCAATTTCATTAATAACTTCTGCTTTTGTCATATACTTTCAATATTAAATAGGTTTGCAAACAAACTTAATTTATTATAATTAAACAAGATTTTAGTCTAAATTTTTAAATTTTCTTAAAATAAATTTATCGTTTCAAATTTTTTAATTTTTAATTTTTCTGATGATTTTAATAAACTATTTAATTCAAATGAATTTATTTTGCACCTTATTTTATGGTAAAGCAAAATAAAATTTTATTTATATTTTTATTTTTTTCATTGTTTATCTCATGTCGTGATAGCGACCCTAAGCCATATAAACAAACAGTTTTATTAAAAATAAATCATACTTGGAAAGATAGCAACTTAGTTCTTAATAAACAATATTTTTGGGACCGTACTTTCAGAATTGATACAATTTCGATAAAAAAAATCAGCTACCATATAAATAACTTAAAACTTAAAACAATTGATAGTCTTGTAGTAGATGCTCAATCAACTTATTATTTGATTGACATTAACCAAAACAAAACATTTCCTCAGGATATAATTTTTAATACACCGCTTGAAGGTGTAAAGTATTATATAAGCAGTATTGAATTTACTATTGGGATTGAAGATTCTTTAACTAATTTAAATAATAAATTGCTTTCTTTATTTAGTAATGCAATGTTTTCTGACAGCATAAAGGGATATATAAATTTTAATCTCGAAGGCTCGTCAAATGGTAGCAAAATTCTTGATTATAAAATTGGCGGTTACATTGCTCCCTATAAGAATTCAAGGAGAATTAAGTTATTTTTTTCAAAACCATTTTTACTTAACAGAAATAATGAGTTAAGTGTAAAAGCAGATATATTTAAATTTTTTAAATCAAAAAATCAAATAGATATTGAAAATGTTTATTATGTTGAAAAACCCAACAATGACAGTAAAATGATTGCTGATAACATTGCTAAAATTTTTAACATTGAATCAATAAAGTAACTCTTTGTCTTTTTTTCTCACTTTTTGTGCAAACTAATTTTGAGAAAAACTATTTATATAGATAACAAATTGGAAAATAACAGAAAAAAACTACTTGAAATTGATAAAAAAATAATTGAATTGCTTGGCAAGAGGTTTATTATTTCAAAAGAAATTGGGAAAATAAAAATAAAGAAAAATATTGAACCACTTCAAACTGAATATTGGAATTATACAGAAGAAATTCGCCAAATTCTGGCAAATGAAAATAATGTAAACTCTAAGTTGGTGAATAAACTATTTAATTTAATAAGAAAAGAATCGCTTAAAGAACAAAAAAAAAGTAAATGAAAAGTAAAATGGAAATAATGGCTCCGGCTGGTTCTTATGAATCATTAATGGCTGCCATTCAGGCGGGGGCAAATTCAATATATTTTGGCGTAGAGCAACTTAACATGCGTACACGTTCGAGCAATAATTTTACAATTGATGATTTAAAAAAAATTTCGAGTATTTGCAAAGAGCATAATGTAAAAAGTTATCTTACTTTGAACACTATTGTATATGACCACGACATTTCGTTGATGAAAAATATAGTTGATGCTGTAAAACAAAATGAAATTGATGCAATTATAGCTTCTGACCATGCGGTAATGAATTATGCAAAAAAAAATGGAGTAAAAATTCATATCTCTACTCAATCAAATGTAACAAATATTGATACTGTAGAATTTTATGCCGAATATGCAGATGTAATGGTACTGGCTCGTGAGCTTACTCTTAGTCAAACTTCAGCACTTGTTTCAGCTATAAAGAAAAGACACATAAAAGGACCATCGGGCGAACTTGTAAGAATTGAAATATTTGCTCATGGGGCATTGTGTATGGCTATTTCGGGAAAATGTTATTTGAGTTTACATTCAAATAATGCATCGGCAAATAGAGGTGCTTGTATTCAGAATTGCAGAAAAAGTTATATAGTAACCGACAAAGAAGATGGTGTAGAACTTGAGATTGACAACGAATATATAATGTCTGCCAAAGATCTTTGTACTATTGATTTTCTTGACAAAATAAATGAAACCGGAATTAGTATTTTGAAAATAGAAGGAAGAGGAAGAAGTGCCGATTATGTTTATAATGTAACAAAATGTTATAGAGAAGCAGTAGATTCACTAAACGACAAAACTTATACAAAGGAAAAAATTAATGATTGGAAAGATAGACTGGCTACTGTATATAATCGCGGTTTTTGGGATGGATACTATCTTGGCAAAAAAATTGGCGAATGGAGCAATGAATATGGTTCACAGGCTACCAAAAGAAAAGTGTATGTTGGTAAAGGTGTAAAATACTATGAAGAAGCAGGTGTTGCAGAATTTTTAATAGAATCTCAAACTTTACAAAATGGTGATGAAATAATTATTACCGGACCAACTACCGGTTTTATTCAAACCATTATAGATGAAATGAGAATAAAAGACAAAGCTGCAGCAAAGGCTGTAAAAGGTGAGAATATTACGTTTTTGCTAAATAATAAAATTCGCCCTTCTGACAAGTTGTATAAAATTGTTGCATCATAATTAATGATAAGAATTATCTATCAAAGAGAAAAGTGTATTGGCTGCAATGCCTGTACAGAAGCTTCAAAATTCAGGTGGAGATTATCAAGAAAAGACGGAAAAAGTATTTTGATAGATAGCATAAAAAAAAGAAATTTTCATATTGCAATTGCAGGTGACGACGAATGGGAAGCAAATAAAACTGCAGCAGAAAATTGTCCTGTAAAAATAATCAAATTAGAGAAAGTGTAATTTTATATTTAATAATAAATTATTATTGACAAAAAAAATAAAAAGATGAAAGCATATATATTTCCAGGGCAAGGTTCGCAGTTTTCGGGTATGGGCAAAGACTTATACGAAAATAATTTTTATGCTAAAGAATTATTTGAAAAAGCTGATATTATTTTAGGTTTTGCAATTTCAAAAACTATGTTTGAAGGTACAGACGAAGAGCTTAAAGCAACAAGAATTACACAACCTGCAGTTTTTTTACATTCGGTAATTAAAGCCATGTGTATTGATAATTTCAATCCTGATATGGTTGCAGGTCATTCGCTTGGCGAGTTTTCTGCACTTGTTGCCAATAGATGTCTTTCGTTTGAAGATGGGTTAAAATTAGTATATAAAAGAGCTATGGCAATGCAAAAAGCTTGTGAACAAAATCCATCAACTATGGCTGCTATTCTTGGCTTAGATGATGAAATAGTTGAAAAAATATGTAATTCTATAAACGAAGAAATTGTAGTTGCCGCAAATTTCAATTGCCCTGGTCAAATAGTAATTTCAGGCAGTATTGCAGGTGTAAATATTGCTTGTGAAAAATTAAAAGAAGCTGGCGCAAAAAGAGCTTTAATTTTACCTGTTGGCGGAGCATTTCATTCTCCTCTTATGCAGCCGGCAAAAATAGAACTTGAAGAAGCTATAGCCACAACTTCTTTCAATACTCCCATTTGCCCAGTATATCAAAATATATCAGCTTTGCCTTTTGTAAATCCAACGGAAATTAAACAAAATCTGATTTTACAACTAACTGCTCCCGTTCGTTGGACACAAAGTGTAAATAAAATGATTTCTGACGGTGCAACACTTTTTACTGAAGTTGGACCAGGTAATGTTTTGCAAGGTTTAGTTAAAAAAATAAATAGAGAAGTTGAAACAGCCTCAGCTTAATCTTATAATTTTATAATTTTACAATTTTAAAGTTGTAAAAATTATTATTAAGTTGTAATCTTAAAATATAGTTACCGCTTTTTATACCTGACATATCTAAAGTTTGATTATTATTTACTGTTTCATTTAAAATTTGTTTTCCATTCATATCAACAATCATTGCTTTAAATTTATTGTAAGTATAATTGCTTACTTTGATTTTAATTTCATTTTGTACAGGATTAGTGTAAGTTACTTTATAACTATTCCTTTCTGAATTTTTAACACTATTTACTTCTTTAAAATTTTTAAACTTGGCTGAAAATACGCCTCTTCCATGAGTAAAGATAAAAACTTTACCTGTCTTAGGATGTGTTAAAATTTTTAAAACTGTAACATTTGGCAATGATGTTTCTTTGAACCAATTTTTACCTCCGTCAGAAGTGGTATAAAGTCCAAAATCTGTTCCCGCAACAATCATATTGCTGTCTTGCGGATTCACCTCTACTGCATTTACCGGCAGTGATGACGGTAAGTTACCACTAATATTTATCCAATTGCAGGAATCTCCCAATGCTCTATTAATTTTCCATACTCTGGGTTTTGTATTAATATCAGACATTGAAATATATATAGTTGATGGATTATTATTGTCAACTTTAATACAATTTATTACTGAGCCTTTGGCTAAAGTAGGAGCTGTTGCTGATAAGTCTTTTTCAGCAAGTTTTGTTGTCGAAGCATTTTTGCATCTATATAAAGTTGTATTAGAGCCACCCGCCCAAATTGTAGGGTCTTGCTCATAGCTAATTCCCATTGATAATACTTGTTTTGCTAAAGAATTTGTAAGTTCGCTCCAATTATCGCCTCGGTTTGTAGAAACAAGTAATTTGAATTTTGAAAGGATATAAACTTGATTTCCATTTAAGGGGTTTACTTCAAAAGGATTTATAAAATAATATCCATAAGAACCTGATGGTTTTATATTTTTTTCAAAATCATAATAACTGTTGAGCCTTCTTATTTCTCCATTTTGCATTGATGCATAAACATTATATGGTTCTGTATTTGAAAATGCACAATAAGAGCCATCTCCTCCAAGAATTGATCTAAAAACAATTCCGTCAAATAACTGTGTTCCGTTATCCTGCGTTCCGCCTATTACAGCATCGTGGCTGTATTTGCTATAATTTCCTGTATAAAATTGAGTAATATTCAATCCATTGTTTAGTGAATTTGCTGTTGTAGTAAATGTATTTCTATTAAAGCTGTAAACGCCACCATCATTGCCAAGAATAAAATTTTTGCCTGATTTATAAAAGCAACCTGAGTGAAAATCAGCATGGCTTTGGGCAAGTTCTGTCCAAGATGTACCACCATTTGTACTTGCTACGCATTTTACCGATTCTGAAATTATAAAATTAGTATCTGTTGGACTTACCATAGTATTGAGGCAATACCAACTCCATGAATATATTCCTGAAATACTCGGAGATGTAACTTTTTTCCAGGTTTTACCACTATTTGAAGTTTTATATATTCCTATCAATGATGTACCCCCGGTATTCATAAATTGACAAAAAACTACTTTAGGAAATTTTTCGCAATAGTTCATGCTTATTCTGCCAAACGATAGAGGCATACCATCAGTAAATCTTACAAAAGTTAATGTTTTATTTTCTTTTGCTTTGATAATTCCATAAGAGTTTACACCTGCCCAAATTGTAGAATCTTTAAAAGTTAATATTTCATTTATTTCTTTTGATATAGGATAAATTTGTTCGAAAGTTTTTCCCTTATTTGTAGTTCTGTATAATCCTCCGCTTCCTGTTCCTATATAAAATGTAGAACTGTCTGTTTTTGAAAATTCAATATCCCAGATGGTAGCAAATGAGGGTATAGATGCACTTGCTGATAATTGACTAAAAGTTTTCCCACCATCGGTTGATTTAAAAATTCCTGCTCCATCAATTCCGGCTGAATTTCCTTGTCCTTCTCCTGTGCCATAATATATTTCATTTTTATTAAATGGATTTTGGGTAATACAAGATACAGCTAACGAAATTTCATGATCTGAAACAACACTCCAAGTAATTCCTCCATTATAGCTTTGCCATAATCCTCCTGAAATTCCACCTGCAAAAATATGAAGAGAATCAGTTGCATCAATTAGTAAAGCTCTTACCCTGCCTCCTACTTCTGTCGGACCAATTTCTATAAAATTTTCAAGAGTATTTGAGCTTTTTTTATACAACAATTCGTTTTTTGCCCATGTATTTCTAATCCCAAAATACTCTACCACGTCTTTTAAGTTTTTCATCAACTTGTATTGTTCTATCCATCCGGGGTTTTGTTTTTTGACTTCTTTATTATTAGGTAAAATAAAAGATATAGCAGCAATTAAACTAACATAAATAAGAGTAAATTTGAGTATTTTTTTCATCGTATTAATTTACAACAAATTTAAAAACAAACAATAAACTTTACTAATTTAAATAATATTGAAATATCTTTGCAGACTCATTTATGCCCGGTTGATGAAATTGGTAGACATGCCATCTTGAGGGGGTGGTGGCCTATGGCCATAGCAGTTCGAATCTGCTACCGGGCACTTATAAAAAATAATTATTACTTGTTCATCTCACTATAATATTTATAGAAATATGGTATTGTTTCAATTCCTTTATAAAAATTAAACAATCCATAATGTTCATTTGGAGAGTGAATAGCATCGCTGTCAAGACCAAAACCCATTAAAACTGTCTTTATTCCAAGTTCTTTTTCGAAAAGTGCCACAATAGGAATACTACCGCCACCAAATGTAGGAATAGGGGATTTACCGTAAGTAGTTTCTATTGCTTTAGATGCAGCTTTGAATGCTACAGAATCTGTTGGTGTAATTGCAGCTTCACCCCCATGATGAGGTGTAACTTTTACTTTCACTCCTTTGGGGGCTATTGAGATAAAATAATCTGAAAACATTTTAGTTATCTTTTCCGACTTTTGATTTGGAATTAGTCGCATTGAAATTTTTGCATAAGCTTTTGATGGTAATACGGTTTTTGCTCCTTCACCAATATAACCTCCCCAAATTCCATTTACTTCAAAAGTTGGCCTTATACCGGTTCTTTCAAGGGTTGTATAACCATTTTCGCCCATAACTTCTTCTATATCCAAGTCTTTTTTATAATTTTCAAGATTAAATGGTGCAGAATTAAGAGATTTTCTGTCATCCTCACTCAGTATATTCACATCATCGTAAAATCCGGGAATTGTAATATGTCTGTTTTTATCGTGCATTGATGCTATCATACTACACAAAATATTAATTGGATTTGCTACTGCACCTCCATAAACTCCTGAATGTAAATCTCTGTTTGGTCCAGTAACTTCTACTTCAACATAACTCAATCCTCTTAATCCCACATCTATTGAAGGAATATCGTTGGCTATCATACCTGTATCTGAAATAAGAATTACATCTGCCTTTAGTTTTTCATGATGACTTTTAACATATATTTCTAAATTAGTACTTCCAACTTCTTCTTCACCCTCAATCATAAATTTTACATTACATGATAAAGTCCCTGTGTTCATCATTGCTTCAAATGCTTTTACATGCATGTACATTTGTCCTTTATCATCACATGAGCCTCTGGCATAAATTTTACCATCTCTTATAGTTGGCTCAAATGGCGGTGTTGTCCATAATTCATCAGGCACTGATGGTTGCACATCATAATGACCATAAACCAAAACAGTTGGCAATGTATTGTCAATGATTTTTTCACCATATACAATAGGATTGCCGGCTGTTTCTTCTAATACTACATTGTCGGCACCTGCTTCTATCAATTTGGTTTTAACAAATTCGGCTGTTTTTCTTACATCTGCCGAAAATGCTTTATCAGCACTAATACTTGGTATTCTAAGCATTTCGAAAAGCTCATTTAAAAATCTGTCTTTGTTTTTATTTATATATTCTATGTGCATTTTTGTATTTTATTTAATTCACGAAATTACAAATTGCAAATGCAAAAAAAAAGCAGGTAAATTATACCTGCTCTTTAATTAATTATATATGTAAATTTTTCTAATTACAATTTGCTGCAATAAACGAATCTGCCATTTTTAAACCATATTTGCTGGCATTGTGCATTGCTTCGCAGGCTTTATCAAATTTGTGAAGATAATAATATGCAACACCTATATTTACCCACGATTGTGCATAGGTTTGGTCTTTTTCAATTGCTTTATTATACCATTCCAAAGCCTCTTCATACTTGCTATCTACTGCATAAATTACACCAATATTGTTGTAATATATTGCTTTTGGATTTATATCAATACAAGTTTTGTAATCTTTTATCGCTCCTTTTTTGTCGTTTGTTTTTTCTTTTATCAAAGCTCTTTTGAAAATATATTCTTCAGAGTTGGGTGCAGCTTTTACTGCTTTGTTTATAAAAATTAATGCCGAATCGAATTTTTGTGATTTATAAAGATAAGTAGCTCTTTCAAACATTATTTTACCCATATCGTTTGCTTGCGAAAAGCCTAATGTTACTATTAAAAATATTGCTGTAAATAAACTTATTTTTTTCATTGCTGTTTTTTCTTTTTAAAATTTTCTTTTTCAAAAAAACCCCGGCAGAACCGGGGTTTTTATTGAATTTTTCTTTTTTAAATCCTAGTACACATACCAATTATAGTATGAACTGTAAACCTCTAACTCAAAAGTTTGATAGTTACAAGATTTAGAAATCGGTCCCCATGTAGTTTTGCTTCCGTCATTAAACTCTGCAACTGCATAAAGTGAAGTTGTTCCATTTGATACATCAACTTGACCATTGCCCCAAGGTGCTACATAACCCTCAAGTTTTCCATCTACATAGCAGTAAATGTAATAGCTTGTGTGGTTATCAAACAAGGCTTTGCATCCTGTTCCACCTCTTGAGTTTTTGTCAACAACTCTTGATTCTTGTCCATCACCATTTTTTCTGCTTGTAACAGTAATGTTTGGGTCGGCTCCTCTTGATTTTTCCATCTTGGTTACATCGCCAGAACCACCGTCTTTTGAACTGTTCTGGGCAGAGGCTGTAAAACTAAGGCCACATATTAATAGGCCGATTGCGAATAACTGATTTAATTTTTTCATGATAATTTCTTTTTGTTTTATTTTAAATTACAGCAATATATATTCTTCAAAAGTATAAGGTAAATATGATAATACAAATTTTTTTTTATTTCCATATAATTTTAAAATAAATCACTGAAAATCAAACATTGTATAATTATATTTTTTTTCAATTCTTTACTAAAAGCCTCTAAAAACTATACCTACACATGCTGTATTTACATTCGGACCTTTGTCTTTTTTAAAAGTTGACTCTGGAAAATATCTGAAATAAAAGTTTATATCATTAGAACCTAAATATAATGAATACCCTATTCTTAGTTCGTCAATGTTATAATCTCCCTTTACTTTTGTTTTTTGTTTTCCATTGCTTTCCCATTTTCTTTTTTGATAGCTGTTTAATAAATAACCTATTTGTGGTCCAAAAGCTATTTTAAATGAATCATTTTTCTTCGACTTACCAAATTTCATTTTTATCAAAATCGGTACTGTAAGATAATTAGAAACTAGCTTATTTTTCTTGTAATCTATATTTGTATTTAGTGTGTATTTTAGTATTGAAGAATCTTTTAGTAAATCAACATTATTTTTAAATCTGTAATTGTTCCAATCAACACCTACACCATATACTAATGACATATTGTTTTTCACAAGGCTTACCTCTTGTTCGAAAATACGTAAGTTAAATTCGCATCCTTTGCCATTATCAAGATCAAGTTCTTTGTAATTTTCAGGCATGTCAAGTGTTTTATTGTATTCAAGAAAATTTAAACCCCAATCAAATGCAAACCAGTGTGATTTTACTTTAGGTTCATTTTTGCTTTCCTTTTTATGTTTTTTTTCCACTTTTTTCTTGTTTGATTCTTTGTTCTTTTCAGGAACATGGCCTATTTTTAGCGTATCATCTTTTATTATAATTTCTGTGTTTTTGTTTTTGTCATGGGTCTCTTTGGTATCAATGGTTATTTTAATTTTTTTTCCATTGATGATTACAGGTTTATTTGCCTTTGATGAGTCTGATTGGGCATTAGCAATGATTACTGCTAATAATAATGAAATAAATGTTGTTTTTAATTTTAATGATTTCATATCTTTTTTATTTTAATTCTATTAATGCATTTGCATAAATTGTTTCTCCTTTAATAGTAATATCAACTGCCGGGCGATGATTTTTGATTTTTGGGTTTAGACTTATTTTTACATTCGGCAAGTCTTTCAATAATTTATTAAATTTAAAGGTATTTGCCAGAATATATTCTCTAACTTTTTTTGTTTTAATAGGATATTTCTCTATTGATAAATTTTTTAATTCTTTAACACTTTCTTCTTTTGTTGTATTATAACCGATTTTTTCGGCAGTTAAAGATTTTATGATTATTTCATCAAATATTTTTATAGTTTGTGATAATGTGTCAACTTTAGCAGTTTGCTCTATTGTTTTTATTTCAGTTTTAAGTTGATTACTTGGCTTTGATACAAGTATTTCTTTATTCTCGATTTTAGTTTGCTTTGTTCTCTGTTTTACTATTCCATTTCTATTCAATTCAATATTTTCACTTTTTATATTTGCAAACATGTTTTTATCTGTTCTTTCAATCTTCATTAGAAACATTGAAATTAAAATTAATGTAGCTGCTATACTTACTGAAATATAAATTTTAAATTGTTTTGATAAACCAATCGGTTTTATCAATGCTTCTTTTCCAGAGTAAGTTTCATTTAAATCTGGTATTAATATAGTTTGTTGAAACAGATTCCACTCATGCTTATAAAATTCGTCATCATTTATTTGTTCTATTAAATTACTTTTTAAAGGTTCTTTTATATTTCCTTCAAGTAAATCAAACATTATTATTTCATAATTTTCTTTGTTTATCACAATCATAACAATATATCAATTTTCCCGATTTTTTCTTTTATAATTTGTCTTGCTCTAAAAATATTAATTTTTACTTGCGATTCTGATAAACCTGTAATTTCACTTATTGTTTTATAATCGTACCCTTCGTAATCTCTTAGCAAAATAACACTTTTATATACTTCGGGCAGTTTACCAACAATTCTATCAACTGTTGCTTTAATTCCAGTAAATTCAGTATTATTATCTTTAATATTATTGAGTTTTTTTTCGTCTATATAAGAATGTCGTTTTGATGCTCTGATAACATCAATCATGTTTCTGTATGCAACTGTAAAAATATAACTTTTTGCTTTTTCAATATCAACAGTATTGCGTTTTATCCAAAGTTTTTCAAAAGTATTTTGAGTAATGTTTTGTGCTTCGTCTTTATTTTTAATACTTTTCATTATAAATCTATACACTCCGTCAGCATATTGTTTTACACAATCATTATATTGCGATGGGGTCATTTAATAATAGTATTACTTATTTAAAGAAATTTTGTTACAAAAATTATACATATTTTTACTTCAATTAAATTAAACCATTGAAAATCTTAGATTTTAGTTCAATTAAAAAAACTAAATAATAAATTTTTATTTTTTTAAAATATAAATTGGCAAAAGTTTAATAAAATACTATTTTTGCACCACTTTTTTAAAAAAAGTAGATTCCGTAGCTCAGTTGGTAGAGCATTACACTTTTAATGTAGTGGTCCTGGGTTCGAGTCCCAGCGGGATCACATCAAATAAAAAACCCTCAAGATTGAGGGTTTTTTTTATTATTAAATAAATTTTTAACTAAATATTTAATCCTTAGTTTTATTTTGCCTTATATAATTAAATGAAAGCTGTAATACAACGTGTAAAGTGGTGCAAAGTAAAATCAGAAGGAAAAACAATTGCTGATATTGCAGCAGGCATGTTAGTATTGTTAGGTATTGAGAATTCTGATAGAATAAATGATATTGAATGGCTAAGTTATAAAATTGCCAATATAAGAATATTTAATGATATTGAAGGAAAAATCAATCTTGATTTAAATAGTATTAATGGAGAAATAATTATAGTAAGTCAATTCACGCTTCACGCAAGTACCGCAAAGGGAAACCGACCTTCATTTATTAATTCGGCAAAACCTAATGTTGCTGAAAATTTATACTTAGAATTTGTAAAAAAAATTCAACTTCAAATTAACTCAAAGATTAAAACCGGCATATTCAGGGCTGATATGCAAATTGAACTATGTAATGATGGGCCTGTTACTATCATTATTGATTCAAAAAACAGAGTATAATTATTAATTCGTATCTATAAAAATTTTAGTAGGCTTGACATTGTTTACATATATTATATATAATCCATTCTTAAAATCTGCCAAGTTTATTACATAATGATTAAAAAAATTGCTATGAAAAATTATTTTTCCGGTAAAATCTGTGATTGAAATAAAATTTTTTGTAAGATTAGTATTTATATAAAGTTTATTTTCATATATAAAATAATTGCTATTAAAAGAATCAGACTCATATAATTTTTTTATAGATGAAAAAGAGTTTTTACCATCATAGTCAATCTGTTTTATCCTATAAAATTTATAATTCAAATTATTTTCAAAATACGAAAACTTGTAATTCAAGTTTTGAAAGCTGTTACCATTTTTTGACTTTGAATTAACAAAAGCAATTTTTGTAAAATTAAAACTGTCAACTGACTTTTGAAGTTCAAATCCGACATTATTAATTTCTGTTGCTGTAGTCCAAATCAATGTTCTACTGAACTTGTCTGTATTATTTACTGTAAAATTTAAAAATTTTACAGGCAGAGGATTTTGATTATTTGGCGAAGCAAAAGTAAAATTACCCCAACCTGAAATAGTTGCCGAAGTTACATATCCGGCTGATGAAGTTCCTGAAGAAGCTGTATTATCATCACTTTCCCAATTTGAACCATCATAATGAGCAACAACAAGATGTGATGCAGCTAAATTTGTAATTCCGCTATTTGTACTGTTCCAATACAAAGTAACCTTAGCAGATTGAGAATTATTAGGATTAATATCCCAATATTCAACTGAACTTACAAGACCTCCTGTAAGACTTGATCCTAAATTACTCCTATTTGAAGGTGCTGAATTAAAATACTCTGCTGTAAAATAATCTGACGAACCTCCTGAATTTGATGACAAAGTTATAGGTGAGTAATTATTTGATTTCCCAATGGCAAAGGTAAAATCAGCAGAACCTTCTTTGCGTAGTGGACCTGAAACAAATGAATTGACTGACCCCCCTGAAATTGTAGCACCTGATTTTAATACAAGTAAATTAGAATTTGAACTTGTAATTTTTCCAGATGTCAAAGTCAAAACACCATTTACGGTAGTTGTAGAATTCAAAGTAAGACCGTTGGTATTGTTTATTGTTAAATTATTTAATACACTTGAAGATGTCGGTATTTCGTTCCCTGATGTAATTGGACTTGTGCTTTGATTGTAAGTTACTTTAACTGATGTCCCAAAATTTGGAGCTGAATTTATACTGCCATTAGCTATAATAATTTCTGAAGAATTTCCCAAAGTTAAATTTGAGCCATTTGAAAATGTACCGGAAATCAAATATAAATTACCTGAAAGTGTTCTTGAAAAACCGGACATTGAAACACCTGCAGAATTATCAATTTTAAGATTTTGAAAATCCGAATTCCACACAGTAGAAGTTATTGATTGTGATGTTGTGCCACTATATATTAAAGTAGTATTTGTTGTACTTACGTTTAAATTACCACCTGAACCTATTAACAATGTTCCTCCTTTAATTGTTAATGAACCATCAGATAACACACTTGTTGTTTTACTTGCAAGAGTTGTTTTACTACCACTACCCGAAATTATTATATTTTTATAATTTAATAATTCTGAAGCTCCAGTAAATGAAGAATTAATAAAACTTTGCGGTCCTGAAGCACTGTATTCTATAGTGCCATTATTTCCAATATTTATAGTTGCAGATTGAATATAAGGACTGTACCCCGAAGTTTTAATTGTACCGTTTAACGTAAGAGTACCACAAGCGTCAGTTCCTGTTCTTTGAATAATTGAATTACTAGTTCCTGTACCTGATGAAATTAATACTGCACCTTCATTAATTGTAACATCTCCTTGTCCAAGTGTACCATTATCTGCAGAAATAGTACTTGATCCAATATTAACTGTGCCTGATGTTATAGTCCAATTACAAGATTTAATTGTAGTTTTAATTTCAATTGTTTCTCCTGTGTTTAAAGCAATTTCAATATCAAATAAATCAGTTGACCCTGTTCCTGCCCCCCATTCTCCAATGTTAGTTAAAATTCTTGAATTGCCAACAATTTTTAAAACTCCACCAGAAGATTTTGAAATTCCTAATGATGGTACAACAGTACTAATTGTAACTGTGAGAAGTGAAGTTGAACCGTTCGTAGTATTAACTGTCCCATAATAACAGCATAACTTCCCATTTACACTTAATGTATAAGATTGTAATTCTATTAATGCATTTGAACCGGCAGTAGGACTTGTTTCTCCTGTGCTTAAAAAAATTGAATTACAGCTTACGTTTGAAGATAGTGTAGCAGTATGCCCTGACTGTATATATACATCATTTGAAGATGAAGGTGCAGTTGCAGCAGTACTCCATGAGGATCCATCCCAAACTTGCCAATGTGATGCATTAGTCCATGTTACAGAACTCTGTGCAGTACGATAATCTCCTACAGAAGCCGAATATAAAAAATTATTTATTAGTAATAATCCAAAAACAGTAAGTATAAAAGAAAATTTATTCATAGGCTATATTATATGACAAAGTAAAAAAAAATAATTTAAATAAAACAAGAAATTTTTAAATTATAATTTTAAGCCAAAATTCCCATTTTATATTTTAATTCCCATTTTTAGACTTTATTTGCATTTTAAAAACAATAAATATATTACAAATTTTATCTTTTCTTATTGATTTTATGATATTTATCTAACAACTAAAATAGATTTTAAAAATCTTGGCATACGAATTGAAAGTGATAAATCAAAAATATAATTAAAAAATGACAATTTTTACAAAAACAAAAAAAACAGTATTTGCAATAGCGATTTTACTTTTAGCAAATTATTCATTTAGCCAAATTAAACTTACATATTCTGGTTCATATTCAGTAAGTGGAACTCCCGGTGCAGTTGGAACAATTTATACTTGGGGTAATGTAGGGACTCAAAATGGTGTGACTATAAAATCAAAAATTGAAATAATTAGTAAAACAGGTGGTGCAGTATTAGAAACAATGGACAATAGTAATGATGGTTCGTCTCGTGCTTGGCAACCAATTATAAATGGATCGCAAAATAATGGAGGATGTTGGGGTATTGAATTCAAAATAAGCTTTTATAATGCTTCTAATAATAATGCATTAACTTTATCATCTTTCAGATCAAGTGGAATTGATATAGATGGAGACGGAGATAAAATAAGAGAGTATAATAGATTTGATGACCCTACTAATTACACTCTAGAATCCAACACTAAATTGTCAGTTAACAGCAGTAATGGACAATATACTTTTAATTCTCCACAATCTGTAATAGATGGTATAGATATAACTCAAACTAGATACATAGTAAGTTGTTACTATGAAAATAAACAATACATTACTGTTAAACTTGGGGGATGTTGTGTTGGTGGCAGTTGTCAAACAATTGGTGGTAATAGATTACATTCTGTAAATTTTTATGATGTAATTTGTTTCACTGATGCAAAAGTATTACCTGTAACTTTACTGTATTTTAAAGCAAATAAAACAAATTCGAAATCTGTATCAATGAAATGGGCAACTACTGCTGAAATAAACAATGACTTTTTTTCAATTGAAAGATCAACTAACGGCAAGGACTGGACAGTAATATCTACAATAAAAGGTGCTGGAAATAGCTCACAAATTATTAATTATTCATATACTGATAATAATCCACTAAATGGCACATCTTATTATAGACTAAAACAAACTGACTATAATGGAGAATACGAATATTTCCAGTCAAGAGCAGTAATTATGGATGCTAGAGGAAAATTAAATTTAGATATATTCCCAAATCCAGCAAAAGAAAACACAACAATTAAGCTAACAACTTTATCAGAAAGTAAAGCTGTTGTAAAACTAATAAACACTAATGGCCAAATTGTAATAAATGAAACTGAGCTAAGCGGCAACTCTATACAAATTGAAACTACTACTTTACCAAAAGGATTATATATTGTAGAAATCAAACAAGATGAAAATATAATTCGTAAAAAATTGATTATTGAATAGAAAACCATTTTAAATTTTAATGCTTATAAAATAAAAAGGCAGAGCTTTTGCTCTGCCTTTAGTAGTTTAGCATTTACTTATAGAAAATTAAAAAATAGGTCTCTTCTTTAATACTTTAATTTACCCTTTAAATCAACTGTGAATTTCCCTTCAAACAAGTAATTTACTATGTCACATTCAAAACCCCCACTTGCATTTTCATATTTACCAGTTCCTCCATTAAAATAAAATTTTGCTGTTCCGCTTACAACACCTTCACTGATAAAATACAAATCATAAGGATCATTTGATAAATATATCAAATCTCCATTTGGTGCTTTAAAATTGGTTGTTTGACTTCCTTCAATACTAACTCCAATCATGTTGTAATTTTGATCTAAGATAATTCCATAACAACCTACAGTTTCTGAAACAACTTTGCCAAGATGAGAAATATTACCGGTTGCAAGGTAATTGCCGGTTGAATACGTACCTTCACCACAAGAATTATTAGCAGGGGAAGAGTAATAATAGGTCAATGTTCCTTTAATGTCTTTTGCTCCATTAGAATCTTTTTTATAAAGAAGACCTGTATGGTCGCTACTTTCATTGTTTAATAAAAGTTGGTCATCTGTTTTACTACAAGAAGCAAATAACAGAGTAAAAAATAATGCTAGTAATAATAATTTATTTTTCATTTTTTTATCATTTAATGAAATCAAAGATAAATAACATGATAAAACAAATTACTTTAAATAAATAACGAAACTGTATTAATGTCTATTATTTTGTAAATTCATTAGAAAAAAAATTAGTACACCCTTAGTATTTACAACTATTTACAACAGTTTTTTTAAAAAACCTTTTTTAAATGTGTATATGTATATTTTGACAGATGCTTGATTGAAGTCAACATTTTTGAAAAACATTAAATTTGAATTAAAAATACCTGATTTTAAAAATGTATCTATAAAATTTATAAAAAATACAGGTTATACTAAAACAATTTTTTAATTACTTTACCTGCTTTCTGTTTAGTTTTTGCAGAAATTAAAATCATTGCAGGTACAAGTAACAATGTTAAAAAAGTTGAAAAACTTAAGCCATATATCATTGCCCAACTTAATGGTCCCCAAAATGCAACACTGTCGCCTCCGAAAAATATATGTGGATTAAGTTCTGTAAACATTTTTACAAAATCAATATTCATACCTACTGCAAGAGGAACAAGTCCTAAAATAGTTGCTGAAGCTGTCAATAATACCGGAGTCATTCTTATTCTGCCTGCCTCTATTATTGCATCTTTCAATTTCCATCCTTGAGCTACAAGATGGTCAGTAAATTCAACTAATAAAATTCCATTTCGCACTACAATTCCCGCAAGTGCTACAATTCCCACACCTGACATTACAATTGAAAAATCCATCCCGAATATTGCTATTCCAAGAAAAACACCTATTATACTAAATATAATTTCTGTTAAAATAATAATAGGTCTGCTTATTGAATTAAATTGTATTACTAGAATTAAAATTATCAATCCGATTGAAGATAACATAGCTCCCATTAAAAATTCGCCTGTTTCTTTTTGTTCTTCTTGTTCTCCACCCATCTTAATTGTTACATTTTCAGGTTTGGGGAACGAAGAAACCGCCTCACTTACTTTGGCTACTACATTGTTTGCATTATAATCAC
The DNA here is from genome assembly GCA_020849295.1 of Bacteroidia bacterium. GTDB lineage: Bacteria > Bacteroidota > Bacteroidia > NS11-12g > UBA9320 > JABWCE01. The sequence goes on from JADLGN010000037.1 coordinate 45,985, forward strand.
TTAGAACATTTGAAGATATTGTAACTAATCTTTTTTGATTTTTGCGTTTTATCCCTCCATAAGTATTGCTGTAATGAATATTAGCAACAGAACTAAGAGGAACCTGTCGTACCATACCTCCCATATTCATATCGCGGTATGAAATTTTTAAGTTTAACAACTGATTAATATTTGTTCTTTGATCTATATTGTATCTAAGCTGAATAGGATATTCATCATTATTATCTTTGAATTTTGAAATTTCTTTGCCATAAACTGCATTTCTAATTTCAGATCCGATTTGACCCGTGCTTATTCCTTCCCTATTGGCTCTTTCGCGATCAATTTCAATAACAATTTCAGGTTTATTATTTACAAGATCTGATTTTAATTCTTCAACTCCTTCAATATTTATACTATCTAGATAATGTTTCATGCTTGTACTAACATTTATCAATTCATCAAAATCATCTCCGGCTATTTCTATACTAATGGGCTTGCTTGTAGGCGGACCATTACTTTCTTTGCTTACTGTAATTGCTGCACCTGGAATACCCTTAACGGCTTCTCTAATTTTTTCAAGATATTTTTGGGTAGAAACTCCTTTTCTTTTACTAAATTCGACAAAAGAAACAGAAACTTTAGCTTTGTTGCTTGCTATGCTTCTGTCATTTTCCTGTGGGTCAGATGCTCCAAGAGCTACATTAGAAATTACTGATTCTACAATCGGATTATTTTTACCTAACACTTTGTAAATTCGTCTTTCTACTTCTTTAGTTATTTCGTCAGTATGTTTCTGGTCTGTACCAACGGGTAATGTAATATATGTATATACAAAATGCGGCTCAGAACTTGGGAAAAAAACCACATTTGGTTTTGATACTGTTAATAAAACTATTGAAAATATAAACAGTCCCAAAGTTGCAAAAAGTAATTTTACAGGTCTGTATCCTACAAGACACCAAGTTAAAATTCTTGCGTAAAAGTTTTGAAATGCAGGCCAAGTTTTCTCTTGAAACTTCTTTATTATACCAGACAGAATATATTTGTTTAGAAAGAATAATAAAAGTAATGTTATTATAAAATTACCTCCCCCAAAATTGCCTGTAATGTACATAATTACTGCCAGTAAAATAAAAATTACTGAAACCATTTTAGTGCCTTTTTTGCTTTTTCGCTTCACATTAGGATCATCAGGATTTTCGTGTGGTTTCATAAATTGCACTGCAAATACAGGGTTAATTATATATGCTACAACAAGTGATGCGAGTAATGTAACAATAAGTGTAACCGGTAAAAAGTACATAAATTTGCCTATAATTCCTTGCCAAAATGCTAGTGGCACAAATGGAGCTAAAGTAGTAAGTGTACCTGATAATACAGGTATAAAAACTTCGCCTGTTGCTTTTTTTGCAGCTTCTTTTATTGGCACTCTGCCATTATCAAAAATTCTGTGAGTATTTTCTATTACTACTATTGCATCATCAACCACTATACCTAAGGCAAGTAAAAATGAAAACAACACAATCATATTAAGGCTAAAACCGAGTGATGGAAATACAAGAAATGCAATAAATGTAGAAAGAGGTACTGATAGTGCAACAAATATTGCGTTAGTAGTTCCCATAAAAAACATTAAAATGATTGTTACCAAAATAAATCCTATAACTATAGTATTTATGAGGTCGTGTAAGGTATGGCGTGTATCTGTGCTTTGGTCGCCTGTGAGTATTATATTTAAGTCTTTAGGATAATTTGATTTTTCCAAATCTGCAATAATAGCTCTGCATTTATCACTTGCTTCTATTAGATTTTCTCCTGATCGTTTTATTACATTTAATGTTATTACATTTTTATTATTCAATCTGGCAAAGCTTTCTTGCTCTTTATATGAATCGTTAATTTTAGCAATATCTCTCAGGTAAACTGTAGCACCAGTCATACCTTTAACAATAATATTTTTTATTTGCTCAATATTTTTAAATTCTCCCGAAACACTTAATGAACGCTGCATATTGTCCATTTTTACATTGCCGCCTGCAATTCTTAAATTTTCATAAGCAATTGCCATTTCAATATCTCGTAATGTGATATTTGAAAGTTCCATTTTGTACATATCAACATCTATCTGAATTTCGCGGTCTAAAGCTCCAACAATATCAACTCTTGTAATTTCAGGCATTGCTTCAATTTTTTCCTCTGCCATTTCAGCATATTTTTTTAATTGATTTAGATCATAATCTCCCGAAATATTTATATAAAGAATTGGCATTTCGCTAATGTCGAATTCCATTACAGTAGGCTCTTTGGGTAAATCTGAAGGCAAATCTGCTCTTGCTTTATCAACAGCATCTTTTACTTTTCTTTTGGCTTCTGCCACATCTGTTTCGGTATTAAACTCTACAGTTATCATAGAAAAATCTTGAACAGAATTACTTATTAGTTTCTTAACTCCATTTATTCCTTTTAGCTGATTTTCCAAAGGTTTGGTAACAAGATTTTCAATATCTGCAGGTGCCGAACCCGGGTATATCGTATTTACCATTATTGTTGGTATTACTATATCCGGAAATTTTTCTTTGGGTAATTTTATGTATGATAATATACCTGCTACTGTAAGAAAAATAGTTAATATAAATATTGTTACTTTATTGTCAATAGCCCAACTACTGCCCCAAAATTCTTTTGAATTTTTTTCTGAATTGCTCATTTTAATTTGATTTTATTTGTTAATGATTTTATTAAAATCAAAACATGATTTCTGTACCGTTTTCCAAATCTTGATATCCTACAATGATTAACTTATCACCTTCTTTCAGTCCATCTGTAATTTCGGTAATGCCGTTATAAGTGGCTCCAATTTTCACTTTTCTTTTTATTGCTTTAAACTTATTCTTTTCTTTTGATTCGGCAAGCAATACAAAATTTTCTTCTCCTGATGTTCTTATTGTTCCAATGGGAACACTTATTGATTTTGGATTAGAATAATCAATAATTTTAATTTTAACCATCATGTTTGGTTTATATTCGCCATTTGCTTCAAGTGGAATTTCAATTTTGAATGACCTGTTTATTGGGTCTATTACTTTTGAAATAAAGTTGATATAGCCTTCTGTCTTTTTGTTTATATCAGGAATTTCAATCTCTACCTTATTTCCATTTTTAACTTTTCCTGCAAAAGATTCTGCAATATCTGCTTTAATTTTTAGCATATTAGAATTTACTACTCTAAAACACGGAACACCAGGTGCTACAGTTTGACCTGTTTTAACATAAATGTCATCAATTATCCCATTTATTGGAGACTTTATTCTCGACATACCAATTTGTTGATTCATAGTAGCAAGTCTTTTTTGTAAACTTTCGTAATTGTTTTTTGCTGAAAGGTACTGTACTTCAGAACCTATTTTTTGTTCCCATAGATTTTTCTGTTTCTCATACATCGTTTTGGCAAAATCAAGTTGTTGTTTCAGTTCATTCAATGCAACTGAAGATACAGTATTGTCAATCTCACCAAGAGTTTGACCTATAGTAACAGATTGCCCGGTTTTAACATAAATTTTCAATAGTGTTCCCGGAATTTCGGGGCTAACTACTGTATTTTGCTCAGCGTCAATTTTACCCATTATCTCAATATAATTAGTAAATACGCCATATTCAAGTAACTGAACTGAAACTAATTTAGCTTTTGAATTCTGTTTTCTACTTGAATCAATTTCTGCTAATTTCAATTCAATTTTTCCTATTTTTTCATCAAGTTGCTGTCGCTTTTCTTTTAATTCGCTAAGTTCGGCTTTTAATTTTTCAATTTTATTTCCGCTTTTGCCACATGAAGCTACAATGGTAATAATTAATGCTAAAATTGTGATTTGTTTGATTGCTTTCATTTAATTTTATATTTAATTGCTATTTTGTGTTTTTATAAATTTCCGTATGCTTTTTTAAGTTCGATTTGAGCATTCAACAAATCATATATTGCATTAAGATAATTAGTTTGAGATGTTTTTAACTCTTGTTGAGCATTAGTAATTTCGATATTTGAACCAACTCCTTCTTTCAATTTTTTTGATGTTATTTCAAGAATTTCATTTGCAAGTTGAAGATTTTTCTTTTGAATTTCTATTGTTTTAATACTTCTCAAATATTTAACTTTAGCTTGATTCACTTCTAACTTTGAAGCATTTTCAAACATTTTTATATTATTAAGATTTTGTTCAATTGTAATTATTTTTTTTCTATGTTGTGCTTTGTTTGATAAACCTGAAAAAATAGGTACTCCAATTTTAAATCCCCAAAATGCACTACCAATCCAGTTATTAAATTCGAGTTTATCGTTTAGTTGATTTTGTTGATAGGTACTAAAAAAAACAAGGTTAGGATAGTAAATCATTTCGTATCTTTTTTTATCAAGTTTATTTAAATTTAACTGAGCATTCAGCAATTTGTACTCAACCCTGTTTTTAGGGTCAAAAGTCGTTTCAATTTCGCTCAAAACTTTGTTGTAAATTGATTCAAGATTATCAGTAAGTGTAATGGGGGTTTCTATCGGCATTCCGATATTAAACTTTAATAATTGTTCGGTAATAGCTGCTTGTTCTACTAAGCTTTCAAGCTGAACTTTTAAGTTTGACAATGTAAGATTCAATCTGTCAATATCAAGTTTTTCAGCAAAACCATTCTTATAATATCCCTCTGTTTGAAATAATATTGATTCGAGAGTTTTAATATTTTGTTTTAAAAGTTCAATATTTTCTTTAGTAATTAAAACTAGGTAATACGATTTAGTAACATTTACTGTTATATCATTTTTGCTAAGATTTGTTTGTAGTTTTGATACATCAACATAAGCTTTTGATGCCTTTAATCCTAAAAAATAACTTGCATCTAATGCAAGCCAAGAAGCATTAATTGATGCGGTAGTAGAATAATTTGTACCTATACTTATAGGTTTATTTTTCCCTGTTACAAAATCCGGAAAAGCAAAAACCTGTTTTTGAATATTGTTTACAAACTGAATACTTCCATTCACCTGCGGTATTCCAATAGCTGTTGTCTCATCAACTTGTGCTTTTGCAAATTTTTCACCCAATATTTTATTCTGAATATCCGGATGATTGCTCATTGCATAGTTTACTGCATCTTGTAATGATAAATTTTGTGATTGCCCATTACCTATTATATAAAGCAATGAGAGGATTGGTAAAATTATGTATTTTAGATATTGTATCATTTTGTTTGTTTGTTTTTTTCTTAATTATTTAAAAATTTTAAGCCTTTAGGCGTACATATCCCGTGAAAATGGTATCTGACAATTTCATTATAAACATGACTGAAATCGTAATCAAGACTTGAAAATTTTTCGTAATCTGTTACTACCCCTACCATTGATATGTAAACTTTTGAAATTATATCAGGGTTTAAATCTTTTCTATAATATCCTCTCTCGATACCTTTTATTAAATTACTCTTTATTTTTTCATAAATAAAACCATTTGAAAAATTATTGAACATATCCCATGATTCGGGATGATATTTTTTTAAGTCATAAAAAACCGAACTGTTGATTCCTTGCAAATGCTGCGAAACTTCACGGGTTATTAGTATAATTTCTTCAATAGGGTTTTTTGATTCTATCTCAAGTATTGTACATTTATGTTTATTACAATCGAGTGTGTGGCTAAATGTTTTCAAAACAAGATCATTTTTATCAGCTACATACTGGTAAATTGTTTTTTTACTCATTCCCAACTCTCTTGCAATATCATCCATACTTAGGCTTTTTATACCATAGCGTCGAAACAATTTTTCACAACCTTCTATAATTTTATCTAACATTTTTCGCTGCGAAATTAAAATTGGAAACTTTGGAAACAAATAAATATGTTTTTCGTTTCCTATGTTTTCGACTAAATGACAATTTTTAAAGATTAATTTATTTTCTAAACTAAATTTTTAAAATTCTTAAATGATTTGTTTTTTTGCTACAATGAATGTTGAAGAATCTTTGTATTACAAAATAAAGCCCGATGAACTTGAAAGGTTTATGAATACTGTTTTCGGTAAAATAGGTTGTAATAAAACAGATTCTGCTTTAGCGTCAGACGTGTTACTTTCTGCAGATTTGCGAGGGATTGACTCTCATGGAGCTGCCAGACTAAAGGGCTACATAGCGCTATGGGAAAAAGGTAGAATAAATACAACTCCAAACATTAAAATAGTAAGAGAAAAAAAATCTACAGCAACAATAGATGCTGACGGAGCTTTAGGTTTGATATCAGCTCCGAAAGCAATGGAAATAGCAATTGAAAAAGCTTCAAATAATGGTTCAGGCTGGGTTTCGGTTTGTAATTCAAATCATTTTGGCATAGCAGCATATCACGCTATGAAAGCAATAGAAAAAAATATGATTGGTTATGCACTTACAAATGCAAGTCCACTTGTAGCACCAGCATATTCAAAAGAACGGATGCTTGGAACAAATCCGATTTGCTATGCTATACCTGCGGGCAAATACCAGCCAATAGTTGTTGATATGGCAACATCGGCAGCAGCAAACGGGAAACTTGAAATTGCCCAAAGAAAAAATTTGCAAGTAACCGAAGGTTGGGTACAAACAAAAGATGGAATTTCAAGCAATGACCCTGATATTTTAAAAAAAGGTGGTTCGCTGTTACCTCTCGGCTCAAATGCAAATCTTGGTTTTCACAAGGGATATGCATTATCTTCAATGGTTGATATTTTTTCAGGGGTACTTTCGGGTGCCAATTATGGACCTTGGGTACCTCCTTTTGTAAGTTTTATTAATTTACAACCAGATTTGCCGGGCAAAGGTATAGGTCATTTCTTAGGGGCTTGGCAAATTGATGGATTTAGAGACATTTCAAGCTATAACAAAAATATTGAGAAATGGATTGAAAGATTTAAAAAGTCAGAACCTTCAGACAATTCTAATTCTGTACTAATACCGGGCGAACCCGAATACAACTGTTATAATGAAAGAATTAAAAATGGAATTCCTATAATAGAGAATGTAGTTAATGACTTAAAAGAAATTGCTTTTAAGTTTAATTTAGAGCATCCTTTTTAGTTTTTATGATAAAAAAACCTCAAATTATTAAACTGATTGTATTAATAGTTTTTTCACTAATAATATTGCTTTCCTTATGGTTTGTGTACTACAAGGTAGTTAAGAAAAACAGTTTTAAGCCTTCTCAGTTTCATAATGTCAGATAGTATAAAACTTGAACAGAGCTGGCTTGAAAAACTCGTTGACGAATTTTCAAAACCCTATTTTGCAAAAATTAAAACTACATTAATTGATGAGAAACAAAAAGGGATTATTCATTATCCACCATCACAACTAATTTTTTCAGCCTTTAATAAAACTCCACTAAGTAAAGTAAAGGTAGTAATAATAGGGCAAGACCCATATCACGGGCAAGGTCAGGCAAACGGATTATGTTTTTCTGTAAACAAAGGAATTTCAATTCCTCCTTCGCTTATTAATATTTATAAAGAATTACAAAATGATTTAAATATTAAATCTCCTGCTCACGGTGATTTATCATCATGGGCAAAAGATGGCGTTTTACTGATTAATGCAGTGTTAACAGTAAGAGCAAACGAGGCAGCTTCTCATAAAAATACAGGTTGGGAAAATTTCACTGATAAAATAATTGAAACAGTAAATTTATACAGAGAAAATGTGGTTTTTTTACTTTGGGGAAATTTTGCAAAAAACAAAAAACACCTGATAGACCAAAGTCGTCATTTGGTATTGGAAGCAGCACATCCATCACCGTTTTCTGCTAATAATGGCTTTTTTGGTTGTAAGCATTTTTCAAAAACAAATGAATTCTTAAAATCAAAAAATATAGAAGTCGTAAATTGGGAATTGAACGATTAATTATTCACATTATTTGCATTGATTAAACCAGATATTAATTTTGTCACTTATGGAAATTCAAGGTAAATTAATTTCAAAATTGCCCGAACAAACTGGTGCAAGTTCAAAAGGAGAATGGAAAAAGCAAGATGCGGTTTTCGAAACTTTAGAGCAATATCCCAAAAAAATATGTATCACTTTTTGGAGTGAACGTGTTGATGAACTTAAAAAAATAAGTGAAGGTGAAACCATTAAGATTTTTTTTGATATTGAATCACGCGAATATCAGGGCAAATGGTACACTAATCTTAAAGCATGGAAAATGGAAACAGGAAATATTAGCAAACCCGAAAACAACAGTTCAGTACCTGAAACCCAATCGGTAATTGAAGAAAGTCCAGATTTGAACCCGACAGACAGCACCATAGACGATTTACCATTTTAATAGTTAAAAATTAATTTACCTGGCATTTTCAATCAATTTATTTTATCAGCACATGCCATACCATCAATAGCTGCTGAAACAATTCCTCCTGCATATCCTGCTCCTTCGCCGCATGGGAAAAGCCCTGCTATTTCAGGATGTTGAAATGTAATTTTATCTCTTGGTATTTTTACGGGGGATGAAGTTCTGCTTTCTACCCCCACAAGCAATGTATCAGCCGAATTATATCCTTTCATTTTTTTAATATTTTGCTGTAATCCTTGTTTTAGAGCTTCATTTATTTGCTTTGGTAATATTTTAAGCATTTCGGCAGATTTTATCCCAGGCAAATAAGAACAATCGGGCAAATCGCTACTTTGTTTATCTTTAATAAAATCTTCAAGTTTCTGAGCAGGTGCTGTAATATTATTGTTTACGTTCAAAAAAGCATTCTTTTCTACATGTTCTTGATATTTTAAAGCAGAAAGAGATCCTGCATTGTTAAACTTTTGCCAGTCAGATTCATTTACAGAAACAACTACACCCGAATTTGCAAAATACCCGTTTCTATTTGAAGGCGACCACCCATTTACAACTATTTCGCCTATATCTGTAACAGCAGGAGCTATTATACCACCAGGGCACATACAAAATGAAAAAACACCTCTGCCATTAGCTTGCTCGGTAAAACTATAACTTGCCGGAGGCAGATAAATTCCTTTTTGATTAGTGTGATACTGAATTTGGTCAATTACATATTGAGGATGCTCTACTCTCACACCCAGTGCAAATGGTTTTGGAAAAATTAATATTCCTTTTCTATTTAATAAATAAAATATATCGCGTGCAGAATGACCTGTGGAAAGTATTAATTCTGATGTTTCAATTATTTTGCCTGAACATAAAATTACTGATTTTACTTTATTTTGGTTGATTTCAAAATCTGCAAGTTTTTCTTCAAACAAAATTTCTCCACCATAGCTAGTTATTGTGTTTCTTATTGATTCAATAATTCCCGGCAGTTTATTAGTGCCAATATGAGGATGTGCTTCATACAATATTCTGCTATCGGCACCGTGATATACAAGTATTTCTAAAATCTTGTTTATATCTCCCCTTTTATTACTTCGTGTATATAATTTTCCGTCACTAAATGTACCTGCACCGCCTTCACCAAAACAATAGTTAGATTCACTGTTTACTTTGCCAAGTTTGTTCAAAGTTGCTATATCTCTCCTTCTATCCCTTATCTGCTTTCCTCTTTCTAATATTATTGGTTTTATTCCCTTTTCAAGTAATTTTATTGCAGCAAACATTCCGGCTGGACCAAAACCTGCAATTACCGCATGTCTATCTTTGATTAATGTTTTAAATTCGGGTTTCCATTTTCTGTTAATTAATTCTTCACCCTCATTATAAATTTCTGCATAAATCCGATACTTAACTGAACGGTTTCGGGCATCGAGTGATTTTTTTAGAATTACTGAATTTGTATTTCTGCCAAATTTATCTTTTAAAACCTCATTAATGCTTTGCTCTGTAAATGCTTCCTTTGGAGTAAGGAATATTTCAACTTTTCTAGACATTATTTATTAAAATCTTTACTTAATACTTGTAAATATGCTTTACCATAATCTCCGTTTTCTCTCTTATTGCATGTATTGTTCCAGTATCTTAGCGATACATTATCAAAAACAGAAACACAATTATTTCTTAAAAAACCAAATCCGTTGTTGAAATAGTATGTAGCAAATGGAACAGCCCAATTTCTGAATATGGGATTAGAAAATTTATAGTTTTCTTTTGGTTTAATTCCACACTGGTCTAACAACATAAGTGGGATATCTGTTTGACTGCATATTTTGTCAATTACTACTTGTTTTTTTATTGCTCCTCCGGTCCAAATCATTGGGATATGAAATTTACTCGGAACCTGCATTTCATTTATCCCAAGTTTTGTTACACCATGGTCTGCTGTAATTATTACAAGAGTGTTTTTCCATAGTGTAGTTTTTTTAAGGGAATCAATAAATTTTCCAATATAAATATCGGTATATTTTGCCGAACTTAAATATTCTAGCTCCCCATTACCTTTACCAAAAAAATAATCGCCCGGAATATCATAGGGCTCATGATTGCTAAGAGTAAAAAGGCTTGTAAAAAAAGGTTGTTTGCTAATTTTAATATCATTAAAAAATCTATCAAGTGTAAACTCGTCATGCACTCCCCATTTGCCTTTTGCTAATTTACCTTTAAAATCATTTTCTGTTATAATTTTACAGACTTTTGCTGCAATAAAGTATGATCGCAAATTTGCAAAATCTAAATTTCCTCCATAATAAAATGATGTAATATAATTATTGTTATCAAAATCTTTAAACAATGAAGGCAAGCTTGAAAACTTATTTGGATATTGAACAATTGCAGATTTTGGCATTGCCGGATATGCACTAAAAATAGAAACTAAGCCTTTGTCGCTTCTGTCGCCACTTGCATAAAAGTTAGTAAAAAAAATGCTCTCAGCGGCTAATTTGTTAAGTTTAGGTATAACTTCTGTGTTTTTATATTTATAGTTGAATAAATCAAATAAAAAACTTTCGAGAATTATTAAAACCACATTAGGCTTATGAGTATTAAGTAATTTTTTGCTTTCATTTATTTCACCTGATTTAGTAAATAAAGATTTAAATTTTTGCTCAGCCTGTTTGTCACTCATAAATTTGTAGTGGTTTTGTTTGCTTAAATTTGTTAGCGAAAACAAAACATTCCAAATAGGATTATAGGCTGCATGATTAGGATAAATTTCTTTGAAAAAATAAACTCTGCTTAAATTTACAGGAACTATTCCTACTCCTCCTCTTATAGGTAAAATAAGGAGTAAGCAAATTATACATAAAATTACAAACTGTGAGATATTGTAACCCAAGCTATGCCTATGTTCTACTGAAATTTTAATTTTTAATTTTTTAAATAAAAATGAAAACAAAAACCAAAAAAATAAACAAAGTATAATAGGCAATAAAATATTCAATATGTTAATTGAAGCAAGTGCTTCAGTAGGGGTTTTCAAGTATTTTAAGGCGTTATAATCAAGTGGTGTAGCCCAATAGGTATATAAAATTGCATTAGTACAAACAATCAAAGTACTAAATATTAATAAAACATAATTTGAAACTAAGTATATCCTATTTGCCAATGTTGAAAAAAATATTTCAACTATATTGAGTATTGCAAAAAGCAAAGTAAAATATCCGGCAACAGACAAATCGAGCCACATTCCGTATTGCATTGATTTTATCAAAACATAAATTGAAAATTTTGATGAATGGCCATTGGTAATAATAAAAAACAGTAGTCTTGCTACCTGAAAATAGATAATCCAGAATACGAAATATTTTAAAATATTTATTACTCTATTCTTCATTTTACTCTTTTAATATCACATTCTGTTGGAATTTTTACATTCTCTGAAATATATAAAATAAAAATATCAGAAAGGTAAGGTACAAGCGAAACTCCTTTGCTTCCCATACCACCAAAAATATAAACATTAGCATAATCAGGATGTTTGCCCAAATATGGTCTTCTGTCATTTGTTGATGGTCTTATGCCAGCATAGTGAGATATGGTTTTGTATGGTAACTTTAGCAGATTGTTTAATTTTTTTTCAAGTTCACTTCTACCTTTTTCGGTAATTATTGCTTCTTTTATGCTCCAATTGTATGTAGATCCTACAATATATTTATTGTCACTTTTAGGAATTATAAATATTCCCTTGTTTATCATTCTGTCATCATAAAAATTATCAATTTCCACCTCGAGTACTTCTCCATGAACCGGTTTATGTGGCAAATTTTTAAAATAATAATTTTCTGCGACAAAAGTCCCATCACAATATATTATAGCTTTTGCTTCATTTTCTTTTATTTTTATTACAGTTTCTGTTTGATAAATTTCTTCAATTTTGCAATATTCCAAAACATTTCTTTCAATAAAAAATTTATGAATAGAATCTAAATATTTTAATACATCAAGTTTGGCAGTTTCTTTTATAAGTAAAGCTCCGTAAGGATTTTCAATTTTTTTTTCATCTAATTTTACAGGTTTATTATCAAAAAAACGATTATATTCTCTTTCGGCACTTTTATTGAGCCATTCATTTTGTTCAAAAGCACTTTCAAACAACTTGTAAGTAGGCATTAGTTTAAAAAAACTCTCATTTAACTTATTTTCTACATAAGGATAATAATAGTGGAGTGCATCAAAAATTTCATTTGCTTTCCAGGTTAATGCAGTTCTTTTGCCGGTAAGCGGATTTACAATACCTCCTGCTATCCTGCTCGAAATATTTGAGTTTTTGTCATCAAATACTTTTACTTTAAATCCTTTGCAGTACATCTTATAAGCAAGTGTACTCCCTGCTATACCTCCGCCTATAATAAAATAGTCATACATTGCTGCGAAATTAAGTATTTAGTAATTGAAGTCTTCACAATATATTTGCAAATGAAAATTTGAAAATTTATAAACTTACTATAATATGTTTTTTACTGGCTTCAAAAGGCTATTCTTCAGTTTTTCATGATTCATCTTTTTCAAAACCTAAAAAAAGACCACTTTTTATTTACACAAAAGATATTGAAAATTTCAGGCAAACTGCAAACACTTTTGATACAACTTTACACAACTTTCAATTTATAAATCCAATAAGAAAAAGAAATTTATCATTTCAAAATTTGGGATTACCAGGTACGCCTCAAAAAAACTATTTTATTGATAAACTCAAAGACCCCGGATTTGATTTAGGTTTTAATAATATGGATATATGGCTTATAAACTGCAATGAAGAAAATGACAAAATTGTTTATTCGCCTACTCCTTATTCTTCGTTAAATTATTCACAAGGAGAAAAAGACTTAATTTTTATTGAAGCTTCACATACCCAAAATATTAATAGTAGAATAAATGCAGGTATTGACTATCGAAGAATTAAAACAAATAATTATTTATACTTTAATTTCGACAATCAGGAATATAACAGAGTAAGAATACCTAATATTTACAATCTTAAACTATATTCGAGTTATCATGCAAAAAATGATAAAATTTACATTATAGGAAATATTATTTTTAATAAATCTACTCTGCGTGAAAGTGGCGGGCTGAAGTATCCTGAGATGTTTGATACAACTTCGGGCAAACTTAGAGCATTTGAAAATAACCTTAGAAATGCTAACAATTCAATAAAGCAATATGCCACAAATATCAAAACGTATTACAGATTTGGAAATACTAAATTTATAATTAATCAGAAAAATTCAAGTTTGAAAGACACCACGGGACTAATGTTTATACCCAAAAGCTATTTGTTTCATAATATTTATATTTCGCATTCACGCTATTATTATACAGACCCAAATGCTGACACCCCTTATTACTCAGTTAGCTATTTTGGCAAAGGAGTATCAGATTCAATAGTGTTCAAAGAAATAAGCAATTCACTTGGTTTGGCTTTTAAAAGCAAAAATCTTATATTAAAAACCAATGTTGTTCTGAGCAATTATGGAGTTTATAATAAATTTTACGGACAACAAGTTTTTCAAAATATAGCTGTAAAATGCGATTTATCATTTGCAAAAGATAATAAAAACTTAAATTTTTATTATGGTATTAACACACATTATTTTTTAAATGGAAATAATAAAAATGACTATTTGATTAAAGCCTTTATTGACATAAGTAAACAACGGTATTTCGGTGCAATTGCTGAAGTTTTCAGTCAACAAAATTCACCTGATTATGTTCAAAATTTATATTTTAGTAATCATGCCATTTGGAATCAAAAACTTGACAAAACCCTTAGAAACGGGTTTAACTTAAATATTAAAATAAATAAACTGAACACTACAATTGATTTTTCAGTATGCAACTTTAATAATTATATTTTATATTATAAAAATACGTCTCCTTCAAGTATTGATTTTACTTATATAAGTGCTGACATTGAAAACAAACTAAAGTTAAAAAAAATCAAATTTGAAAATAGAATAGTTTTTCAAAAAACAAGCAAAACATATAATGTCCCCTTATTAATTTTAAACGGACAACTATTTTATGAAAATTTTCTTTTCAAAAAAAATATGTTTGCAAGAATAGGAATTGATTACAATTGGAATTCTAAATTTTTTGCAGATTATTATATTCCGTATTTAAGACAATATGTGTGGCAAAATGAAATTAAGACTGGTAACTATCCTTATGTGGGTTTATTTTTTAGTGCCAGTGTACAAACTGTAAATTTCTTTTTCAAATTTGAGCATATCAATCAGGGGATTGTTGGATCAAATTATTACAATACATATTTGTATCCCGAAGTGCCAAGATTTTTTAGAATGGGCATAAAATGGAGATTGTTTTACTGATAATGAACCACCATAATAGGTAGTAGCTGGTGTTGAAGTATTTCAGAAAAAATATTTCGATGAAACAATTGTTCAACTAATCCATAATTTCTTTTAATAATTATCAAAAGTTCAATATCGTGGTTTTTGCAATACTTTGTTACTCCTTTTTCTACTGACTCTGACTCTATAATTTCAATTTCAATTTTTTTTCCGTCATCCAATGAAAAACTAATAGGCTCTTGTTTTGATTTACCGTTATTCACATAAAACCAATTAACTTTAGCATCAAAATTATTAGCAAAATCAACAATTTTTCTTACTACACTATGTAGTTCGTTAAATTTATATTTTATATCAACCGGTACAGCAATTTTTTTAATTGGTTCAAAGTTTTGGTCACCTTCAACAATAATAACAGGACATGGAGAATGTTTTGAAACACTTTCTGCTACACTGCCAAACAAAAACCTGTCAGCTCCAGTGGCACCTCTGGTTCCCATAACAACAAAAGTAAACTTATGAGATTCGAGATATTCTTTAACGGTAATTGATGGAATACCAAACGAAAAATGAGTTGAGATTTTTAAATTATTGTACTTGTTTTTAATTTCATCATGTATTACTTTAAGCCGTTCTCTTGATGTTTGCTCAATGCTTTTTATTAGTTCTACAGCCATACTTGCATCATCATTTGCCGGCAAGCTTTGAATATTGAGCAGAAATATTTCGCTATCTGTTTTTAATGCAATCTGACATGCGTAATTCAAAGCATTTTCAGAAACTTTTGAAAAATCAGTTGGAACTAAAATTTTTTTCATAAATAATATATAATTTTTATTACAAATGTCTTATTAGTATTGAACTTATCAAATCTTTTTTTTATACAAAAAAAAAAGATATTTGCACTTTACACATATTCTTTAAAATAAAACAAATCGAGCAAATTTTAAAATAATTAAAAATTGATGCAACATATTTAGATTGATAAAAGTCTTGAAACTGAACAATCCAATAAATAAAAATGAACAATTAAAATTGATGAGTGATGAAGAACTTATTAAAGGATGTATTAAAGGTAAAGAAAACTATCAATATGAAACTTATAAAAGGTTTGCACCAAAGATGTTCGGAGTTTGTCTTAGATACTGTGCAAACAGAGATGAGGCACAAGACGTACTTCAAGATGGATTCATTAAGGTTTTTAATAAAATTGACACATTCAAGTTTACAGGTTCATTTGAAGGTTGGATACGAAAAATTATGATAAATACAGCATTAAGAAATAAATATATACATTTCAGGACTCACGAGTTGAACAATTTAGAATTTGTAGAACACCCGTCAGTAGATGAAAAAATAACTTCAGACTTGTCGTATTCATATCTGATGAAACTTGTAGATGAATTACCACAAGGTTATAAAATAGTGTTTAATATGTTTGCCATCGAAGGCTATTCACATAGAGAAATAAGTGAAATGCTGAATATTCAGGAAGCTACTTCGAGGTCACAATATTTAAGAGCGAGAAAAATGTTAAGAGATAAATTAGAAAAGATAAAAAGAAATGAGTTTAAAAGTTAATAAAGATATAGAAAAAATACTTGCAGAAGGTGCTCAAAATTTTGAGGAAATACCTTCAGAGCAGGTTTGGTTGAATATAAAGAAAGGCAAAAACAGTAAGTTTATTTTTCTTTTTAATTATCACAAATGGCGTATTGCTTCTACAATTGCCTTGCTTGCAATAGTAAGTATAGTAGTTTATTATTTTTTAAATACCAAAGACCAACAATCTGTAGTAAAAGAAAATTCAATTGAAAATAAATCATTTATTCCTCTACAAAAAAATTCAATACCAGAAAACGAAGATTTAATAATTGATAATAAAAATACCGGTATTGAAAATGCAGAAGAAAATATTTCAAACAATTCTAATAATAATAATAAATCTGGCAAACAATCAGAAAAAATATTAAAGAAAAATATTGCCAAATCAACTGAAAGAAATGACAAAGAAATTATTTCTGGAAATGAAAATTATAATTCTGATTTCAAAATAGAAATTATTGAAATTCATTCAAAATTAAACCCCACAATTAAATATATTGACAATATTGTATTTGAGAAATATACCCCTGTATCTAAGAAGTTTAAAAAGAATTATATAAAAAACAAAGAAAAGGAGCAGCAAAAATACAAAAACTCAAAAGGTACTTATTCATTAGAAATAGGAGGCGGACCTTCATATCTTTACAGAAAATTATCAGGCGGAAATTATCTATTAAGAAATGAATCTGAAAAACCATTGATATCATTCCAAACCAATTTTAAAGTTAATTATCATATAAATAATAGCTTTTCAATACAATCAGGTTTAATAGTAGAAACAAGAAATGAAAAACTTAACTACAATCATGCAGAATTAAGAAAAAAACTTACTCAAACTCCTAAAATTGTAACTGTATATCATCCTATTTTACCACCTAAAAATATTACAGTAATAGATAGTACTTATACTAATGAAACAGTAAAATACGATTTTGAAAACATAAACAAATACACTTCGTTTAATATTCCATTAATTTTGGGTTACAATTTTGGTAACAGTAAACAACAATATAGAATTTCAGCAGGTACATTAGTAAATATTTTTTCATCTAATAATGCAAAAATTATTGAAAAATCAGGACACGAAACAGTGTTGACATCATACAAAGAGCCACATAAAATTAACCCTTCAATATATTCTGCAGTAGCATACAGCAAGATTATAAATAATCATTATAGTTTAGTTTTTGAATTATCATACTATAAAAATTTATTTAATAGATTTGATAGCGAATCAATAACTAAACAAATTAATTCTGGTATTAATTTTACTTCAGCAATTAAATACAATATTATTAAAAAATGAAAAACCTGTTGCTCATATTGATTTTATCTTTTAGTTTAGGTAGCATAGCCCAAACAGGAAATTCTATTTTAAAATCAGGTAAAATGAATTTGAGAATAAATGCAGACGGACAACTTGCAATTTATAACTCTGAGGCTTCATCAGAATATATTGAAGGAAGCGGAAACCATTTGTTTAGTTTTATCAATATATGGATTTCTGCTTTTGACAATGCAGACAACTTATATATATCAACAGTAAATACATATAGCGGAAAAAACGATTACAGCCCTGGTCCTATTGACAGCCTTACATACGTTGGTGCAGAACCAGACACATTCAATAAAATTTGGCAAATTAGTTCGAGCAACATTTATGAACATATAAAAAATTATAAAAACATCGGTTATAATCCAATTGATGCTATTAAAACATGGCCTGCAAACGGTTTTGATAGATATAATAAATATCTTGCGCCATATACAGACTATAATCAAAATGGCAAATATGACCCTGAAAATGGTGATTATCCCTTAATAGAAGGTGACAATGCCGCTTACTTTATACTTAATGATAATTCATTTGAACATAAAGCATCCGGCGGACAGCCATTAAAAATAGAAATGTATTGCATGTTGTATTCATACAATGATTTACCAAATACAATTTTTGCAAAATATTATATTAAAAACCCAATTTTAATTAACTACAAGGATGTTTTTGTGTCAATAAATACCGGGTTTGAATTAGGGAATAAAAATGATAATTATTGCGGTACCGAAGTTAGTTCAAATTCAGTTTTTGCTTATAACGGTGACGAAAATGACGAAAACCACTTTGGCAAAAACAAACCAATAGCAATAATTTCTATTCTTGGCAAAAAACTATTTTCAAGCATTTATATTACAAATGATAATGATACTAAGTCTGGTATGCCAAGTACTCCCAAAGGTCATAGAAATATGATGGAAGGCAGATGGAAAGATTCAAGTAATTTAAGTTTTGGAGATAATGGAAAAGGAAGTAATAAAACTGCACAATATATATTTTCCGGCAATACAGACCCTGATTTTCAATCATCATATTGGAGAGAATACGGAGTTCCGGGAATCAGAAATATATTAGCAAATACTTATACTAATGAACTTAAATCTAAAAATTATATAACTTTTGATTTCGCAATAAGCGGTATTGATAATTCAAATATGGATCCTTACCTATTTGTCAAATCAAAATATTCTGAAATTAATACTTTTTGGTTGTCAAAGAGTTTATCTAATAATAAAATAAATCAAATTGATAATTTATTTATACAAAAAAATCCTATTGAAAAGGGAGAAAACTTTTATATTAATGAATATAGCATTTTTAACAAAATTACAATTTACAACAATACAGGAGAGGAAGTAGGATTCATAAATCCCAAACATGAAAATGTTTTAAAAATTGAGTCAAATGGCTTGTATTTCATTAAATTTAATTATGAAAATCAGGTTTTTATAAAAAAAATAATAATAATTTAATTAAAAAATTTAATTTAGCAGCAGTTATGGTAAAAAATTTACAAAACAAAATCATTTCAAAAACAAAATTCTCATTGTTTAAAATATTCAGCATTCTTATGCTTTTGGGGATTTTGGTATCTGATGTAAAAGCAACTCACATGATGGGAGCAGACATTACATACTATTGTCTCGGCAATAATAAATTTAATATAATAATTAAATTATATAGAGATTGTAGGGGTGTAGCTATTGGTGCACCATCTTCTACAATTAAGTGTGCAAGCAACAGTAATACCATTGCTTCATTTACACCAACTGAAATTAAGGTTAGAGATATTACGCCTACTTGTTCATCTACAGGTAAAGCATGTAACCCCCCAAATACCTATGGCACCGGTAAAGGTATAGAAGAACACACCTATTCATACACTTATGATTTTACAACTGCCAAAAAGAATGGCTGTTGTCGGGTAAGAATAGAAACAGGGCAATGTTGTAGAAATGGTGCAATTACTACAGGTGCAGCGAATGCTAACTTTCATACTTATGCTGAATTTGACATTTGCACACCTAAATGCAACAATTCACCAACACTTACAACAGAACCAATTGCTCTTATTTGCTGCAACCAGCCATACTACTATAATAATGGAGCCTCTGATACTACAGATTTAGATTCATTATCATATTCATGGGGCGACCCTCTTCAAAGCTGGGGTTCTAATACTTCATGGAGCGGTTCATTTAGCTCAAAAATGCCTTTTTCTGTATATTGGCCTTCAGGATATGATAAATCAAAAGGTCCTAAACCTGACGCAAATCCACCAATAGGATTATTACTTGACCCTGAAACAGGCGACTTGATTTTCACACCTACAGATTGTAATGAAAGTACTGTAGCTGTAATTCAGGTAACCGAATGGAGAAAAGATTCTACCGGAAAATGGAAAGATATTGGAGTAACAAGACGTGACGTACAGTTTTGGGTAGAAACTTGTCCTGGTAATAATCCGCCTACTTTGAATGGTCCATACAAATACGATGTTTGTGCAGGTAATGCAATTTGTTTTACAATAACATCAGACGACAAACAGTTTATACCTCCACCACCTGCAAAAGCAAATCCCCCTGACACTGTAAGGCTTACATGGAACCGCGGTATTCCCGGAGCTACATTTAGTATTGTAAATCCAAAAGCGAGATTACAAAGTGGTAAGTTTTGCTGGACACCAAAAAAGAATCAGGCAAGTGATTTGCCATACACATTTACCGTAACTGCACGTGATAACTCTTGCCCGCTTAATGCAGTTACTGTAAAATCTTACTCTGTAAAAGTAAAACACATAGCCGAGGCAGACAGAGATGTAGATACCCTGATATGTGGCAAATATGCAATAGAGAGTAATCCGTTTCCCAATTTCAAAGGAAGCCCTTCGTACTTCTGGGAGATAACAGATACA
>JADLGN010000038.1 GCA_020849295.1 Bacteroidia bacterium
AAAACGAAATTATAGACCAGTATCTCTATGACGAGAACCCAACAAGACCTTGGATAATAGGTTTTAGTGGTGGAAAAGATTCCACCATGCTTTTACAAGTCGTTTGGAATGCACTTAAAAAAATTGACAGGTTGCTTAAAAAAAATAAATCATACGAGAGTGCAAGAGCTTTTACAGAAATACCTCAAAGCATTTAAAAAGCTAAGATTAGACAGGGCTCATGGCATTGCTCCACACAAACCTGTTTTGCTGATTTCTGTTTTACAAACTTTCCAAAACGGAATTAACAACAATACTTGTTGTATTTCAGTAATGAAGACAGATGCAACAGTTAATGTATCTATGATTGATGATTGTCATATTGTGCCCTTTAGTGTAAGCTA
This sequence comes from Bacteroidia bacterium, assembly GCA_020849295.1. Taxonomy (GTDB): domain Bacteria; phylum Bacteroidota; class Bacteroidia; order NS11-12g; family UBA9320; genus JABWCE01. The sequence goes on from JADLGN010000038.1 coordinate 384, forward strand.
TGATGATACAGTAACTAATGGAATTGCCTTATGTCCAAACCTACACAGAGCATTTGACAGAGGATTGATAGCAATTGATGAAAATTACAAAGTTGTTGTTTCAAAAACTTTTAGGGAAGATGAAACGAATTATAGCATAAGGGCTTTTGAGAACAAAATTATCAACTTACCATCGATAGAAAGTTATTTTCCTAAAGCAATTAATTTTCTGTGGCATTTGAAGAATATTTTTAAAAAATGAAACTAACTGAATTGAAAACTAAAAGATGCTTTGATAAATTCAATAATGAAATCTTTGTTGGAGTTTTTGTAGATGTGCAAACAGACCCAATTACTAGAAAGGTTTATAAAAGGGAAGATGGAGAGTTATACTTTAAACCTTATGAAAAAGAAGAAAAGGTTTCAGCATATTTTAAAACTGATTTAATTAAAATTCAATGAACAACATAAAATTATTTGAAACCAAAAATGTAAGAACTCATTGGTATGAGGAAAAGGAAACTTGGTATTTCTCTGTGATAGATGTGATTGAAATATTGACCGGAAGCAGTATCCCTAAGCGTTATTGGAGCGATTTAAAAAAGAAACTAACCAAAGAAGGAAGTGAAGTGTACGAAAAAATCGTATGGTTGAAATTACAAGCTGAAGATGGAAAAATGAGAGGAACAGATGTGGCAGATAATGAAACATTATTACGTCTTATACAATCTATCCCATCGCCAAATGCAGAGCCATTCAAACAATGGCTGGCAAAAGTGGGCTACGAACGGATGCAAGAAATACAGGATCCTGAAATGAGTTTAGACAGAGCCAGGGGAAATTGGCAAAAATTGGGCAGAAGCGAAAAGTGGATTCAGCAAAGAATGACAGGTATCTAATACAGCACTATGTTCAGTTGATACCGTAACAATGTGTTTGCCTTTTGACTGGTAATTATCAGCGACACCTTTAATAGCAAGATTTATCGCTTCGGTTGACCCACTCGTAAAGACAATTTCGTGTGCTTCTGCTCCAATCAGTTCAGACACCTGAACTCTGGCAGACTTGACAGCTTCGTAAGCATAAACACCAAATTGATGCGTGCTATTGGCATTTGCAAACTCATTGGTAAGAAATGGCATCATCGCATCCAAGACCCTTTTATCAATTTGGGTTGTTGCGTTATTATCTAAATAAATGACTTGTTTTTTCCCTTCCATTTCTACCTGACAAATTTATGTATTTGAAGGGTTGTTTCGGCAGACAATTACAAAATAAACTTTGACTTTACAAAAAAAGGATAATAATAAAACTTCCACCCTATGGTGTAATATCTATATTGGTTTAGGATAACTGAAATTTTATGGTTTATATTTCTATATCGTTAGTCTTTAGAAGTTAGGCATCCGAAAAACTCTATTTTTTTCTACTGCAGTATTTTGAGTAAAATTTTACTGTTTTGGAGATTCGTATTGCTGAATTTCATCATGAAAGAACTCAAGGCTAACTCCGGCATCTTTAAACATTTGTTCGCTATCTCCGCCTGAATGGTATTTTCTTTCACATACTACTCTTTTTATTCCGCAGTTTATAATTAGCATGGCACATACGCGACAGGGTGTCATTCTGCAATACAAAGTTGAACCTTCTAATGCTACACCTCGCTTTGCTGCCTGACATATTGCATTTTGCTCGGCATGTACTGTTCTTACACAGTGTTCGGTAATTTTATCATCTTCATGAATCATTTTTTTCATCAAATGACCTACTTCGTCGCAATGTGGTAACCCAATTGGTGAGCCAACATATCCTGTAACAAGCATTTGATTATCTTTTGCTATCACACAACCGCTTCTACCCCTTCCACATGTTGCTCTTTTGCTTATTGACTCCATTACTTCCATGAAATATTCATCCCATGACGGTCTAATATATTTTGATTCGGGATTTGTTGTCATATTTTTAAAATTTTCAGCTTTCTATTTTTTCATAACTTTATCTACTTGCATGTATAAGTCTTCTATAGATGAATCATTTGTAAATCTAAAATCAGCGAGTTTCATACAACCTAAAAGATTTTGCATATTTGGATCATCCGAACTCATTTCTCTTTGTTCATTTGTTTTAAAAGTTTCAATGCTGATTTTGTCAGTTTCAGAAGCTCTGTCAATTATTCTATTGTATCTTAAATTAATATCAGCATCAACTGCAAATAATGTAAAATTTCCTTTTAATCTTAATGAATTTATTTCGCCGATTGTTCTAATACTTTCTATTATACAATTTGAATTGCTTTCAGTTGCTTTCTTGTATAATTCTTCAATAATAAATGCAGGGCCGTTTGTTTCTCTAAGAAAGTTGGCAGTTTTTACAAAACTATCCCTGTTGGGTTCTTCGCCTTTAGATTTAATAATTTCAATAAGATAACTTCTAACCGAATAATGCACATATCCAAAGTTTTTTGTAAGATATTCAACTATTGTTCCTTTGCCGGCGCCAAGAGTTCCTGTTATTCCTATTATATTCAATTTTAATGATTACTAAAAAAATTAATTAGAAGTAATACTTAACACTTCTTTCATTTTAACCCCAATATCGGCGGGAGAATCAACAACAAAAATTCCATTTTGTGCAAGAATTATTTTTTTTGCCGCGGCTGTATCATCACTGCCTCCAATTATAGCTCCGGCATGTCCCATTCTACGACCCGGAGGGGCTGTCTGTCCGGCAATAAATGCTACTACTTTTTTTCTGTTTCCATCGCTTTTTATCCATTTTGCTGCTTCTGCTTCGTAGTTACCACCTATTTCGCCAATCATTACTATAGCGTCTGTTTCGGGGTCGTTCATAAGCATTTCAACAGCATCTTTTGTTGATGTTCCAATTATTGGATCTCCTCCAATTCCTATAGCTGTTGATATTCCTAAACCTGCCTTTACAATTTGGTCTGCTGCTTCATAAGTAAGTGTTCCTGACTTAGAAACTATACCTATTCTTCCTTTTTTAAATACAAATCCTGGCATAATTCCAACTTTTGCCTCTTCGGGCGTAATTACACCCGGACAGTTTGGTCCAATCAAAACGCAGTTTCTCTTTTTAATATATGCTTTAGCACCTATCATGTCTTTTACAGGAATACCTTCAGTAATACAAACTATAACTTTAATTCCTGCGTCTGCCGCTTCCATTATTGCATCGGCGGCAAATGCAGGAGGTACAAAAATAATTGAAACATCGGCACCTGTATTTTTTACTGCTTCACTTACTGTATTAAATACGGGGCGACCCAAATGTGCTTGTCCTCCTTTTCCGGGTGTTATTCCTCCTACTACATTTGTTCCATATTCAATCATCTGACTTGCATGGAATGTCCCTTCGTTGCCAGTAAATCCCTGAACAACAACTTTTGAATTTTTATTTACTAATACGCTCATTTTTCTTAATTATTTTAGGCAAATTTATTGTTTTTTTATACTGTTAATTTTACTGTGTTGTCTTTTTTTATTTCTTCAAAACCTCCATATAAATTATTTACTTTTAAATATCCGTTTAACTTGAGAATGGAACTTGCAATTACACTCCTGTAGCCACGTTGACAATATATGTAAAGATTTTTTTGATTATCTATTTTGTCTAATTGATTTTGCAATTCTGATAAAGTAATATTTATTGCATTTGCTACATTTCCTTGCTCAAATTCAGCTTTTTTTCTAACATCAATTATTTCAATATTTTTTCCATGTCTTTGTTCTAAGCCAAGCTCTTCAGGATAAACAGAAATAAGAATATCTGTTTTTTTATCTGACTGTTGCCATGAACCAAAACCGCCTTCAAGATATCCCAAAATATTATCAAATCCAACTCTGGCAAGTCTTAATATACTTTCTTGTTCCTTTCCTATATCTGTTACCAATATTATTTTTCTGTCAAGCTCAAACAATGTGGCTGCCCAAATTGCAAATTGTCCTTCTAATCCAATATTTACTGAACCCGGTATAAAACCATTTTCAAATTCAAGTGGATTTCTGCTATCAATAATTAAAGTTCCGTCTTTTATTAAATTTTCTACTTGGTCGGTTGATAGTTTGTTTAGACCTTTCATTAATACACTATCAAGGCTATCATATCCGTTTTTATTAAGTAAAGCATCTTCAAAAAAATATTCAGGTGGAGAAACTATTCCTTCAAGTAAAACAGAAACAAATTCGTCTTTACTTATATCAGACATAGCATAATTTTCTTTTTTTTGAATCCCCAAAGTACTGAACTTTTCTTTACTCAAATTTTTACCACATGCCGAACCTGCTCCATGTGCAGGATACACTATTACATCGTCTGTAAGAGTTTTAAGTTTTACATTTATAGAATTATAAAGCATTTCTGCCATTTCTTCAGGCGCAATTTTCGAATTTTTATCAAGTAAATCTGGTCTTCCTACATCTCCTACAAATAGTGTATCTCCTGTAAATACACAATGATCTTTCCCTTTTTCATCAGTAAGCAAATAGCAGGTACTTTCTAAGGTATGTCCGGGCGTATGAAGAGCTTTTATTTTAATATTTCCAAGTTCGAAAATCTGGTTATCATTTGCATTTATTATTTGATAAGAAGTTGTGGCACCACTACCAAAAATTATTTTTGCTCCGGTTTCTCTTGCAAGGTCTATATGCCCTGATACAAAATCAGCATGAAAATGTGTTTCGAAAATATATTTAATTTTATGACCTGATGATTTTGCTTTTTCTAAATATACAAAATAATCTCTTAAAGGGTCAATAATTGCAACTTCTCCATTGCTTTCAATATAATAAGTTGCCTGCGACAGACAATCAGTATATAGCTGTTCTACTATCACTTAAAATTTATTGATATGTTAAACAGCATGAATAGTGTATTCAAAATATTCCATTACCTGATTTGCAAGTAATTTTTTACATGCTTCATCTACTTTTTGCGTAGCTTCTTGTTCGTGTTCTGCTTCTATTTCTATTGAAATGTGTTTTCCTATTCTAACATTTGATATTTGAGGAAGACCTATTGCTGCCATACTTCCACTTACTGCCTTGCCTTGAGGATCAAGTAAGTTTTTGTGTGGCATCACATTTATTTCTGCAACGTATTTCATTGCTGCAAAGATATTATTTTGTAAATAAAATTAAACAGAGGTTTTTCGTTAGGCAATTTTTAACTGTAAAAAGATTTTTTGCTATACTTTTTTTCTTCTTACAAGCATAAACTGCACTTTATGAATTTCTATTTCGCCTGCCAAATCATTTAATCCAAAAAAAACTCGGTAAACCCCAGATTCTTTAACATCAAATGTTAAGTCTATTATTTTTTTTGAATTATCCTTGTTTTTTGTTGCTACATTTACGTCTTGTAAATCAAACACCTGAATAGATGATTTTGCAGAATCAAGTTTGTGATTTAAAATAAAAATATAATCATATCCTGTTTCGGCATCAAATTCTGAGTTATACCAAACCCCATCTGTCATATCTATTTCTTCGCTTTTAATATAATTCCAGCCAATCAGCGGATTAATCTCTTTGATTTGTGCTGATGTATTAAGATATATAAATGGAAATAATAAAAATAATAAGTATTTCATCAAATTTTATTATTACAAATTTAAGACTTCTTTTATTTCAAGATGAAATTTTTTGACTTACGGATGTATAGTTATTAAAATTTAGATTAAAAATCCTAATTTCTGATTATTTGTATTTTATTTTCAAAGAAAAAAATGAGAACTTTAGGTATTAAATTTGTGTTAAATTATAAAATAATACATGAAAGCAATTAAAATTTCCATTCTTATTCTTCTATCCTTAGTAATTTATTCCTGTGGTAATACCGGTAAAATTTTATCAGATGCAAATGAAATATTAAAAAAAGCAAATATTGGTATTACAGAAGAAGAGGCTGCCGGAGGGCTAAAGGAAGCTCTAAATTCAGGGGTTTCAACTGGCACCGATTTTTTATCAAAACGCGATGGTTTTTTAAAAAATAATACTTACAAGATATTGTTTCCTCCCGAAGCTCAAAAAATTGAACAAACATTGAGAAATATTGGATTTGGCAACAAATGCGACCAAGTAATTGAAAATATAAATCGCGGTGCAGAAATGGCTGCTTCGCAAGCAAAACTTGTTTTTATCAATTCAATAAAACAAATGAGTATAAGAGATGCCATAAATATTGTTACAGGAGGTAATGGAGCTGCAACTTCATATTTAAAAAAAACTACTAGTAATGAATTGATTTCTAAATTTAAACCAATTATTCAAAGCTCTCTTGATAAAACTGAAGCAACTAAATACTGGACTGATATAATGAATATATATAATAAAATACCCGGTGTGGAAAGAATTAACCCCGATATTAATGATTATGTAACACAAAAAGCTCTGTCGGCTTTATTCAGCCAAATAGAAATAGAAGAAAATAAAATTAGACAAGATCCTTTAAAAAGAACAACTCAATTACTTAAAAAAGTCTTTGATTATGCTGACCAAAAAAAATCAAATTAATTTGATTTGTCTTTTATATAAAAATTTATAATTTTATTTTTACTTTTGTCGCCCCAAAAATACATTCGTAATGATGTTGTTTGATTTTGAAAAACCAATTGAGGAGTTGCATAAGCAAATTGAAAAAGCTAAAGAAACTCACTCAAAAGGAAAAGTAAACATGCTCGACACAATAGAGCAACTAGAAAAAAAATTATCCGAACTTAAAAAAACTATTTATTCTGACCTGAACGGATGGCAAAAAGTACAAATAAGCCGTCATCCTGATCGTCCTTACACCCTTGATTACATAGAAAATATTTTTAAAGACTTTATCGAATTGCATGGCGACAGAAATGTGGCTGATGATAAAGCAATGATAGGAGGACTTGCTAAAATTGACAATCAGCCTGTGATGATTATAGGACATCAAAAGGGAAGAAACACAAAGCAAAGACAATTACGCAACTTTGGTATGCCTAATCCCGAAGGTTATCGCAAGGCACTTAGGCTAATGAAAATTGCAGAAAAGTTTGATATACCTGTTATTTCATTTATTGATACGCCGGGTGCTTCTCCGGGGTTAGAAGCCGAAGAAAGAGGACAAGGCGAAGCTATAGCTCGCAATCTATTAGAAATGTCTGTTCTTAAAGTTCCCATTATATGCATTGTAATTGGCGAAGGAGCCAGCGGTGGTGCTTTGGGTATTGGTATTGGCGATGTAGTAGCAATGCTTGAATATACTTGGTATTCGGTAATTTCTCCCGAGTCTTGTTCTTCTATTTTATGGCATAGCTGGAATTTTAAAGAAAAAGCTGCAAATGCTCTTAAGCTTACATCAAACGATATGTTAGAAATGAAACTTATAGATAAAATAATAAAAGAACCTATTGGCGGCGCACACAATGACACAGATGCAATCTATAAAACTTTGAAGGTTGAAATTAAAAAAATCCTTAAAGAACTTCAGGAAATTAACATTGACGAACTCGTAAATAAAAGAATTGAAAAATTTTCGGGAATGGGTGTTTATAATGAAAAATGATTTTTTTCAGGTTTTCATATTATGAAAAACTCCTTGCACATCTTCATCTTCTTCTAACTTGTCAATAATCTTGTTTATTTCTTCTGTTTGAGTTTCGTTTAATTCTATTGTATTTAGGGGTATCCTTTCTTTGTCAACAGAAATAATAGAAATATTTAATGCTTCAAGTCCTTTTTGCATTGAGCCAAAATCAGTAAATGCTGTATATACTAGAGTTTCTCCTTCTATTTGTTCTATTTCTTCAAGCCCAAAATCTATTAATTCGAGTTCAAGATTTTCGATATCTTTTCCTGAAGGGTCAATTTTAAATATACACTTTCTTTCAAATAAATAATCTAATGAACCTGTTTTAACAAGTTCGCCTCCATTCCTATTAAAAATCACTCTGATATTTGCCACAGTTCTTGTTGGATTATCAGTAGCTGTTTCTATAACAATACCTACACCACCCGGACCTTTACCCTCGTAAACTACTTCGCTGTAATCTTTTTGGTCTTTTGACGAAGCTCTTTGTATAGCGGCATCTACGCGGTCTTTTGGCATGTTTTCTGACTTTGCATTTTGTACCGCTACACGTAAGCGGGGATTATTGTCAGGGTCAGGTCCACCTTGCTTTACAGCCATTGCTATTTCTTTTCCGATTCGGGTAAATGTAACTGCCATTTTTCCCCACCTTTTTAGCTTTCTTGCTTTTCTAAACTCAAATGCTCTTCCCATTTTATTATAATTTTTTATTTAAATATTCAACCCACTTTGCGTATTTTATTATTGTATCTCGGGTTTTTTCAGGTTCTTCTATCATTCCTAAATGACCAGTATTTTTTAAAATTTCTATCATTACATTTTGTGCCTGCGATGATTGTTCGAGTATTTTATCCAATAATATTAATTGATCATATTTTCCGGCAAGCATTAGGTAAGGAATTGTTGATTTTTTATAAATTTCAAAATTATCAGTTCTGTAAAGCATAGCTTTAATTCCCTCTTTTACTGATTGTGCCGAAGTTTTACAAATTATTTTTTCTATTTCTTCAATTATGCTTTTTTTATAATTATGAGGAGCAACAAGCCCTTGTATAAATATTTTGAAAAATGCATTAATCTCATTTTTCTCTAAAAATTCAAGAGTTTTTTTTCTGTTTTCTTTTTTTTCATCACTATCAGCAATAGCAGAACTATGTATAAAACCAATTCCTGAAATTGTATCTTCAAAATGCTTTAAGTATTCTAATGCTACATAGGCTCCCATACTATGACCAATCAGTATCGGTTTTTCATTATTCTTAATAATTTTTGTTTCGTCAATTACCCGCTTTACAGATTCTGCCATATATTTTATACTTAAATGAGCAGGAAGTGGACTATTTCCAAAGCCCGGTAAATCAATTAATATACATCTGTACTGCTTAGAAATATCATCAATGATATTATTCCATATATCAATTGATTCATTAAATCCATGAAGAAAAACAAGAGGATATCCTTTGCCTAAATCAGCATAATTAATTGGTGTTCCTTTGAATGATAAATTTTGTAATGGCAATTAGCTATTAAAAATACTTATATCTTTCGTCTTTTATTTTTGCATTTTTTCTTAATGCATCCATTACGCCGGCATCTGCTTCCATTCTTAGTTGTTCTAAGCTACCCTTTTGCAGATCTGTCCACTTAGCGGGTCTTTGAGGTTTATTAATATTTGAAAGCCAAACTACGTATATTCCGTTTTCTCCTCTAATAACTGGTGAAAATTTATTTTTTGATATTCCGAAAAATGTTCCTAAAACTTTTAAATCGTAACCAACTCCGGGAATATTGTCGTTGCCAAATAACTGTTCAGGTATAAGCATTTGAACAGAGCCTACATTAGATGCCAACTGTTCCATTGTTTTTGATTTTTCTAATGCTTTTCTAAATTTCTTTTCAAGTTTTTCGGCTTTTTTTCTATTTCTTACAGCAAGCTCCAACTCTGTTTTAATATCGCTAACTTTGGGAGTTCCTTCCTCTTTTACTTTAGAACATCTAATTACCATAAAACTACCTTCAAAACTCATCATGTCTGATACCGTTCCTTCTTCTGTTTCTTTGTCATACAACCATCTGATAACTTGTTTTGGCTCTGTTACACCGGATATGGTCATATCGGTTTCTTTAATTCCAAAAGCAACACGTTTACTTAATCCTTTTGATTCTGCAACTTTTCCAAAATCTTTTGCATTTCTGGCTACTGTAAGAAAATCATTTGCTTTTTCGGAAGCATTTCTAATAGTGTTTCTGCCAGATGTTATACTTTGGCTTAAAATAGCTACTTGAATAATTTTTGTTGATTTTGGTGATGTAACTTTTCCTATATGAAGACCTGATTCGTCAGCAACAACAAACAACTGACCTTCAGGGGCACGTAATGCGGTTTCATAAAACTTTTTACTTACGCTTGTACTTGAAGGCGAAATATAACCTAAATCGCCCTGTACTTGTCCGCTACCATCAGCGTTTGGCAATGCTGCTTGGTCAAAAGTAAGTTTTCCTGATTTCATTTCACCCAAAATTGAGTTAAGTCTATTTTGAGCATTTATACTATCAGCAGCTGTTCGCCCATTTAAAGGTACAAGAATATGGCTTGCTTTAAATATTGCGGCTGTATCTTTTCTTACTTTCGATATTTTGTAAATAGAATATTTTCCGTCTTTATAAAGTGGTCCCAGCATTTGTCCGCTGTCTAATGCAAAAAGTTGCGGTTCAATAGTGTTGTCAAATGATCCTACTCTTTTGAAAGCACCGTCCCAAGGATTTTCACTATTCATTATATTTATAAAAACCGAATCGTATTTTGCAATTTTTAGTTTTTCATAATTTTCATACGCCCATGTTTTGGTTACTGCTGAATCTTCAGAGGTTGGCAAGATGCTAAAAGATACAAATTCTATATCTCTTGACGCTTCTTGTTTGTATTTTGCTTTATTTTTTTCAAGTTCTGTTTTTAGTTCGTCTTCTGATATTTTTATACTTGCATCAGGTATTGTAGCATATTGTATTCCTACAAAGCTTCCCATAGCCTTGTCATTGTTGTCAGCAAATTGGTTTTTGGCTTCTATTTTGGTAGTATAAGCTGCTCCTTTTACAATTGCTGCGTATTTTTTACCCATAGTGTTTTGTATTAAACCTTCTTCAAACTGTATCCACTGACGATTTTTGTTTTCATCAGCAGCTATGTCTTCCTGCAAAAATTTTATAAGCCTGTTTTTATCAAACTGACCTCCTTCCGGAGTAAATGCTTTTACAATTTGTTCGTCAGGATGATCGCCAATTGTCATATCTGCAAGCTCATCGCTCGAAACCTGAATGCCGAGTTTTTCGTATTCTACTTTAAAAATTTTGTCTTGTAGAAACGAGTTCCATGCCTGTTCTGAATACTGTGATTTAACATTTTCATCAATTTTCATGTCAGGATTATTTTGTGCAAGTTGGTCAAGCATGTTATTTAGTCTAACATTGAACTCTTCATAGCTTACTTTTTCGCCTCTTATTTCTCCTACATTCAGCGAATTGTTGCCAAATATTCCTCCTCTTTCGGTTCTAATAAGGTCTGATATAACAAATATCAATAATGCACAAAGTATTAATAGGAATAAGCATCCTGTTTTTTGTTGTATTTTCTGGATAATAGCCATCTTAAAAAATTAAAGGCTGCAAAATAATATGTTTTACACTAAAAAATCAAACCTATTTAGGTATTGTTTGGCTTTATATTGAGAATAATTTTGATTTTTTACTTATTAATCTCTTTTAGGCCTTTTTTCTGGTATCCAGTTAAACCCTTTTAGCTTCTGTTTTTCTTTTGGAAACTTATCGGGAGGATAGTAAATTCCTTTGGGAGATTTTATAAATTTTACTTTTTTTACTTTTGAGGAGTCTGTTATTATTTCTATTTCAGTGCTTTCTACATAGTTTATTCCACTATATGCTGTTGAGTCTTCTTTTACATAATAAACCGACTGCCCGTTTCCATTAACTTTTACTTTATAAAGTTTACTTTTGAGAAAATGTGCAGTAAGTTTTTTTCCTTTTATTTGATTATATTTATCTGGTGCTTCTTCAATAATTGCAAATGAATTTTGTAAAACAATCATTTTATCAATTTCATTGTTTTTCTGTTCAATAATTATTGTATCTCCACTAATCTGGTTTTTTTCGCTCCAAATAACAGGATTTTTAAACAACTTAATTATTGAATCGCTTATTGAATAGTTCATGCTATCTGAAACTGCCTGAATATCGGGTTTAAAAATTTTTACATCTTTATAGGCAGCAAGACTTCGTTGTTTTTCAAGTGTATCTGTTTTGTCGTAAAAAAATCCTGCTTTTATAATCAATGTATCATTTTCATTAATTTTATATGCTTTAGGATTTCCGCTTATTAAGGTTGTTTTTAAAAATCTGTTATGAAGTCCATTTGTGCCTGTAATTGTTATTTTTTGAATAGAATCGCGAAGTCTAATATTTCCATTTGCATAACCAATTCCGGTGTTTCGGTTATATCTGAAACTGTCAGAATCTATACGATTTTCACGACTTTGTATATAAGCTCTTTTGCTAAAACTGCAAGTGTTTTTGTCGGTATTATACCATCCGTAATTGCTGTATAAAATATTGTCTTCACTTGTAATATAAGTAGGTCCGAAAAAATATGCTGTTTTATTATTCCCATTAAAATTAAGCGTATCGCATGTAATCTTGTATTCGGGGTTTACAAGTATTATTTTATCTTTAAAGAAATATTCTCTTGATTGTGTATAATAGCTGCCACGGCGACTTATCATATTGTTTTTTCCATCGCTTATATTAGCCCAATTAGTATAAAAAGCAATTTTTGAATTTACATCATAAAGTACAGCATCTGATGTAAGTGTCATTTTACCATCGCTCATTTTTACATTTGATGTGGCGCTTGCTAATTTTTTATTTCCATCATACAGCATTTTATCGCTCCATACTTTCATTACTCCGCTTTGGCTGAGAAATGCTCTTCCAAAAGCTTCCATTTTGTTCTGGTCTTTCCAAAACCATGCACTGTCACATCGCAATGTTAGGTTTCCCTGCGACATTGAAACATTGCCAACCAATCTCTGAGCATTTGCATATTTTTCATTGTAATCAAGATAATCGGCATTAATAATATTAATTGGCTCATTGCTTTGTGCCATTGAATAAATAGGCAGATAGAATAATATGAAAATTAAATATTTCACTTCTGCAAAAATAATGTCTTGCTTCTCTGGTTTAATAAATTACTTCTTTTGGGTTTTAAATAATAACTTTATCCTTTTTTTTTACAATTAAGTTATATTGTTTAATATTTAAAATGATATGTAGATTTTTTGTACTTGTTTAGAGCAACAATACTCTGTTTTATTTCTTAATTAATGCTATTTTGAACTTTTCAAGTTCGAGCAGTTTAATGTAATCTGCTTTAAATTCATCAACTTCTTTTAATTCAATAATGCTTTTATAAAATTTTTGCTTTTTTACAATTTGCAATAGTCCGTTGTTCATTTTAAATTGTACTGTATAGTTAGAAAAATAAGAGTTATGATAAATATCTTTGGGCATTTCGGCAAGTTTGTATGCTGGTGGTATTTTAAGATTAATTATTTGTTCTGATGGGTAAATATTAAGAACCTTTTCAAGATCTATCCTGTTTGTGCGGTTTTTATCTATTACTGCCTGATTTTTTCTGATAGCTTCGAGGTATGGCATACGTAAAATATATAATCCCGATACTTTATCTGCAAAACTCTTTGCTATTAAATTGTATTCTACCTTTAATGGGTTTGAAAAATCTTCAATATTTATAAAATCAACTTTGGTATAATTGCTGTTTTCTATTACGTCTTGTCCAAAATAATTTGATACAAAGTCTTTGTATTTGTTTTTAGGTGTTCTAAAAATAAGTTCTCTTAAATTGCCTCCTGCATTTCCTTTATACTCTGCATTTACGGTTAATTTCATGTCTGTTTCTCCTTCAAATTCGGCATTTATTTGATATTTAGCTAAAGTTTTTTCAGGATTAAGTAAATCGTTGGGCAACCTAAAAACTTGATTTTCTCCTTTTTTAATTAGTAACGCTACCGAATTATTGTCCATCTCGGGTAATACATTTATAGGATAAAAATTTGTTGTAAGGTCGCAATAATATTTTTTTCCATTGAGTATATAACATACTATTACATGGTCAAAAGACATAGATGGCACCACATTAAGATGGTTGTAATGATTTGTTTTTACAAGTGTATAATAAGACTCTATACCTTGTGAACGTAACATGGTAATCATTAAAGTTGCAACATCTTTGCAATCTCCTATTCCTGCAGAAACTGTATTGCCGGGCCATTTAGGTACAAACCTGCTATTGAGGAATGATACATAACTGTAACGAATTTTTGAAGTGATATAATTATATATTTTTTTCACCTTTGCAGAGTCTGCCATTTGCTTATTAATAAGTGTATCAAGAATTAGTTTTACTTCATAGGTAAGTTCATTTTTCTGATATGTTGTTTGCTCATACCAATCGTTTATAGGCTCCCAGTTTTTTATAGTGCTTACGGTTATGCTTCTGTACAAATCCCAATAGTCGGGCATTGCTAATTCTTCTGTAATTTTATCAAGATTTTTATTTATCCATTTGTAGTGGGTAAACTGTTGTTCATCATTAAAAATTTGTGGCTCACCCGGTATTTTATGACTAATATAAACTAATTTTTTTTGCGGATTTACGGCAAATTCAAATTCTGAATAAAATACAGGACTTGGGAAAAATATGAAATGCTGGTGATAGAATTCTTGTCCGAAATATGTACTTGCCTCAGTTTTTGCTTGTCCTTCTACTTGAATCAAATCTCCTACTTTCAGATTTTTTATTACAATATAGCTTCCCGAACGCTCAGGATTTGATATGGTTCCATCTTCTGAAATTATTCGAGCACTGGTAATATCTCCAATAAAACTCATGTCAAACTCATTGTATTTTTCTATACCAGATTCTTTAAGGATTTTAGTCATAAATGACTGATAAATATATACGGTACTTGTTGTGTCATATACACAGTTTTTAGTATATTGTAATACGATTGCGTCTTCGTTATCTGCCAAATTATACCATTCATTATTCTCTAAAATCTCGTCAAATGTTGGAGTTTTAAACATTTTTTTATAATTGGGTGCTCCTATAATTTGTTCTATTTTTTCTTTTGCACTACTTCCATATCCGAAATAAGATATATCAGAGCCTAAAGATAAAGCTTTTTGATAGTACATAACCGCCATATCGTTATCTCCTTCTATTTTTACAATATCTCCCAAAAGCTCGTAAACACTGCTTTGGTATGGGTTTATTTCAAGGCTTGTTTTTAACATTTCTTTGGCTTCGTCATACTTTTCATTTTCTTTTAGATATTTTGCAAGGTCTATGTAATTAGATGTAAAGTGAGGTGAATAATATATTTTTTCACGATATAATTCATATACTTTGTTTTTCTTCTTTTTATCTTTATAATATTCTATTGCATTATCGTAATCATTATCTGCAGAGCCGGTTTTTAGTGCTTTAATAGATTTTTTTTGTTCTTTTATTTTTTCTGTAATTCCACTTCTTTCATTTTTATCGTTGTAATTGCTCAAAGATGGTTCGAGATTATCTTTGTAAATAATATATTTTTTTATTGTTTCATTAATAAATGAATCTTTTTCTGCCTGTTTTCCAATTTTATTAAAATAATCAATATAACTGCTTATCAAGCCATAATGAGATGGTGTGATTTTTAATAGTTTTTGCAATTCGGTATTATACTTTTCGGGATCTGTTTCAAGATTTATTTCTAGTAGTTTATTATACAATATTCCAAATATTGGTGTTTTTTCTTCATTTACTTTTGATAGTACTTCATATACTTTTTCTGATTTTCCATTGAATTGACACATTTTGGCGTAGTAGTATCCATAAATTACCATATTTCTATTAAGTGAAAATTTGTTATAAAAATATTCTTCACCTTCTTTTATGTTATTTTCACTCAAATATGCTTTTAGCAGACAGTAATCGTACCAAAGATTTGCTGCCGAGCTTTCTGATTGTTTCTTGAAATACTGAACAAGATTATGGCTCATTACTGTAGCTTCAACAAAACTATTATAATTTTCGGCTGTGCTTTCTGATTGAATATTTGTTATTACTTTTCCCTTCTCATCGGTAATTCTTATTGAAAGCATATTGAAATCATATTCATTTCCGTCCCAATAGTAAAGCAAACTTTTGGTATCATCAAAGTTTCTTTGAGTTGCATTTTTAATTAATATTCGATTGTATCCTTTTTTTAAACTTAATTCTACAGTTTCAATATCGTAAGTAAAAGGTATTGAGTGATTGTTTTCGTATATCAATTTATCGTTTACCCATATTTTTATTGGAGATGTTCTTCCTATATTTAAATTTATTTTTTTATCGTTTTCAAGGTTAATAAAAGTATTTGTATAATAAACTCCATCGCTGCTATAACCCATATCGTTTAAGTGTTGCGTAAATATTATCCTTCCTGTTGCTGCTGAATATTTTGGCAAGAACCATTTAAGATTTATTCCTTTATTGTTTTTATATACATTATTAAAACTGAATTTATCTGTTTCTAAAGGATGATTTTTAATAAAAGCACTTCCGTTTATATTTTCAAATGGTCCTATCATACTCCATTTTACTTTAGGAATTACTTCGTTGTATTTTGCCCATAATTTTTCTCTATCTCTATTTTTTTCTCCCCAACTAATTGCTTCATTTAATTTATATTTTACAATAATATGGTCGGGAAAATTTTTCTTTTCTATTGATTTATAATCTGCATTATACAAAAAACTGAAAAGCGAAAATACATAGGGGTCGTTATAATTTCTAAGAAGAGTATTAATGCTTTTTTCAAATGATAGATAATCTTGAGTGATTTCTGAAATTATTATTTTACCAGTTAATGCATCTATATTTAAAGAATCCTTTTCAATGTCTTGGTCAAATATTTTTCTTGCTTCAACAAAATCATTTTCTTTGATTTTATCAAAGCCCGATTGTGCATTAAGTAAAAGGAATTGAATTAGAAGGGAAATAGTTAAAAAGACTTTTATTTTTTTCATATTAATTTTTAAAAATAGTTTGCAATTATACTGTTTATAACGAACTACTTTGATTATAATGCTGAATTTATTAAATATTTTTTTTAATAATGTCCAGCAATTTATCAATATCAGATTTCTGGTTATAAATATGAGTGCTAACTCTTATAACATTTACATTGTTTTCAGGCACAATTCTTATTATAATATTTTCTTTTGAAGCAGCTTCCTGAAATTTTTGCATGGTTATAGTTTTCATCCTAAATCCTGTTACTGCGGCTCTTGAAACAGCCTCTTCCGGTGTAACAATTTCTATATTACTTCCAAGATTTTTCAAATTTTCTCTGAAATATTCTGTAAGATATTTTACCCTGTCTTCTATATTTTGTTTGCCAATTGTTTCATGAAATTTTATAGCGGCCTGAATTCCTTCATATAGTTCTGCGCTTTGTGTTCCGTAATAAAAGCGATGTGCATTTCCGCAATATCCATTCATTGTGGGGGGATTACTAAGCATATCCCATCCTGAGTCACTATAAGCTCCTACCATTAAAGGTTTTAAAAATTCAAGTTTTTCTTTTTTTATGTATAAAAAACCTGTTCCTTTAGGTCCAAGCATCCACTTATGACAACAAGATGAGTAAAAATCGCAAGCTATATCGTGCAAGTCAAGGTTTAACATACCGGCTCCATGAGCTCCGTCAAAAAATGAAAATATTCCTTTTTCTTTTGCCAATGTTGCAATTCTTTTTGCCGGTAATACCTGTCCTGTAGTGCATGGTATATGAGGAACTGCTATTACTTTAGTTTTTTTGTTAATTAGTTTTTCAATATTAGCCAGAGTTTCGTCGGATGTGTTTCCAAGGTTTACTGCTTTTAAAATTATTCCGTCATTCTTTGCTCTGTTTAGCCATGGTAAGGCGCCTCCTACATGTTCGTGTGTTGTGAGAATTACTTCGTCTCCTTTTTTTAATGGTAAACCTTGTGCTATTATATTATTTCCTTCAGTAACATTATGTGTAAACGCAATTTCGTCTTTATCTGCACCTGTAAATTTCGCTAAAGCTTCAATGGTTTCATGGTCGCCTCCACCATATTGACCTTTGGTATTTATTGAAATAATTTTATTATAAATAGCCTCAATAACACTATATGGCGATATTCCCATAGTACCATTGTTGAGATATATTAATGATGATTGTAGAGGAAATTGCAACCTTAGCATTTTCCAATATTCTTCGTTTGTTGCTATATCTATTGCTGGTTGTTTGGGTAATTTAGTTGGAAAATTAAAAGATAAAAGTGCCGGATATGCTACAAGTGAGTTTTTAATAAATTGAGAACGATTCACTTTATGGTTTTATATATTTTTCAATAGCCTTTACAATATTTTCTTCAGGATTAAATCCTATCATTTGTTCTACTAGTTTTCCATCTTTATAAAATAGCAATAGCGGTATTTCGTTTACTTGTAACTGATTAGAAAGTTCTTTGCTTTCGTCCACATCAATGCCAACTATTTTAACTCCTTTAGTTGCGTAATCGGTACTTATTTTATCAAGTATAGGTTTTAGCATTTTGCAAGGTTTACACCAAGTTGCATTAAAATCTATAATTACAATTTTTTCTGAATTAATAATTTTGTCGTATTCTGTTTTGCTAATTGCAGTTGCTACTGGTTCTACGGGCTTGGGTATTGTTAGCTTAAATCCTTGATGTTCCCACATTAACAGTCCACCTTTAAGCATGTATATTTTCACAAATCCATCTTTATCTAATACTTTTATTGCTTCTTTTGTTCTTCCTTCTGACTTGCAATAAATTGCTAATGCTTTGTTTTTGTCAAGTTTATTCATTTTTTCTTTAAACTCTGGATCATAAAAGTCTATGTTTTTTGCATTTTCAATATAACCTGTGCTAAATTCTTCGGGGGTTCTAATATCTATTATTTGAATGTCTTTTTGTTTAACAATTTCTGAAAATTCTTTAGGGGATAGAATTTCGTTATTGCTGGCTTTGCAACTATAACAAAGCAATAGTATAACTATGCTATATATTGATAAATATTGTTTCATTTTTTTTCTATTATAAATATTTGTAAATTTCTTCTATTATTTTTCTGTCATTACTTAATCTCGGAACTTTATTTTGTCCTCCAAGTTTTCCCTTTTCTTTTAGCCAATTGTAAAAAACACCTTCTTTGCATGTCCTTATTCTGGGAAACGCTATCGCCATATTTCCCGTTCGTTTTGCTTCATAGTCAGAATTTAGGTTTTTTAAATGTGTATCTAGTTTTTGAGCAAAAATATCTATATTTTCAGGATGTTTGTAAAATTCTATTATCCATTCATGACCACCCGGTTCATCGTCTTTAAAATAAATAGGACCTGCAGTAAACTCTCTTACTTCTGAATTAGTTTCAACACAAGCCATTGTAATTGCAGCTTCAGCATTTTCTATCATAAGCTCCTCCCCAAATGTATTAATAAATAGTTTTGTTCTTCCTGTAATTATAAATTTATATGGATTATTGTCTATAAACTTGACGGTGTCTCCAATAAGATACCTCCATAATCCGGCATTTGTTGTAATTGCCAATGCATAATTTACACCTACTTCTATTTCGTCTAAAAGTAGTGCTTTTGGGTTTTCTTTTTCTAATTCTCCAAGTGGTATAAATTCATAAAATATACCATAATCTACCATTAGCAACATTCCTTCGCTTCGCGGTGATTCTTGTATTCCAAAAAATCCTTCTGATGCGTTATAGGTTTCAATATAATTCATGCTTTCTGAAGGAATTAGATTTTTAAACTGCTCTCTATACGGGGCAAAATTAACACCACCGTGAATATATAATTCAAGATTTGGCCAAACATCTAACATAGAACTTTTTCCTGTTATTTCTAATAACCTTTTGAATAAAAGCAATGTCCATGTTGGTACTCCTGAAATACTTGTTACATCTTCGTTTAATGTATGACGGGCTATTTTTTCTAATTTTTCTTCCCAATTTGCCATTAATGCAATTTCTTGTGTTGGAGTACTTATTAAATTAACCCAAAATGGAAGATTATTCATCATTACAGCGCTCAAATCTCCATAATACATATTTTCTGAAAGAGGATTTATTTCATGGCTTCCTCCTATCATTAAACTTTTTCCTTCAAAAATTTTAGTGTTTTGAAATTTTGAACAATAAAAAGTAAGAACGTCTCTTCCGCCTTTGTACTGGCAATCTTCAAGAGCTTCAAAACTTACAGGAATAAATTTACTTTTGTCTGTTGTTGTGCCTGATGATTTTGCAAACCAAGTAATCTCTGAAGGCCAAAGTAAAAATTGTTCTCCATTTAACATTCTTTTTATATATGGTTTTAAAGAATCATAGTTTTGTAATGGAACTTTGCTTTGAAAATCTTCTACGGAATGAATATTTATGAAATCATGCAATCTCCCAAATTCTGTTCTACTCCCTTTGTATATTAAGTCATTAAAAATATTATATTGAGTTTCTGCTGGATTTTTTAAAGAAAATTCTACCTGTGGTAGCCTACTTTTGAAGTACCAAGCAAGAAAAGAATTTATTATTGTAGATTTCAATTTAAGGCAATTTTATATAAATAAGCAATAAAATCAAAATTTTTTAACTTATAATATTGCAAATTGATTTAACAATCTTATATCATTTTCAAAAAACATTCTTATATCTTTTATTCCATATTTAAGCATTGCTATTCTTTCTACACCCATTCCAAAAGCAAATCCTGAATATTTATTGCTATCTATTCCGCAATTTTTAAGAACATTTTCATCTACCATACCACATCCCATTATTTCCAGCCAACCCGTTCCTTTTGTTAATCTGTTTTTATCTTCGGTATCTTTTCCTAAATAAATATCCATTTCTGCAGAGGGTTCTGTGAACGGAAAATATGATGGTCTAAATCTTATTTTAATATTTTTTCCAAAAAATTCTTCTACAAATTTATAAAGTACAAATTTTAAGTCTGCAAATGATACATTTTTGTTTATATACAATCCTTCTATTTGATGAAAAAAACAATTAGACCTTGATGAAACTACTTCGTTTCTGTAAACTCTACCTGGCGATATAGTTCTAATTGGAGGTTTTTTATTTTCCATTACCCTTACCTGTACTGATGATGTATGAGTTCTTAATGCTATATCTTTTTTAATAAAAAAAGTATCTTGCATATCTCTTGCAGGATGATTTTCAGGAAAATTAAGTGCAGTAAAATTATGCCAATCATCTTCTATTTCATTACCTTCTGATATTTCAAAACTTAATTTTTTAAAAATATCAATTATTGAATTTTTTACAATGTTTAGCGGGTGTTCACTTCCAAGATTTAATTGTAAACCTGGCAATGATTCGTCTAATATTTCTTTTGATTTTATTAATTTTGATTCTATTAATTTCTTTTTTTCATTAAACTTTATATCAACTTTATTTTTAAATTCATTTAGTAATTTTCCGTATTTTATTTTTTCTTCTTTTTCTAAATTTTTAAATTTATCAAACATCGAACTTATTATACCATTTTTTGATAAATATTTTAGTCTGAAATTTTCTAAATCTTCTGATGTTTCTATATTTTCTTCTTTAACAACTTTTAATAAATTATTTATTTCTCCTAACATTATTTTTCAAAATTAACTTTAAAAATATTTCTTAAAAAAAATTAAAATTCATTTAAGGTATAGATAATTTATTTAAAATTTTAAATTCTTTCTTTTTATAGCTATGTTTATTTATGAATAAATTTATTTTTAAATTTACTAACTAACACAAATTAACAAATATAAATTATTTAAAACATTTATTTTCAAATGATAATATATTTTAATATTTATAAAATTATAAATTAACATACATTTTGTTAATTTAATAAATGTTTAAAAAGTATTAAGAATTTAGAATTTTTAAAATATTTAATTTAATAAATGTTTAATTATATTGTTAAAATAAAAAATATAACATTATTTAAACATCAATTAAGATTGATATTAACATTTTCAATATCCCAATTTGGTTTTATGTTTAAGAAATTATTTAATTTTAAATGTCTTTCTGGATTTTTTCCATCTTCTATATTTCCTATATCTAAAACACCATTACTATTTTCATCAAAAATTATATTTATATTATAATTTCCAGGTATAATATTTTTAAAATATAAAATTTCATTAGTAAAAGATTTTAAAAAATATTCATAGTTTTCGTTTGAAATAGTAAGTAATATAATTCTTTTATTTTTATCTATTGTATCTAAAACTATTAGAGAAATATTACCTGTTTCTTCTGCATTAGCTTTTTCAACAATAAATGTATCACAATAATTTTCATAACCATTTATATCTTTTAATGATTTTTTTTTGAAAACAATTTGAGCAGGAAAAGAAGTTATATTTTTTATTAATATTTTTTTTGAATTTATTATTTCTACATCTTTTTCTGTTTTTATACCATTTATTAATATGTTTTCAGAATTTATTGATGCAATAGGTATATTAGATTCAAAAATTACAGGAAGATTATTATTTGTTTTAGATGTTTTTAATTGAAGATTTAATAAAAGTTTTGTTTTATTTTTAGGTTGTTTTAAATTAATATTACTTAGTTTATTATTAGTTTTTATTTTTAGATTTATAGTGTCATTTTCTATAAAAGGAAAAAAAATGAGGAAACTATCTTTTTCTACTGTTTTAACTATTTCTTTATTTTTTTTACTTAATAAATTATTAATTTCATATACTACATCGTCATCATTATTTATTGGTCTATTAAATTTTATTGAAATAGTATTTTGATTTAAGTATTGAGCTTTTAGAACTTTAAGCTGCAAAGAGTCAGAAGGATATTTATAATAAAGTAATATATTTTTTAAATCAATTTCTTTTGAATTTTCAAATGATATTTTTTTTATATTGAAAAGTTCTTTTGTGTCTATATAATTATTATTATTATTATCTACATAAACAGTGAGAAAGTAGTTATCTTTTCTTAAATTATTAAATTTTAAATTACCACTTTTATCAGATAATGTTTGATATTGGGAGTTTAAACTATTAGAAACTAATAAAGCTTTTGTTTTTTTTATAGGCTCATTTGTATAGCTATTTATGCATTTACCAATAATACATAATGAATCTAAAAATGAACCAGTTGAAAAAGTATAAGATAAATTATCTAAAATATTTCCTTCATTTATATCCATAACAAAATTATTTAATTCAATGTTATAAGTAGTATTTTGTTTAAGAGAATCTTTTTGAATAAATATGTTTAGTTTGTTTTTAATAATTGAAAATTTTGGTTTATAATTTATAGAAGGAGAAAATATAAAATTATCATTTGTTTGTGCTTTTGAAATTAATTCATCAAAGTATAGGGTAATTTTATTTGGAAAAATATTAGTATTTCCATTAATAGGGTTTGCTTTAATTAACATAGGAGGCAATACATCTTTGTTTCCTCCAGAAGGTGGAACAACTGTAGCACAAGAGTAAATTAAAATAAAAAGTATAATTAATTTAAAAATTTTTTTCATCTTCCAAAGTGAACTAATAATACTGAAATATCTGCAGGAGAAACACCACTTATTCTGCTTGCTTGTCCAATGGTAGATGGTTTTATTTTATTTAACTTTTCTCTAGATTCACTTGATAAAGATTTTATATTACTAAAATCAGTATTAATGTTAATTGGCAAATTATCTAAAGCTATTATTTTTTCTGCAAGTTCGTTTTCCTTTTCAATATATTTGTAATATTTAATCATAATTTCGGTTTCTTCAATTTCTTCTTTTGAAAATTTATTAAAAAATTCTTTATAGGTTTCAAAATTATTTATAAAATCAGTAAAAGAAACTTCCGGACGACTCAATATTTTATTAATAGATGTTTTTTCAGATATTAATGAACTATTAATTTTATTTAAGAAAGTATTTAAAGATTTTAATTCAGGTTTATTATTTTTTGTAAAATTTAACAAAGTATTGATGTTTTCTGTTTTTTCTAAAAAAGTTTGGTAATTTTTATTACTCAATAAACCTATATCATAACCAATTTTACATAAACGTTGGTCGGCATTATCTTGCCTAAGAAGAATTCTAAATTCCGCCCTTGACGTAAACATTCTATAAGGCTCATTAGTTCCTTTATTAACTAAATCATCTATCAATACTCCTATATAGGCTTGTTGACGAGATAAAATAAAAGGAGGTAAATTGTTTATTTTATTGTGTGCATTAACACCGGCAACTAATCCTTGGCAAGCCGCTTCTTCGTAACCTGTTGTACCATTTATTTGACCTGCAAAGAATAAGTTTTCAATTATTTTAGTTTCTAATGTGCTAAACAGTTGAGTAGGATCGAAATAGTCATATTCAATTGCATAACCAGGACGAAAAAGTTTAACATATTCAAACCCTTTAATAGTTCTAAGTGCTCCATATTGAATATTTTCAGGTAATGAAGAAGAAAATCCATTAATATAAACCTCTACAGTATCCTCACCTTCTGGTTCAATAAAAATTTGGTGTCTGTTTTTGTCAGCAAATCTATTTACTTTATCTTCTATTGATGGACAATATCTTGGACCAATCCCTTTAATTGTACCATCAAATAAAGGAGAGAAATCAAACCCTTTTTTAATTATATCATGTGTTTTTTCGTTAGTATAAGTTATATAGCAGCTGCGTTGCTTTAAGCTATTTTTATTATCTTTCCAAAAAGAAAAAGAGTATATATTTTCATCGCCCGTTTGTTCTTCTAATAATTTATAGTTTATCGTTCTACCGTCAACTCTTGGCGGAGTACCTGTTTTCATCCTTCCGTGAGAAAAACCAAAATTTTCTAAAGTTTCAGTAACTCCTTTTGTAGAAGATTCAGATGCTCTACCGCCGTTAATTTTTACATTTCCTACATGTATTAACCCATTTAAAAAAGTGCCGGCGGTAATAATTAAAGATTTACTATTAAATGAAATGCCAAGAGAAGTGAAAATTGAAAAAGACGAATTAGGAAGTATTTCAAAACCTATAACATTGTCTTGCCAAAAATCAATATTTAAATTTTTTTCAAGAATTAATCGCCAGTTCCAAGAGAATTTCATTCTATCACATTGGGATCGAGGGCTCCACATGGCAGGACCTTTTGATAAGTTTAACATTCTAAATTGAATTGATGAAATATCCGTGATTTGCCCCGACATCCCACCGAGAGCGTCAATTTCTCTTATCAATTGACCTTTTGCCACGCCCCCCATTGCAGGATTACAACTCATTTTAGCAATAGTTTCCATGTTAGAGCTTATTAATAATACCGTTGAGCCAAGAGACGCTGCAGAATATGCTGCCTCACAACCGGCATGACCAGCCCCAACAATTATAATATCGTAATTATTTTTCATCTGTTTTCACGTGAAACAAATGTTGAAGAAAAAAGTTTTCCATTTTTGTCATTTCTGATTTTTCTTTTTCATTTTTATCGTTATAATTTGCTAAATGCAATAATCCATGAATAACCAATCTTGTCATTTCGGTTTCGATATCAATATTTAAAAACCTTGAATTTTCTTCCGCAACAGAATAACATATGAATATTTCCGAATCTTTTGATATGTTGTCTCTAAGGTCAAAAGTTAATATATCAGTATAATAATTATGATTTAAGTATTTTTTATTTAATTCTAAAATATCTTCTTTACTTACTATATTTATAAAGATAATTTCTAAGTCTAATTTTAAATATTTACCAGTTTCTAAAAATTTATCAATATTTTTAAATATAAATTTATTAAAATGATTAATTAATTTTACTTCCATCAGTTTATAACAAGTACTGTTCCTTTAAATGTTTTCTGGATATTATTATTGTCTAATATTTTTACAACATAAAAATATGTACCAATATCAACGGGAATTTCATTGACTTTAAAATCCCATCCATTAATTATATTGTCTGATGAGAATATTTTTTGCCCCCATCTATTATAAATATCTAATTGAGATTTTAATAAATTTTCATTATTGCCATAAATTTTGAATATATTATTGTTGCTTAATGGGTTAATAGTTTGAGGAAAATAGTATTTGTTAGGTTTTTTAATACAAATAATATTAGATTGCGATATGCTTTCTAAATTCAAAGAATTAATGTTTTCTTGATTGATTATTTTAAAACATATAGAATCGGTTTCTTCTATAGTATTGTTAAAATTAAAATCCATAAAGTCATTGTTGGTTTCAAAAACAGTGTTCCACGTGAAAAGATTTAAGCTATTTTGAAAAAACTGTTTATATACTCCTTTTTCCCAACCAATATATCTATTCCATTTAAACAAATACTCGTTTTCTTTTATAAAAATTTTATTAAGTAATATTGAAGTGCCAATATTGGATACTGATATTGTATCTTTACAAAAATTAAAAGTTCTGGCTATATATTGATAAGATAAATTATTTACTCTAACATCGTAATCCTTATATTCATAAAGAGTTTTGTTCTTTGAAGAAATCCACTTGTTTATAAATAAAAAATTAGAGTTATCTGATGACTTGTATAATACTATAGTATCAACAGTAGAAATAGAGTCTATTTCTAAAGAGATATTAAGGAAAGAGTTATTTTCTACTGTAACATTACTAAGGTAAGTATAATTAGGTGTAATTTCCTTTCTTGATTTTATAAAAATTGTATTAGATGAAGATGTAAAACCGTTATCTAAATTGATAGTTTTTATATAAATATTAATTAAAGAGTCATTTGATAAATGTTTAAAAGTAAAAGAGTTTATCCCAGTAACATTAATTAATTCTTCAGTACTCTTGTAATTTTTAGTTATTATCAAAAAACTTTTTATATTATTCCAACCTTCGTAATTGTTCCAACTCAATTTTATTGATTTTTTACAAGTATCATACGTGTTATTAATATAAACAGCTTTATGTGTTTTGCTTATTAAAGAATATAAATTACAACTATCAAATGAGGCAATTGAAAAGTATTCAGGATTTATATATGAATATGTGTTTAAAATCACGTAAGGATTATAAGAATAAGATATAAAGTCATGGACGGAATTATTGTATTTGTATATTTTGTAACCTTTAATATCATTAGAAGAGTTGTTTTTCCATCCTATTATTATGTTTTGCGATTTTTTATCAAAACTAACAGAGTCTATTTCTATATTAAAAGGCGGTGTTTTGTCAATATACACTGAGTTTGATGTGAAACTATCAATATTATTGCAAGAAGTATATGCTGTAATTTTAAATTTCCATATAGAAGTTAAGTTATTTATTGGTATAGTAATTTCGGTCAAATTAATATTAATTATTTCAGTTAATTTTGTCCAAGACCCTTCATTTTCTGAAGAGTAAAGAATAATTTTTTGAAAAGAATTACAATTGTCGTAAATTTTTTCCCAATAAATAGTAACAGAAGATGTTTTATAATCAAGGCAAACTCTTTTTATTTCAGGGCTTTTATCAATGCCATGACACAGTGAAATTTGAATTATAATAATAAAAAATAAATTAAATAATTTTATCATTTAAATTAATAGATGTAATTTTGAATAAAAAAATTACAAAGAATTAAAATCTTTTTAAAAACTACAAAATAAATAAAATATTGTCAGATTATATATAATTAAGAAAAACGGCAATATTAATAATTTAAATAACTATTTTTGTACTGTATTTTTCAATTTAATGGCAAGCAACCTAAATGAGAATCAAAAAAGGATTCGAAAAAGAATTATAGTAAATAACCAAACTTCACAGTCAAGTTTCGTCCCTATTATAACAAGTAAGAATAATAATGATTTTTATAAGGGAAAATCATTTATTAAAAATTCATACAATAAGAAGGATTTTTTTAAAAGTTCGCCACAAAACTCTCATACTTTTTTTAAAAAATATGAAAACAAAAGTGAAAATTCTGACATAGAAAGCGGTGTAAAACCAAAACCGAAGGAACTTTCAATAAGAATTAACAAGTATATTTCAAATGCCGGAATTTGCAGTAGGAGAGAAGCCGATAATTTGATATTAAGGGGTGAAATTTCTGTTAATGGAAAAATTGTAAAAGAAGTTGGAACAAAAATAAATATAAATGATGTGGTGGAGCACAAAGGAAAAAAAATATTTGAAGCACAACATGTTTATATATTATTAAATAAACCTAAAGACACAATTACAACTACTAAAGATCCTGAAAATAGAGTAACAGTAATGGATATAGTTGAAAAAGCTACCAACCAAAGGATATTTCCTGTAGGAAGATTGGATAGGAATACTACAGGAGTTATTTTATTGACTAATGATGGTGATTTTGCTCAAAAATTATCACATCCAGCAAGTAATGTAAAAAAAATATATTATGTAGAACTGAGTAAGCCTCTTGAAAATAATGATTTTGAAACAATAAAAAATGGGGTTAATTTATCTGATGGGTTTATAAAAGCAGACGACATTGCTTATGTTGACAATGAAAATAAAAGCAACATAGGTATAGA
This sequence comes from Bacteroidia bacterium, assembly GCA_020849295.1. Lineage (GTDB taxonomy): Bacteria > Bacteroidota > Bacteroidia > NS11-12g > UBA9320 > JABWCE01. The sequence goes on from JADLGN010000038.1 coordinate 28,621, forward strand.
GATTCATAGTGGTAGAAATAGAATTGTAAGAAGAATGTTTGAACATCTTGGATATAAAGTTAAGAAACTAGACAGAGTAGTTTATGCGGGTTTAGATAAGGGAGGATTAAAAAAAGGAAAATGGAGATTTTTAAGATATAATGAAGTTCAATCGGTTTTAAATTCTATATAAATGAGTAGAAATTTAATGTATTTTGCATTAATAATTTTTATTATTTCTTGTAAAGAAATACCTCCGTATATAAACTTTGAAGAAACAAACAGTAATCTTAAAGACACAACGTATCTTATAACAAACCTGCCAGCACCTCAAAAAACAATGATAGTAATTGAGGATTTAACCGGCGTAAATTGCTCAAATTGTCCCAAAGCGGCAGACAAAATAAAAACTATTAAAGCTCAAAACCCAGATATGGTAATTTCAATAGGAGAGTATCCGTGGTCTTTATCTAATCTTACTGCACCTTGGCCAGGATATGATACTATGAACACTAAAGAAGCTGACGATATTTTCGTTAATATTTTTAATAATCCTCCCGGAATACCAACAGGTGGTGTGAATAGAAAATTATTTAATGGAGAAAAAGACCTTTATGTAAGTTATTTCAACTGGACAGGCTATTCTGATATAGTAAAAAATATAGAATCAAATTGTGTTATAAATTATGAAATATTAAGTTTTGATACAGTTTTAAAAAAATCTTTAGTGAAATTAAAGGTTACATTTACAAAGCAATATGATAAGCAATTGAATCTTTCTATATTTTTAACTGAAGATAGTATTTACTCTAAACAACACATGCCTGACGGAACTAAAAAAACCGATTACTTACATAGTCATGTATTACGTAAGAGCCTTACACCTTATAGCGGAAGTCCATTGAAAATGAACCAACCTGCAAATAACTATGAAGCAGGTAGAGTTTTTGAAAAAGATTTTGAAATTAAATTTTTGCCAAAGTGGAAAATAAAAAACTGTGAATTAGTTGTTTTAGTTAATCGCTTTGATAACGAAAGCAAAGAAATAATTCAGGCTGCAGATATAAGTTTTCAATAATGAATATTTCTCTATTTATAGGAGAATATAAAAGATATCTTCAACTTGAAAAAAACCTTTCACTAAACAGTATAGAAGCCTATATAAGAGATGTAAAAAAACTTGAAGCATTTCTATTAAACTATAATTTTAATAAAGCTAATTTATCTGCAGAAATTTTAAATGAATTTGTAAAATGGATTGCGAAAGAGGATATTTCGCCGGCATCCCAGGCAAGAATTATTTCAGGAATCAAATCCTTTTTCAATTATTTACTAATTGAAAAAAAAATAGAAGAAAACCCAGCAGAAAATATTGATTTTCCAAAACTTGAAAAAAAACTACCCAGTTATCTTAACTATAACGAAATAGAAAAAATGTTTTCAATTATAGATTTAAGTAAAACAGGCGGGTTTAGAAATAAAGTAATTCTTGAATTGCTTTTTGCGTGTGGGCTAAGAGTTTCAGAAGTAATAAATATTAAAAAAAACGATATTTCTTATGAAGAGGAGTGGCTAAAAGTTATAGGAAAAGGAAATAAACAAAGATTAGTGCCGATAAGTAAAAATGCTCTAAATTTAATAAAAATATATAACGATACCGAGAGAAATCACCAAAAACCTATTTCAAAAGACAAGGATATTTTATTTTTGAATAGAAGAGGTGGAAAATTGTCAAGAATATATATTTTCAATATTATAAAAGAACTTGCAGAAAAAGCCGGAATAAATAAAAATGTAAGCCCACACACATTAAGACATTCGTTTGCTACAAGTTTAGTTACAAATGGAGCCGATTTGAGAGCTGTGCAAAGCATGCTTGGGCATGAAAGTATCACTACAACCGAAATTTACACTCATCTAGACAGAAAATTTCTTAAAAATACTGTTGATGAATTTCATCCCAGATCAGAAAAAAGAAAATCTAAGAAATAAAAAAGTTATTCTATTATTCCACTGCCCCAAAGCTGATTATCTATATACCAGGCTGCAAATTGTGAAGGAGTTATTCCTCTTTGGTTGTTAAAAAACCATAAATAATAACAGTTGTTTGTTTTAATCAAAACACTTTCTTGCAAAGGTTGGCGGTACCTAATCCTTGATTGAACTTTTATATAAGAATTACATTTGATTTCCTGTTGCGGTATTATAAAATTAATATTATCAAAAGACATTTTCAAGCAGTTACTTAGTAAACCATTATGATTTTGCCCCTGACCAACATAAATAATATTATTAACAGTATCTGTTTGTAAAACAAACAAAGGCTCTGGTTTGCCTCCAACTTGAAGACCTTTTCTTTGTCCTATTGTAAAAAAATGTGCACCTGTATGTGTACCAACGTTTTTTCCTTCGGTTTTTAAATATCGAATAGTTTTAGAACATTTTTCAAGAGAAGAAACAATTTCATTTGAAATTAAACCATGATCAAATTTGAAATAATGACTTAAATCGTCAAAACAGTTAAATTCATTCTTTTTTACAAAGCTTGTATTATCATCAATTTCAATTATTTCACCTTGTTTTTGCATAAGTTGTTTTTGTAAAAAAATTGGCAAACTAACCTTTCCTATAAAACACAATCCTTGAGAATCTTTTTTAGATGCAGTAATAAGACCTGCTTCTTTGGCAATATTTCTTACCTCACTTTTTTGTAAATGACCAATTGGAAAAAGCGCTTTTGATAGTTGCTCTTGAGAAATTTGGCAAAGAAAATAACTCTGATCTTTTGATTTATCAGCCCCAGCAAGCAAAGTATAAAATTTTTCTCCATCAATTGATTTTTCTCCCTTTTGGCAATAATGTCCTGTAGCAACATAATCCGCACCAAGTTTAACTGCTGCTTTTAGGAAAATATCAAATTTAATTTCTCTATTGCATAATATATCAGGGTTGGGAGTTCGTCCTCTTTCATATTCGAAAAACATATAATCAACTATACGTTCTTTATACTCTTTACTAAAATCAAAAGTTTGAAAAGGAATACCTAATTTTTCGGCAACAAGTAATGCATCTTTACTGTCTTCTTCCCAAGGACATTCGTCAGTAGAAAGAACAGATTGGTCATGCCAATTTTTCATAAAAATACCAATTACATCATACCCTTGTTGTAAAAGTAATAATGCTGCAACCGAAGAATCAACACCTCCCGAAAGCCCAACAACAACCCGTTTCATTAGAAAAATTAAAGTTTACAAAATTAGCTAAAATTAAAAACCTTACATTTGCAATTTTTAAATAATAAAATCATGAGCTTATTAGTATTAGGTAGTGTTGCTTTTGATGCAATAGAGACGCCATTTGGTAAAAAAGATAAAATAGTGGGAGGTGCAGCTTCTTATATTTCACTTTCAGCCTCTTTTTTTTACAATAAAATAAATTTAGTATCTGTAGTTGGATATGATTTTCCTGGTAATTTTATTAAACAACTAAATAATAGAGGTGTAGATACTCGAGGATTGCAGATTGTAAAAAATGAAAAAAGTTTTTTTTGGAGCGGTAAATATCACAACGATATGAATTCGAGAGATACATTGGTTACTGAATTAAATGTTTTAGAAAATTTTGACCCGATTGTTCCTGAAGAGTATCAGAATTGTAAATATGTAGTTCTTGGAAACTTGCATCCGGTTGTTCAAAGTATATTACTTAAAAGGTTAGAAAAAAGACCAGAATTAGTAATTATGGACACAATGAATTTTTGGATTGAATCAGCAAAAAAAGAGTTGAGAAACACACTCGAAATGACAGATGTTTTAATAATTAATGACGAAGAAGCCCGACAGTTGAGTGGAGAATATAGCCTACTTAAAGCAAGCAGAATAATTAGAAACATGGGTCCTCGTTACTTGGTAATTAAAAAAGGTGAACATGGTGCGTTATTATTTTACAATAATGAAATATTTTATTGTCCCGCTTTGCCATTAGAAGAAGTATTCGACCCAACCGGAGCTGGAGATACATTTGCAGGTGGTTTTGCCGGATTTATTGCCAAAAGTGATGATACTTCTTTTGATAATATGAAAAAAGCAGTTGTTTATGGTAGTGCAATGGCATCATTTTGTGTAGAAAAATTTGGAACAGAAAAACTTTTAGAACTAAACGATATAGATGTAAATGAAAGATTAAACATGTTTCTAAAATTATCAGATATGGGATTTTAAAAATAAAAAATGGTGGAAAATATTAATTTAAATACGCCATGGAGAGTTACTGCCGCAACTATTTATAAAAAATCGGTTGATTCAAAATTATTTGGTTCGGTAGAAATTGATATAACTGATCTTGAAAAATTTATAGATCAAAAACGTAAAACAGGATTAAAAGTTACTTTAACTCATATTATCTTTCTTGCTACAGCAAAAGCAGTTAAAGAAATACCCCAATTAAATACCTATGTAAAAAGAGGGAAAATATGCCCGCAAAATAGCATAGATGGAACAATAAGTGTTTTATTGAAAAACGGAGAAATGGGCTCTGTAAGAATTGAAAATGCAAACGAATTAAATCTATCAGAAGTAGTTGAAATAAGCCGTAAAAAAATTAAAAGCGCCAGAAAAGGAATTGAAAACAAAACAATGAAACTAAAATCAGCATTTTCATTTGTCCCATGGCCTTTAAATAAATGGATTGCAGAAATTTTAAGAAATTTGGTGACAAATTGGGGCTTGTCTATACCTAAATTAGGTATATCATCAAATACATTTGGATCATTTTTTTTAACAAATATCGGTTCTGTTGGGCTTAATGTTGGATATCCGGCTTTAATGCCTTATGCAAATGTTTCTTTTGTTTTAGTAATGGGAGGTTGCTCTATAAAACCGTGGGTAGTAAATGGCGAAATTGTGCCGCGAAAAATATTAAATATGAGTGCAGCATTAGATCACAGGGTAGTAGATGCTTCACATGCCGGAAAACTTTTTTCCTATCTTAAACATGCGATTAACAATCCTCATATCTTAGAATAGTTATTTTTTTTTAAAAAATAATACTAAATTTGAAATATGAAAAACGTAATTAAAAATCAATGTTTTTTTTTACTAATATTACTTTTTACTTCTTGTATTGTTAAGCCGGATGAAGATGTTATTAAGAAATCAATTAAAAATTATTATTCTAAGAAAGAACTTGCAGATGGTGCAGGCAGTTGGGATATTAAAGAAATAATAATAATTGAAATTATCCAAATTCCAAAAACAAAAGAATGGAATGTTAAATCTGAAGTAAGTGGCGAATATGAAAATTTTTCACTACCCGATGAGTATAGAAACAAGCATAGTTTTAAAGATACAATATCCCTTATTTTTTATAAACAAAACGGAAATAATTGGCAATACAAAGAGAATAAATAAAAATGGAGAAACATATTATAAAAGTAATTTTCTTTTCTTTTCTGATACTTTTTTATTCCAAAGTATATTCTCAGCCGGATAAAAAAATGATAGAAAGTAATGTTTACGAACATTATCATCTTTATTCAAATATGATAGGTGGCTCAAGTTATAATATTAAAAAAATAATAATAGATAAGATTGAAAAAATTGCTTTTGATACATTTGTAGTATATATGACAGTTAAAGGTACAGAAAAAAATTATACTATTCCTAATGACAAAAGGAAAAAATTTACTGACAAACTAATTTTTAAGTATTTTTATAATAAGTTTTACAATTGGGATTATATTACAGAAATTGATCCAAAAAAACGATAAAGTGAAAAGAATCTATTTTTTCAAAATTTCAGCAAATAATTTAAGATATAATGGTTCATATTCGGCAATATTTTCAAAATCATTATTAATGAACTTTTCATAAGCAAGAATCCCAATACTATCAGCAGAAAAGCTAATACTTTCAATTTTTTTTACAGTATCATGTAAATTTTTTTTGTCTATTTTAAAAGCGCCATTACCGCCAATATAATAGATTTTTTCATTATTTAAGGAGTTGAAAAATTCTTTATCAATTATTACAGGTATTGCAGGAGAAAGGCTATTAAGATTACAGTCAAAAGTTTCGAGATAAACTTCCATTCTTCTTGCATCTATCATCGGAATAAAAACTGTGTTTTTTGAAACATGATAAATTTCAGATTTTATTTTGAAAGCAAGGGATTTAAGTGAATTAACTTGAATTAATGGTTTTCCTGAAGCATAGCATAATCCTTTAGCTAATGATACCCCGATTCTTAATCCGGTATAGCTTCCTGGTCCACCACTTACAGATATTGCAGCTAAGTCAGAAACCGATAACTTATTTTCATCAAGGATAGCTGAAACAAATGTTGCCAATGTTTTGCTGTGATTATTTTTTTCCGAACTTTCTTTAATGGAAATTAGTTTGCCGATAGAGTGCAATGCTACACTGCAAACTTCGCTACTTGATTCTATTGATAATATCTTTGTCAAAAAAATGTGCTACAAATTTAAATTTATTAAGTTGTTTAAAAGCAAAGCCAATTATAAATTGTTTTTGAAAGTTAATATTTAAATAATGTTGTATAAGTTTGTGTTTATTTAAAACATTATCATAATTGGACAATGTATCAAATATAAATAGCAAGAAGTCTAATCACAGGCTAGTAATACTTATTTTACTTATTATTTATCATTTAGTTCTTATTTACACTTTGAGTCATGAGTCTGCATACATAAGCGACTCTCAGGAGTATATAAACAGCAGTATAAATTATAAAGAAAACGGCAACTTTTATAGTGGTTCGTCAAATTCTAAAACAGATTACAGACTATTTAGTAAAAGAACTCCTTTATATCCATTAATTCTATATTTTTTTAATAAATTAAATTTAATACTGAATCTTGTATTTGTATTGCAAATTTTTATCGGATTATTCAATATTTACATATCAATAAAACTGCTAAACTATTTATCGCAAAACTATAAGTTGAGATACATTTTTTATATTTTGTTTATTTTGTTTACTCCGGCACAGTTTATTTATTCTATGCTTATAATGGCTGATATATGGCTTCAGTTTTTTATAATGCTTAGCTTTTGGTTCTTTGTAGAGTTTTATAAAACAAAGCATAGTTTCTGGCTAATTCTTATATTAATTTCTGTTACATTAGCTGCTCTAACCAAGCCGGTTTTTTTAATCTTTTCAATATTAACTGCTATTGTTTCTATGTATTATTTTTTAGTAAAAAGCCGTCATAAAATATTAATTTTAATATCTCTTCTACCAATTATAAGCTGGTATGGAGTGAGCATGAAAAATAAAATAAATACTGGTGTTTTTCATTACAGCAGTATAGGATATATTAATTTACTGCATTATAACACAAATTTGTTTTTAAATAATAATATAGGGAAAAAAGAGACTGAAAAAATCTTGTTGCCATTAATGAAAACACCTGAAAGTAAAAATGATTTTAAAAACAATTACAATCAAGTAAAAAATATATGTATAAAAGAAATTATTAAAAGACCAATTTCTTATGCAATATTTCATTTTAGGGGAATGATATACTTTTTTGCCGATCCCGGCAGATTTGATATTTTTACTTTTTTAGGATTAGAAAAAACTAATTCGCAAGGTTTTTTACATAAAGGAGCAAGCAATGAAAAATTTAAAGAAATATTTGTTCAAAATGCATCAATAGGAGTTTTGCTATTAGCAATTTTTATTATTAATATTATTAAAACTATTTGTTTTATTGGATATGTATTTATAAGCAGGAAAAATATAATTATTATAGTAGGAGCAGTATTAGTTTTCTATATAGCGTTTCTTACCGGACCATTAGGTGCAAGCAGATTTGCGCTACCGGTTCAACTAATTATTATTGTTTATGCAGTTAATTTTTTAAACTCTATAATTTTTAGAAAAAGTCATAATTAAATTAATTTATTTTGATTTTTTCACTATTGATAATTGAATTCAAACAAAACTTAAAATAGCTGAATTTGTTATTTATGGCTAATTATATCAATTTTACAAAAATTTTGAGAATGTCTTTGTGCCAAAAAAATATCGTGTTTTTTCTTATATTGTTTTTTTTAATATCATGCAAAAAAGATAGAGAAACTATTTGGGATACCGAATATACACTGCCAATTGCACAAACACAATTAGATTTAGGAGATATAATCGGCGATAGCCTTCTTATAAAAAATAGCGACAATAGTCTTAATCTGATTTATGATTATTCTTTGGCTGTTGATAGTATAAATACATATCTTGAAGTTCCTGATACGCTTCAGAATAAAAGTGTAACACTTGCCAGTCTTATGCTTGAAAACAGAACGATGAGCGATACCATTACACTTGGAGAAATATATCCTTTATCAAAACTATTAGATGGACAAAATATGCCACTTGAGCCATTTGATGTTAAATCAAACGATGGTCAGGATATTGATATAACAAAAGAATTTTTTAAACAAGCAAAATTCAAAGAGGGATATATTGACATGGTATTGAATAACGATTTGCCTGTAGAGGCAGAAAAAATTGTTTTTGTATTGGTAAATAAGTCAGATAAACAAATTATAGTTTACGATTCATTTATGAATCTTCCGCCGGGAGGTTCTGCAAAAACCACAAAATCACTTGCAGGGAAAAAAGTAGATGGCATACTAACCGGTATAGTAAAACAAGTAAAAACTAAAGAAAGTGACGGACCGGTGCTTATCAATTCAAAAAAAGGGATTAGAATAGATTTGTCTATCCGCGACATACAACTTGAATATGCAACAGCGATTTTTCCATCACAAAATTTGCTTACCGAAAATCAAGAAGTACAATACAATTTTGGCAATTCTCAAGTAACCTACATGGAAATAAAATCGGGTTTTGTTGTAATGGAGGTTTTTAGCAATGTGCAAGAAGCTATAATTTTAGATTATTCAATACCAAATTCATCAAAAAATTTAGATCCAAACGACAAAGTGAGGCAAATTGTAAAAGTACCTCCTGCTACCAAAGGTTCATACTCAAAAGTTGTAAAAAAATTTCCTCTCGACGGCTATGCAGTTTCATACAAAGGTAAAACTCCCGATTTACCTCCATTTAAATACAACACCGTTTATAGTGAGTTTTCTGCAAAAATTGAATATACAGGAATAGAGCGAACAATTTCGCTTTCAGACAGCGTTTTTGTTAGATTTGGACTTGTAGATATTAAACCAAAACTTGCTATTGGTGATTTTGGGAAAAGAGAATTTAACTATGAACATAAAGAAAAAATTAAAGCATTTGAAAATATTAAAGGAGACATAAGCCTTGAAGATATAAAATTGAGTTTATGGTTTAAAAATACATTTGGAATAGAAGCCGACATGACTTTGGATAATTTTACCGGATACAATTCGAGAAGCGGTAAATCTGTATCTCTTATTTCGCCTCAATTGCCGGGAACATTTACAATTGCCAGGGCAAAAAATAACCCATTCGTTCCTTTTTATCATATTATAATTTTTGATAAATCAACTTCTAATGTAAAACAATTTTTTGAAAATTTACCTGATGAATTAAACTCAAAATTCAAAATGACAGTAAGACCTCGTGGCTCGTATGATTATACTGACTTTGTTTTTGATACAAGCAAACTTACAGCCAATATTAGACTTGAAATGCCTGTTCATTTTGGTACAAGTGGTTTAGAACTTAGCAAATTGACAAGTTTTAGTTTGAACAATATAAAAAATATTGACAGAGTGAAAAATGCAATTTTAAAACTAGAAGTAAGCAATGGTTTTCCTATTGAAGCCAATATAAACATAGATTTTCTTGATAAAAAAGATGCATTACTTACAAGTCTGAGTGAAAGTACAAATATGCAAACAGCTTTGCCGGCAAATACTGATGTAAATGGAGTTGTCATTAATTCTACAATTTCAAACCTCATATATGAAATACCTTACAATAAAATGCAATTGATAAAACAAGCGGTAAAAATCAGAATAAAATCTGTAATGAAAACTACAGGTGCTTTTAGATACAAAATTTATGACTCATACAAAATAAAAGCTAAGTTGAAAGGAAATTTTTTATATGAGCAGAGTTTTTAAATTTATTATTTTTTTATTTTTTCCACTTCAAATATTTTCTCAAACCGCTTTTGATGAAAATTGGAAAAACTATTCTAATCTTTATGAAAATCTATTTACTACAGTTAAAAAAAAAGAAATTTTAAGTTTTAATACTTATCAAAATATTTCTTCATCTGGATTAAATAACAAATTAATTTATCCATTTATTATTAAACAAAAACTTAACAAAAATGATATTGATAAAAATTTGGAAAAAAGAGGTTTGAAAAAAATCAATTTAGACAGAGAATTAAGTATTTCATATATTAACCTAAAAAAATCGTCATTTAAAAACAAAAGTGTTAAATGGATGATAAATATAGGTAACGAAAGTCGTAATGCAATAAAATTGAGCAATGATGCAGCTAAACTTATTTTTAGAGGTAATACAGACACAACAAAATACAATTTAGATGGAAGTAATTATTTTAACCTTGACTTTAGCAAAATAGGAGTTGGTGTTTTTTATTCAAATCAAAACACCCAAAAACCATATAATTTGAGTTTTGCCCTCAATGTTATAAAAGTAAATAATTATTCAAATATTGTTTCTTACTCAAATAATTTCTTAAAAAGCAATGAAGATTCATTTGATATAGGATTAAATTACGATGCAACTTTTGCATCTTCGTCCTTTGCAGGTTTTGACGGAATGGGAATTAGCACAGACTTTAGTGTAAATTACAAGTATAATAAAAACAGTATTTTTAGTTTCAAAATTAAAGATTTGGGATTTGCCGATTTTAATAATACAGTTTCTTTTTACACATCTAACAATACATATAAGTTTAATGGGATAATATTACCAGATATAAAAAGGCTAAACGATGATTCTTACTTCAAAAATCAAGCAGATTCAACATTAAATAATTTTACAAAAAAGCAGGAAAACCTTGATAAGACTATTTTTATAGCACCACAAACTGAAATATTCATAACATCAAAACTCAAAAAAGGATATTATTCTGTATCAATAAAACACAATGGAACAAAATCTCAGCCTGATTTTGGTATAAGCTATTTTGGGTTCTTAAAACCTTATATGATAGGCAGTATAAGTGCTGGACATTTAAATAATTTCTATATAAACACCGATGCTATATTTTCTTTCAACAACAAACTATTCTTACATTTGGGTATAAAACATATTGATGCAATAATATTTCCGTCAAATTTTGGCGGAATAGGGTTTAACTCAAGTTTACAGATAGCGTTTTAAAAAAAAAAGAAATTAATGACTTACTTCCGTTCTGCTTATCAATGACCTTCCAAGGGTTATTTCATCAGCAAATTCTAACTCGCCGCCTATAGCTATACCCCTTGATATTTGTGTAATTTTCAGGTTAAAATCTTTAAGTTTTTTAGAGATATAAAAAGCAGTAGTGTCTCCTTCTATTGTTGCACTAAGAGCCATTATCACTTCGTCAGCTTCGTTATTTTTTATTCTGTTAATAAGACTGTAAATATTTATTTCATTAGGTCCTATTCCGTCAACCGGCGAAATCAACCCGTTCAAAACGTGGTAAGTTCCGTTATATTGATTTGTACTTTCAATCGATATGCAATCTTGAAAATCTTTAACTACACAAATCAATCGTTTGTTTCTGTTTACGCTATTACAAATGTCGCAAAGCTCATTTTCCGAAATATTATGGCATATATTGCAAAATCTCAAATTTGTTTTTAAGTTTATAATTGCTTTAGCCATTGAAGCGGTAATATCTTCGGGTTGTTTCATTAAGTGAATCACCATTCTTAGAGCGGTTTTCTTACCAATTCCCGGAAAACGAGATAATTCGTTTACAGCTTGTTCTAACACTTTTGAAGGCAGATTCATTTTTAAATTTAAGAACAAAAATACAATGTTTAAACATTAAAATTATTAAATTGAAATTCAAAAAAAAGCAGAGTAAATTTGTCGGCAGAAAAACGGGGTGTAGCTCAGCCCGGTAGAGTCCACGTCTGGGGGGCGTGTGGTCGCAGGTTCAAATCCTGTCACCCCGACCGTTTTTTTTGTTACTGTAATATTTTTGAATAATGCATTTTCGTTAAAAAAAAAGTGTTTTTGGTTTTTGCTTTTGCTTTTTTATAAGTTTCTTTTTTCTTTTAATAATTAAATATCAATAAATATCTCGTTAATTTTGTAGTTATGTTTTACAGAACACTTTGGGCAATTTGTCTTGTTTTGATAATATTTGAATCGTCTTGTAATAATACAGATAATAAAAAAAATATTATTACTCAGGATTCTATTTTTGAAGATTTGTCACTTTGCCGTGTTGGCACAATAGAATATGATATAAAAACTGTAAAACAAATAGCAACATCTAATACAAATAAAGGTAATGTAATAGCTGAGGTTCATATCAAATATCCTGAATTGAAGTGTGCAAATGAAAAATTAAAAACTAATGTTGAAAACTACATTAACAGTATAATTCAAGGATTACTCAAAGAAAACATGATAGATGAAGATACAACAAAAGCAAAAAGCATAAAATCAGCATCTGTTGCATTTATAAAATCGTGTAAAAAGAATGTTGAAGAACTAAGAAAACATGATCCTGATGATAACCAGGTTTGGTATTGTGATATAATTGGAAATATAGAAATGCAAAGTGACAACTTCATAACTCTGCGGTTCAATTATGATTCATATACCGGTGGGGCACATTCAAATTATGCCGAATATTGGGCAACTTTTAATATTAATGATGGGAAAAAACTTGTATTTACTGATGTAATTATTGATAGTGAAAAATTTACAAAACTTGCCGAAATAAGATTTAAACAGATAAACGGATTGCCTGCAACACAAAAGCTTACACAGTCAGAAGGCTTTATGTTTGAAAATGATAAATTTTATATTTCAGAAAACTTTGGACTTACAAAAAATGGAATAATTATTTATTATGAACCTTATCAGGTTGCACCTTTTTCGTTTGGAGCAAGCATGTTGTTTTTCAAATTTATTGAAATAGCTGATATGCTAAACCCTTCATTGTTTAATAAATCTGCATAAGAATTTTAAAGTTTATAAAATAGGTTTTACTCAATCATAATTTTACTTACAAAAGCAGTATTTTCATTTGTAATAATTTTTAATATATAAATTCCTTTTGGTAGTTTGTGGCTTATAGCTGCCGAATAATCTGTTTTTGATATTTGATTAA
>JADLGN010000039.1 GCA_020849295.1 Bacteroidia bacterium
CAAACCTTCAAACTTTCAAACCTTCAAACTTTCAAACTAATTCTCATCTTGTCTTTTCGAATAAGCATTAATGATTTTTTTTACCAAAGGATGCCGTACCACGTCTTGAACATCAAGGTAAACAACACTTATTCCTTTAATATTGTGTAGGATTTTTATAGCATTTTTCAGCCCAGATTCAATTTTTGGAGGTAAATCAATTTGAGTTAAATCTCCAGTAATAATAACTTTTGCATTTGGTCCCATTCGTGTAAGAAACATTTTCAACTGAGTGTTTGTAGCATTTTGGGCTTCATCCAATATTACAAAGCAATTATCCAAAGTTCGTCCACGCATAAAAGCCATAGGTGCAATTTCAATAGTACGATTTTCAATATATTTAATATACTTATCTTCAGGCAACATATCTTGTAGCGAATCGTAAAGTGGTCTTAAATAAGGGTCAATTTTCTCTTTAAGGTCACCAGGCAAAAAACCTAGACTTTCACCAGCCTCTACTGCAGGTCTCGCAAGAAATATTCTCTTAATATTTTTATTTTTCAATGCTCTTACAGCAAGCGCCACAGCAGTATATGTTTTGCCGGTACCTGCCGGACCTATGGCAAAAACTATATCATTGTTATCAACCTCTTCTACCATTTTTATCTGATTTGGGGTACGAGCTTTAACAACTTTTCCATTGGGACCAAAAACCAAAACATTGTTACTGTTTTCAATTTGTTTAACCTCGTTTTCTGTATCAATTTTATCATTTTCGATATCACTTAACAAAATTTCGGAAACTTCATCAATACTCAAATAGTTTCTTTTGTTAATTAAATTTTGTAACAAATCAAATTTTTTCTCAAAAAAACAAATTTCTTTCTCTGGACCTGATATTTTAATTTCATTACCTCTGGCAGTCAATTTTAATGTTGGAAACAACTTTTTTAAGATTGCTAAATAATTATTGCTGTGATTAAAAAAAACAGCAGGATCTATCTTTTCAATTAGAATTACTTTTTCTGTCAAATTAAAATTTTTTTAATGCAAAAATAATAATTAATGCATGTAGTTTTTTATATACTTTGTTAACTGAAATATTAGAAAAATTAACTTTTCAAAACTAATTTTGCCTTATAATATATATAATTATCTAATATTTTGCCAATAATAACACTTACTACTGATTTTGGAATACATTCTCACTTTGTAGCCGAACTAAAAGGTAAATTATATGGGATTTTACCACAATGTACTATCATTGATATCTCACATGCAATATCACCATTTCAATTTATAGAAACTGCTTTTATTTTAAAAAACTCAATTTTTCATTTTCCTGCCAAAACCATACATACAGTTGGAGTTGACTCAAGTCTTGATATACACAAATCAATAATTATAGCTGAGTATAATGAACAGTTTATTATTGCTGCTGACAACGGAATTATCCCTCTTATATTAGATGAAAGTGATTTTTCTTTTAAAAAAATTGAAATAAATAAAAATGATTATTTTTCATTCAAAAACATTTTTCCACAATATATCAAAAATTTAATAGAAAATGAATTTGACCTAAATAAAATTGAAGGAAACAGCACTTCAATCAAAACATTAGTTAATCAAAAACCGGTTTACTATGAAGATAAAATAATGTTCAATATTATATATTTTGATAATTTCGGGAATGCATATACTAATCTAACAAAAAGTTTTTTTGAAGATGCTGTGAAATCAAGAAAATTCATAATCAATTTAAGCAAACAAGAGAAAATCACAATAATTAACAAAAGTTATACTGATGTTAAAGAAGGTGAATTTGTATGTTTTTTTGATGAAAACAACTATATGGTTATAGCTATAAATAAAAACCGGGCCGACAATTTACTTGGATTAAGACTTCTTAATAATCAATACTTAATTGAAATTATTTAAAAAATTTATAAAAATATTTTTTTTGTGAATTTTTTGAGTAGTTTTGCTACTCAATACTAACGATGTTAGATTCTCTGATTTCATCAAAAACCAAGTTAAAACTTTTACTTAAGTTTTTTCTTAATAGCAGTAATACTGCCTATTTAAGAAATCTTGAAAATGAATTTGGCGAGTCAACAAATGCTATTAGATTAGAATTAAATAAATTTGAAGAGTCAGGATTATTAAATTCTTATTTCGAAAGAAATAAAAAAATTTTTAAAGCAAATACACAACATCCATTATATCCCGAAATAAATTCAATATTGAAAAAATATATTGGTATTGATAAAATATATTGGTATTGATAAAATAATAAACAATATAGTTCAGAGGCTTGGTAACCCTGAAAACGTCTGGCTGGTCGGAGATTTTGCCAGAGGTATAAATAGCAATATTATAAGTTTGAAAATTAGTGGGAATATTGATAAATTGTATCTTGATGAGTTAATTAATAAGATAGAATCATCAATAAGCAGAAAAATAAATATAAAACTGATTGATACGAGTGAAGATATTTTGCTCGAAAATAAATCAGAACCGTCTTTGCTTCTATGGAGTAAAGAATAAAGTTTATAGCTTTATAAACTTAATAAATATTAAAAAAATACAGCTTAGGCAATTGTGACTTAGCTGGCGAAGCTTTGAAAAATGGAATGATAAATAAAACGCAAAACGCACATTTTCAACCAAATATTTAATTACAAATTTTGTAATCATTAATGAAAACTTGGTACGCAATTTATACAAATCACAGGCATGAAAAAAAAGTTTCAGAACTTTTTCAAAATATAGGTATTACATGTTTTTTGCCATTGCATAAAGTAAAAAAGAAATGGAGTGACAGAGTGAAAATTGTTGAAGAACCGCTTTTTAGATCTTACGTTTTTGTACAAATTGAAGATTGCGAAAAAACCAAAGTAAGGGAAACCATAGGTGTTATAAATTTTGTATATTGGCAAAAAAAACCTGCAATTATTAGAGATGATGAGATTGACACAATAAAAAAATTTATAGGAGAATATACTAATATAAGTGTAAAAAATGTTTCCCTAAAAAAAAATGATAAAGTACGAATAGATTCAGGCCCACTAATGTGGGAAAATGGTTATGTTCTGAAAACTGGAAAAAAGAAAGCAAAAATTCTTATTGAAAGTTTAGGGATTGAACTTATTGCAGAAATTCCGATAGATAAATTAGTAAATTTGTCGTCAAATAAAAGTTAAAATGAAAGTGTCATTTAAGCCAATATTTTTTTTTATATTAGCATTACAATTAATGTCATGTGGTAAAAAATTAATTTATTTTCAGGAAAGTGAGAAAAGTAAAAACAAATACAACAATATAAGTATTGCCAAACCAGAGGAAGTAAGAGAGCATATAATAGAAGCAGGAGATATAATTGGATTAAAAATTATTTCAACTAATAAAGAATTAAATGAAGAATTTTCTAAATATTCTACATCTAGTTCAGATAAAGGAGAAAATGCAGTTTCTGGCATTCTTGTACAGGAAAATGGTACAATATTTTTACCATATATAGGTAGTATAAAAGTTACCGGAACTTCAATAGTTGAAGCTGAAAAAAATATTCTTGAAGAATTAAATAAAACAATCGTAAATATAACTATTGAGTTGCGATTAAATTCATTCAGAGTAACCGTATTAGGCGATATAAGATCGCCGGGAATTAAAAATTCACCCGGAGATAGGTTAACAATAATTGATGCATTAAGCTTAAGTGGAGATTTAGGTGATGATGCAAATAGAAAAAATATTAAAGTAATTAGACAGAAAGGCGATAAGAAAATTACTTATTTATTAGATATTTCATCAATTGATATTTTTAATTCAGAAGCATATTATCTAAAGTCGAATGATATTGTATATGTTGAATCATTGCAGAGAAGATTTTTAAAAGAGAATTTAACTTATGTCTCTCTGTTGTTAACATTAGTAAATACTATAGCTATATTGATAAGGATATAAAACTATTAAATGGAAAATTACAATCCGGAAATAGATAATTCAAAAGCAAATGAAGGTATCAGTATAAAATCTCTGATAGGATTAGTACGAGTTTATTGGATACTGTATGTAGTTTGTATAGCAATTGCATTAATTGATGCATATATTATAATAAGGTACTCTACTCCTTATTATAAAGTGCAAGGGGATATTTTGCTTTCAAACCAAAGTAAAGGCAAGGAGGGTGCAGAAATATTGGGAACTCAAGGGTTTTCAGAATCATTTAGTCCATTTGATCCAACCATAATCAATGACAAAATTGAATTTATTAAATCTAAAAAATATATTAAAAAAGTTGTTGAAAAATTAAGATTTGACCATACTTTTTTAATAAAAGGAAATGTAAAAAAATCTGAAATATACTCTAAAGATTTACCCATTGAATTTAACTATCGACTGATGAATAAAGCTGTTTTAAGTTACTCATTTGAAGTTAGTTTTAATAAGGATGTATTTTCACTTAAAGTATTAAATAACAATACAACCATATATTCAAAGAATAATTTAAAATATAATGATTCAATAGTTGTAGAAAACTGCGTTTTACTCATTACTAAAAAAGAAAGCGACTATTGGTCTGAAAATAAAGGGGCACAGGAAGTTGTTGTTAAATTAAATGATATAGATGATGTAACTAATACTTATGCAGGTAATATTAAGATTGTTCAAAAGCCACAAACAAAAATACTTACGATAAGTATAGAAGAAAATCAAATAAATAAAGCAAAAGATTTTATTTCAGAGGTTTCTAAAAGCTTTTTAGAACAAGGATTAATTGAAAAAAATGAAAAATATAATAATACACTCAAGTTTATAAATGAACAATTAATTAAAGTAGAGCAAACATTGGGGGATTATGAATTTGATCTTGAAAAATTTAAATCAAGCAGTGGAATAATAGACTTACCTTCTGAAAATACACTGTTGTTTACAGAAAAATCAGAAATGTTCAAAAAAGTACAAGAACAAGAAATTCTTCTAAAAAAAGTTATTGCATTGAAAGAATATGTAGAACAACATCAGGATCTTGCAGCATTAGCTCCAGCTACTTTTGGTATTTCAGACCCACTTCTAATTCCTTTAATAATTGATGTTAGCAAAGCAAGTAATGATTTAAAAAACTTAGGATTTGATTATAAACAAAATACAGTTCAATATCAACGGTTAAAACAACAATTTATTAATACTAAAAAATTATTAATTGAAAATATTAATAGTATCATTTCAAGCACATCAACAATTTTAAATAATTTTAAAACTGAACTTAATAAATTAGAGTCAAAAGTTAACAAATTACCTAATTTAGCAAGAACCGAACTTGGGATGAAGCGAAAATCAGATATTCAGGAAAAATTATATCTGTTACTTCTTGAGAAAAAATTTGAGTACGAAATTGCCAGATCAGGAAATAAAAGCGACTATTCTATTCTAAATGAAGCTGAAGTTATTGGACAAACAAAGCCAAATTCAAAAAATATATATTCTATTTCTTTTCTTTTAGGATTAATTTTACCTTCAGTATATATATTTCTAAAAATCTTTTTTGATAACAAAGTACGCAGTAGAGAACAAATAGAGAAATATACAAAAATTCCATTTTTAGGTACTATACCTCATCACTATGCTGAAACGCAATTAGTATTTAAAGAAAATTCAAAATCTATGATTTCAGAATCTTTCAGAAATCTGAGATCTAATGTACTTTTCATGATTAAAGGGGAAAAGAAATCAAATGTTATACTTGTTACTTCTACTATAAGTGGAGAGGGTAAAACTTTTTGTACTTTAAACATTGCACAGGTATTTGCAATTTCTGGAGCCAAAGTAATAATTTTAGGTCTTGACTTAAGAAAGCCAAGATTACATCTCAGTTTTGATTTGAAAAATGATGTAGGACTTAGTACGTTTCTAACAGGTAGAACAGAGATTGATAATATAATTTTCAAAACAAATTATCCAAATATTGATATTGCACCTTCAGGACCTGTACCTCCAAACCCATCTGAATTAATTTTAAACGATGAAATGAAAAAATGTATAAATGAACTGAAAAACAGATATGATTATGTTTTATTAGATACTGCACCATTAGGTCTTGTTACAGATGCTGTTGACTTAATGAAATATTCTGACTTAAATATTTTCGTGATGCGTGAAGGATATACAAATTTATCCGCTATTGGCTTTATAAATGAGTACTTTGATGTTCAAAATATAAAGAATATTGGAATTATATTGAACGATTCAACATATTCAGGAGTAAAATATGGTTATGGTTATGGTTATGGTTATGGTTATGGTTATGGTTATGGCTATGGCTATGGTTATGGCTATGGTTATGGCTATGGCTATTATGATGATGATAAAAGAGTAAATAAAAAAAATAGTTTTCTAAGCAAGTTGAAAAAATCTTTTAAATTTTAGTTTAGACTTATTAATCCCACAAACAATAATATTTCATAAAAAACATGTCTAAAACTTTAGGTATTATAGGACTTGGCTATGTTGGTTTACCATTAGCTGTAGAGTTTGGGAAAAAATATAAAACTATAGGTTTTGATATTAATATTAAGCGTATAGAAGAATTAA
>JADLGN010000040.1 GCA_020849295.1 Bacteroidia bacterium
ATATACAACATATCAAATAATAATATTTGACCGCTGGGGTGAAGTATTATACAAATCAGATAAACTTGAAGAACCTTGGGACGGAACCTACAAAAGTGTTCCTTGCCAAATGGATGCTTATGTGTATGAAGTTCAAGTAACAAATTTCAACGGTAAATTGTTTAAATATTCAGGAACTGTAATATTAGTTAGGTAATTGGAAAACTTATTATTGCCATTTTTGTCGGGATTAGGTGTAGGTTGCATACTTGGTTTTGGCTTTGGTTCAGTTTTCTTTGCAATAATTCAAAGCAGCATAAATCATGGATTTAAGAAAGGTGTAAATATTGCACTTGGGGTAATAATCTGTGATATTCTTTTTTGTACATTAGTGCTTTTTGGATCTCAGTTTATTGACGAAATACATCTATATAAAAATGTTATTAAATATATTGGAGGTGTCTTATTGATAGCACTTGGGGTATATCAATTTTTTTCTCACAAACCAAATAATGAAAAGATGGGAGATACAAAAGCAAAAGGTACTATGTATTATGTCTCAAAAGGATTTATTCTTAACTTTATGAACCCATTTAATTTTTTTGCTTGGATAGCTATTCAAACATATTTAAAAGGCGTACACAGTTATTCTACTATTCAATCTATTTACTTTTTTGCGGGTACAGTTTGTTCTATATTTATCATAGAAATTTTATTGAGTATTTTAGCAAATTATGTAGGTAAAAAATTAAACGAAAAGATAATAAAATTTATTAATTATACTGTTGGATATATTTTTATTATCATAGGAGTAGTTCTTATTTTTAAGAAAATCTAATTTTCTACAAGAGTTCCTATATTTTCACCCTTTAATAGTTTTAAAAGATTACCTTCTTTGTTAATATCAAAAACAATTATAGGTAGTTTGTTTTCGCGACACAAAGTTATAGCCGTAAGATCCATTACTCCAAGCCCTCTGTTATAAACTTCATCAAATGATATTGAGTCAAATTTTTTAGCATCAGGATTTTTTTCAGGGTCAGATGTATAAATGCCATCTACTCTTGTCCCTTTAATAATTACATCTGCCTGAATTTCTACAGCACGTAATGATGCAGCTGTATCAGTTGTAAAATACGGGTTACCTGTTCCTGCTCCAAATATTACAATTCTACCTTTTTCAAGATGCCTTATTGCTCTTCTTCTTATAAATGGTTCACAAATTTGTTCCATTTTAATAGCGGAAAGAAGTCTTGTTTTTACGCCTGATTTTTCAAGAGCTCCTTGCAAAGCCATAGAATTAATTACTGTAGCAAGCATACCCATATAATCACCTTGAGCCCTGTCAACAAGACCGTCTTGAACTCCCTTTACTCCTCTGAAAATATTACCACCACCTATTACTACAGCTACCTGTATCCCTAAATCTACAATTTGTTTTATTTCTCTTGCAAACTGTTCTAAGACATTAGAGTCAATGCCGAATTCTTTTTTACCTAAAAGAGATTCACCACTAAGTTTGAGTAAAATTCTATTATATTTCATTAAATTTTATTTTTAATATCATTTATTTCATTGGCAAATTAAGGGTTTATTTGTTATTTTTTTAGGTAAAAAATTATTTGTCAAAAAAAAAGAGAAACTTAAATGTTTCTCCTTTTTATGTTATTTACATTCCTAATTGTATTCGCTTGAATTGTGTTACTGTTAAACCGAGTTCAATTTCATTAAGCATTTGTTTTACAGATTTTGAACCATCTTTAATAAAATCCTGATTAAGTAAAGTTGAATCTTTAAAAAACTTGTTTAGTTTGCCTACAGCAATTTTTTCAAGCATTGCTTCAGGTTTACCTTCTTGTGCAGCTTGAGCTTTGCCTATTTCTATTTCTCGGTCAATTATTTCCTGAGATACATCGTCCTTATCAATAGCAACAGGAAACATTGCTGCTATTTGCATTGCAACATCTTTCCCTGCATTGTAAACTTTTTCGCCATTTGATGAAAGAGCAACAATTACACCTATTTTATTTCCTGCATGTATATAAGGAACTACTGTCTTTCCTTCAATATATTCAAAAGAAGTAACGTCAATTTTTTCCCCAATTTTTCCTATATAATCTAATAATTTTTCTGAAATTGAGATATTATTTATAGTAAGATTTTTCAATTCATCAATTGTTGATGGTTTGTTTGTTAATGCTACATTGGCAATATCGTTGGCAAATTGTACAAATTCTTCATTCTTTGCAACAAAATCAGTTTCACAACCTAATCTTATTATTACACCTGCTGTATTATTATTATTTGCAATAGCTATAACAGCTCCTTCAGAAGTTGCTCTGTCAGCTCTATTTGCTGAAACTTTTGCACCTTTTTTTCTTAAAAAATCAATTGCTTGATCCATATCACCGTTTGTTTCCTGCAAAGCTTTTTTACAGTCCATCATACCGGCACCAGTTGCTTTCCTTAATTCATTTACTGCTGTTGCTGTAATCATTTTTTCTTATTAATTATCTATTTCTGCTTCTTTAATTTCTTTTGAATTTTCAGTTATTTCTTCTTCTTCTTCTTTATCAATTTTTTCTTTACGCTCTTTCATTCCCTCAATTATTGCTTCAGAAATTTCATGTGTAATTAAATAAATTGATTTTGACGCATCGTCATTTGCCGGAATTGGAAAATCAACTTTTGATGGGTCACTATTAGTATCTACTATAGCAAAAATTGGAATATTCAATCTTTGAGCTTCTGCTACTGCAATATGTTCGCGTTTTGAGTCAACTATAAAAAGAGCTGCAGGCAATCTAACCATATCTTCAATTCCGCCTAATAATTTTTCAAGTTTTAGCTTTTCTCTTTCAATCATCAACCTTTCGCGTTTTGAAATATTTTGATATGTGCCATCTTGCGACATCTTTTCGAAATTTTGCATTTTCTTGATTGATTTTCGCACTGTAGCAAAATTTGTTAACATACCTCCAAGCCATCTTTCTGTAACAAATGGCATATTTACTTTTTTAGCTTCTTCTGCCACAAGTTCTTTTGCTTGTTTTTTTGTAGCAACAAACAATACTCTTTTGCCAGATTTTACAATATTTTTTATAGCTGATTTTGCTTCATCAAGCTTTGCAATAGTTTTATTTAAATCTATTAAATGGATACCATTTTCTTCCATTAAAATAAACGGTGCCATTTTTGGATTCCATTTTCTTGTCAAATGTCCGAAATGAACACCTGCTTCTAATAATTCTTTTGTATTAAGATTAGACATATTTTTTTTAAAATTATAAAATTAACGTTTGCTGAATTGGAATCTTTTTCTTGCTTTTTTCATACCTGGCTTCTTACGTTCTACCATTCTTGAATCTCTAGTAAGAAGTTCATTTGAGCGAAGTAAAGGTTTGTTTTCTTCTGCATTCATATCTACAAGTGCTTTTGCAATACCAAGTCTTAATGCATTTGCCTGTCCGTTGAAACCTCCCCCCTTTATATTTGCTTTTACATCATATTGTCCTGCACAATTGCAAACAGAAAATGGTAAGTTTATATCATACAATTGTGCTGTAGTTGGGAAGTACTTTGACGCTTCTTTTCCGTTAATTTCTATTTTTCCTGTTCCTGAGGTTAAAAAAACTCTGGCTACTGCTGTTTTTCTTCTACCTGAAGTTGAAATATTGTTTTTTTCCATTTATTAAAATTCTAATTTTTCTGGTTTTTGTGCCTGATGAGGATGTTCATTGCCAGCATATACATGTAAATTATGAAATATTGCTTTGCCAAGCCTGTTTTTTGGCAACATACCTTTTACAGCTTTTTCAATCATGGTTTCAGGTTTTTTTGCTAACATATTAGCCGCACTCATTTTTTTCTGCCCTCCTGGATAACCTGAATATGTTAAATATATTTTATCATTTAGCTTATTGCTGCTCAATGATATTTTTTCGGCATTAATTACAATTATATTGTCTCCGCAATCAACGTGTGGGGTAAAGTCGGGCTTGTTTTTACCGCGTATTACTTTTGCTATTGAAGAGCACAATCTGCCCAGTGTTTTGCCTTCAGCATCTACTACATACCATCTTTTGTTTACAGTGGCTTTGTTTGCTGATATTGTTTTATACGACAATGTGTCCATTTTTCGTTTTACTTATTTATGTTTTTTAAAGGGCTGCAAAAATATATATATATTCTTAATTTTTCAATACAGAAGTAAAAGATTTTAATATTTTTTAAAAAAAACGATTATTCATAAAATATATTTATGATAACCTAATTATTTATAGAAAATTTAGAGAGATTACTTTTTTAACATTGCCTTGCTAATTGAAGTATTTCCTGACAAAACATTGTAGTAATAATTTCCTGCGGGCAAACCATGTGCTTCAAATAGTATTTCGTGTGATCCGGCAGCAATAGTTTTGTCAACTAGTGTTTTAATTTCATTTCCTATTGCATCAAAAACTTTTATTTGTACTCTGCCGCCTTTAGTTTCAAATTTTATAGCAGTTGAGTTGTCAAATGGATTTGGATAGTTTTCAATTTGAGTAATTTCGGCTGGCAAAGAATTGTTAAATCCGCTTGTAGTTTTGAAAATTGGCAATGTGTCAAAATTCTTTAACATTATGGAATCAGCTTCTGATTTTGATAAACCGAACCATTGAACAAGTGTAGAATAATATATTTGTCGGAAGTCATTTTGCATTGCAACATTATCATTTACTGTTACAGTAGATGGAATAGTAGGATTGCTTCCAATTACAGTTCTATTAACTTGTGTACCAAAAACAATAACAGGTCCTGCTGCTCCATGGTCTGTTCCCATACTTGCGTTAGATAAAATTCTTCTTCCAAATTCAGAATATATCATTCCTGCAACTTTATCTGATACTCCATGAAGTTTACACTCATCCATAAATGCTCCTACAGCTACACTTACTCTTGAAAGTAAATCAGCATGTGAGCCGGTTTCTGTGCCTCCCGAACTACTTACCTGACTTGAGTGAGTGTCAAATCCTCCAAGACTAACTACATATATTTTTGTTTTAAGTCCACCGGCTATAAGTCTTGCAACTATTTTTAATTGATCTGCAAGGTAATTACCTGATGCAGGGAATTTCGAGGTTTTAGTGGTAGAAGCATTATATGTTACTTTTACACGGTCAGCATATTTATCTGTTTGATTAGCTATAAGTCTAAGATAGGCAAGTTCTTTTCCTGCTGGTGTATTTGGCACGGGGTCAGCAACACCTTCTGCAAAATTATAAAAACTTGTAGGGTTACTAATTGCCATACCCATATTTACATCAGGTCCTTGTAATGCAGGAGAAACCACCCCTCCAATAGTTATTGCTAAGGGGTCTGGCATATCTGTATTTGGATAATTGTCTGGAAAACCTGGATATGCATCATCTAAATATCGCCCAAGCCAACCCGAACTAATATATTGCTTACTGTCTGATGCTGAAAGCCATATATCTGTAGCTCTAAAATGTGAAAAGTTTGGACTTGGATAACCTACTGCCTGTACAATATTTAAGCTTGCTTCATTATTAAATAAATTTTGTAAATCAGACATTGCAGGATGCAAACCTGTTTTATCGAAATTATTAAGTTTTAATACTTTGCTTGATGGAATTATTATATTTGATCGAGCTGTTGTAAGATTTGTATATTGGTCTAAAGGGATTATTGTATTTAAGCCATCATTTCCACCATTTAGTTGCACTAAAATAAGTACTCTGTCATTTTCTGCCTTTGCTGCAAGTAGTCTTAGTAATGCAGAGCTTGCATGACTTTTTAAAGATATTCCGTTTATTAAAACCGGTAAAGCTGCTACAGGAGCTGTTCTTTTGATAAATGTTCTTCTTTTCATTGTAATAATTTTTAATAAATTTTAGTTTAACTGGTACTCTGGTAATTCAAATATGTACTTTAATGCTGCTTTTAATACATTTGTGCAATAGTTTTTATTTGTTAAGTCGTTTGGATCTGCTTTGTAGGCGTTCCATGCATTTGTCCAATAATAGTCAGAACTTTGACCTGAAAGTAAAGCTGATTTTATAATAGCTTTTACACCAGAAGATACACTTACCGCTAAAAACAGTTCTGTAAGATTATCCACTAATTTGACTGGGTCTGATACGTCAGGTATTTTATCGGCAAGAGCAAGTACATCTATCATTACTTTATGACCGCTTATAGTTGTACCTGTATATAATAAAAGGTATGCAAATGTTAGTCTTTTTGGAAATGTATCTGAATTAATCCATATTTCATAAAATTGTGGTTCTTGATAATAAGATGGCCAGCCCGAAACATTTGGTGGATCATTGATGTCTTGTTGCATTACTGCAGCATAACTTTGCATGCTACCCCAGATGTTATAATTTTTTACATATTCACTGCTTGAAGGCATTACTATTTCTGTTTGATTGCAAAAATCCAGAACATAATCAATAGGTGATTTTATTTGGCAGCCCATACTTAATGAATCATAAAAATGTTCACTCTTTAATAATGTTTCTATTACAGGTTTAATGTCGTAATTGTTATTTCTGAAAATTGTGGCAAGTGGTTCAATTACGTTTGTTTCAACTGTTGCATCAATATCATAATATACAAACCAACGATATAGTTTTCGACATATAAATTTTGAAACCTCATTTTGTTGGAAAATCATTGTAATTAGTTCATCAGTTTCTTGTGCTCCTGATGCCCCTGTTTTACCTGTAATTAGTGTACTGTTATAAAACGAAGAAAATTGCTTGTTATTTGTTTCGTGTTTGTTTTGATCAAAATATGAATTTCCTGTTGTATAATCAATTCTCCAACCTGTCAAAATTTTTGCAGCATTTTTCACATCATCTTCAGTATAGTGACTGTCTTTGCCTTTACCTACTGTAAATAATTCTTGTAATTCTCTGCCATAATTTTCATCAGGTGCTGTTTTGGTATTCAGGTATCCGTTAAGATATCTTAACATTCCAGGGTCTATAGTTACATCTTTAATCATTGTTTTAAAGTTTCCAAGACAATGTTTTCTTAAAAGTGCATTCATCTTGTAAACAAATTGTTCGTAATATATAATTTCGCCTTCTGTTGAAAAATGATTTTGCCAAAAAAGAACCATTTTTTCTCTGATAGTTTTATCATTTTGCATCATACCAATCCACCACATTTTTACTGAACGCCTCCTGTAATAAGACAAATCTCCGTTAAATGGTGAATTAACCCAAGTTTGACCAGCTGGTACAAGTAGGTCAATTATTGTAGTACCATTACTATAGTAGTTTACAGGTGGTGATGGTACAGAATTATCAATAGCTAACAATTTGTTTACAGCACCATCAAGACCCAAAGATTTGAATGTTGAAATATCTGATTGTTTAACTCCGAAAATTGTTCTTCGAAGCAAATGTAAAACCTGAGCATTTCCCCATGTGCCTGAGTATTTTGTAAGTCCTGTAGTTGGTGTTGCTTGAGCTCTGCCTGTAGGTATAGCAGCAGTAAAGTTCTTGAAAAAATCTCGTCTTTGCATAAAAAATGAATTTATAAAACAAATCTAATAAAATGTTTTATATATTGATATAAAATTTTATATAAATTATTTTTCAACAAATCTCAATGAGCATCCATATTTTTCATTCAATAATTTAGTATTAAATAAATGTATTGCTTTAATTTTTAAACTATCGTCATATACAATAAAGGTATCTCCTTTTTCTAAGTTTAATGTTTTTGTCAATGAATAATTTTTATTTTCAATTTTTGCTCTTCTCACATAAAGCTGTAATGGTGCAAAATACCCGTTTTGTACAATTTTTAATTTTTTTGGAAGATTTTTATCATTTTCTTTTATATAATAACATAAGGCACGCCAATTTTCATTTTCTTTTTGTTCGGGGATAAAAGTGTTTTTGTAAGCTTCGGTATATTTTATAAAAATAATTGACATAAAAAGCAGAACAAAAGCAAGCTTTAATAAATTATTTTTAATCAACAGATAATATTGGCTTATTAATATTCCAAGGGTTAATGACATTATTGGATAAATTGGCAAGTCGTACCAGAAATTCTTTGTTCCAAACGATATAACAATTATAAAAAATGTGAAGTTTATTGAAAGAAACAATATCAGACGGCGATAATTGAAATTTTTAAATAAAAATACCGGAATTAATGAAACCAACAATATTGAAAAATATGGTACAAATCTGCTTTTTATTAATCCTAATATATAATATAAATAATTGTATTGATTTTGGTAAATATATTTTTCAGATTTACCAATATATCTAAATAAAAGTTCGTTTTCCAAAACCTCTTTTATATAACCCGGAGATTTATTCTCTCTTAAAATATAATAAGAGGCAATTAGAATTGTTAAGGAAATTAAAGCGCCTAAAAAATACTTATTAAATATAGTATGTATGAATTGTTTGTTTATTAAAGCCCAAATTAACAAAGGAGGTACAAACATAAATATTACTATACTTTTGGTAAACCAGCCAAGAAAAAGAAAAATAAAACAATAAATTAAGTATTTAGATTTTTGTGTATCGAAAAATAAATAACTGAACAAAACAAAACCTGTTGAAAAAAAAGTAATTACAGCTTCATGGTCACCATATCTTACACCGTGTTCGGCAGTAAAACCAAATGCCGAAACAAGTATTAAACTAGCAGTTATTCCGCTTAATATACTTGCTGTAACTTTGTTTGCAAAAAATATAATTAATAAAACTGTAAGTATAGCAAAAGCAAATGAGGGCAATCGTGCAGCAATTTCATTGTAACCTAAAAATTTAAGAGATAAAGCTTGCAGCCATACTAAAAATGGAGGTTTTAATTCCCACATATCAGGTTTACCTTCAAAGTGTCGCGTAACGAAATCATTATTCTCTATCATTTGTATAGCATTTGCAATATTTCGGCTTTCATCCCAAAGTTGAACACATTTGTTGCCAAGCCTATTGCCTAAAGGGAGTGAGCAAATAAATAATGTAACAATTACAATTAATGATTTTTTTAAATTGATATATGATTTCAGAAATTTAATTTTTTATTAGCAAAATAAGACCATAAAAAGGAAAGTATAAATAAAAATTTCTGTTTAAAGTTTTTTTATCTTTGCGGCAAAAAATATGGAATACAGGATTGAAAAAGACACAATGGGAGAAGTAAATGTACCAGCCGAAAAATATTGGGGTGCTCAAACAGAAAGGTCGCGAAATAATTTTAAAATTGGGAACGAAGGTAGTATGCCTATAGAAATAATAAGAGCATTTGGGGTTTTAAAAAAATGTGCTGCAATTGCAAATTTTCAACTTGGAAAACTATCAAAAGAAAAATGCAATATGATTTCTGATGTATGTGATGAAATTATTGAAGGCAAACTTGATTCTGAATTTCCACTTGTAATATGGCAAACCGGTTCGGGTACACAAAGTAATATGAATGTAAACGAAGTAATTGCAAATAGAGCACATGTTTTAAGTGGAGGAAAACTTACAGATGAAAAAAAAGTATTACACCCCAATGATGATGTAAACAAATCTCAGTCAAGTAATGATACTTTTCCTACAGCAATGAGCATTGCAGTTTACAAACAAATTATAGATTATACATTGCCGGGTATTCAGGCATTGAAAACAACTTTAAAACACAAATCAAGAGAATTTAAAAATATTGTTAAAATTGGCCGTACTCACTTGATGGATGCCACACCGCTTACCTTAGGTCAAGAATTTAGCGGTTATGTTCAGCAATTAAAAATGGGATTAAGAGCAATAAATAATTCTCTGCCTGCAGTAGCAGAACTTGCACTTGGAGGGACAGCGGTAGGAACCGGATTAAATTCGCCTGACGGTTATGATAAACTTGTTGCCGAACTTATAGCAAAAGAAACTATGTTGCCATTTGTTACTGCTAATAACAAATTTGAAGCACTTGCTGCACACGATGCAATGGTAGAAGTACATGGCGCATTAAAAAGAGTAGCTGTAAGTTGCATGAAAATAGCAAATGATATAAGACTTTTAAGTTCAGGACCAAGAAGTGGTATAGGTGAAATTTTTATTCCAGAGAATGAACCCGGTAGCAGTATAATGCCAGGTAAAGTAAATCCAACACAACCCGAGGCGTTGACAATGGTTTGTGCTCAAGTAATTGGCAATGACGTGGCTGTAACAGTAGGAGGCAGCAACGGACATTTTGAACTTAATGTTTTTAAACCTTTAATAGCTTACAATGTTCTTCAGTCAGCAAGATTATTAGGGCAAGCTTGTTTGTCTTTTAATGATAATTGTGCCGAGGGTATTTTGCCAAATTACGATGAAATAAAACATAAAGTTGAAAATTCGCTCATGCTTGTAACAGCTTTAAATACACATATTGGGTATGATAACGCAGCCAAAATTGCCAAAAAAGCTCATAAAGAAAATACATCATTACGCGAAGCGGCAATTTCACTAAAATTGCTAAGCAATGAACAATTTGACCAATGGGTAAAACCTGAAAATATGGTTGGCAAAATTGATATCAGTTAATATTAAAATTTATTTTTAAACAAAGGCAATAATGAATTTTAATTTTACATTATTGTAACAGCATTTTCTCAGTTTTTTTCTAAAATGAAGATAAAAATTCTAAATATATTATCTGTTTTAATTGTATTGGTTTTGTTATCTTTTGATGTGATAAATACAGATGAAGAATTTAAAAGATTTCAAATGTCAAACTCAAGAGTTACAAATGCATTTAATGAAAAAATTGATTCAATTGACAATATCTTACTCAAAAACAATTTGAGTATGAATAATTATGAAATTTTTCTTAGAGTTTTTAAGCAAGAAAATACTATTGAGCTTTGGGCTAAAAACAAGCAAACAGATACTTTTACCTTAATTAATAATTATAAAATATGTATTACTTCAGGGTTTTTAGGACCAAAAAGAATGCAAGGAGATAAACAAATTCCTGAAGGAGTATATTATATCAATGAATTTAACCCAAATAGTAATTACCATTTATCTTTAGGTATTAATTATCCAAATAAGTCTGACAGTATTTTAGGAAAAAAAAATAAACTTGGAGGCGAAATTTATATACATGGCGGATGCCAGTCAGTAGGATGTGTGCCTGTAACTACAAATAAAATTAAGGAAATTTATATTTTTGCTCTTCAAGCAAGATATTATGGGCAAAAGAAAATCCCTGTTCATATTTTCCCTTGCAAATTAAATAATACAAATTTTGAAGAAATATCTCTGTGTTATAATTCTACTGAAAATACTAAAATATGGAGCCAATTGAAATTATTGTATAATTTGTTTAACAAAAACCACTCTATACCATCAACACATATTGATAGTAAAGGAAATTACAGTTTTTATTACAGCAAATAATTATTTTGATATAAAACTTAATTTACTGTTGAGCAATATTCCACCTTTACTTATTGTAATGATATAAATTCCATCTGGCAAATTCAAATTGCTGATTGTATTGTGAGTTTTTTCGCCTTTTGTAGCATACAATATTTTACCTGTTGTTTCTGATATATATATATCGCAATTAAGAAATTCATCTTGTATATCAATATTTAATATATCAAATGTAGGCTGTGGATAAAGCTTAATATAGTTATTAAATAAATTTTTTCTGATAGATAAAGGTATTGATACTGTAGAAGTGTCGTATTTTATACAGCCAAAAACATCAGTAACAGTAAGTTTTACAATGGCACTTGTTAGGCCTGAGCTATTATAATCATGAATTGGATTTTTAATAGTATCGGTTTCACCATCACCAAAATCCCATAAATATTTTGTATCAATACTATTTTCTAAAGGTGTAAAAGATATTTTTTTACCTGATGTATTTTGATAAGTAAACTTGGCAGTTGGCAGGGGTTTTACACCTATTTTAATTTTATTACTTTTTTCAGAACAAACACCATTTTTTACAACAACCCATACAGAATCAAGATTTTTTGGAGTTGAATATTCCATTATATTATTAGTGCCTTTTTTTACTGAAATATCGTTTATAAAAAAATCATATTCTGATAACCCTGATGGTACAACATTGAAATTTGCAGGAAAACCTTCACAAAATACATTTTGGCTACTGTTTGAACTGAATGTGATGTTTGGTTTGTCCCAAACTTTTACTACTGCATTTTTGTTTATTGTTGGGCAACTTAAATTATTACTGTCTGTCAATACAATTTTATATGTCTGGCTAAAATCTGAAGTAATTTTAAAAACCGTATCTTTAAACTGTTTTCCGTTGTTTACACTTATTGAATAATGTTTTGTATTAAGTTTTTTAATACTAAAATTAATATCATCTCCTTTGCATACTTCGTTATTGTATTCAATTTCGTAAGAAACAGGGCTGCAAGGAATAGAACCACATAAAGTTTTTGCAATGGGACTTTGGTAACAAGGAAATTTATCAATTGCTTTTACCCAAACCTGCACATCAGTATTAGATGGAAAACTAAGTACAGCATGAGACAAGCCATATATGCCGCTACTTGGAGTTTTCCATGTTTTGCCTGTATCTATACTTATTTCATAGCCTTTTGCATTTACTATCGAATCCCATGTTATAAGAAAACTTGCAACGGTTTTGTCAGTACATTTAACTGTTGGCATTTTAATTTGATTTTTTACAATAAAATCAAATTTGTTACTTGGTTTTGTAATACAATTATTAGAATCTTTCCCTCTTGCATACAATTGTGTGGATGTACTTAAATTAAATGTTTGCGGATTATTTGTAGTTTTTTGAAAAATACTTCCACCTGAGTAATACAATATTGAATCAAATGTAGTAGAACCGCTTGCAGTAATTTTTATAGGATATTCAAAACAAACTGTATCATTTGTATTATCTCTTGATATTGAAATGTTATGAGTGGGGAATTTTATAATTTTTATAGGACCAGCCGTATTAGTACAATTTTTATTGTCTTTAATTGTAACGTAATAATTGCCCGAATCTTTTGCCCAAATTGATTGAGAAACAAATCCTCCCGGAGACCAGGTGTACTGGTAATTTGCATTATAAGTTGCTACTAAGTTTACAGAATCTCCATTGCACAATTTATATGATGATGCCCCTGAAATTGATAAAGATGGTTTTGTTTTTACAACAATTTTTAAAGAATCAGCAATTGAAGAGCCTTTTGAGTTTTTGCTTGTAAGTATTGCCCAATATGTACCTGGGTTATTGTATTTTACTACAGGGTTTTGTGATGTGGAACTTGATGGAGTTGCTCCTGTAATTGACCAAGTCCATGAAGTAGCAGAATTAGTAGAGTTTCCATTCAATGTAATACTTGTTCCGGCACAGGTTACAGAATCTTTGCATGAAGCATTAGCGACCGGCAATAGTGATGATGGTGTTAAGGAATATGTTTTAGCATAAACATTATCTCCTGATGAGCTATTGTCTCCATTTGAAGCCAATACACAAAAATAAAATTTTAAATTTCCGGCATTTTTAGATGGGGCTTTCCATGTAAAAGACCAATCAGTTGAATTTGTCCCTGTTGAAGATGTTCCTGAACTTGTATGTAAAACATACTCTCTTGACAATGATGAGGAAGAACTTTTTTGAACTCTTCCTGAAGCACTTAAGGTACCAGCTTTTTTATTATTGGCATCAAGTACAGTTGCTTCAAAACCCCATTTTGAAATTCCCGATTGCGAGTGTGAAATTTTAATTGTATATGTGGAGTCAGGGATATAGCCATTTCCTGTAAAATTAGATGTAAGTGAAATGTTATTCCAATTTGAACCAGAAGTTATTAATGAACCACTATGGCAACTTGTGCAGTTTGATTCGCTTGGGGCATTTGTAGTTTCTACAGGTGGACCATACGGATATGTCATAGAATAATATGTAATCATTGACAGAATTATTGTAAATACTATTATCGCTGTTTTTCTTATCATTATATTATAATTATGGTATTTTTTGAATGCTGCAAAATTATTTTTTTTAAAAAAAATTAATCAACAAAGTTTCTAACAATTGAGGTTTGTTTTTTGTTTTAAAACTGCATTGGCAAAGGGATTGAACCAAGTCATATTTATTTAAAAATTACATTAAACAAACATTTAGTCGGTTTTTTTACATACAATCAACCAATAATAAACAACTCAATAATTATTTGATTTTTTTCTAATTCTGCTCAAGCTTTCGGGAGCTATACCAAGATAAGATGCAATAGTTTTGAGAGGAACACGATTTGCAATCAAGGGATATTTTTTTATATAATTTCTATATCTTACTTCGGCGGTATTACTCATTATACTATTTAGCCTTTGTTGGTTAGCTATATAATTTTTTTCTAATAAAATCCTCATGTATCGTTCAAATTGAGGCACTTTATTAAAAATTTTATCTCTTCCTGACATATCCATTATAAGCACTTCCGATTCTTCAATTGCTTCAATATTGTAAGCAGCAGCCTCACCTGTAAGAAAGCTGAACATATCTGCCACCCACCATCCTTCAATTGATATTTGGTAGATTATTTCGTTTCCATTGTTATCAATTGTATATGTTTTTAAACAACCCTGATTTACAAAACCTGTATGGTATGCAATATTACCTTCGTGAAGAAAAAATTGCCTTCGTTTTAGTTTTTTTAAACTAAAATTTTCTTTAAAAACAATTTTCTCTTCATCATTAATATTTATGATTTTTGATAAGTTTTCAAAAAAATAATCTGTCATTTTGTGTGATTGGTTTTTTAATAAATAAAAATAAAAATTATAATTTTAAAAAAACCAACTCAAAACAGAGTTAGATTAAATTATTTACTTTCAGCAGCAGCTTCGTTACTCATACTTGCTCTTGTTACAGCACAAGTAACAACTGTATTTGCTTTTGCATCCATCAATTCAATGCCGTCAATACTGATATCGCTTACTCTTATATTTTGACCAATTTCAAGGGTATCAATATTTACAGAAATAGAATCAGGCATGTTTTTAATCAAACCTTTTACAAGAAGTTTTTTAATTTTAAGATTAATTTTACCACCTGCTCTAACTCCCGGTGCATTTCCTGTAAGACTAACAGGTATGCTTAAAGTAACCGGTTTGTCATGTGATACCATCATAAAATCAGCATGAAGTATGGTTTCATTTACCGGATGAAATTGAATATCCTGCAATTTTGCAAGATATTTTTCATTTTCAATATTCAGATAAACCAAATAAGTATTAGGTGTATAAATCAGATTTTTAAAGTCAAATTCGTAAATACTGAAATTTTTACAGATATTATTTCCATAAACTACACATGGCACTTTGCCTTCATTTCTTAATGATTTACTTGATTTTTTCCCTAAGTCATTTCTAACTTCTCCTTTTAAAACAATAGTTTTCATTTATTTATTTATTTATTATTATATTTTTAATTTATGCTGAAAAACTTGTTCAATGCTGAACAAGGAACTTATTGATGCATTGTCGCAAATATTTCTTATTGCATTTGCAAAAAGAGGCGATGCAGGTAAAGTTCTTATTTTGGTGCTTAATCCTTCTTTTATAGGTATAGTATCTGTTACAGCTATTTCTGTCATAACAGAATTTTCAATATTTTCATAAGCCTTGCCAGACAATACAGGATGAGTACAAACGGCTCTTACAGAATTTGCACCTTTTTCTTTTAATAGCATTGCAGCTTTGCATAGTGTATTTGCAGTATCGCAGATATCGTCAACTAAAACTACATCGTATCCTTCTACATCACCAATTATAGTCATGGAAGCTACTTCGTTGGCTATTTTTCTTTCTTTATCACAAATTACCATTTCTACGTTTAGTGCCTGAGCATAAAACCTAACTCTCTTTGAAGCCCCTACATCAGGCGCAGCTACCTTTAATTTTTTTAATTTTAAACTTTGAATATATGGTATGAAAATTACCGAAGAATCAAGATGGTCAACAGGAATATTAAAAAATCCTTGAATCTGAGGTGCATGTAAGTCCATTGTAATTACTCTGTCAGCTCCAACAGCACTAAGAATATCTGCAATCATTTTTGCAGCAATCGGTACTCGTGGTTTGTCTTTTCTGTCTTGTCTTGCAAGACCGTAGTATGGAATTACAGCAACAATTTTGTGTGCAGAAGCTCTTTTTGCAGCATCTATCATAAGACACAATTCCATAAAATTATCTTGAGGTGGAAATGTAGATTGAATTATAAAAATATCACAACCTCTTACTGATTCATTTATGCTTGGTTGAAATTCTCCGTCACTGTATTGAGAGCAAGTTGAATCTCCTAACGGTTGGCCAAAGTCTGAAGCAATTTTCTCAGATAAATATCTGGAAGTCCTTCCCGTAAAGAATTTTACTTTTTCGAATTTATTTTTCATCGTGTTTTACTTTCGTCTTAGTGTAAAAAGACTATCATAAACTTATTTAGTTGTCCGACTAGGGGTCGAACCTAGACTCTTCTGGACCAAAACCAGACGTGTTGCCAGTTACACTATCGGACAATAAGGCCGCAAAAATATTATAAATTTATTAATTCCTGAATTTTATTTATATTTTTTTTTAATTTAATTAATGTTGATTTTAATACCCGTATTTATTTGCCTGAATCCTGAAGGTATAATACCTGATGATACCCTGTGTAATCTTGAAGCTTCATAAATTTCATTAGTCAAATTTTTACAATCAATAAATATTGAAGAGTTTCTTAAGGTTTTATTTTTTGAATTAATAAAAATATAATTTGCATTAAGATCAATTGTACTGTAGTTTTCAAGCATGCCTATCGCACCTTCAGAAGTTTCGTTTTTTAGATTAAAATAATCAGTATATTGAGAAGATACGTAATTATAAGAAAGCAAAATAGAAAGCCCTGCATATTTATAATTTACAGAAAAATTTATTATTGCTTTTGGCACGTAAGGCAATGTTTTACTCTTTAGTTTGTCATTCTCAAAAACATAGTCAATTTTTTTAATATTATTAAATTCACTTGTGTTAATATTTCTAAAAATAATACTGTCGGTATTTTTTGATGAATTTATATAAACATTATACCCGTTTCTTTCTTGATTAATTTTTTCAATTATTTCATTTTTTGTGTTTTGATTGTGTTTTGCTTTTAAAATATCGGAATCAGTAAGTATTCCGTCTATAATTCTACTATTCATAAATGTACCGGCAAAATTGACTGATAAATCGTGTTTTTTCAAAGAAAGAAATTTCCCTAAATTAAATGAAACAGAGTTTTCAAAGCCATTAATATTTACTTTACCTAGAGTTTGAAAAGCTTCATTTCTACCCGCAGAGTAATAATTTGATATAGTATTGTTGAAAAATACAATTTGAAAAGATAATTTATTATTTTGCAAACAGCCTCTTGTACCTATTTCATAATTTATGCTTTTTTCGGGATTTCTATTTATTTCGTCACTTGAATTAGCTTTTTTTACAACATCATTTTCTACTTTCATAAAACCAACATCTGATGTTGGTGCATTATATCCGGAATATATTCCTCCAATAAAGTTTATAGTTTGCAATTGATTTTTTATTAAACTATAATTTATGCTTATTCCAGGTGTAAAACTATTGTAAGTGTTTTTTAAACTTCCAAAATATTTAGAACCATCATTTTTCGTATTTTTTGAAATTGCAAGTCTGTCAAAAGAAAACATAGTTACACTTTCAAACCTAACGTGAGGTGTAATTGAAAATAATAAATACTCAAATTTATTTCTTAAATATATTGAATTAGCTGACAACTCATAATAATTGTCTTTGTCTAGAATACCACTTCGTGAAAATCTTGATGAATCATTTTTTATTTCTATATTATCAAAAAACTCAAAATGATTACGTAAAATTATTTCAGTTTCTGATTTTATTTTTTTAATTTTAAAATCTTTTTTAATACTTTCTTGCAATCCTAATACTTTGAAAACTCTATTTCTGGCACGGGTTTGCTCTTTGCCTGAAACCAATTTGCCAACTCTGATATAGTCATCATCACCAAACAATAAATTATTTAAATAAGAGTATTTTTGTTGATATATATTCTCTCCAACATAAGATTTTAAACTACTTGCTTTAATCAAGGTATTTTCTTGCCGCCACCAGTCTCTTTGAAATTGAGAAGCATAAACTTTTGTAGAGAAAATATACCCACAGTTATTTCTATAATTATATATCAAATCAACCGCATACCGCTTTGACATCAAATCATCTGCATCAAATGGGTTTTGGGTTGCATCGTTTCTAAAAGTAAAAGGAGTGAGAGCCGAATAAGATGCTTTTGATTTTTCATTATTAAAATTTAGTTTTAAATAAAAAGAAGACTTTTTACTTACTTCAGAATACAATTTGGCAGTAAAATTAAAAATATTTGTTGAAGTGTTTTGTATATACCCGTCAAAGCTTTTATTAAGAATTTGTATTTCAGCACCTATATTATTCCATGTGCCGCCGTAAGTTATAAAATTTGATAAATAATTATAAGTGCCACTACTTAAATTTAAAGAAAGAGTAGGAGTAATAGGAGGTTTTTTAGTGATATAATTTATTGCGCCATACATTGTATTTGTGCCAAAAGCAATAATATCACTGCCTTTTATAATTTCTACAGCATCAATTCTGTCACTCGGCGGATTATAATAGGCTTCAGGAGCTAAATATGGTGCAGGAGCTATTGGAGTACCATCTTCCATTAGCAAAATATTTACTGACCTTCGAGGGTATGAACCTCTAATGCCTGCATTTAGTCTGTTTGAAATACCCATATCTCCTGAAATATTAATGCCTGGTGCGTATTTTAAAATTTCTTCAGTTCCTATTGCTCTTATATTTTTTACAAGTTTTGGTGATAAACTTACATTACTTCCTTCATAATTTCTGTTATAAAGTTCAGGATTGCCATAAATAGTTATTTCTTTTATTCTGATAGATTTTTCTTCTAAAAAAATATCGTTGAATGTTAATAACGTTTGATTAATATTTAAATGAAATTTTTTTTCATAATCATCAAATCCAATGTAGTAAATTTTCAAATTATGATAGCCTGTATCAACATTTTTAAATATAAAATTTCCTTTAATATCAGAAAACGTAATAAACTTGTTGTCTAATGATATTTTAGCAAATTCAAGCAATTCGTTATTAGATTTCAGCCTTACCACACCAGTTATTACGGCATTTTGTGCAATACAAATTTTACTTATGTATATAACAAATAAAATAATAAAATATCTTCTCATTATAATTTAGAACGGTTATAAATAGTGCTACAAAAGTATTATTTAGAATGAATATAAATTGAGTCTTTTGAATGATTTAAGTCAATATTAATAATAATACAATTGATTTGATTTTTTAAATAAAGAAAATTAGAAAGTTAGCTAAAATCTAAGTAGAAAAAAAAATTTAATAATTTTAGAAAATGAGTTGTTTTTTTTTAAAATTCTTAATAAAAAAAAGGATGTGAGTTTGAAAATCAGTAAAACATGATTTTTCTCATGTTGCTATAATATATGTAAATATAATTTTGCCTCAAAATATAATCAGAATAATAAAAATGAAACCAAAAATCAGCTCAGTTTTTTTATCAGCAATATTCTTATTTACAATAAGTAATAAAAGTATTGCTCAAAGTTCTGGCGAAGATGCCTTTAAGCAAACTTGTGCAGCATGCCATACGGTAGGTGGCGGTAAATTAGTAGGTCCAGATTTGAAAAATACAAATCAAAGGCATTCAGAAGAATGGTTGATTAAATTTATTAAATCATCTCAAACAGTAGTTAAAAGCGGCGATAAGTATGCAGATTCAATATTTAATGCTTTTGGTAAAACAATAATGCCAGATCAAGCATTGGATGATTCAAAAATAAAAGATATAATAGCTTATATTGCAGATAAAAGTGCTGGAAAAACTACTGCATCAGCAACTTCAGCAGTTAACCCTGATGCTGCTGCTACTGCAACAACAGATGGTTCAAAAAGTACAGATTCATTATATACAACTACTAATATTATTTTATTTGGAATTATAGTGTTTCTAATGATTGTGATAATATTCTTGTCAAGAGTAATTAAGAAATTATCAAATCAGTTAATGGATTTTTACAGCAGTGATAAATCGTTTTACTAAGAATTAAAAAAAATAAAATATGAGAAATAAAATTTATAAACTCATTACTGCAGGATTATCACTTGTATTATTGATAAATTTTGCAAATGCACAAAGTGCAGGTGAAACAACATTTAAGAGCACATGTACAGCGTGCCACACAGTGGGTATGGGCAAATTAATTGGACCCGATTTGGCAAATGTTGACCAAAGAAAACCGGAAGCTTGGTTG
Source organism: Bacteroidia bacterium (assembly GCA_020849295.1). Lineage (GTDB taxonomy): Bacteria > Bacteroidota > Bacteroidia > NS11-12g > UBA9320 > JABWCE01. The sequence goes on from JADLGN010000040.1 coordinate 20,357, forward strand.
ATTAAATTTATTAAATCATCACAATCTGTAATAAAAAGTGGAGATAAATATGCAGATTCACTTTTTAAAGCATTTAACCAAGTAATGATGCCTGACCAAGCCCTTACTGATGCTCAGATTAAAGAAGTACTTGATTATATTAAAACAAAAAGTCCGGCAGCTACAACTGCAAGTACAAGCACAACAAGCGAAACAGCAACAGAAGAGGCTCCATCTATTTCATCTACAGGAGATGCAGCAAGAGGAAAAGATTTATTTGTAGGTAATATTAGATTTTCGAACAATGGACCAACTTGCAACTCTTGTCATAATGTAGATATGGAGGGAGTTATTAGTGGTGGAGCATTAGCAAAAGATTTAACTCAAGCACATTCAAGACTTGGAGAAGAAGGCGTAAAGGGAGTAATGGCAGGATTGCCATTTCCTCAAATGAAAACTTCTTATGAAACAAAACCATTATTAGAACAAGAAATAGCAGATATAGTAGCTTTTCTTAAAGATGCCGACAAACAAGCATCGGCAAAAAGCACAACAGGAGTAGGCAGCACAATGTTAATTGGAGGAATAGTAGGAGTTGTTGTATTGCTAATTTTATTCTCAATTTTCTGGATTAAAAGAAAAAATCGTACGGTAAACTATTCTATATACGAAAGACAAATAAAATCAACATAAAAAACAAAATAAAATAAAATAATTATGAGTTGGATAGAAGACATCATTTCACCCAAAACCCGCCAGTGGGAAGAATTTTATCGCAATCGTTTTCAGCACGATAGAATTGTACGCAGTACACACGGTGTAAACTGTACAGGCGGATGCTCATGGCAAATTCATGTAAAAGAAGGTATTGTAGTGTGGGAAACACAACAATTAGATTATCCTTTACTTGAAAATTCATTACCACCTTATGAGCCAAGAGGCTGCCAGAGAGGTATTTCTTACTCATGGTATTTATATAGTCCATTGAGAATAAAGTATCCGCTTGTTAGAGGAACTTTAATTGATTTTTTCAGAGAAGAAAAAGAAAAAGCGGGAGGTAACCCTGTTTTAGCTTGGGAAAATCTTCAAAAAAATAAAGAAAAAAGAAGCAGATACCAAAAATCAAGAGGTAAAGGCGGATTTAGAAGAGCAACATGGGACGAAGTTTTAGAACTAATTGCTGCTGCAAATATTTATACAGCGAAAAAACATGGACCAGATCGAGTTGCAGGATTTTCTCCAATTCCGGCAATGTCAATGATAAGTTATGCTGCTGGTGCAAGATTTTTACAATTGTTTGGTGGGTTTAATTTAAGTTTTTACGACTGGTATTGCGACCTTCCAACGCATTTCCCTGAAATGTGGGGAGAACAAACTGACGTTTGTGAAAGTGCAGACTGGTATAATTCAAAATTTATTGCTGATATGGGTGCTTGTCTTAACATGACAAGAACTCCAGATTGCCATTTCTTTGCAGAATCAAGACACAATGGGACAAAAGCAGTAGTGTTTTCTCCAGACTTTAGTCAGGTATGTAAGTATGCTGACCAATGGGTTCCCTTACATCCGGGAACTGATAATGCTTTTTGGATGGCAGTTACCCATGTTATTCTTAAAGAATTTCATCATGAAAAACAAACAAAGTACTTTATTGATTACACAAAACAATATACTGACAGTTCTTTTTTAATACACTTAGATAAAGAAGGAGATCATTATGTGCCAGGAAGACTTGTTAGAGCCAATGAAATTTCAAAATGGAAAGATATTGAAAACGGTGAATGGAAATTTTTAAATATTGATGAAAAAACAGGCGAACTTGTTGTGCCAAAAGGTACAATGGGTTACAGATGGGATAAAAACGGCGGTAAATGGAACATGAAATTGGAATGTGGAGAAACTGAAAAAACATTTGATCCTATACTTACAACAATAAATAAAAATGATGGTGTTTTGCAAACTGAATTTGTAGAATTCGGTTTAGACAGTAAATTTTTACGTGGAATACCGGTTAAATATTTAGACACTGTAAATGGTAAAGTTCCTGTGGCTACAATTTATGATGTAATTATGGGACAATATGGTGTTAACAGAGGTCTTGAAGGAAATTATCCAAAAGATTATGATGATAAAGATGCATCATATACACCGGCATGGCAAGAAATTTTTACAGGAATAGATTCAAAAACTGTATTACAATTTGCAAGAGAATGGGGAAATACAGCAGATACTACTCAAGGTAAATGTATGGTAATTATTGGTGCAGGTATAAATCATTGGTATCACGCAAATCTTATTTACCGTTCAGCAGCTATGACACTTGCACTTACAGGTTGTGTTGGTAAAAACGGTGGAGGATTAAATCACTATGTTGGTCAAGAAAAACTTGCTCCTGTTGATTCATGGGGTGGAGTAACTTTTGCAAAAGACTGGGTACCAACAGCAAGATTACAACAAGCACCATTATGGCATTATATTAATACTTGTCAATACAGATATGATGGTCGCCATTCACATTATAATGCTGTTCCGGATAATGAGCTAACTAACAAGCATACTGCTGACAGTATTTATATGTCAGTAAGAAACGGCTGGATGCCATATTATCCTCAATTTAATCAAAATCCATTGAATTTGGTTAAAGAAGCAGAAGATAGCGGAGCAAAGACAAACGAAGAAATTGTAAATTATACAGTTGAACAACTTAAAAATAAAAAGTTACAATTTGCTATAAACGATCCTGACGCAGAAGAGAATTTTCCAAGACTATGGTATATATGGAGAGGAAATGCAATTACAGGTAGTATGAAAGGACACGAATATGCATTTAAGCATTACCTTGGTACACATCATAACTCAATAGGAAAAGATTCTGAAGAACATACTGAAGAAGTTGTTTGGCATGAAATAGCTCCTGAAGGGAAAATGGACTTAGTAGTTGACTTAAACTTCAGAATGGATTCTTCAGCATTGTATTCTGATATTGTGTTACCTGCTGCTTCATGGTATGAAAAAACGGATATGAACAGCACAGATATGCATTCGTTTATTCATCCGCTTGGACAAGCAATAGCACCTGTTTGGGAATCAAAAACAGACTGGGATATATTTAAGAATATAGCTAAAGCAACAAGCGAAATGGCAAAACAGTATTTTTCAGAACCAATGAAAGATATAATAATGACACCACTTTCACACGATTCGGCTGACGAAATTACACAACCAACCATCAAAGATTGGTATAAAGGAGAGTGTGAGCCTGTACCTGGCAAATCAATGCCTAAACTAACAGTAGTAACCAGAGATTATACAAAACTATATGAGAAGTTTATTACTCTTGGTGAAGGAATAAGAGAAAAAGGGCTTGGGGCACATGGAAATCATTATTTCTGTAAAGACGAATACGATGAAATGTGTGAATCAAACCATTTCCCACGTAGAAAATATGAGGATAAAACATTACCTTCAATTCAAGAAGATGAATGGGTATGTAATGCAATTTTAAATCTATCAACTCTTACAAATGGTAAACTAAATTATGAAGCTTACCAGAATATGGAGAAAAAAACCGGACTTAAGTTAGCAGACTTAGGGGAAGGCAGTAAAGATGTAAGAATAAGATATCAAGATTTGGCAGCTCAGCCTAGAAGGTACAATACATCACCACTTTGGTCAGGGCTAATGAATAATGGAAGAGCTTATGCTGCTTACACATACAATGTTGACAGATTAGTTCCTTGGAGAACACTTACCGGTAGACAGCATTTTTATCTTGACCACGAATTGTATATTGCTCATGGTGAACATTTGCCTACATACAAACCTGCTCCAAGACCTGAAGTATATGGAGATTTAAGAGAAACATGGAAAAATGGTAATGCACTTGCATTGAATTACCTTACACCACACGGAAAATGGCATATTCACTCTACTTATATGGAAAATATAAGAATGTTAACACTTTCAAGAGGATGTGAGCCATGCTGGTTGAGCGAAAAAGATGCAGAAACTTTAGGAATTAAAGATAATGATTGGGTAGAAGTACACAACGACCATGGTGTATATGTTACAAGAGCTTGCGTGAGTGCAAGAATTGCACCAGGAAGTTGTATCGTATATCACGTACCCGAAAGAACAGTAGGAATTCCAAAATCACAACTTAGAGGCAACAAGAGAGGTGGCGGACACAATAGTGTAACTCGTACACACTTAAAACCAAATTATTTAAGCGGTGGTTATGGTCAGTTCTCATATCATTTCAATTATTGGGGACCTATAGCTCCCCAGCGTGACACTCACGTAGTAGTAAAGAAAATGGAAAATTTAGTTTGGTAATAATTATTAATTAAAAAAAGAAAATTTATAAAATTATGGACGTACGTTCTCAAGTATCAATGGTTTTTCACCTCGATAAATGTATCGGGTGCCACACATGTTCAGTAGCATGTAAAAATATATGGACTGACCGAAAAGGAGCAGAATACATGTGGTGGAATAATGTAGAAACAAAGCCCGGAACCGGTTACCCTACAAAATGGGAAGACCAAACAATATACCGAGGTGGTTGGCAAAAAGAAAACGGTAAAGTTACTCTAAAAGGTGCAGGAAAAAGACGTGGTTTAACAAATATTTTTTATAACCCAAATTTGCCTGTAATAGATGACTATTACGAGCCTTTCACTTACAAATATTTAGATTTAATTGAAGCTCCCGAAGGCGATGACCAACCTACTGCAAGACCTGTATCATTAATAACAGGTGAGCCTATTGATATTAAAATGGGTCCAAACTGGGATGATGATTTAAGCGGAACGCCAGACTTTGCAAGAAATGACCCCAACTTCCAAAATTTGTCAGCAGCAGAACAAGAAGTAATGTTTCAACTTGAAAAGATGGCATTTTTCTATTTACCTCGTATTTGCAACCATTGTTTAAATCCTGCTTGTGTTGCATCTTGCCCGTCAGGAGCAATCTACAAAAGAGGGGAAGATGGTGTGGTTTTAATTAATCAAGAAGTGTGCAGAGCATGGAGGATGTGTGTAACTGCCTGCCCTTACAAAAAATCATATTATAACTGGCATACCGGCAAATCAGAAAAATGTATTTTATGTTTTCCAAGACTTGAAGCCGGATTAGCTCCTGCTTGTATGCACTCATGTGTAGGAAGAATAAGATATTTAGGAGTATTATTATATGATGCTTCAAAAATAGAAGATGTAGTACATGATGACGAAAAAAATCTTATAAATCGCCACATGGATATAATATTAGATCCATTTGATGAAAAAGTAATAAGAGCTGCTAAAATGAATGGTGTTGCTGATTCTACAATTCATGCAGCACAAAATTCGCCGGTTTATAAATATGTTAAAGAGTGGAAACTTGCATTGCCTTTACATGCAGAGTTCAGAACGCTGCCAATGTTATTTTATGTTCCACCTTTATTGCCGGTAATGGCTACTTTGAAACAAGTTGACAATACAGAACAAGCTGATAAAATGAATCCAATAGCAAAGTATTGGGACGATAATTGGCTATATGATACAAGTACTGCCGAGCTTTGGGGAACATTAGACCAAGTAAGATTTCCATTAAAATATCTTGCAAATATGCTTAGTGCAGGTAATGAAGATATGATAAAAGATAAATGGAAAAAACTTATGGCAGTAAGAATACACCGCCGTAGAGTTACAGTAGGCGACATAAGTAATGAAAAAGCTGACGAAGTACTGAGAGATGCCGGACTTACAGCCGAACAAGCAGACGGAGTATTTTATCTTACAGCACTAGCTAAATTTGAAGACCGCTTTGTTATTCCACCTGCACATCGCGAACAAGCAATTGAAATGATGGATTTTACAGGTGACGCAAAAGGAGAAATAGGATTTGGAATTAAAAGTAAAGTAAAAAGAGGGTTATAAAAATTAAAGCAGTGAATTCAATTCAAACTAACAATATTTCAGATAACAGCAAGTATTCCATTTATGGTTTACTTGCTCAGTTGTATGAATATCCAAAAGACGAATCATATAAGAAAAATATAATTTCAATATATGAAACATTAAGGAAAGAAATACCTGAAGCAGCAGAATCTATGGAGTTTTTTATTGATTTTATTAATGAAGCATCTATTAGTGAAATCCAGGAACTTTATCTTAGGTCATTTGATGTGCAAGCAATAACTACTCTTGATATTGGATTTGTATTATTTGGTGAAGATTACAAAAGAGGTCAACTTTTGGTAAATTTAAACAGAGAACACAGAGATGCATCAAACGAATGTAATACAGAATTAGCTGATAGTTTACCAAACGTATTGAATCTATTGTCTAAAATGACAAATTTTGAAATGAGGGAAGAAATTGCTTCAAAACTAGTTATTCCTGCGATAGTTAAAATGTCAAGTGAGTTTTCAACTGAAAAAATAGAGAAGAAAGATGTTATTTATAAAAAACATCTTAAAACTTTGATTGATTTCTCTCAGAAATATAGAATAGTTTATCAAACAATATTAAATGCAACGTTAGTAGTGTTAAAAAGAGATTTTAAATATGATATAAATATTCTTAATTACTTTAAAGATGAAAAATGCCATGACGAGGCTCAATCTTGTTCATGCAGTACCGAAGAAAAGGCAGAACCGATTAGCTTTACAAATAATAACTATTTTAAAGACTTTAGTGAACAAATAGAAATTGAAATGATAATTGAAAAATAAAAATTTAAACAACAAAAAATTTATAAAATATGAACATCCTCGATAATTTTTTTCTGATTGCATTGCCCTATATCGCACTTGCAGTATTTTTAGTAGGTTCTATATACAGATACACCTATAAAGGATTCCAGCTTTCTTCTTTGTCTTCTCAGTTTTTGGAAGGCAGAAGATTGTTTTACGGTTCAGTGCCGTTTCACTGGGGAGTGATATTTTTATTTACAGGTCACTTAATAGCTTTCTTGTTTCCAAGAAGTGTATTAGCTTGGAACAGCCAGCCTGTAAGACTTATGATACTTGAAATTACAGCTTTTGTTTTTGGTATTAGTATGCTTATTGGTTTAGTAAATTTATTAATTAGAAGATATACAACACCAAGATTAAAATATGTTACAAACAAAATGGACTTTGTAGTTTACGCACTATTAATCACACAAACATTTGTTGGTTTATGGATTGCATACAATTTCAGATGGGGTTCTTCATGGTTTTCATCATTATTAACACCATATTTATATTCAATATTTACTCTCCAACCAGATACTTCGGCTGTAGTATTATTGCCTTGGACTGTAAAATTGCATATAATACTTGCTTTTACAATAATTGGTATTATTCCATTTTCAAGGTTAATACACTTTTTGGTTCCTCCAATAAATTATATTTGGAGACCATATCAGCAAGTAAAATGGTATTGGGACAAACGCAAAGTTAGAAGCCCAAGAACACCATGGACTTTGCAGCGTCCAAAAAATAATTAAAAATGTTGCTAAATATAGTTTCTGACGAGGAATTACTGACAAGTCAGATTGTAAAAACAATTCTGCTCGTTTTAATAACAATTGGAATTATATACAACATTTATAAAATTGTACGTAGCGAAACAAAGGTTAGACGAATTATAAATTTATCAATATTAATATTTCTTGTTTTATCAATAATATTAGTATTTAGAGAATATAAATATGAAACAACACTGTTAAAAGATACAAAATACACTACAGGGGTAACAATTGGATATTGTAGTGTTTTTGCAAGAGGAGAAGGCATTGAGTTTGAATACGAAATTGATGGTAAAAAATACAGATGTTGTAATACTTTTCATCCGGTACCAAAGGATAGCATAGTGGTTCCCGGAGGAAAATATAAAGTAAGATACACGAAAAAATATATTAATAAAGGAAGGATGGTATTTAAAAATGAATAATTTTATATATCATGAAAAAAATAATTTTTATTACAATCATTCTTTTAAGTTTTGATTTATTGTATTCACAGGATTCTAAAAGTAAAAATGCACCTCCCAAAGTAGTTTTTAAGCCTGTTGGAACTGTTAATTTGAGTTTTCATCCCCACAAAGGGACTAATTTAAACTCTTTGTTTTTAAATTTTGGAGGACCAGGTGTAAAAGTTGAGTATGGAAAATATAGCATTGCTTACAATATGTTTCCCTCAATCAGATATTATGATGATAATGCAACACCTATTCTGGGTACCGGTTTTCAAGTTACTTATAAGAAATTATCTGTAGTTGCTCCTATGTATTATGTTGTAAGTCCAAATAGTAAGAAAAATATTTGGATAGTTAGTTTTGGCTTTGGATACAAATTATAATACAAAATCATGGAACAGAAAGTAAGCGGGATGTCATACAGAATCCTATTTTTAAATACTCTTGCATTTACTGTTTGTTTTGCAGTATGGATGTTCAATGGAGTATTAGTTGCATTTTTAGTAGATAATCAAGTATTCAAGTGGGATCCTGTACAAATAGGTTGGTTACTTGCAATACCGGTTTTAAGTGGTTCTATATTCAGATTACACGGGGGTATTTGGACTGATAAATACGGTGGAAAATGGATGTTGGGTGGTTTGTTGTTTTTATGTGCAATACCAATGTATTTGATAAGTTATGCAAATAGTTTTACAAGTTTTGCAATTTGTAGTTTCGGATTTGGGCTTACAGGTGTAGGTTTTTCGATTGGAATTGCATCTACGTCAATGTGGTTTTCAAAAGAATGGCAAGGCAGGGCATTAGGAATATTTGGTATGGGAAATTTTGGTGCAGGTATAACTACACTATTAGCTCCTACACTACTTAAAAAACTTACAAATAATGGTACAAACCTTGACAATTGGAGACAACTGCCACAAATTTATGCTGCTGCTTTGGTAGTGATGGGGGTAATATTTTTGTTATTTACCCAAAATAAAAAATCTGTTACAGCAGCAAATAAAAAATTCAAAGAAATGATTAAGCCACTTAAAGAGGTACGAGTTTGGCGTTTTGGATTATATTATTATTTGGTATTTGGATGTTTTGTTGCATTGGCACAATGGCTTGTACCATATTACTTAAATGTATATTCAGTTTCATTGGTTACAGCAGGAATTCTTGCAACGGTATTTAGTATGCCTTCAGGATTAATAAGAGCTTTAGGCGGTTGGATGTCTGACAAATTTGGTGCAAGAAGAGTTATGTATTGGATTTTTATAACATCAATATTATTCTGCTTTTTATTAATTATACCTAAAATGACAATAAACTCACCTGGTCTTGGAATTATGGCCAAAAGAGCTGGTACTGTTACTGAAATAACTGACAATTTAATTAAAATAGACAATGTGAGTTATCCATTAATTAAAAAAGCTTCAGAAAAAGAAATAAATGGTAATACAAATTCTATTCTGCCACATAAATCTGTATATCAAGAGCCAACTGTAAAAGTTGGAGATAAGGTAGTTAAAAAACAAAAAATTGCAGCTGGAGTAACAAATATAGTTTTCCATGCAAATATTTGGGTAGCTACTTTTTTTATATTTATGGTAGGTATAATTTGGGGAATTGGAAAAGCAGCGGTTTATAAGCACATACCAAATTACTTCCCTAATGATGTAGGTGCAGTAGGAGGCATGGTAGGTGTACTTGGTGGTTTAGGGGGATTTTTCTCACCTATTATTTTTGGATATTTATTAAAATGGACCGGACTTTGGACAAGTATGTGGATATTCTTATGGATAATATCAGTTATATGTTTATGGTGGATGCACAACGTAATTACAAAAATGCGAGATGCAGCAGCACCTGATACAAAAGGAAAATTTGAAAATTTAAAATAAAAAAGAAAATGACAACATGGTTATCAAAATGGGAACCCGAAGATAATTCGTTTTGGGAAAGTGAAGGTAAGAAGATTGCATGGAAAACTTTAATTTTTACAACAATTTCTCTTACTTTATCGTTTGCTACTTGGTTTATGGTAAGTGCCATAGTAGTAAAACTTCCGGGTATTGGATTTAAATTTACCACTAATCAATTATTCTGGCTTGCTGCCATGCCAGGCTTGGCAGGAGGCACACTTAGGATAATTCACACTTTTTTACTACCAATTTACGGCACAAGACACGTAGTAACATTTGCTACTGCTTTAAAATTAATTCCATGCTTAGGACTTGGTTTTGCAGTGATGAATCCCTCAACACCTTTCTGGGTATTTTTAGTTTTAGCTTTTACTTGCGGTTTTGGTGGAGGAGATTTTTCTTCTTTTATGCCAAGCACAAATTTGTTTTTTCCAAAAAGACTAAAAGGGACAGCCTTAGGTATTCAAGCTGGTATAGGCAATTTTGGGGTTAGTCTTGCTCAGTTTATGACACCTGCTTTACTTGGTTTAGGAATTTGTGGTGCTTCACAAACTTTTACAAAAATTGACCCTAAAACTAAAGAAATATTAGGTGAATCGCAAGTGTATCTTCAAAATGCTTCATTTTGGTATGTGCCATTGGTAATAGTAGTAGCAGTTTTGTGTTGGTATTATTTAAAGAGTATTCCTATTAAAGCATCATTCAAAGAACAACTTGATATTTTTAAAGAAAAGCACACTTGGTTTTGCACAATTACATATTTTATGACATTTGGCACTTTTGCCGGACTTTCAGCAGCATTTCCACTTATGATGAAAACAATTTATGGGGGATTTGAAGGTGCCCCCGATCCTCTTAAATACGCATTTTATGGCCCATTAATTGGCTCTGCAGCTAGAGTATTGTTTGGTTTTATTTCTGACAGAACAGGCGGCGCAATTCTTACTACTATTACAGGACTTGGCATATTAGCAGGTTCAGTTATGCTTATAACAATGGGCTTATTAACTCCCGAAAGTATGGATCAATTTCCAATGTTTGTTTCTGTAATGCTTGGATTATTTTTCTTTACAGGTATTGGAAACGCAGCCACTTTCCGTCAGTTTCCAATAATTTTTGGTCATAACCCTCGTCAGGCTGCAGGTGTAATTGGATGGACTGCCGCTGTTGCTGCTTATGGTCCTTTTATATTTTCTTTGTTAATAGGTTCAATAATTGGAGCAACAGGTTCAGCAAAAGGATTCTTCTACGGGCTTATAGTTTTTACTATTATTGCTACTTTTATCAATTGGAAATTTTATAATAGAAAAGGTTGCGAAAAACCTTGTTAAGGTTGATATTTGCAAATGATTTTTTTAAACAAAAATTTAAACATAATAACATAAAAATTTGTTGATATAAGTAACATGGACAATAACAATAATATATTTTCAGAAACAGACTATTTAAAGAGAAATGTAGAAAAAGATACAGATGGGAAACCTGAGTATTCGCCAATGGATCCGCCCGACGCTTACCGTCCGCCAAATATGGAAAAAGTGGATTACGACCTATTACCTGCTTTCCTAAAGCACTTAACTGACGAACATAAATTGATAATGTCAGAACTTGAAAAATTTGAAGCAACTCTAATAGAAATAAGAAAAGAAGGAGTAAGTAAAGAAAGAAATGGAAAACTTGGAGAGTTTTTTAAATTTCTTGATGAAATTATTGTTTTGCATCATCTAAAAGAAGAAAGAGTTTTGTTTCCTGTATTACATGACAGACTTATAGACATAGGGGAAAAAAGCCAGGGAGATGTTCCTGAAACAGCTATAGATATGCTCGAAAATGACCACATTAAAACTATGCAGCTTACAACACTTGCATTTAGTTTAATGGGAATTTCTTCACGATTGACAGATGTTTCTTCAAGAGCATTACTGATTGATACTTCTATAGAACAATCAAATTTGCTGATAGAGTTGCTAAGGCTACATATTTTCAGAGAAGAAAATGTTGTTCTCCCATTAGCTGTTAAACATCTTAATGAAAATGATTTTCAGCTAATGAATGATAGGTTGTTCAAATATTTTACAGAAAAAGTATAAAAATGCTGATTGACAATTTTTCGAGAATTCATAATTATTTACGTATTTCAATTACAGATAAATGTAATCTGAGATGCTCGTATTGCATATCAGAAGATTTGCCTCATGGTTATTTTGCAAATCAGATAAAAATGAGTTCGGAAGAAATTGAAAAAATTGCTTCAGTTTTTGTAAAACTTGGTGTAAATAAAATAAGAATTACAGGAGGTGAGCCTCTTGTAAGAAAAGATGCTGAAAAGATATTAAGAAATCTGGCAAAATTTCCGGTAGAACTTGTAATTACTACAAATGGAGTTTTTGTTGATGAATTTATTAATGTTTTTAAAGAAATAGGTATAAAATCTGTAAATGTAAGTCTTGATACACTTAAAAAAGACAGATTTATTGAAATTACAAGACGTGATGAATTTGTAAGAGTAAAAAACAATATTGATTTACTTCTTGAAAATAATTTTCATGTAAAAGTAAATGCAGTTCTCCAAAGAGGCATAAATGATGACGAAATAATAGATTTTATTGACTGGACAAAAGACACACCTGTCCATGTAAGATTTATTGAATTTATGCCTTTTTCGGGGAACGATTGGCAAAATCACAAAGTTATTTCTCATAAACAAACATTAGATGAAATAAGTAAAAAATTTCATTTTATAGAATTGATAAATGAGAAAAACGATACTGCTAAAAAGTATTTTGTACCAAATCATAAAGGTACTTTTGCAATTATAAGTACAATGACACAGCCATTTTGCAGTACATGCAACAGGCTTAGACTTACCTCAGATGGCAAATTGTACAATTGTCTTTTTGGAAAAGAAGAAACAGACTTACTTACAGCTTTAAGAAATAATATAGACATCGAGCAATTGATAATAAATAATGTAAAAAATAAATACTTTATGCTGGGCGGGAATAACGAAAATGAAAATTGGGGAATTAAAAATATTGATACCCGTAAGAAAAGTATGATAAATATAGGAGGGTAAAAATTTTTTAAAAATCGTTATGAAAAAAATTGCATATCGTACAATGATAGACTCTGATAAAGCTTTAAAACTAATTTTAGATAAAACCCATTTATTAAAAAAAGAATCAAAAAACTTATATGATGCTTTAGATTACTCAACATCAAACAATATTTACTCAAAAATTGATTTCCCCCCTTTTGATCAATCTGCAATGGATGGTTATGCTTTTAGATGGGAAGATTATATTTCAAATAATAAAATTAAAATAAAAGGCGAAATACAGGCAGGTTCTTATTTTAATTCAAAAATTGATAAAAATATTGCAGTAAGGATATTTACAGGAGCTTCTGTACCAAGCGGAGTTGATACTGTGGTAATGCAGGAAAATATAAAAGAAGAAAATGAAAATTTAATAATTAATGATAAAAACATTAAGCAAGGAAGTAATATACGAAAACAAGGTTCGCAAACTCAAAAAGGTGTTCTTGCGTTGCCTGAAAAAACATATATAACCCCGGGTATAGCAGGATTTCTGGCCGGCTTAGGACAATATAAAATTAATGTAATAAAAAAGCCAAGAGTATGTATTATTACAACCGGCAAAGAACTTGTAAAACCTGGAGGTAAAATTTCAAAAAGTAAAATTTTCGAGAGTAATTCATTCTCTTTAAATGCAGCACTAAAACAATCCAATATTACTGACATCAATATATTTACAGTGGATGATATTCCTGAAATAATTGAAAACTGCATTAATGAAAATTTAAGTAAATGCGATATAATGATAATTACCGGAGGGGTTTCTGTGGGAGATTACGATTTTGTTGTAGAATCATTGAACAAATGCAGAGTGAAAAAACAATTTCACAGAGTGAAGCAAAAACCAGGCAAACCATTATATTTCGGTACTTTTAAAAATTCGCTTGTTTTTGGATTGCCAGGAAACCCTTCAGCTGTACTTACATGTTATTATATTTATGTATTACCTGCAATTCTTAAAATGACAGGAAATCTGCATAGACATAACATAGAAACCATGCTACTAACAAATGATTTTACTAAAAAAAGTGGGTTAACTTATTTTTTAAAAGGAAAGAAATGCAAAGATGGAGTAAAAGCACTTCATTCTCAAGAATCATATCAAATGAATTCTTTTGTTGAAGCAGATTGTATAATAAAACTTGATGAAGAAAGAGAAAAATATATAAAAGGAGATTTAGTAGAAGTAATAAGCATATAAATATTGAAAACTATATCGGTAAATGGAAATATTTGGCTTGAAATTTCAGGTTTAAAAATTGGCAAAGGAAGAGTTGATTTACTTGAAAATATTAAAAAATTCGGCTCAATTTCAGGATCATCAAAAAGTTTGAAGATTCCTTATAGAAAAGCTTGGGCAATGGTAATGGAAATAAACAAAAGTTCTAATAGAGAACTTTTTATTAAAACAATTGGTGGCAATAATGGTGGTTACAGCAGAAGGTGAAAATGTGCTGAAAACTTTTTATAATATGCAAAAAAAGTTTGAAACATTTAGAGAAAAAACAATTAGTATTCTTAATAAATAAAAATTTGGATATAGCAGAAATAATATATTTTGCTTTACTGTTTTTAGTTGCTTTTTTGTATTCATCGGTTGGTCATGGAGGAGCAAGCGGATACCTTGCTTTGATGACTTTTTTTTCGGTGTCAACTACAGATGCAAGACAAACTGCTTTAATCCTTAATATTTTTGTTTCTCTTATAGCATTTATTCAATATTACCGAAGCGGAAATTTTAATATCAAACTTTTTATACCATTTGCTATAACCTCTATTCCGGCTGCTTTTGTGGGTGGTATGATAACATTAGACCCGGGTATTTATAAAAAAATTCTTGCTCTATTGCTTTTAATACCTTCAATAAAGTTGTTAAGCGAAACTCAGAATAATGAATTTAGAGAAAAACGACAAAATTTTGTTTTATCGCTTTTTATAGGATTAGCAATAGGCTTTATTTCTGGTATAATTGGTATAGGAGGCGGAATAATACTTAGTCCGATAATTATAATGTTAGGTTGGGGAAATTTGAAACAAACAGCCGCTGTATCTGCATTGTTTATATTTGTAAATTCAATTGCAGGAATATCAGGTATTGCTTCAAAAGGATTAAATTTAAGCAATAATTTAATGTTGATGGCAGCGATTGCTTTGTCAGGCGGCTTACTTGGTTCGTACATGGGAGCAATTAAACTTAACAATAAATCCCTTAAAGTAATTCTTGCTTTAGTTTTGATAATTGCATCAGTTAAATTATTTATAACATAGAAAATGAGTTTAAAAATTTTGTTTTTCGGACAGTTGACAGATTTTGTAAAAAAAAGTGAAATTAATTCAGATTATTATAGTGATACTCGAGAATTGATTAATTTTTTAGAAACAGAATATCCTCAACTTAAAAATATTAAATATTCTGTTTCGGTAAATAATACAATAGTAAATGAAATTTATAAACTCAAAGAAAATGACGAAATAGCATTACTTCCACCATTTTCAGGGGGATAAAAAATAATGAAAGAATTAAATCTTCACAGATATCAAAGACAAATTTTACTTGACAAGTTTGGTGATGAAACTCAAATAAAGTTGTTGAGTTCTAAAATACTTGTATGCGGTGCAGGCGGACTTGGGAGCCCGGCTTTGTTGTATCTTGCTGCAGCAGGAGTTGGCACCATTGGAATAGTTGATTTTGATATTGTTGATTTGAGCAATCTTCAAAGACAAATTATTTATAATAACAACGATATTGGTAAACCTAAAGCAAAAACAGCTGTCAAAAAACTAAAAGAACTAAACCCTGAAATAAATTTAATTGAACATGCCGAAGCAATAACAAACCAAAATGCTCTTGATATAATATCTCAATATGACCTTGTACTCGATGGAACTGATAATTTTGAAACTCGTTATTTAATAAACGATGCATGTGTTTTGCTTGACAAGCCATTAATATATGGAGCAGTTCTTAAATTTGAGGGTCAAGTTGGGGTTTTTAATTTTAAATCAAAAGAAACAGAATATACAACTAACTACCGCGATTTGTTTCCAACTCCTCCGGATCCTAAATTTACAACTTCTTGTAATGAAGCAGGAGTATTAGGCGTTTTGCCAGGTGTAATTGGCACAATGCAAGCTACCGAAGCAATCAAATTAATTTCAGGCATCGGTGTGCCCTTGTCTAATCAGATTTTGACATATAATGCACTTGAAAATTCATTTTATAAATTAAATATTAAACCAAACCAAAACACCAAAAATGAAATGCCTTTATCTAAAGAACAATTTTTAAAATTTGACTACAACTGGTTTTGCAATTCAACTAAAAGGATTGATGAAATAGATATTTACGATTTGAATAACCTGATAAAATCTGAAAAGTTAACAATAATTGATATAAGAGAAGAAGGAGAAAAGCCCGACACAAATGACTTTGAATATTTAAAAATACCAATGTCGAGAATTTACGAATATTTGATAGATTTTAATACCACAAACAAGATAATTTTATTTTGCCAAACAGGTAAGAGAAGTCTTTATTTAACTGAAGTTTTAAAAGAAGAAATGCCCGAAAATACTATATATAGCCTAAAAGGAGGTATAGTGGATTGGGTAAAACATAATTAAAAAATAATGAAAGAAAGAAAAATAAAAAATGTATTTGTTGAAGGTGCAATAAAACCCGAATTTATAGCCGAATCAATAGCGAAACACAACACAAAACACAATATCGGGGCACACGGTATTTTTCTCGGTCAGGTGAGAAATGATGTAATTGAGGGAAATATAGTAAAGTCAATTGAATATACAGCTTATAATGAAATGGCTCTTAACAAATTTCATGAGATTAGAAATGATGTTTTTGAAAAATACAATATAGAATGTATGCACATTTATCATAGCTTAGGAAAAGTGAATACAGGCGAAATTTGCCTGTTTGTATTTACTTCATCTGTGCATCGCAAAGAAGCGGTAAAGGCATGTGAGTATGCAGTAGAAAGAATAAAAGCCGATGTTCCTGTTTGGGGTAAAGAAATTTTTGAAAACGAGAAATATAATTGGAAAGTAAATAATTAAAAAAAAATGATTGATATAACAAATAAAATAAAAACACTTCGTCAGGCAGTAGCTCAAGCAACTGTAAAAGTTGGTTCAATTGATACAATTGAAGTAATAAAAAACAAACAAGTTCCAAAAGGCAATATTTTTGAAGCAAGTAAAATTGCCGGATTGTTTGCAGTAAAACGCACAAGTGACATGATACCTGATTGTCATCCATTGCCGGTTGAGTTTACTTCTGTAACACATAGAATAGAAGGATTAGAAATAATTACAGAAGTAGAAGTTCATACAATATATCGCACCGGAGTAGAGGTAGAAGCTATGCACGGAGCATCGGTAGTTGCACTAACTATGTATGATATGCTAAAGCCAATTGATAAAAATATTGAAATTTTAAATATTAAACTACTAAGCAAAAAAGGAGGAAAATCGCAGTACAAAGACAAGTTTGGCAAAATACTTACATCGTCTGTTATTGTGTGTTCAGATAGTATATCAGCAGGGCAAAAGCACGACAAGGCAGGAAAAGCAATAATTAACAAACTCGAAAAATGCAATGTAAGCAATGACGAATATATAATAATTCCAGATAATATTTCTAAAATTCAAGATGAAGTAAAAAGATTGTGTAGTAAGAAAAATGATTTGGTAATTATTACTGGCGGTACAGGATTATCAAAAACTGATGTTACCCCCGAAGCATTAAAACCACTATTGGAAAGAGAAATTCCTGGAATAGCAGAAGCGGCACGAAATTATGGACAAAATATGATGCCTTACTCAATGTTATCAAGAAGTATTGCAGGACAAATAGGCAATACATTAGTAATAGCATTGCCAGGCTCTACACGTGGGGCACAAGAAAGTATGGATGCTTTGTTTCCTTATGTTTTGCATATTTTTAAATTAAACGAAAAATTACCTCATGGAAATTAGTACAGCACCAATAAAAAGGGTTATATTATTTTCTATTGTAATAGCTGTAATAATTTCATGTAATAAAAAGTTTGAACAAAGTAAGGCAATAAAGCAAGACATTACTGAGTCAGTATTTGCCACAGGTGTAATAAAAAGTGTAAATCAATATCAGGTTTTTTCAAATTCAAATGGAATTATTGAAAAAATTTATGTCAAAGAAGGTGATTTATTAAATGAGAATCAGCCTATATTGAAGGTTACAAATGAAACCGTTTTATTAAATTCTGAAAATGCAAAACTTGCTGCTGAATATAATGATATTAGCCGAAATACTGAAAAACTTGAAGAATTGAAATCAAATATTGAATTTTTAAAATCTAAGCTAAAAACCGATTCGTTAATGTACATACGCCAGCAAAATCTATGGGAAAATAACATTGGAAGTAAAATAGAACTTGAAAAAATGGAATTGAATTTTAAAAACTCAAAAACAGCTTTGGAATCTGCTTATTTAAGGTACAAAGACCTAAAGAAGCAATTGTCGCTTATTTCAAATCAATCAAAAAATAACTATAAAATAAACAATGAAATTTTTAATGATTTTACTGTTAAAAGCCGAATAAAAGGCAAAATTTACAGTTTATTGAAAAAAGAAGGTGAAATGGTAAATGTGCAAACACCTGTTGCGGTAATTGGCAGTGCTGATTCATTTATTATTGAGCTTCAAATAGATGAGTATGATATAGCAAAAGTTAAAATTGGACAAGAAGTTTTTGTAATTATGGATAGTTATAATTCAAAAGTTTTTCAAGCAGTAGTAAGCAGAATTTATCCAGCAATGAATGAAAGAACACGTTCTTTCACTTTAGAAGCTGTTTTTATAAATCCACCTAATGTGTTGTATCCGAATATAACTGCCGAAGCCAATATTGTGATTAATACAATTAAAAATGCAGTAACTATTGATAGAAAATATCTGGTGAACGATTCATTTGTGTATATTTCAAAAAAAGAAAAAATAAAAGTAAAAACAGGTTTGCAGGATCTACAAAAAATACAGATTATAAGCGGACTTAAAGAAAATGAAGAAATATACATACCGCTCAAATGATTTCTAAACTCATAGCAGATATTGCAAAAACATTACTGATAGCACGCTGGAAACAAACTTTGGTGGCTGCAATTGGAGTTACTTTCAGTATTACAATGTTTATTTCGCTGCTTAGTTTTATGACCGGCTTAAATACATTGCTAGATAATTTAATTTTAAACAGAACCCCACATATAAAATTATACAATGATATTAAACCAAGTGAAAATTCTCCAATTGACCAATCTGAAAAATATAGCAAGACACACAATTTTATTAGTTCGGTAAAAGTAAAAAACCGAGATATAAATATTTATAACAGCGAAGCAATAATAAATGCTTTGAAAAAAGATAACAGAATAAAAGGAATTGCTCCAAAAGTAATTTCACAGGTTTTTTTTAATACAGGGCAAACTGTACTTGCCGGAGTAATTAATGGAATTGATGCGGAAGCCGAAAGAAAGTTATTTCATTTTGATGATTATATTACAAAAGGAAATGCTATAGATTTGAAAAATACCTCAAACAGCATAATTCTTGGAAATGTCTTAGCAGAAAAACTACTTGTCAAAATTGGAGATTTAATACAGATTACTACACAAAATGGTGAAATATTTTCTTTAAAACTTGTAGGTATTTTTCAGTCAGGATTACGCGATTTTGATAAAACTCAAAGTTTTTCATCAATCAATACAGTTCAAAAAATTCTTGGTAAAACAAATAATTACATAACCGATATTCAAATAAAACTGTATGATGTAAATACAGCACCATTACTTGCAAAAGACTTTCACAATACTTTTGAAATTGATGCTGAAGATATTCAAACAGCAAATGCACAATTTGAAACAGGAAGCAAAATAAGAACTATTATTTCGTATTCAGTAGGAATTACCTTGCTTATTGTAGCCGGTTTTGGCATTTATAATATTCTTAACATGATGATTTATGAAAAAATGGACTCAATAGCAATTCTTAAAGCTACCGGGTTTTCGGGCAAAGATGTAAAAAATATCTTTTTGACAATTGCTTTAGGAATAGGTTTTTTTGGTGGAATGCTTGGTTTGGTATTTGGATTTTTACTTTCATCAATTATTGACCAAATACCATTTAAAACTTCTGCTTTACCCACTATTACTACGTTCCCTATAAATTATAATCTTAATTTTTATTTAATTGCATTTTTATTTTCAC
Source organism: Bacteroidia bacterium (assembly GCA_020849295.1). Lineage (GTDB taxonomy): Bacteria > Bacteroidota > Bacteroidia > NS11-12g > UBA9320 > JABWCE01. Next base: position 40,550 of record JADLGN010000040.1, read on the forward strand.
TGGTTACAACATACTTTGCAGGATATTTTCCGGCTAAAAAAGCAAGTAAAATAGACCCTGTAGTAATAATAAGAGGAAAATAGAATGAAAGAAATAATTCTTGAAGCTAATCAAATTACAAAATACTTTTATGACCCTATGACTGTAAAAGTTTTGAATGATATAAATTTTACTGTAGAAAGAGGCGATTTTGTGTCAATTGTAGGAAAATCAGGCTGCGGAAAATCTACTTTGCTTTATATTCTTTCAACTATGGACACAGAATATGAGGGTAAAGTGATTATTGATAATGAGAATATGAAAGAAAAAAAGGAAAAGCAACTTGCACAAGTAAGAAATGAAAAAATTGGCTTTGTTTTTCAATTTCATTATCTGATAAGTGAGTTCAGTGTTTTAGAAAATGTAATGCTTCCAGGATTAAAATTTAATAAATTCTCAAAAACGGAAGTAGAGTACCGAGCAATGCAAAAGCTCAAAATTCTTGAAATTGATCAACTAGCTTTGAAAAAAGCAAATCAATTATCTGGAGGTGAAAAACAGAGAGTAGCTATAGCCAGAGCATTGATAAACGATCCGTTGATAATAATGGGAGATGAGCCCACAGGAAATCTCGACAAGAAAAACAGCAATATAGTTTTTGATATTTTTAAAAAATTAAGTGAAGAAGAAAGCCAAACACTATTGATAGTAACACATGACCAAAGTTTTTCGGCAAACACAAACAGAACTATTGTAATGGAAGATGGAAAAATAGTAAGTTCGTAAATTATATTATGGATTATGAAATAACCGGATTAAATGATGTTCAGGTAGCTGAAAACCGCTTAAAGTATGGAAGTAACTGTGAAATTAAAGCAGAAAAAAACCATTTTCTACACGTTTTAATTGATATAATTACCGAGCCATTATTTGTTATACTTGTATTTACGGCTCTTATATATTTTGTTCTTGGCGAATACAAGGAAGGAGCAATAATGCTTGTAGCTTTACTTTTTGTTTCAGGAATCTCACTATATCAGGAAAACAAAAGTGATAAAGCCCTAAAAGAACTGAATAAAGTAAGTAATACAAAAGCAAAGGTTATAAGAAACGGAACCGAAGTAGAAATAAATAGCGAAGAAATTGTAATTGATGATATATTAATAGTAGAACAAGGCAACTTGGTACAGGCAGATGCAGTTATTTTAAGTTGTTATGATTTGACTATTAATGAAAGTATTCTTACAGGCGAGTCGCTACCGTCAATAAAAACTAATATAAAATCTGGTGGTACAAAAGAGATTGAAAATATAAACAGAATTTTTAAAGGGACATTAGTATATGATGGAAATTGTATAGCACAAGTTACAGCAATAGGTACAAATACCGAGATAGGAAAAATAGGGAAAAAGCTCGACGAAGCAGAATCGTCAAAAAGTCCATTGCAATTACAAATTAAAAGTTTTGTAAAAAAAATGGTAGCAGTTGGTGTACTTGCATTTGTAATGGTTTGGGGAGTAAATTTTATTTTATCAAAAGATATTCTTAGTTCATTATTAAGCGGGCTTACACTTGCAATGTCAATATTGCCCGAAGAAATTCCTGTTGCATTTAGTACTTTTATGGCTCTTGGAGCATATTATTTATATAAAAAGAAAATAATTGTAAGAAGCCCATACACAGTTGAAACACTTGGTGCAGCAACTGTTATTTGCATTGATAAAACAGGTACAATTACAAAAAATGAAATGCAACTTGCAGCCCTATATGATTTTGTTAAAAATACAACAATAGATACAAGGAATGGTATTTTTCAAAGCAGTAAAGTACTTGAATATGCAATGTGGTCGTCAGAGATAAACCCTTATGACCAAATGGAAAAAAGCATACACTATGCCTATAAGAATGCAAATACTACTGATGAAAGGAAAAATTTTAAAATGGTTCATGAGTATCCATTAAGTGGTCATCCACCATTAATGACGCATGTTTATGAAGAAATAAATAAGCCTGATAATAAAATTATAGCCTGCAAAGGAGCTATTGAAAGTATTTTTTTACACAGCAAACTTTCAGATACAGATAAAATAACGATTGATAAACATTACAACTCATTTACATCAAAAGGGTATAGGGTACTGGGTGTCGCAAAAGCAGTATACAATGGAATTGACTTACCTGCAAGTCAGTTTGATTACAAATTTGATTTTTTAGGACTAGTAGCATTTTACGATCCGCCTAAAGCGAATATGAAAAAAGTAATTAGTGAATTTTATAATGCAGGAATTGATGTAAAAATAATAACTGGCGATAATGCTGATACAACCTTGGCAATTGCCGAACAAATAGATTTTAAAAGAGGGAAAGAAATACTTAGTGGAAACCAAGTTATGCAAATGAGCGAACAAGATTTGGTAACAAGAGTTAAGGATATTGAAATTTTTGCCCGAATGTATCCCGAAGCCAAATATAAAGTAGTACAAGCACTGAAACAAATTGGCGAAGTAGTTGCAATGACAGGAGATGGCGTAAATGATGCACCCGCACTTATAGCAGCACATATTGGTATTGCTATGGGCGAAAGAGGGAGTGAAGTAGCCAAAAAGGCTTCGTCATTAATATTAATGAATGATGATCTTGAAAATATGGTTGATGCAATTGCTCTCGGACGTAGGATTTATGAAAACCTGAAAAAAGCAATCAGATACATTATTTCAATTCATATTCCTATAATACTTGTTGTTACATTGCCATTGCTTATGCTTTGGAAATATAAATTTATATTTTTTCCTATACATGTTATTTTTCTTGAATTAATTATGGGTCCTACTTGCTCAATTATATATGAAAGAGAACCTATCGAAAAAAATTCTATGAGTAAAAAACCAAGAAAAATGACAACTGATTATTTCTCATGGCACGAACTTGGTTTGAGTATCATACAAGGCATGGCTATTACTTTTGTTTGTCTTATTGCAGGATTCTATTTTATGCAAAAGGGTTATTCTGAAAACTATGTAAGAACAACAGTATTCAGTACACTTATTTTTAGTAATATTTTACTTACACTTACAAACAGGTCGTTTTATTTTTCAATTTTTGAAACCATAAAATATAAAAACAAATTAATACCTATAATTATTTCAATCTCGCTAATGCTGTTGGCTTGCACTTTATTTATCCCTCAAGTAAAAGAACTTTTTAAGTTTGAAACAATAACTATTAATGATTTAATATTTTGTTTAGTTGCTTCATTTGTAGGGGTAATTTGGATAGAAGTATACAAATTTTATCAGAGAAAAAGCAATTCTTAGTTGGAGAATTCAGATAATTATATTGTTTAAATTTATTTATTACATGGTTTCTCAAAGATGTTTTAAACCTTATTTTCGCAGACATGTCAAAATATATAAGTGGAATACAGCAAATTGGTGTTGGCGTACCTGATGTAAACAAATCATGGGAATGGTATAGTGATAAATTAAAAGTAAATGTGCCTGTTTTTGAAGAAGCAGCCCAGGCAGCTTTAATGACAAAATATACCGACAGTACTGTTCATTCACGTCATGCAATTTTAGCTATTAGTATTGCAGGAGGCGGAGGTTTTGAAATTTGGCAATACACAAGCCGAAAACCACAAAATGCATTGTTTGATATTTTACCAGGTGATTTAGGAATTTTGTTTCCTAAAATTAGATGTAGAAATATTGAAGCAACTTACAATGATTTAAAACAAAAGGGAGTTGAAATTTTAGGAGATATTAATAACAACCTTGGATTATCAAAGTATTTTTTTATTAAAGATAATTTTGGTAACTTGTTGCAATTGATTGAAAATTCATCGTGGATGATAAATAATGATGTTCTTACAGGTGGTATTTGCGGTGCAGCAATAGGGGTATCAAATATCGAAAATTCATTAAAACTATATAAAGATACACTTGGCTATGATGAAATTGTATATGACCATACAGGAAAGTTTAATGAATTTAACTTCATAGGTGGCGGAGAGAATACTTACAGAAGAGTTTTATTAAAACACAGTAAAATTAGAAATGGAGCATTTAGTCCATTGCTTAGAGAAACACAAATAGAGTTGATAGAAGTTAAAGACCGTGTTCCAAGAAAAATATTTGAAAACAGATTTTGGGGTGATTGTGGCTTCATACATCTATGTTTTGATGTTTTAGATATGCAAAAACTTAAAACCGAACTTGAACAAAACGGATATCCGTTTACAGTGGACAGTAGCAATAGCTTTGATATGGGCGAAGCAGCAGGACATTTTACGTACATAGAAGACCCCGATGGTACATTAATAGAGTTTGTTGAAACACACAAAGTCCCAATACTTAAAAAATTCGGAATTTATTTAAATCTTAAGAAGCGAAACCCGTTTAAACCATTGCCTGTTTGGATGCTAAAAGCATTGAAATACAATAAGAGAAAAATATAATATTATATAAAAACTAAAAAAATTATCTTCTTTTTCTTGCCGAAGCAGGTTCTACTTTTAGTTTCCTGTTTCGCCATTCAAAGCGGTTAATTTTATCTAATATTTGTTTTGATTTTGATTTTTCAATTTCAAAAAAACTGAATTTATCAAGTATTTCTATTCTGCCAAACTGAATTCTTTTTCCGTTACTACATTCATTTACAATACCCATCAATCTTTGAGGATTGAGTTCATCTATTTTGCCACAATTAATAAACAATCTGTCAAAATCTTCATCATCGTTTTTGTAAGAATTTCTACTTCTGTTTCTGTCATTTTCACGGCGATTTCTGTTGCCACCTCTGTCGTCATACCCTTCAGAATGTTCGGGGACATTAAGGCTAGATGAATTTTTGTAATAAATTAAAAAACGATGAAATTCTTCCGAAACAACTTTTCTAATCAATTCTTCGCGGCTGATATTTTTAAATCTTTCAAAAATTTCAGGTAAAAATGGCTCTATATCTCCGTCATTAGATTCGGTATGCTCAATTTTGTCAATAAGATTAAAAAGTTGGACTTTGCATATTTCAGAACCTTCAGGAATAAGTTTTTTTTCAAATTTCTTTTTTATCAAATTTTCAATTGTTTTAATTTTTGGTTTTTCTTTTGAATTTACCAAAACTATAGAAATACCTGTTTTGCCTGCTCTTCCTGTACGTCCGCTGCGATGTGTGTATGTTTCGCTTTCGTCAGGCAAATTATAATTTATTACATGAGTAAGGCTGTCAACATCAATTCCTCTTGCTGCCACATCAGTAGCTACAAGCAGATTTAAGTTTTTGTTTCTGAATTTATCCATTACTCTGTCGCGTTGCTGCTGGCTAAGGTCGCCATGGAGAGGTTCTGCATTATATCCGTCTTCTATTAGCTTGTCTGCTACTTTCTGTGTATCAATTTTAGTTTTACAAAAAATAATTCCATAAACACCCGGATAAAAATCTGCAATTCTTTTCAGTGCAAGATATCGGTCTTTTTCTCTTATAAAGTAATAATGATGCTCTACTTGTTCTGATGATACATTTTTTTCGCCAACCGATATTTCAATTGGTTCATTCATATATTTTCGTGCAATTTTTTGAATTTCACGCGGCATAGTAGCGCTAAACAACATAGTAGTTCTATCAGGCGGGCAGCTTGATAGTATTAAATTGATATCATCAATAAAACCCATATTAAGCATTTCGTCTGCTTCGTCAAGTACTAAAATTTCTATTGCAGATAAGTTTGCCGCTTTTCTTTCAACAAGGTCTATTAATCTGCCCGGTGTGGCTATAAGAATATTTACACCATTTTTAAGTTCTCTTATTTGATTTGTAATACTTGTACCACCATACACAGCAAGAGTTTTTATGTTTTTCAAATACTTTGAATAATTTTCAATATCCTTAGCAATTTGCATACATAACTCACGCGTAGGGGCAAGTACAAGAGATGTAGGAGTTTTTATTTTTGTATTAGTCCATTCGAGCAATGGCAAACCAAATGCGGCGGTTTTGCCTGTGCCTGTTTGCGCAAGTCCTACTATATCTTTGCGATTATCTAATACTTCTGGAATTACTTTGGCTTGAATTGGTGTAGGATTTTGAAAACCAAGTTCAGTAATTCCTTTTAATATTTCAGGCTTAAGCCCGAATTCTTTGAAATTTGTCATATTATATTTTTTGTATTTTTTATTTTTATTATTTGATTGTTGCTGAAAAGCGAAAGGAAACAGTGTTTTTTAAATCAGAAACTTTGTATTGTGTTTTCTTGAAACATTTTTACTGCAAGTTCAACCATTTGCTTAGAGCCTGTAAATAGCGGAACTCTTTGATGTAGTTTTTCAGGTAAAACTTCCAAAATCCTTTCATATCCTGTGCTTGCAGTACCTCCGGCTTGCTCTGCAATAAATGCTAATGGGTTACATTCATACATTAATCTTAATTTGCCGTTGGGGTCTTTGTTTGTTGGGGGGTAAATAAAAATTCCTCCTCTAAGTAAATTGCGGTGAAAATCAGCAATCATAGAACCAATATATCTTGCAGAATATGGACGTTTGCTTGCTTTATCTATTTGTTTGCAATAATTTATATAATTTTTTACACCTTCAGGAAATTCGTTAAAATTACCTTCATTAACAGAATATATTTTACCTGTTTCAGGAATTTTTATGTTTGGATGACTTAAGCAAAATTCACCTATTGAACTATCTAATGTAAAACCGTTAACTCCATTTCCTGTAGTATAAACCAACATTGTACTTGAACCATAAATTATATATCCTGCTGCAATTTGGTTTTCACCTTTTTGCAAACAGTCATCCATTGTTACCTCTTCATACACATTGCTTATTCGTTTGTATATGCTAAAAATTGTTCCTATTGATGCATTAACATCAATATTGCTGCTTCCGTCAAGCGGGTCAATGGAAATTATATATTTTGACTTATTACTATGTGGATTTTTAATTCTTACTATATCTTCATTTTCTTCTGATAAAATTGCACAACAATCTCCACCAAGTGAAAGTGCCGAAATGAATTCTTCGTTTGCAATTACATCTAATTTTTTTACTTCTTCACCTTGTACGTTTATTGAGCCATGAGTGCCAAGAATATCTACTAGACCAGCCCTGCGTATATCGCGATTTACAATTTTTGCTGCAAGAATTATATCTAGAAATAATCTGCTAAGATCACCGGTTGCTTCAGGAAAATTTTGCTGTTGTTCGGATATAAACTGGCTTATTGTAGTTACTTTTTGTGTTTTCATTTTACTTTGTTTCTGTTTGCCAATATTTTAAAAGAAAACAGATTGAAGAAAAAAATAAAATTAAGCCTGACAAAATGTAATCTTATAAAAAGGGCTGCAAATATAGATTAATTTTTAATACTATTTGCAATACTTTTGTGTAAATTCTTTTGCCATATCTTTACAATTGGCAAATGCATTACAAGCTTCATTAAGATTTCCAAGGTTAATTTCGGCAATTCCTAAGTTAAAATATGCAAGTTCGATATCATCAAAATTATTAGATATTGCTGTGTTAATGTCTCTTTTTGCATTAATAAAATCGTTGTTATGCAAATAAAAAATACCTCTGTCAAAATATAATCTTGCATCATTGTTGTTAAGTTTTATAGCATTTGTAAAATCTTCGATTGCTGCACTGTAAATGCCTATTGATGCGTAAGATTCGCCTCTTTTTATGTATGCAATATAATTTGACTTATCATTTAATATAAATACATTGTAATCTTCTATAGCCTGATTAAATTTTTTAAGCATTAAATAATAGTTACCTCTTTGAAAAAACAGCTCATAATTATCAGGCTTTAGCTCTATTGCTTTTGATAAATCATCAATAGCTCCGAGAGTGTCTTTCATTTTAAATTTAACTATACTTCTGGTAGAATAATGATGAAAACTTTCCGGAGTAAAGCTTAAATATTTTAACATGTCTTTATCTGCATAAGCTTTTTTATTAAGTTTTTCGTAAGTATTACTTCTGGCTAAAAATGCATCTGCATCATCAGGATTATATTCTATATATTCGTCAAAATCTTTTAATGCACTTTGATAATCTTTAGTCATATAGCTAATAAATCCTCTGTTAAAATACGCTTCATATAAGTCGGGTTTTATTGTAATTGCATTATTTATGTCTTTATATGCTTCAGGGAAATCAAGCAACTCGCCATATACGGTACCTCTGCCCAAATAAGCTTCGGCATATTGTGGGTTTAATGAAATTGCAGAAGTGAAATCTTTTATAGCTCCAAGCATATTTCCTTCATCTTTTTTGTTGTTGGCACTTGCAAACCATTGCTCTGCCGATTGCGCATCGGCTGTGAAATATGTAAAAAAAGTAATCAGTAATATTACAGTTTTGTGCATAGTGCGATTAATTTAATAAAATAATTTACAAAGATAAATTAATGCTAAAGCCGATAAATCTTGATTATTCCACACTTTGAATAATATTATATATAATTGTACACTAGTATTTTTATTATTGGATGAAATCAAAAAGACAAAAATTATTTGTTGTACTCACAGGTGTTTTTATTGTAAATGTAATGCTTGCAGAATATATAGGTGTTAAAATTTTCTCTCTTGAATCTACATTAGGAGTACAACAAGCAAAGATTTTAATTTTCGGAAAATATTTCTCATTCGACCTTACAGCCGGTGTATTACTTTGGCCTGTAGTATTTGTAATGACTGATATTGTGAACGAACATTTCGGCGTAAAAGGAGTAAAATTCATTTCGTGGTTAGCAGCTATTTTAATTTTTTATTCTTTCATTTTTACATATTTTGCTATTAAACTTAGCCCTGCTGAATGGTGGATTGAAATAAACAAATCAAAAGGAATTGTAAATATGCAGAGTGCATTTAGTGTTGTATTTGGTCAAGGTATGTGGATAATTGCCGGTTCTATTATTGCTTTTTTGGTTGGGCAAATTTTGGATGCTTTGATTTTTCAAAAAATAAAAAAAATGCTAAATGGAAAAATGCTGTGGTTGCGGGCTACAATTTCTACTGTTATTTCTCAGTTTATTGATAGTTATCTTGTATTGTTTATAGCATTTTATATTGGAAGTAACTGGAATTTTCAAACCGTTTTGAGTATTGGTACAGGAAATTATATTTATAAGTTTGCTGTTGCTATAATAATGATACCTGTTTTGTATTTGTTCCATTTTTTGATAAAAAGTTACCTTAAAAATGATAACTTAAAGCAAGAAGATTAACTGAGATTATTTTTTTTCTATCCTTGCAATTCCGGCTTTGGCTTTTTGTTCTAAACTGGCTTCATATTCTTTGTTTTTTGTAAAAGTAAGGGCTTTTCTATAGTAAATTTCAGCATCTTTTAAATTACCTTGATGCTCAAAAATACTTGCTATTTCAATACTTGCAGCCATAGCAAAATAATGTGGCAAATTTTTACCCTCACTCATTGCAATTTTGTAATATTTAATTGATGAATTTGCATTATCGGTTTTTTGAAAAATTTTCCCCATTCTGTAATTAAATTCTACCTTATCGCGAATTTGAGAAAAATTTTTTGAACTTTTATGTTCTAGTTCATTGTAAGCCCTTTCAAAAAAACCTCCATCACAAAGTAATCGGGCTCGTAGTAATGTGATATTAGGAATATATTTACTATTTACTGTTTTTTGAGCTTGCTTGTCTTCGTCAGTAAATTGATAACCTATAGAGTTAATTTTTGAATTGTAAAATTTGTACTTATCATAATCACCTTTTATTAAATAATGCCATGACAATTTTTGTAATGCACTTTTCAAGTAATTTCTGCCTTTGAAGTTTGTAATAAATTCATTCAAATAAATATTTGCATCGTTATCAAGTCTGTTTAATTTGCACACACCAAGTAAATAATCGCAAAATTTCAAATCAACAAACTCGTTGCCCGATGGTCTGTTTTCTAATATTTCAATTGCCTTATCGCAATTATTAATTTTAATAAGAAACGATGAACGCAGGTAAGAACTAAACAGATTTGTTTTCCAGTCTTCAGTACATTTATTAAGTATTTCCCATGCTTTTTTTTCGTCGTGCAGTACAAAATTGTACAAGCCACCTTCAAAAATTTTAGCTTCAAGTTTAAATTTATACCATTCATTGTCTGAATCAAGTTTTGCATCTGAAATTTTCTTTAAGCATAACATGCCTTGAGTTACCGAAGTATTTATTCCAAAAAGTGAGACAATCCATTTGTATGTTCCCGGAATAGTCCCTCCAAATGATTGTACTACTCCCAAAATTGTATTATTCGGTAAAAACTCAGGATATTTCTTATTATTTTCCTTTAATAAGATGTAGGCTTCACGAATATCCATTCCTGCCGAAAAGTAATCTTCAAACTTAAATTCTGTGATGCCATAATAAAAAAGTAACTGAGCTTTTAAAAACTTACAATATGCTGTTTGCTTAGAAAACTTATCAATAAGTTTTATATTTTTATTAATATTAGATTGAAGGTTCTTGTAGCTTTTTTCGTCTTCGTTTATAAAAACTTTAATTATATCATTTAGGCTTTTTAGATAATATGCAAATGCATTAGTATGATTATTCTTTATTTCAGATTCTATAAGGTTTTCTACTTTGTTTAGTTTTAATTTGTAGATGTGTTCAAATGCGGTATTTGTATTTGAATTAAATTCAGTTTTAGCTATAGATGTAATGTTTAAAATATATAAGGGAATTAATATTGTAATTTTTGATAATTTCATTATTAATAAAAAAGGATTGGTTGCCCAAACCCTTATATAATATTAATTTTTTTAATTATTCACTGTCTTCTTTTTTTGCACCAAGTCTTCTTCTCACTTTTGGTTTTTCTTCTTCAATAATAGTTTCGTCTGATATTCCTGCAAGTTTTGAGTCAACTAATACTCTTCCGCAGTGTTCGCATATTACAATTTTTTTATATGAACGAATATCCGCTTCTAATTGTGGAGGTAGTTTTGCAAAACATCCACCACAAGATGAACGTAAAACCGGTGCAACTGCAATTCCGTTTTTCACATTACTTCTTATTCTGTCGTATGCTTTTAGAAGTTTTTCTTCAACATGTTTTTCTACTTCAAGTCGCTGGTTTAATAAAATTCCTTCTTCTTTTTCGGTCTCGGCAATTATTTCTGTAAGCTCACTTTTTTTATGTTCTAGGTCTGCATTACGACTTTCAAGCGAACCCTTTACAGTTTCAATCATAGCATTTTTTTCTTCAATGATTTTATTACTGTCATTAATTCTTTTTTCGGCAGCTTGTATTTCAAGACCCTGCAATTCTATTTCTTTGTTTAATGCATCAAATTCTCTGTTGTTTTTAACATTGTTTAATTGTTCAGAGTATTTTTTGATTAACGAATTTGAGTCATTGATTTTTATACTATTCGTATTTATTTTTTCTCTCAATTCTTCAATTTCGTTTTCAATGTTTTGAATTCTGGTATCGAGTCCTTCAATTTCGTCTTCAAGGTCTGATACTTCAAGTGGCAATTCGCCTCTTACTGCACGCAATTTGTCTAACTTACTGTCAAAAGACTGAACATTAAATAATGCTTTAAGTTTTTCTTCTACTGAATATGATTTTTGTACTGTCATTAATAAAAATATTTAACCGGATTTGTATTGGTTTCCGTAAAAACGGGTGCAAAAGTAGGAAATTTATTTTTAATTATTTCAATTATTAATTCTGAAGTAAAATGTTCAGATTCAAAATGCCCTGTATCACATATCATTATTCGGTTTTCACTGTTAAAAAATTCATGATATTTAAAATCGGCAGTAATAAATGCATCTGCATCGTTAGCAATAGCATCACTTAGCAAAAAACTGCCTGCACCGCCGCAAATTGCTATTTTTTTTATTTTACTTTTATTGCATTCAGTAAATTTTATTACTTCGGCTCTCATATTTTGTTTTATAAAATGCAAAAATTCATTTTTGGTTAATTCAAATTCAAGTTCGCCCAAAACACCAGAACCTGTCATTGTATTTTCATTTTGCAGCATATATATATCGTATGCAACTTCCTCGTAGGGGTGAATTTTGGTTAATTCATCAATAATTTTGTTTTTAAGATAAATTGGAAAAACTGTTTCTATTCTGGTTTCATTTTCAAAATGCAATTTGTTTTTTTCTCCAATAAATGGATTAGAAATATCATTGCCTTTAAAAGTGCCTTCGCCATTGCTGTTAAAAGAACAATTGCTGTAGTTCCCAATATTTCCTGTTCCGGCATTAAATAATGCATCTCTTACTTTTTCAGCATATTCAATCGGCACATAAGTAACTAATTTGGCAAGTTTGAGTTGAGATTTTCTTAGAATCTGTAAATTTTTAATATTCAGTTTTTCTGCAATTTTACTGTTCACCCCATTTACTAAAACATTATCAAGGTTTGTATGAATTGCATATATTGAAATGTCGTTTTTTAAGGCTTTAATAACAGTTCTTTCAATATAATTAGAGCCAATAAGTTTTTTTAAGCCTGTAAAAATAATTGGATGGTGAGAAATAATCAGATTGCAATTTTTTGAAACAGCTTCATCAATAATTTCTTCTGTACAGTCAAGTGTAACAAGGATATTGCTTACTCTATCATTAGCATTTCCTGTAAGCAATCCGCAATTATCATAGCTTTCTTGCAAATAAAGAGGTGCAATACTTTCTAAATGTGAAATAATATCTTTAACAGTTGTCATATTGATAAACAAAAGTAAATAAAAAATTAAACAAATTTGAGTTGCATTTCAAAACAAAATTCCCATTCGGAAAAAATATATTTCATTTGGGAAACTATTTTACTATTTGTATTATTAATTAAATTAAAATTGAATAAGAATTTTAATAAAAAATAAAATGAAAAAGGCTGTTTTACTTTTAATCTTAACAAAAATTATAATTTTTATTAGCTTATCAATTGCAAAAGCTGATTCTGAAATTACAGATAATTCAATTTTATTAAAAGGTTCTCAAATTTCAAAAAACAATCATATTGTATGGAAAATTGAGTCAGAACACGATATTGATTTTTATACTATAGAATTTTCAAATGATAATTTTAATTTTAAAAAAATAGCGGATATTACAGGTAAAGAAAGCAATGGCAATGCAACTTTGTATTCTTTCATGCACAAAAATGTAGAATCAGGAAATGCTTATTACAGAGTTGTGAGATATTCAAAAACAGGAGAAATTTCTTATTCAGAGACAATTGTAATTTATAACAACTCTGAACTTTTAAATAATTAGAGTCAAAAACTTACCATAAGTTTAATTTTAATGCCTATAAAATAACCCTGTACATCAGTGCAGGGTTTATTTTTATTATATAATTTTTAAGGTAATTTCCATTATACAATTCGTAATTAATATTTAATAATATTTTGGTTTAAATGTACTCAAAATTGTAATTTTGCAGCCCTTAAAATACATAAAAAATGTTTGATTTTAAAATGATAAAAGCTGTGTATGATAAAATGCCACAGCGACTTTCTGAAGTTCGTAAATATGTAAAGCAACCGCTTACTTTAACAGAAAAAATTTTATATGCACACCTATGGAACGAAAATCAAAGTGAAAAGTTTGAAAGAGGAAAAAGTTATGTTGATTTTGCCCCTGATAGAGTAGCAATGCAAGATGCAACAGCGCAAATGGCATTATTGCAGTTTATGCAAGCAGGAAGGCCAAAAGTTGCGGTACCATCTACAGTTCATTGCGATCATTTAATTCTTGCCAAAGATGGGGCAGACACTGATTTAAGTAATTCAAAAATATCAAACAAAGAAGTTTTCGATTTTCTTTCATCTGTTTCTAATAAATATGGAATTGGATTTTGGAAACCCGGAGCAGGGATTATTCATCAGGTAATTTTAGAAAATTATGCGTTTCCGGGCGGAATGATGATTGGTACAGACAGCCATACAGTGAATGCAGGAGGTTTAGGCATGGTAGCAATAGGAGTGGGAGGTGCTGACGCTTGTGATGTTATGGCAGGATTGCCTTGGGAATTAAAGTTTCCAAAAATTATAGGAGTAAAACTCACAGGCAAACTAAGCGGGTGGGTATCAGCTAAAGATGTAATTTTAAAACTTGCAGGGATATTAACTGTCAAAGGAGGCACAGGATATATAATTGAATATTTTGGTGAAGGGGCTAATAATATTTCATGTACAGGCAAAGGAACAATTTGCAATATGGGAGCAGAAATTGGTGCTACAACATCTGTTTTCGGGTATGATGAAAGCATGAAAAACTATTTGATTTCTACAGGCAGAGAAACACTTACAAACGAAGCCGATAAAATAAAAGAACATTTGAATGCTGACTATGAAGTATATCAAAATCCTGAAAAATATTTTGATCAGTTAATTGAAATTAATCTTTCAGAACTCGAACCACATATAAACGGACCATTTACACCTGATGCGGCTTGGGAAATATCAAAATTTGCAGAAGCTGTAAAGCTAAATGATTGGCCTGCAAAACTCGATGTAGGACTTATTGGTTCTTGTACAAACTCTTCTTATGAAGATATATCAAGAGCTGCATCAGTAGCTAAGCAAGCGATAGAAAACGGCATTACTGCAAAATCAGAGTTTACTATAACACCGGGTTCTGAGCAAGTAAGATACACAGTAGAAAGAGATGGTTTTTTATCAATTTTTGAAAAAATGGGAGGAGTGATTTTAGCTAATGCTTGCGGACCTTGTATAGGTCAATGGTCAAGAAAAACCGATGACCCAAATCGTAAAAACTCAATAATAACTTCATTCAACAGAAATTTTGCAAAGAGAAACGATGGAAATCCAAATACTCACGCATTTGTTGCCTCACCCGAAATAGTAACAGCTCTTGCAATAGCAGGTGATATTACTTTTAATCCAATAAAAGATTTTTTGACTAATGAAAAAGGTGCAAAAATTAAACTTAAAGAACCTGAAGGAATTGAATTGCCAATAAAAGGATTTGATGTAAAAGATGCAGGTTTTCAAGCTCCTGCTGAAGATGGTAGTAATGTGCAGATTATTGTTGCTCCTGAAAGCAACAGATTACAATTACTTGATCCGTTTTCTGCATGGGAAGGTACAGATTTAAAAGGATTAAAATTACTAATAAAAGCTAAAGGAAAATGTACAACTGACCATATAAGTATGGCTGGACCTTGGCTTAAATACAGAGGACATTTGGATAATATAAGCAATAATATGTTGATTGGCGCTGTAAATTTTTTCAATGAAAAAACCGATTCGGTAAAAAATCAAATTAATGGTTTGTATGATTCTGTTCCTGCCGTACAAAGACAATACAAAGCAAATGGCATAGGGACAATTGTAATTGGTGACGAAAATTATGGTGAAGGTTCTTCACGTGAACATGCAGCAATGGAACCACGACATTTAGGAGTAAGAATAATTTTAACCAAGTCTTTTGCCAGAATACATGAAACCAATCTTAAGAAACAAGGTATGCTTGCATTAACTTTTGCTAACAAATCTGATTATGATTTAATAGAAGAAGATGATACTTTTGATTTGAATGGATTAACCAAATTTGAACCAGGAAAGCAATTAGATCTCGTAGTTCATCATAATAACAATACATCAATTGTAATTAAATGCAATCATACATACAATCAACATCAGATAGAATGGTTTAAAGCTGGTGGGGCACTTAATATTATCAGAAAACAGGTTTCTGACAATTAAAGCGGAATTATTTCCACAATATTTTCAAATTGTTTAAAATTTCTATTATATATATACATATATCATAAATTAATTTTGTACGTTTTAAAATTTATATAATCATGTTACCATTAGAAGAGCAAATTGCAAAGGATAAAAAAACTAAAACTTATTTGATAATTATTATTGCGATATTATTTGTCATAAATTTTGGATTATTATACAATATAATAAGTAAAGACAAAATTCTTGTAACAACAGAAACAAAATTAGACAACACCCAAGCAGAGAGAGATAAATTAGATAAAATGCTTGACGAAACTGAAAATATGCTTTTAGATTATAAAGGCAAAAATGCTCAATTAGACAGTATTATTGATGTGAAAAATGATGAAATTGCAATTAAGGTTTCGCAAATAAGAAAAATGCTATCTGAAGGAAAACTCACAAAAGATCAATTGGAGATTGCAAAACAAGAAATTGCAAAGCTAAAAACTAAAATTATGCGTGACACATATACAATAGATTCTCTTTCGAGAGAAAATTTTACATTAAAAGAAGAAAATACAACACTTGCAAGCGAAAACGAAAATGTAAAAAAGGAAGTTGAAACACAAAAATCAATTAATACATCACTTACAGACCAAAATCAAAAACTAAGTGAAAAAGTAAGAGTTGCTTCAAGGCTTACAGCTACAAATATTAAAGTAGAGGGAATAATGGTAAGCGGTAAAAAAGAAAAAGAAAAGAGCAGACTTAGTAAAATTGATAGAATTAAAGTACAATTTAATATTTCAAAAAATACAATAGCCGAAGCCGGTCAAAAAGTTATTTATTTAAGGCTTATAGGACCAAATGGTTCTACGGTTGCTAATCAAAACGCAGGTTCTGGAGTATTTGAAATAGATGGTGAAAGTGTGCAATATACCTCAAAAGCTACTGTTGTTTTTAACAATGAAACAGGAAGCCCGGCAACAATTTATTTTGAAAAAATACCAGGTATGTCAAAAGGAACCTACAAAGCAATACTATATTGTGATGGTTTTGTTATGGGCGAAGGTAGTTTGAAATTAAAATAATTATTTTAAAATTTCTTCAAGAATATATTTTTCAATAACCTGAGGAAAATATTTATACTCAAGTTCATGTATTCTTTCTGCTAAGGTTTCAGGAGTTTCGCCATTATTAAGATTTATTTTATTCTGAAAAATTATTTTTCCTTCATCATACAATTCGTTTACTACGTGAATTGTAATTCCTGAAATAGTTTCGTTATTTTCAATAATAGCTTTATGAACATTTTCGCCATACATACCCTTGCCTCCATATTTTGGCAGCAATGATGGATGAATGTTTATTATTCTATTTTTATAATTCAAAATTAAATCAGGCGGAACCAGCCATAAAAAACCGGCAAGTACAATAAAATTAATTTCAGTGGATTTCAGTTCTTCGATTAATTTGCCGTTAGTCCATTCAGTTTTACTGAAAATTCTACATTCAATTTTAAAATCTTTTGCTTTGTTTATTATTCCTGCATTAGGGTTGTTGCAATAAATAGAAGCAATATTTATTAATTTATGATTTTTAAAATAATTATATAGATTAACTGCGTTTGAGCCATTACCAGAAGCAAAAACAGCTATTTTAATCACGAATTTTTTATAATCAACTTTTGCCCCGGATAAATCTTGTTTGATTTTAAGCCGTTCCAAGAACGCAATTGCCAAATTTTGCAATCAAATTTTCGAGCAATAGCCATTAGAGATTCTCCCTTTTTAACTTTATAAGTTTTGCTCCTTCCTGATTTAGATTTTGAAACATATTTTTCATCTTTTACAGGAGGTTTCCATTCTTTTATTCTTGACGATGCCCTGTCAATTGAATCTTCCATTTGCCAAAATAATACAGCCTTTTCATAAGGCAATTTTAATGTAAATGTACTGTGAGCAGAAGGTAAAATAGTCTTTTTCAATTCAGGGTTGTAAGATTTTAAGTCATCTGAATTTATTTCAAGTATATTGCAAATTATATCAAATGAATAATCGCTGTTACAATCTACTTTAACAAGTCTTGGTTTGTTATCAATATCTATAGAAGGAGTAATACCATACATTTCATAAAAATTCATTATGTAGGTCATAGCAATAAATGCAGGAACATAATTTTGAGTTTCTTTTGGGAGGTAGTTATAAATTTCCCAAAAAGTTTTTTTACCACCCGAACGTACAATGGCTTTGTTTACATTGCCTGGTCCGCAATTATAAGATGCTATTACTAGGTACCAATCGCCATATCTTTCATACATGCTTTTTAAGTATTTGCATGCAGCAATTGTTGATTTTTCAACATTTCGGCGTTCATCTACATAATTATTAACTTTAAGGTCAAATATTTTACCGGTTGCATACATAAATTGCCATAATCCTGCAGCACCAGAAACTGACACAGCATGTGGATTTAGAGCAGATTCAATTACTGAAAGATATTTTATTTCAAGAGGAATATCATATTTGTCAAATATTTCTTCATAAATAGGGAAATAATAATTTGATACAACAAGCATATCTTTAAGTTTTGTTTGCCAGCTTGTTGCAAAGTAGTTAATCAAATGTTCAACGCGGTTATTATATTGCATCGGAACTCCTGATTCGAGCAAATGAGAATTAAGTATAAATTCTTCTTCACTTAGTGGAATTCGGTTGTTTTCAAATTCAATATTTGCTTCGTCGCCTGGTTTTACAGAGCAAGTTGGATGAAGTTTTTCATGCAAATTGCGGCTAAGTATTTCTATACGGTTGATTCTTTCAATATCAACAACAAGGTCGCTTGAGTCTTTTACAGCAAAAAGGTTGCTGAAACTCAAAGTCAACAAAGCGAGTGAAATTATTTTAATATATCTTACCATAAATTAGAACCTGCAAATAAAGGCTTTTTTCTTTAAACGAGCACTGTTTTAAAAGGTATTAATGCACATAAATTTTGCTTTTGTCCAGTTTTTAAAACTAAAAAATTGTATTATTATTGTAATTACCTAAATTAATCATGGCAGAAAATCCATTAACACCATTTAGAAATCTTGCAGTAGAAGCTGAAATTAAAGCACAAGAGAAACTTTTGGCTATTAAAAAAAAGAACAATAGATTAACGATAGGAATTCCGAAAGAATGTACTTATCAAGAAAATAGGGTTCCTCTTTCTCCATTATCAGTGCAAATGCTTGTAAGCAATGGAAATGAAATATTAATAGAATCAAATGCAGGGCTAAATGCTAATTTTTCAGATATTGATTATAGTGAAGCCGGTGCAACCATTGTTTATTCGCCACATGAAGTTTATAAATCAGAAATTATTTTAAAAGTAGCACCACCCACTGATAATGAAATAAATTATTTGTTTGCGGGTCAAATATTAATTTCTGCTTTACAGCTTACCAATGTCAGCAATATTTATTTATCAAAATTGATGAATAAAAAAATTATAGCTATTGGATATGAATTTTTAAGAGATAACTCAAATACTTTACCTGTTATAAGAGCAATGAGTGAAATAGCAGGAAGAGCTTCAATACTTATAGCGGCAGAATATCTCGCAAATAACAATTTTGGTAAAGGTGAACTTTTGGGAGGCATTCCGGGTTTGCAGCCTACAGAAATTGTAATTATTGGAGCCGGTGCCGTTGGTGAATATGCTACCAGAGCTGCACTTGGACTTGGTGCTTATGTTAAAGTTTTTGACCATTCACTCTATCGCCTCAGAAGGTTAGAATCAAACATAGGACAAAGAATTTACAGCAGTACATTAATCCCTCAAATACTTGAAAAAGCTATATCACACTGTGATGTAGCCATTGGAGCACTAAGAACTAATGAAGGCAGAAGTCCTAATGTGGTTTCGGAAGAAATGGTAGCTGCCATGAGACCTAAATCTTTAATTATAGATGTAAGTATTGACCAAGGGGGGTGTTTTGATACAAGTGTAGTTACAAACCATAAACACCCTACATTCGAAAAACACGGAGTTATTCATTATTGCGTACCAAATATTCCAAGCCGATTTGCACGTACTGCAAGTTATGCATTAAGCAATATTTTTACTCATATTCTGATGGAATGGTGTGAAGAAGGAAGTTTTAAAGAATTGCTTTGGTCAAATAAAGGGATTCGTAGAGGAGTTTATATTTACAAAGGACATCTTACAAATAATACTCTTGGGAAACAATTTGAAATTAAATCAAAAGAATTAGATTTTCTTTTGGCAGGTAATGCGTGATACTAGTATTGTTTTAGACTAATATCTATACATTTTACCGAGTGAGTTAATGCACCTATAGAAATATAATCAATGCCCGTAAGTGCATAGTTTCTGATATTATCAATTGTTATTCCTCCTGACGCTTCGGTTTCTTTTCTTTTATTAATTAATGTAAGGGCATTAATAATCATATCAGGCGAAAAATTATCTAACATTATTCGGTCAACACTATCAATTTTCATTGCTTCTTCTACTTCTTTTAAATTTCGGGTTTCTACTTCAATTTTAAGATTTAGATTTTTGTGTTTTAAGTATTCTTCTGTGTTCTTTACAGCTTTTGTAATTCCTCCTGCAAAATCTACATGATTATCTTTTAGCATTATCATATCAAACAATCCAATTCTGTGATTGTATCCTCCTCCTATTTTTACTGCCCATTTTTCTAATATTCTAAGACCCGGTGTAGTTTTTCTTGTATCGAGTATTTTACAATTGGTATCTTTTATCAGATTAATTATTTTAAAGGTAATAGTTGCTATGCCGCTAAGGCGTTGTATAAAATTAAGTGCAGTACGTTCTGCCGCAAGTATTGAATGAACTTTTCCTGATACCGTAAGAATTACTTCACCTTTTTTTACCAAATCTCCTTCGTTTTTAAAAAATGTAATTTCTAAATTTTTATCAACAATTTTAAAAACGAGTTTGCAAAGTTCAAGACCAGCAACTATTGCTTCTTCTTTGAAAATCATTTTAGCATTTCCATTAGTATTTTCAGGTATCGAAGCCAAACTTGAATGGTCCCCGTTGCCAATATCTTCTCTCAGGCTGTTTTCTACAAGTTCTTTTATTTCTGTTGAGTTAAAATCTATCATTCAAATTTAATTTCCTGTATTAAATAATCCTGTCCATTTTTTTTTATAATTATAGTTACTCTAAAGGTTCTTTCACGAGAACTCATATAATTGCCAACTGCAAAACGCGAACCTCCGTAACTATTGCCTTTTTGATGAATTGTAAATGAAACGGGCGGATACTTTTGAAAAAATTTATCTATAATAATTTGTGCTTGGCTTTTGCTGTATATTCCTTTTGAACTTGGGGTTTCAAGCTCTATACTTTGGTTTAAGTAACTTTCAATCATTTTGGCATTTCCAAGACTAATAGCATTTTCAATTTCTTTGAATATATCGGGCGGATAACTAAATGAGCAAACAATTAAGTAAATTATTGCAATAAAAATATATTTTAGTTGAACTGTCTTCAAGCAATTTGGTGTTTTCAAATAATGTTCCAAAATTATGTTAAATAGTATTATTTTTTTTATGTTGATTTATTATTTGTTTAATAAGGCTGTAATTATTGTTGCGTTTTAATTTTTGTGAATTTTATATTAGTTCTTTTCGTTTGTAATATTGTAAAAACAATATTTGCAAATTTTATCATATTTTAAATTTTCAATTTTAAAAATTTCTGCCATTATTATACCTCTAATGGCAGCAAACAGTGTTTTTTCACAAAGTTTTAAAACTAAAAAGTATAAAATTATTTTACCATATACTTCAGAAGTATTATTAGAGTCTGAATATAAGGTTGACAAATATTCAATCAAATTGTATTATGGGAAAAACAAAAAGTTTAATAAATTTAGATTTAATCCTTATGATGGAAAATTGAAAATAGACTCTTTAATTGATGATTCTTTAATATTAACTTACAGATTATATCCAATTGTATTTTCAGGTAAATTTTTACACAGAAATACTACATTGATAGAAAAAAAAATACCTCAGAATCCTTTTTTGAATAATTACAATGATTATAGTGAAGCATCAAAAAACAGAGGTTTGAAAACCAATGGTAATATTTCGAGAGGACTAAGTGCCGGAAATAGGCAGGATATGGTAGTAAATTCAAATCTGAATTTGAAATTAAATGGAAAAATAGCTGATGATATTTCAATTTCTGGCGTAATTTCAGATGATAATAATCCTATGCAACCAGAAGGTAACACACAGCAATTACAAGATTTTGATAAAGTTTTTATTCATCTTAGCAAAGACAGTAATAATATGATTATTGGTGATTTTGAAATGTTGAGACCAGGTTCGTACTTTATGAATTATAATAAAAAATCGAGAGGATTACATTTTGACTATAAAAAAAACAAAATAAATAAGTCGTTTTTTATTAATACAGATGCTGCAATTTCGAGAGGAAGATTTTCGAGAAATATTTTTCAGGGAATTGAAGGTAATCAAGGACCGTACAGATTAAAAGGCAGCAATGGCGAAACTTTTATAATAATAATTTCAGGTACAGAAGCAGTTTATATTGATGGGAAAAAACTAAGCAGGGGAGAATCAAATGACTATGTTATAAACTACAATACAGGTGAAATTACTTTTATGCCTTCGGTGATGATTACAAGATTTTCGCGGATTGTAGCCGAATTTCAGTATTCTGACAGAAACTATCAACGAAGCGTACTAAAATCAGGTATTGGATGGAATATAAAGAATATTTCCCTAGAAATAAATTACTTTACAGAACAGGATAATAAAAATCAAAATTTTCAACAATCATTAGATGGTTTTGACTCTAGCAGAAATCTTTCGGCAAAACAAATTCTTGCTTTTGCGGGTGATAATACTGACACAGCGTTTATTCCAAGAATAAATACAATAAAAACTTTTGATAATACAAAGTTACTATATAGAAAAACAGATAGTTTAGGTTTTAATAATATTTATATATTTACGCAAAATCCAGTGTCAGATAGTGTATTTTATGAAGTAATTTTTAGTCACGTTGGGCAAGGAAATGGAAATTACAGAATAAAATCTTCTGCAGCCAATGGAAGAGTTTATGAGTGGGTTGCTCCAATTGGAAATTTAAAATCAGGAAATTATGAACCTGTAGAAGTGCTTATTGCTCCTAAACGATATCAAATGCTTACTCTGTCTTTAAGAAATAATTTTAAAAACACTAAGACATTTGTAGAAGGAGTATTTACCAACAATAATTTGAATACTTTTTCTGAAAAAGACAAATCAAATGATGACGGATATGGTTTTACAGCAGGAATTGACAATACTGTAGTTTCAAAAAAAAATAAAAATATTTCATTTCAAAACAGTTTTAAAACAGAGATTATAAGTAAAAACTTTATATACCTTGAAAGATACAGAAATGTAGAATTTGAACGCAAATGGAACAGAAGGCTTGATATACCCGAAAATGCAATACAAAGCAAATTGCCTGAAATTATTTCAGATTATTCGTTTACTTTTAAACTAAGTAAAAAACTTAAGTTTGATTATAATGTTGGGCAATACTTTCGCAATACACAGCTTAATGGCATTAATAATAAAATTTCAACTGTTGTTGACTTTAATAAAAATAAAATTGATGCATTTGCTGAAATAATGAAAAATTCAATAACCATAAATAATGAAAAATTTACAAATAACTTGAAAAACTATTCGATTGAAACAAAAAGAACTTTTAAGCCCGGCGATATTGGAGTAGGATATAAAAGTGAAAAAAGTATTTTTACTAAAAGCAATGATAGCATAGCTTCAGGCACATTTAATTACAACTTTACTCATATTTTTTTTGAAAATAATAAATCAGAAAAATTAAAATACTTGATTGATTTAGAAAACAGATACGATTATTTGCCATTGTACAATAAACTCAAATTATCTTCTGTGAGTAATGAAATAAAACTAAAAATGCAGTATTTAAACAAAAATGGACAAAGTTTTAATTTTAATTTTAATCATAGAATATTTGATAATAAAGATACTGTTTTGTCAAAAGCCAAGTCAGAAAACAACTCTCTTGGAAGAATTGAATCATCTCTGAATTTTTTTAAAAAATTATTAAAAATGAATATATTTTATCAAATAGGAACTGTTCAAGAACAAAAGCGTGAATTTGTTTATTATAAAGTAGCTGATGGAAACGGGTTCTACATCTGGAATGACTACGACAGCAATAAACTACAATCATTAAATGAATTTGAAAATGCAAGTGACCTTGATAGAAAAAGAGCTAATTATATTAAAACATGGCTGCCGGTTGAGGGATTTATTAAAAGCAGAAACATTCAATACAATCAAGTAGTAAGCTATAATTTTCCGCAATACAAAAGTGATAATTTTAAAATCATGAAATATTTATCAAAACTATCTGCCTCGTCGGCAATGCGTACTGATAGGAAAACAACATCAGAAAATACTATATATTATATCAACCCTTTTAGCATTTATCCAAACGATAGCCTTTTAATTTCAAACAACACATTTTTGAGAAATTCAATATATATAAACCGCAATGGGCATAAGTGGTCAGTTGAGTTTAATAACACAAGAAGCAGTTCGAAAAATTTATTGGTAAATGGATATGAAAACCTAAAAAGTAATGAATTTAATATTAACTCAAGATTAAATTTTAACCGTAATTATGGTTTTACGCTAAAATTAGATAATGGAATAAAATCGTATTATTCACAAATTTTGATAACTAGAAATTATAAATATAATTATATGTCGGCTGAGCCTCAGATACAATACACCTCAAATAAAAGCAATGTTGCTTATTCACTAATTGGAAAATATTATAAAGCAAATGCAGATTCAATATATTGCAGAAATATAGAAATGGGAACAGAACTTAGATTAAGTAAGGCAAGTAAAGGAATGGTTACCGGAAATTTTAAATTTATAATTATAGATTTTAATGGTGAAAATTCAAGCCCACTTGGATATGAACTTATGAAAGGTTTACTTGCAGGCAATAATTTTACATGGAATATGATATATATGCAGAGAATATCACAAAACATTCAATTAGAAATATCCTATGACGGACGAAAATCTCAAAACAGTCCGTTTATCCATATAGGTAGATTAATGGCAAGATATTTATTTTAAATAAAATTATGAAAAACATATTTTCAGATCGCGAATTTTGGTTTATCCTAATGTTCAATTTGTATTTGGCAGTTGGATATTATTATAATTGGTTTAGCGTTGATACAATAATTTGGATATACTATTTTCAAAGTATAATAATAGGAGTGGGAAATGCTGTACGAATGTCGAAATTGCAAAATTACAGCACAAGTAATTTGCAAGTAAATGGCGAATCTGTTTTGCCCACAAGCAGAACCAAATGGACTACTACATTATTTTTTATATTTCATTTCGGCTTTTTTCATTTTGTATATTTTATTTTTCTTGTAGTATTTACTATAGGCAACGGTTCAAAAATAGACAGAAATATAGTTTTGCTCAATATAATGATTATGATTGTAAATACATTTATTGCCACATGGTCAAATATTGTTAGAGACCGTGAAGAAAAACAAAATATAGGTGGCTTGCTGTTTACACCTTATTTAAGAGTAGTACCAATGCATATATTCATTATACTCGGCTTTACTCGTAAGTTTGACAATATAGTTGAATTGCCAATAATTGGGGGATTAGATATTTTCTGGGTATTTTTATCACTTAAAATAGTTTCAGATATTCTTATGCATATTATTACAGAAAAAACATGGAGAAGTGTTAGAACTAAGCCTATTGGCGGATATATTTAAGTTTTTACAAAACAAGGAACTTCAATTACTTCTAAAAAACTTTCAAAAATATTAACTTTGCCACATGACCAATTACAACAAAGTAATTTTATTAATTCTTGATGGGTGGGGCATAGGAAAACATGATAAATCTGATGCAATCTATAATGCAAATACACCTTTTATTGACAAATTGTACAGTACAGTTCCAAATTCAAATTTACTTACTCATGGTCTTAATGTTGGTTTGCCAGAAGGGCAGATGGGCAATAGCGAAGTTGGTCATATAAATATAGGAGCTGGTAGGATAGTTTATCAAATGCTTACTCGTATTGATAAAGAATTTGCAGAAGGACAAGTAAGCAAATCAAAAATATTGTTAGATTTGATTAAATTAGCAAAAAGTGAAAAAAAGAAAATACATCTTATTGGATTGGTTTCCGATGGAGGTGTTCATTCGTCATTAGAACATTTAATAGCTCTTTGCGGAATTATTAAAAAAAATGGTTTACAAAATCAAACATTTATACATGCTTTTACAGATGGGAGAGATACAGACCCAAACGGTGGCATTGGATATATTGAAAAACTTTGCAGTAATTCAAATTCAAAAGATATAAAAATTGCATCTTGTATTGGAAGATATTATGCTATGGATCGCGACAAACGCTGGGAAAGAGTTAAAAACGCTTATGATTTATTAACAAAAGGCAATGGCGAAAAATATATTGACATTAATACAGCAATTAAAAATTCTTATAAAAGTGGAGTAAGCGATGAATTTATAAAACCAATTTCAATTTGTGATAATAGCGGCAAGCAAATAGCAACAATAGAAGAAGGCGATATTGTAATAAATTTTAATTTCAGAACAGATAGAGGACGAGAAATTACAACTGTTCTTACCCAAAGAGATTTTCCTGAGTATGAGATGAAAAAAATAAACATTAACTATTTAACATTTACTGAATACGACAAAGAATTTAAAGATGTAAAAATATTGTTTGACAACAAAGATATTACAAATACTCTCGGAGAGTGTTTATCAAAAAATAATATTTCACAAGTTAGAGCTGCCGAAACAGAAAAATACCCACATGTAACTTTCTTTTTTTCGGGCGGTAGAGAAACAGCTTATATAAATGAAAAAAGAATTTTAATACCTTCTCCAAAAGTAGCCACTTACGACCAAAAGCCAGAAATGAGTGCTGTTGAACTTAAAAATGCTGTAATTGAAGAAATAAACAAAAATGAATTTGGGTTTTTTTGTATAAACTTTGCCAATCCAGACATGGTTGGACATACAGGTGTTTATTATGCTATTATAAAAGCTGTAGAAACAGTAGATAGTTGTATAAGTGAAATAGTAGAAGCAGGAATAAAAAATGGATATAAGTTTATAATAATTGCCGACCACGGCAATGCTGATAATGCAATAAATGAAGACGGAACGCCAAATACAGCACATAGTACCAATCCGGTGCCTTGTTTTATAATTGGTGAAGATAATATTAAAATGAAAGATGGAATTCTTGCCGATGTTGCACCAACAATTCTTAAAATGATGGGTATTGAACAACCAAAAGAAATGACAGGTAATGCTTTGTATTGATGAAACTTGTATTTGCCACTAACAATAAATATAAACTTAATGAAATAACTGCAATCCTTAATTCTGTTAATAATTCTGAATTTGAAATATTGAGTCTTGCTGATATAGGTTTTATTGATGAAATACAAGAAACAGGCAGTACGCTAGAGCAAAATGCACTTATTAAGGCAATGGCGGTTTATAATAAATTTGGGATTGATTGTTTTGCTGATGATAGCGGACTTGAAACTGAAGCTCTTGACGGAAAACCCGGCATATATTCTGCAAGGTACTCAGGCGAAAATAGCAGTTATATCCAAAATAATGAAAAATTACTTGACGAACTCAAAAATAAAACTAATCGCAATGCATGTTTCAGAACAGTAATTGCTTTGATATTAAAAGGAGAAATTTATTACTTTGAAGGGAAAATTAATGGTAAAATTAATGAAATACCCTTAGGTAATTATGGGTTTGGTTACGACCCTTTATTTATACCTTACGGATACAATATAACTTTTGCTCAAATGCCAGAAGAACTTAAAAATACGTTAAGTCACCGTAAAATTGCTATTAGTAAAATGGCTGATTTTTTAATTTGATTTAATAGACTAAAATAAAAACATTTAAACAATTCTCAACAAAAAAAACATTATTTAATTTAAAGTGTTAGTCTCCCGTAGCGAAATTGTTTGTTTTGGAAACATATCTACAAAATATTTGTTTAAAATTCCATTTTCTGTTTGACATTACCTATAGCCTGCCTTTAATTTATTTCTACTTTTTTAGTGATAATGGTTCCATCTGAAAATCGCATTGAAATAAAATAGAATCCTTTTTCTAAACCACCAATGTCTATTCTTTTAGTTCCTTTAATCATTTTTACATTTCGTCCTACACAGTCAATTATATTTATTTCCATAAGTTTATAAAATGCGGGAAAGCTTAAATAGAATTCTCCTTTTGCCGGATTAAGATAAATCTTAAATTTTTCATTATCATGTAATGTAACTAAAGCCAATACTCCACTTAAGTAAATTTCGTCAATAACAATTATCCTTTCAAATTTACTGTAAGGATGTTGAGGATTATAGTGAAATTCTATCTCCATGCTATCAGCCGTTTGCCAAATCGAGTCTTTTTCTTTTGGGAAACTTGCACCCGTTCCACTTATTAGTACTGGTTCGTTTAATGCATATCTTGGCAGCGGTATT
Organism: Bacteroidia bacterium; assembly: GCA_020849295.1. Lineage (GTDB taxonomy): Bacteria > Bacteroidota > Bacteroidia > NS11-12g > UBA9320 > JABWCE01. The sequence continues at coordinate 68,874 of JADLGN010000040.1, forward strand.
GTAAATAAAACTTTCTTCTTTTGGTCTAAAACTCTAAAGGTACATAATAAAAAAATCCGTTAAAGCCTGATATATTGCCATAACGGATTTTTTTATTTTGTTGGTAAAAATTTGAAAATTTATTTTTTATCCATCAATAAAATGTTCAATTTATTTTCTAAAAGCTCTAATCTGTTTTTTAGTTCGATATTTTCTGTTTCTAAAACTTTATTTTTATTATCAAGTTCCTGAACACTTTTTACAAGTGGAATTATCAAATCGCCATATCTCATTTGGTATAGGCTATTGTTTGCATTCGGTTTGTCAAGCCCGGTAAATTTAGCACCTGTAATTTGCATTACACTGTCAACTTCCTGAGCAATAAGACCTGCAAAACGCATTGATTCAATATTGTATTTTTCTGGCCAGTTTCCGCTGCTTTCTTTTCCATTGTTAAGTAATAAATCCTGTTTGTGTATATTAAGATTATAGCTTACAGTTCTTAGTTTTGATATAAAAGCTAAACCCGGAACATCTTCTTTAATATTTTCTTTTATTCTGCCATCACTGTATGTAGTTATTGAACCTACTTGTGCTTTAATATAAGAAACGCTTGTATTGCCAAGTGATACCTCATTGCTTCCGCTTATCGGTGTAAGATAACCAATAGAGGACGTATTATTGTAGTTGCTATTGTTACTTATTCTAGAACCTATACTTGTATTGTAAGTACCAAATGTATTACCATTAAGATTATAATAACCAACACTCGTATTTTCAGTGCCGTACGTATTATGATATAAACTAGAATCACCAACAGCAATATTTTTAACTCCAGAAATATTAAATTTCAAGCTAAAGTTTCCAAAAGCACAATTTTCATTTCCATCGGTATTATTATATAAACTTTCAAATCCCACAGCACTATTATTATTACCGGTAGTATTATTGTATAAACTTTTATAACCCACAGCATTATTATTATTACCGGTAGTATTTTTGAATAAACTTGCCAATCCCACAGCACTATTAAATGATCCTGTAGTATTAGATTGCAAGCTATAGTTTCCAAACGCATTATTATAATAACCTGTAGTGTTACTGAATAAACTTGCCAAACCCACAGCACTATTAAATGATCCTGTAGTATTAGATAGCAAGCTATAGTTTCCAAAAGCATTATTATATTTTCCTGTAGTATTAGATTGCAAGCTATAGTATCCAAAAGCATTATTTTCTTCTCCTGTAGTATTATTTTGCAAGCTATAGTTTCCAAAAGCATTATTGATATTTCCGGTAGTGTTACTGGATAAACTTTCATACCCCACAGCACTATTGTTACTGCCTGTAGTATTATTTTGCAAGCTATAGTTTCCAAAAGCATTATTGCTATTTCCGGTAGTGTTATTTGATAAACTATTATAACCCACAGCACTATTATAATAACCAGTAGTATTAAATTGCAAGCTATAGTTTCCAAAAGCATTATTGATATATCCGGTAGTGTTACTGGATAAACTAAACATACCAAAAGCATTATTGCTATTTCCGGTAGTATTATATTGCAAGCTATAGTTTCCCACAGCATTATTATAACTACCGGTAGTGTTACTGGATAAACTAAACATACCAAAAGCATTATTATTGTTCCCTGTAGTATTAGAATACAAGCTTTGATAACCCACAGCATTATTATAATATCCAGTAGTGTTGCTATATAAACTTGCATAGCCAAAAGCTGAATTTTTTGAATTACTAATATTAGATTTTAAAGATCCATAACCTAATGCTGTTATCCCGCTAATACTGTCAATAGTACCTGAGGTTTTATTGTTAATTCTGAAATTAAGAGATTTGTTGTCTGTTGTCCCTATAAAATTATTTGAAGATGTACCACTATTACCTGTTGTACTCCAGAAATTTAAATTTGAAGGAGACAAAACTACAAAACCACCATTACTCAAAAATACAGTGTCGTGACTTAATGATAAAGCTTGTATTTCATTAGTTATGCTGCTGTCTGCCAATACTACACTTCCGCCATCAGTAAGATATATTTTACCCTTACCGCCAGAGATACTCATAGTTTGAATTTCGTTGGTAGAGTCGTTATCATTTAAACTAATAGAACCACCGCCATTACTCAAAGTAAC
>JADLGN010000041.1 GCA_020849295.1 Bacteroidia bacterium
AACAAGCAGTTTGGCAATATGGCGGGTGAAGTGCTGCTATTAAGCAGAAGTGCAAGGTTGAGCGATAGTACTTCTATTAAACTTTTGTACTAAATTGCCGCCACATCGCCAAGCTGCCGGACGTTATAGGGCATTTTAAAAGACGACACAACAAACAATGAAACGATTAAAATTAATATCGACATTTATCATTTTGACAAGTTTGTCTGCCTGTGAACCACCTGTGACTTTTGACGAGCCACAACCAACCGACACAGACAACTTATCTAAATTTCCCAATCGTTTACAAGCACAATATTTAAGTCTTGCCGACAATTCAACGCTTTTAATCAGTGACAAGTTAATTCAAAGAATTTACGACTATGATTACAAAGTTCACCCAAACCAGCTTGACAGCACTTCAAGACTTGTAGGTGACACCGTTATTGACCTAAAAACAAATGAAAGGACTTTAATAAAGCATGACGGTGATAGTTTAGTGACTCACATTCACTACATCGACACTTTATTTCTAATGAACTACGACAATGTTGTGAGAAAATTCAAAGGTTATTATTTTTTAAATACTCGCTACGACAAAGAAAGTTGGGAAGTAAAGAAAATCCAGCTATCAAAAGGACAACTTGTAATTAGCAGCATCTCGACAAAACTTGACCTTGATAACTTAAAAGAAATAACTGAGACAACGCAAGACACAGTTCCACCTTACAAATTCACAGCGACAAAAAAGCAGTTTAAAAAATTTGTAAAAGCAGACGGGTTCAGTGACAGCGAGACTTTTATACGACAGAAAAAAAACGCCCTATAACACGGGTTTTGCGTTAGTGGGCGGACAGTGCGAATAGAAACATTTGAGCAATTAATAAACTTTGGTGTTGGCAGACAGTTTTCGGTTTCAAAAGCCCACCAACGCAAAGCCCGAAACCGTTAGCGGAAACCCTATGGGCGACAGTGCTACTATTAAACGGACTGATATGAAACGAACATTTTTACATAGACCAAGCGACCTGACTGCCCGACACGACAGCCAACGCAAAGAAGTTTTATTTTTTGCCGACCCGCATTTTTTGTTTTTTAATTTTGTGGCGGCCGCACAAGTGGCACATTTTATTTTGCCTCTAACACACGAGCCGCCCCAAAGGCAAAACAAAAAGAGCCACTTCTCCCATCTGGATAAAACCAATAAAAGAATAGTCTGGAGTCCATATCAAAGACTCAAAATAAAAGATATGGTAGGGAAGCTGAAAACTATACAGAGTAGGCGTAACAATTCAAATTTCTTTTTATGATTACTAAAAAAAATCAGAAAAGCGGTAATGAGACCAAGGAACTTTCAAAGTTTCTTCCAAAGTTCTCCCCCTTCAAAGAAAGACTTTCTTTAAACAAGGAAGAAAAGGTCCTTTTTGAAGGAGACAGGAGATATGGAGGATGTAGTTCTTGGCGGTCTTGAACCATTCATGCAAGTCGTGTTGGTTAGCAATGCGACTTGCATTTTTTACGACTATAATTTTTAAACATGCTATAATGAATAAGAGTTTACTAAAATCTAAAATTTGGGTTGAGTATTTTGCTTCACTGGTTCAAAATACACTAGATGATTGTTTGATAAAATCAAAGAATAATAAAGAACTTAAAAAGTTTATTGACGATATAAAATACTCTGACAAGGCTACTTGGATAAAAGGATTATACAATCCTGTTGTTGTTAATTGGTGTTCTATTTATATTGACAAAGAACACATTTCTGAATCTGACGTTGAATTTCTATTTGAAAATTTACGTTATCAATCGTATCCAATACCAATTCACCGCACACATGTAAACATTTTAGCCACTCCTCAACCTATTATTATACAGAATTTAAGAACATTTGGAATTGGCTCAAAAGGGGCAGATTCCAGTAATGCTAATTCTATAACAGACATTAAAACATTTTTTGAACACAAAGATAAGATTCTTAAATCGGTTGATTACATTAAAAAATATACACAGGGATTCTATAAAGATTTTTGCACGTTTATAACTTCCATTGTTTTAGTTGATGAATATGCAAGTTTTAGAGGTGCTTCAAGTATCAGTAATATCGGTTTGATATTTTTTTCTCCGGACAACCAATGGTCGGAAATAACTTGGGCAGAAGAAATTATTCACGAAACAACACATAATATTCTTGACGTTGTAAGTGTTCGTGAACCTCTTTTATTAGGAGAGGATTCCTATCTTGAAAAATATGATGCTCCATTTAGAAAAGATAAACGACATCTATACGGAAATTTTCATGCACTTTGTGTAATATCCAGACTTATCCAGTTTCACACTTGTTTAATAAGTTCGGGCGTTAACATTAAACTCTCTAAAGAAAAGGTTGAGGAATATCGTATGAAAGCAAGTGAGCCTTATAAAGCACTTTTGTCTGATGCTTGCTTTAGTGAATTAGGAAAAGCATTGCATGATTTAATCATTAAAGACACTCTTAAATAAGGGTATTTATGGATAGCATAATAGATTACAAAAAAATAAATGACTTACCGACAAATAGCTATGTTATTTTGGGAATTCCGTATGATATAGCAGGCGGATTTAGCGGAGCAAAGGATGGACCAAGAAAAGTTCGTTTGTCGTTGAATAACTATCTTAATAAAATCGCTAAACTTAAAGAACACAACCAATACAATCTTTATGATTTTGATTTAAAAAAAATACACAATATCAAAGATTTGTCCTTTAAAGATATTGGCGATGTGTCATATAACATAAATGAAACTCCCATTTCTATTGGGTTAGAAATTGAGAAATTTGCTCATAGTTTGTTTCTAAACAATCATATCCCAATTATTATAGGAGGAGACCACTCTTTTACATATTACATGGTAAAAGCGGCAATAGAAAAACACAAAAAGATAAACCTTATTCATTTTGACGCTCATCATGATGTTTATCTAAACAATGAGCATCAAAAAAGTGCTTTATCTCATGGGAATTTCATTGCTGAACTTTTGAAAACAAATTGTATTAATCTGTATCAATATGGTTTAAGAGGTATTGGTTTTCTTTCAGATGAATCTTTAAACTTTTTAAAGAAAAGAAAAAAAGGCTATTCTTCAATTGATGTATTACAAAGAACCCCTTCTGATTTATTTTCAGACATTGACAAAACCATTCCTTGTTACATTTCAATTGATGCCGATGTAATCTCGCCCAATTTTGTTCCAAATGTTGGCAGTCCGTCTATTGGAGGAATTGATTATTATACGATACAAAATCTATTAAACTATCTGCTTGCTACTTTTAATGTTGTAGGTTTTGACTTTATGGAGTTATGCGATTTTAAACACAATGGAAATAATGATTGGGGCGATGAAATATTTGCTAAACTCATCCTTAGCATATTACTAAGTAAACTTCCGTCAAAT
>JADLGN010000042.1 GCA_020849295.1 Bacteroidia bacterium
AAAGCTATCGAAGATTGAGTAAAGACTTTGAGTTCCAAACCGAAACGAGCCAGACAATGATCCAACTTGCCATGATAAAATTGATGCTTAATAGAATTAGAAAATAAAATTTAGACAGGCTCTTAAATTTTTACTTCGCCGTTCAATAAATGAATCCTTAACATATAAAAGTCAAATTTCTGATGCTGGGAAGGGGAATAAAAAACCTTTCAAATCATTGCCAGATAATGAATTTGTAAAAATGTTTCTTGCAGAGAACAATTTGGAAATAACTTCTAAGGAGAAATTAAGATATGTTAACACAGCCCAAAATAAAATTATTTATGGGGAATTAATGGATGAAACTAGTAATATGATTTTATCAACAATAAATAAACTTAAAGAATTTATCATTCCAGAAGAGATAAACAATGAAGTTGAACAAATAGAATCAGATTATTTCAAAATATTATACTTTCTTGATTTAGAAATTCTTGCGGCTGGGTTTAGTACATTAGGAAAAGCTTCAATGCCAGATAGACAAAAACCTAAAAGTTTTGTAGAGGTAGAAGAAATAAAAGCCGCAGTAAAAACTGTAGAAAATGGGGGTCATTTAATTAGTGCAGATGATTTTGGGCGAATAAAATACGAAAGTTCACAAAGCTCATTTTATGATTCACAAAATGAATATGGCCACATGTTCGATTCAATTCGGGTGACTCCAAATTTTAAGGTGTTTATAGATTATATGGCTGCTCTTTATGGAAAATATGCAAAAAAATCTAAATTTGCTTTCAAACAAAAAGTAATAAACGATTTAATTGTTTTTGCAGCATTTTTTGATGCCGCAGTTAAGAAAGCTATGTTAGAAAAATTAACAAATAGTGGAACAAATACTAATGTGGATGAAGATACGATTTCGCAAATAAATTCTTTAAGAGAAGAATTAGGTGCTGAAAGTGCAGCAATATATAATTTTTCTTTTCATGAAATAATGGAGGAATTTGCTAAGACTATAAATTATTCAAATGGTCTTGCTGTTGGAACCGGGTTGTTGAATGTGGTTATACCTCAAAAAAATAATGGTACGGTTCAAAAAAATGGAATCTTTCCTCTGGCTAACGACAAAGAAGCAAATATTAATAATTTAATGTTAATTGGCAGAACAAATAGTAGTAGTACAAATGTTCAAGCTATCAATGCCATTCAAAGATTTTATTCGGGGTATAGCGAAAATCGGAAAGCTTATCTAAGAAACCCTGGGGCATCCTTGCTTGGAGTTACATTGACAAAAAGTAATTACGCAGAATATTCAATTTTAAAAGAAAATGGCGAACCATTTTTATCTTTTGGGGAGCTTTTGGCGTTCCAAAAAGCAGAAGAGTTTTTCCAAAAAATATTATCTTTAAGTATATTCCAATCTGGCATTTCTAGTTCACCATATAATTTAATTAAAATATTACCGGCAAATTTAGTTTCCCCTATTGTTGAACGCGGCGTAGACTTTTTAAATAATTATTTAAATAAAACCTTAGAAAATTTTTATGATGCTGTGATTATTAATGATATTACTTTAAAAGACCTAATGCCATCTATTTTTAAACTTTGGTTTTTTATGGCAAATCCATCATTTGCCAATAAAGAAAAAGTATTTAAAGCAAAAATGATTAATGGTTCTGAAGCTACACCAGTAGTTTTAAAATTTGCAAAAAGCTCTTTGGATGGAGTTTATGAAAAAAGTAAATATACTAAAAGTCTTTCCTTTTGTAATACACTTGAAAATAGCTTTGCAAAAGTAGATGTTTTAGGTGATTTCCAGTTTAAAAACTTTTCTTCCATTATTAGTCTTATGAATGAAATTATTTCTGGCAAATCTTCTTCAAGTCTTGGGGTTGAATTTTTGTTACAAGGATTACTACAAAAAGTGGCACCAACAGTAGAAAAATTCAGCCTTAAAAAAACAAAAAGTAAAAAAATAACTTATAGAGAATTTAAGTCAGAAGATTTATTGGAGGACCAGAAAAGCACAGAAAATTATTATATTTTTTATGTTGATAACTTCAATGATAAATTTTCGTTTGTCAATGCCCAAGGTAAACAAATAGACTTTGCCAGTGATAGTGTTATTATTGGCAATAAAAATAAAACCGCCATCAAAATAAAAATTGGGCTTACAAACCCAAATGAAGTTGGTAAAAAACCTAGTGGGCAAGTAGTGAAATTGAAGGCTGGTATTAATTTTGAAAACATTAGTATATTTAAGGTTGCCAAAGTTATTGGAAACTATTCAGTACTTCTTGCTGATAATGATGCTAATTTCGATGCTTTTAAAGAAAATGTTGAATCTGTTTTAAACACTCTGAAAAATGTTACTAATGCAACAAAAGATGATGCCACAAGAAAATCAATTCTTTTCCCAATGACTGTTGCAGATGCTATTACAACAGTTCCAAAAAGATTTGCAGAATATCTTCAAAAGAGATTAAAAGAAGTTTTGGAAATTAAATCAGAATTAATAATAAAAGAAGGTTTTTATACAGTAGATACTGATTTTAATGATAAATTTCCACCTAAAAGGGAAAATATAGAACAACTTAAAAAAAATAAAGCAGATAGAATTGAACAAAGAGCATATTTAAAAGTACTTGGAGTTGGTGAAGAATTAATAAGAGATCCAAATCGTTTTGAAGAAACTGTTGAGGAAAAAGATATAACATCGAATGATGTGGAAAACAATGTTGTTATGCCAGAAACCAAAGAAAATGAAGAAGTTGTAAATTATGCTACTGTGTTTGAAGGTCAAAACAAAG
>JADLGN010000043.1 GCA_020849295.1 Bacteroidia bacterium
AGAATCTTTTGAACAATTTTTTAATAATTTTCAGAACTTTTTCTCCTTTTCCAAAAAATCATTTTTTGTTCAACCTTTTTTACTTTATTTGAAAAAATAAATAGAGTTTTTAGACAGACTGCCGTTACCTGCCATTTTGAGAAAAAACAACGAATTAGATGATAAAACAAATTAACATATTAACACTTTCACTTTTTTGTTTGATTTTGACTTATTGTGGTCAAGCAAACACGAAAAAACAATCTATTATAAATAAGACTCAAAATCAATTTGAAAAAAGATATACAAGAATTATATCTGACTCAACTAACATTTTAACTAACAAAGTTGAGAATTTAGAAATTGAATATACAGTTTGGGGTTGTGCTTGTCCTCAATGGATTCAAACAAAAGACAATCAAAGTAATGACACGACAAGGAATTATTTAAAATTGCATTTTTATATTGAACCAGCTGATAAAACTTTAGAACTTCCTAATTATTTTGATGCATTTAGACACAGACTTAGAATTACAGGACAATTTTATGCAAAAGAAGACTATCCAAAGGGAACAATTGAAATGGAAGAACCAATGCCAAAAGCAAAAGTTTTCAGATATACAAAAATTGAAGTTATAGAAAAAACAAACTTCAAGTTAGATAATAAAATTGAAGAAATTCAAAATGGAAAAAATAAAAACGGCCGGTAACAGCGGCTATATACAAGTCGGCGGGACGGAAGGTTGCCGAAGTTTGGTGACTTTTGCTTATCTTCGTAGCGGCTTGACAGGATGGTGGTTCTTTTTTGCCGCCCTGATATATAGCCGCGGGACGTAAGTGGCAATTTTATTTTTAAATTCCGTTTTAACCTTTTATATAAAATATAGTCCAACAAGTAAAAATATATTATGAAACCAATAACTTTAGTTTTATTTTTATCCTTTTCTTTGCTTTTCAGCTGTAGAAAAGATGACATTGTTCAAGAACAGCAAGTTCCATCTCTTCATTTACAATTTTCACAGCCACCATTTACTTTGTATTCTGGTGCAAAGTTTTTTAAAGAAGTAAAATATGATATTTATCCAGAGACGGCTTTTGATATTTTCATGCCAGCTTCTTCTACCCCAACCGCATTAGTTGTTCAAATTCATGGTGGAGGTTTTAAATCCGGTAGCAAATCGGATAATTATAATTCATCCGGACTTCAAAGCGAGATAAACACTTTCTTATCCAAAAACATAGCTTTTGCAACATTAAATTACAGATTGTTATTGGATGTGAATGAGCAAGATGGTGTATTAAAACCACTGAACGATTGCAAAAGAGCACTGCAATTTATAAGATATTATTGCAAGGATTTCAATATAGATAAAGTAATGATTGCTCTAAAAGGAGGCTCAGCCGGAGCAGGAACTAGTCTATGGATTGGTTTAAGTAATGATATGGCACAGCCAAATTCATCTGACCCAATTTTGAGAGAATCTACACGAGTAAAAGCAATTGTTGCCAACAATACACAAGCTACCTATAATATAGTTTCCTGGCCTACTGCCGTATTCGGACAATATCAACCTACGCTTAGTATGGATACAATGATTGTAATAGCAACCCCAGAAACCGTAATGCAGTTTTATGGAATTTCAGACTTGAGCTTACTAAATACACCCCAAATAGCCGACTATAATTCAAAAGTAGATATGCTTGCCTTTATCTCATCCGATGACCCTGATATTTATTTGGCTAGTGCTGGCATCCCATATACTTTTCCGCAAAACAAAGGAAACCTAATTCACCATCCATTACAAGCAAAATCCATTTTGGACAAAGCGAATAGTAAAGGAGTGAGTTGCAAAGCATTTATTCCGGAAATGAATTTAGACAACACGAATGGTGAAAGTGCTCAAGATTTTATCATTAGAAAACTAACTAATTAAAAGAAAGCGATATGAATAAATTGATTTTTTTGTTGATACTATTCTCAACTGTGACATCAAGTTGTAGGAAAGAGGATGACACAATAAAAACACCCGACCCAACGGGGTTATACGAAAGCCAGGTATATCTGAAAACAGACATTCAGATATTAGAAGTACCTTTTACTACTCGTCCAAATTTTAGGAAGCTGCAATACACTTCAGAAAAAACGAAGCAATCAGAAATTTCACAGCCTAACCTGACTGCTAAAATGGATATTTATTTACCCCCGAATGCAAGCAGTATAAAAAAGCAACCGCTTTTGGTAATGATACATGGTGGCGGTTATTCTTCTGGCGATAAAGGAGCATGGCAAAACGAAGCTTACACCTATTCACGATCTGGATATATTTGTGCATCTTTAAATTATAGACTTACTCAAAACGGAGGAAACCAAGAACCTCAACTGCGATTATATGCTGTACAATGTGCCTTAGAAGACATACAGAACGCCATACGCTTTCTAAAGAAAAATGCAAATACCTACTTTATCGACACCACACGAATTGTAGTATTTGGAGGTTCAGCCGGAGGTGGGCTGTCCCTTACAAATGCTGTCGAATATGACGCTGCCGTTGGAACAAATGACCATCCCGGATTTTCAAGTAAAACGAATGGTTCAATATCTACCGGTGCAACCTTAATAAATGATGACCCTGCAAGCCAACAAGGCACATTGCATTACGACTCTTTTGATTCGCCTGTATTATTATTCCATGCTAAAGAAAACGATAGCTCAACAGGCGCAACATGGACAGCTAATGTTATCCCTACACAACAAGCTATAAATAATTCGGGAAATACATGTACAACCGTAGCCCAACCCAACATGACACATACAGTGGTATTAGAATTAGATGGTGATTATTGGCAGTACATTAAACCTTTTTTGTGGGATAATCTCAAAATTGACCAATTATAAAAACTGCCACTTACATCGTATTGGCAATAGTGGGGCTGACAGTTGTAAACTCAACATTTGTGCTTCTATTGGGCATTTGTACAAAGGCTGGGCTGACGTTTTTCAAATACCCCACCATCGCCAATACGTAAACCGTCAAACTGTCTAAAAACTCAAACTTTTTCTTTATAAAATGTGGAATAGTTCCGTATCCAAAAAAGTGGTATTGATTGAGATATGCAGTATTTTTATACCATGAACTTTATACAAGGACAAA
>JADLGN010000044.1 GCA_020849295.1 Bacteroidia bacterium
ATGTCTAAAACTTTAGGTATTATAGGACTTGGCTATGTTGGTTTACCATTAGCTGTAGAGTTTGGGAAAAAATATAAAACTATAGGTTTTGATATTAATATTAAGCGTATAGAAGAATTAAAAAAAGGAATTGACAAAACACTTGAAATAGATTCTGAAAATCTAAAATCTTCATCACATTTGATATTTTCATCAAATTGGGAAGATTTAAAACAATGTCATACTTATATTGTAACCGTACCCACGCCGGTAGATAATAATAATCGTCCTGACCTCACTCCTCTTTATAAAGCCAGCGAAACCGTTGGGAAAGTTTTAAAAAAAGGAGATATCGTAATTTATGAATCTACAGTTTATCCGGGAGTTACAGAAGAAGAGTGCGTTCCTGTATTAGAAAAAATTTCAGGATTAAAGTTCAATAGCGATTTCTTTTGTGGTTACTCGCCCGAAAGAATTAATCCAGGAGATAAAGAACATACAGTTACAAAAATTTTAAAAGTAACATCTGGCTCTACTTCTGAAATTGCTGAAGAAGTAGATCAGCATTATAAATCAATAATAGTAGCCGGTACTCATAAAGCTCCAAGCATAAAAGTAGCCGAAGCTGCAAAGGTCATTGAAAACTCACAGCGTGATATAAATATTGCCTTTGTAAATGAATTGGCCAAAATTTTTAATTTGATTGGTATTGATACTCATGAAGTACTGGAAGTTTCAATTAAGAAATGAATTACCAAATTATCATACCTGCTAGGGGAGGCTCAAAACGATTTCCAAAAAAGAATATTTACCCACTCAAAGGAATTCCTTTGATAGCTCATTCAATAATTTACGGCATAGATTCAGGATTTGCAGATAAAATTTGGGTTAATACAGATAATAAAGATATTGCTAATATTGCTTTGAAATTCGGTGCTAAAACCACAATACGCCCCTTGTCAATTGCTAGTGATACCACTCCAACAGTAGTTGTACTTCAACATCAACTATCTCATTTCAAAAATATAAATGTACCATGTGATGCAATAATATTACTACAGGCAACCAATCCTTTACGACCTAAAGGTCTTTTGAAGGAAGCTATTGATATTTTTGAAAACATGAATCTTGATAGCCTTGCCACTTTCTCAAAACTTAATAAAAAGTACGGGCAAATTATTGAAAATAAATTTATTCCTGAAAATTATAAAATAGGGCAAAGAATGCAAGAACTTAGTCCAAGGTATTTTGAAAATGGGCAGCTTTATATATGCAAGGCATCAGCAATTAAAAATTTAAAAATTATTACAGATGATTGTTATCCCCTTATTTGCAACCATCCTTATTCGGAGGTAGATATTGACATACCCTCCGATATGTTGCTTGCCGAGTTTTTACTAAATCAAGCCATTATAAAATGAGAAATTATATTGAAATTGTCGGTAGAAAAATCGGTCCTGATTATACACCGCTAGTAATAGCAGAAATTGGCATAAATCATGAAGGTTCATTACAAACAGCATTCGAAATGGTTGACGCAGCCAAAAGAGCAGGAGTTGAAATGGTAAAACATCAGACTCATATTGTGGAAGACGAGATGAGTAGTGCTGCAATGAAAGTGATACCTGGAAACTCCTCTGTTTCTATTTATAAAATAATGGAGCGCTGCGCACTAAATGAAGAAGATGAAATAAAATTAAAAAACTATATAGAGGATAAAGGCATGATTTTTATCTCTACCCCATTTTCAAGAGCCGCTGCCAACCGTCTTCAAAAAATGGGAGTGCCGGCATTCAAGATAGGAAGTGGTGAATGCAATAACTATCCTCTTCTAGATCATATAGCCTCCTTTGGCAAACCAATGATTTTGAGTACGGGGATGAACAACATAGAAAGTGTTAAAAAAGCTGTGCGAATAATTATAAAACATAAAGTGCCATTGGCATTGATGCATACAACAAATTTATACCCTACTCCGCCACATTTGGTTAGACTTGGGGCTATGCAACAGCTTATGAAGTCATTTCCAAATATACCTGTAGGACTTAGTGATCATACTATTGGCAATTTTGCCTGTCTTGCCGCTACAGCTATGGGAGCCTCGCTTTTAGAACGTCATTTTACTGATCACATGCAAAGATTAGGACCAGATATTATTTGTTCTATGGATGAAACAGCATGTCTCGAGCTTATTAACGGCAGCGCATTGATTCATCAAATGCTTGGCGGTGTAAAAGAACCAGCTAATGAGGAACAAGTTACAATTAATTTTGCATTCGCTACAGTAGTAAGCATTGCCCCTATAAAAAAAGGAGAATCCCTCAGCATGTCAAATATCTGGGTAAAACGCCCAGGAACAGGCTTAATTAAAGCCGAATTCTTTAATGAAATTCTTGGGAAAAAAGCCATCCGTGATATTTCAACGGATCAACATTTAAACTGGACTGACTTTGAATAAGAAAAAACTTCTTTTTTTGACAGGAACAAGAGCTGATTTTGGTAAACTCAAATCACTTATCAAGATATGCCTTGGAAGTCCTGAATTTGAGGTGAAAATTTTTGCTACAGGCATGCATATGCATCATAAGCATGGCTATACTGTAACTGAGATAGAAAAATCAGGCTTTGTGGTTTATAAATATATTAATTATACTTCAGAGTCTACAATGGATTTAACACTTGCTAAAACAATAGACGGTTTGTCATCTTATGTTCTGGAAGAAAAGCCAGATCTTATAATCGTTCATGGTGACCGAGTCGAAGCCCTTGCCGGGGCAATTGTAGGTGCATTGAAAAATATCCTAGTTGCACATATTGAAGGCGGGGAAGTATCGGGGACTATTGATGAACTAATAAGGCATTCGGTAAGTAAAATGAGCCATACTCATTTTGTTTCTAATAAGCTTGCCAAAATGCGTTTGTTACAAATGGGAGAACTTGATAATAATATATATGAGATTGGTTCTCCAGACGTTGATGTTATGATGTCGGACAAATTACCAGGACTGGAAGAAGTTCTAAATTATTACGAAGTACCATTTGAGGAATACGGTATCTTGATGTTCCATCCTGTTACAACAGAAGAAAATACAATTTTTTCTACCGCACTTCAAATTGTAGATGCAGTTTCGGAAAGCGGAAGGAACTACATTGTTATTAATCCTAACAATGACCTAGGAGCAAGCCATATTTTGAGGGCTTATGAAAAACTATCTGGCAATCCAAGGTTCAAAGTTTTCCCTTCAATTCGTTTTGAGTATTTCCTTGTTCTTTTAAAAAACAGTTTTTTCATAGTTGGCAACAGCAGTGCAGGTATACGGGAAGCTCCTTATTATGGAGTTCCTTCGATAAATGTGGGTTCTCGACAAAATAGCCGTTCAATGAATCCCGAGATATTCAACACAAACTCTGAAAAAAATGAAATACTTGAAGCTATAAACAAGGCTATTTCCAACGGTCATTATACCCCACAACATTTGTTCGGAATGGGGAATAGCGATCAGTTGTTTTTACAAACGCTTCAAAATCCTGTGTTTTGGGAAACAAAAAAACAAAAAAAATTTAATGACATTTAAGAAGATATAATATCATTAAATATTTAAAAATAAGGAAAAACATGTCTAAAACTTTAGGTATTATAGGACTTGGCTATGTTGGTTTACCATTAGCTGTAGAGTTTGGGAAAAAATATAAAACTATAGGTTTTGATATTAATATTAAGCGTATAGAAGAATTAA
>JADLGN010000045.1 GCA_020849295.1 Bacteroidia bacterium
AGTTACAGATGCCAAAATGCTAAACAAACTAACTCAAAAAGAAGAGATTGTTAAGGGAAAAGTCACTAAAGAACTTAAAGAGTTATTAGTTAAACTTGATTTGTTGCACTAAAGCGGACAAGTCAGGGCAGGAATATTTAATTCATCTAAAATGGGTAATGCAAATGTATACTGCTCTTTCAGTCCATCGTCAAAGGTTATAATAAAAAATATCTCACTTTTGTTTTCTATTTCTTTTTTTCTTTCATGTAATTCATAGGGATGAATGAAATTACCGAAGCGTTTTAATTCAATAAGTTGTGATTTAAACTGTTCTTGTGTTTTGCCAAAAATTGAGGGGTAGGCAAAATTAAGAGAAGGCCGGATGTAATGAAAATTAATAGCAAAGAGCATCAATAATTTATTGTTTTATGAAACTTAAGAGGCAAAGAACCAAGTAAATCTGCAATTTTTTTACCGGCATCGCCTCCACCATACACATCAGAACCTATAGGTATTGCATCATTAAACCAATGCAAAACCGCCATTCTTATTTCGTCCCTATCGTAATTTACATCCTTAATATTATTTCCACGGTCGCGTTTGATTTGGCGGGTTCCTATATTAACAACTGGTACACCTAAGTAGGCACATTCTCTTATTCCTACACTGCTATTGCCTATCAGGCACTTTGAATTTAGCAGTAATCGTAAAAAATCTTCCCCTTCCATATTTTTAAAAAAATGCAGGTTATTAGGTCGGTGGGTTTCACGAAACGATCTGATTCCTGTAGATGTACCATCTGCTCCTGCATACACATTGGGCCAAAACCATAATATGGGGGTGGTAATATCTTTAATAGCATACAGGGTTTCTTCAATATGGGTACGACTTTCTGCATATTCAGTAGTAACCGGATGTTGCATGACTACAATGTATCCGTTGCTCAAATCAGGACAGGAACCTACACCGCCATATTTTTTATAAGGATCAAAATTTAAAGATGGATTGGATTTAATACTATGTGCTAAATCAATGGAAGGGCAGCCAGTGTTAAATACGTAATGTGGATTTTCGCCCAACTTAATTACCCGCTGACGGGCACTTTCAGAGGCTACAAAATGGTAATCAGCTAATTTTGTAATGCTATGTCTCACTTTTTTATCAATATTTCCTGTAACCTCACCGCCTTGTATATGGGCTAAAGGAATGTTCATATAGGCAGCTGATACAGCTGTGGCCATGGTTTCAAATCGGGTTGAGTCTTCGTAACTAAATTTTACTCTAAAAGGCTCATAGGGGCTGCTTTCAGCTTCGGCAATATGGGTTTGAAATTTTATAATATCTACACCGGTGTCAGCCAAGGCATCAATATAACTATGTGCTATACCTAAACTTCCTTCGTGGGCTTGCCCTATTTCAGCAATTATTAACATTGTTCTGAAATTATAAGAATATAAACCTCATTATATTTTACGATACCATTCAAAACTTTTCTCCAATCCCTCAATTACATCAACAGTTGGAGAATAGTTTAAATATTTTTTAGCAAGGCCAATATCGGCAAGGCTTTGAAGAATATCGCCTTTTCGTTGTTCTCCGTAGATAGCATTGGCTGTACAATTGCTTATTTTTTTTATGGTTTCCCAAATTTGGGTTAATGTAGTTGTTTCACCACATGCTACATTATAGGCTTTGCCAAAGGCTTCAGGATTGCTAAGGGTTAATGCCGAAATATTGATGTTAACGACATTGTCGATATAAGTAAAATCCCGGGTGATGGTACCATCGCCATTGATGACGGGAGTCCCATTGTTTAATGCGGCTTTAAAGAACAATGGAATAACTGCCGCATAAGCTCCGTTTGGGTCTTGCCTTGGTCCAAATACATTAAAATATCGCAGACCTATCACTTCCATACCGTATGTTTTATAAAAGACATTGGCATACAATTCATTCGTTTTTTTGGTAACAGCATAGGGGGATAGAGGTGTTCCTAATTTGTATTCCACTTTTGGAGAATAATCGGCATCGCCATATACACTGGACGATGAGGCATAAACAAAGCGTTTTATTCCATTAAGTCTTGCGGCATCCAGCATATTAAAAAATCCATCTACATTTACCTGGTGGGTGGCGAGAGGGTTATTAATGCTGCGGGGAACCGAACCTAAAGCGGCCTGGTGACAAACAGCGTCAATGTCGCTACATGCCTTATTACAGGTTGCTAAATCGGTAATATCTCCATTAATAAAAGTGAATTTTGGATTGGTATAAAATGGTTGAATATTCTTTTCAAAACCTGTGTATAGATTGTCTAGCACTACTACTTTGGTAATAGTATCTGTATTTAAAAGGGTTTCAACGATATTGCTCCCAATAAATCCTGCCCCTCCTGTTACTAAGATTTTCATTCTTATACTGTGTGTCTCATATACTTTTTTTTATGTAAAAAAAAGTAGCAAAAAAAGGCACCAACAAATCCAACTTCAAAATTTATTGGAAAGTTTACTTAAATATTAAAGTGCGGTTTACGATTTTAAATTGGCGTAAAGATTGAATTTCTGCCTGAAAATTTTGCATTTCGTCTCACCTTTAGCGAGATTGGATCCCAGCCACACCTTGACGGAAGAATTCTGACGGCTGAAGAATTTTACTATTGAATTCACACTTTAAAACCTTTAACCTTTCGACTTTAACTTATTCTATTCTGCTAAATTTCTTTTGTGGATTTCGAACCATTTCTATAATCCTTGAATGAATAGTTTTCCATGTTCGGGGGTTTTCCTGATATATAATATCAACATCGAAATTAATATCCTCAAAATAGCAGAGCGATTTCAAAGCAATTATCGAACTATTACCCGGATATTTTATTTCAAAAAAATCAAGCATTTGCTGTAGTGAGAAATAGGAGGAAAGAAATGCAATATCTACAAAATCCTTAAGTCGGCTCCCATTGTCTGTAATGGCATTTAATTTCATAGCTGCAATATCCTGGCATGATGCCATACGGATACCTTCTATCTCTTTTACAGGTGCAATCAGCTTGTATTGATGAGATAAGATATCCGTTTTTATTTTTTTGATGGTACCCAAAATTGTATTGGTAAAACGGTTGTTTATGAAAAAATCAAAATCCTTTACTAATGAATTAGCCAATTTATCTGTTGCAAATGGTTCGGTAGAAAAGAGATCAATATCAATACTTTTACGATGACCAATTTGTAAAGCTAAAGCCGTGCCACCCACCAAAATAAAATTATTCAAAGGAGGATAGGCACAAAGTTTCTTTATTAATTCAAATAATTCGGGTTCAACAGTTTCTTTGAATAGCACTTCAGTTCATTTAAATCAATATTAAAATACACATTCACAAAAGCCATATCGCGTGGGCTAAGGTGACTGATTTTTTTTATAATTGTTGTCAATCTTGCCTTTCCGTAATGTTGCATAATTTCCTGCAGGGCATTAATACTGCCTCGTTCAATAACACGCTGAACTATTATCATTTCGTGTTTTGTCCAATCAAGTTTTGAATAGTCAACATCCCAAAAAAGTGAAGGGGGAATATGTTTTGCCGATATGGACATCGTTAAGGTAGAGGTAGAGGTTTTGTCATTTCGATGATAGGAGAAATCTTTTTTACCCCAGAGAGATTCCTCCTGCGTCAGCATAACAGAGGCATTTTATAATCGTGCATCTACCTTGTTCAGAGGAAGGATCCCCTTCACATCATAAACCACTGTTTCAGCAGTCTTTTCAATTGATAAATCTTTAAATTCATTGTGTGCTACAGCTAGAATTGTAGCTTGAAAATTCCCTTGTGGCAAAGTATTATATATGTCAATGCCGTATTCTTGTTTCACTTCCTCTGCACTGGCCCATGGGTCGTAAATAACGGGTTCAACTGAATACGATTTTATTTCATTAATAATATCAATTACTCTTGTATTTCTTACATCAGTGCAGTTTTCTTTAAACGTGAAACCCAGAATAAGGCATTTAGCATTTTTAACAGGAATATCTTTTTTTACCATCAGTTTAACCACCTGTTCAGCAACATAAGAACCCATGCTGTCATTAAGTCTTCGGCCGCCTAATATGATTTCGGGATGATAACCAAGTTCCTGAGATTTTTGGGCAAGGTAAAAAGGATCAACACCAATACAATGGCCTCCAACCAAACCCGGTTTAAATTTAAGGAAGTTCCATTTTGTGCCGGCAGCTTCCAGTACTTCATGAGTATCAATACCCATCAAATTAAAAATTTTGGCCAATTCATTTACAAAAGCAATGTTTATATCTCGTTGTGAGTTTTCAATAACCTTTGCTGCTTCAGCTACTTTTATACTTGGGGCTTTATGAGTTCCGGCAATTATGATAGATTTATATAATTGATCTACTTCTTCGGCAATTTCGGGAGTAGAACCGGAAGTAACTTTTAGTATTTTAGTTACAGTATGTTCTTTATCTCCAGGGTTAATGCGTTCGGGCGAGTAACCACAAAAGAAATCACTATTGAACTTTAATCCTGAAATTTTTTCTAATACAGGAACGCACTCTTCTTCTGTAACTCCCGGATAAACTGTAGATTCATAAATTACGATATCTTCTTTTTTTAAAACTTTCCCAACGGTTTCGCTGGCTTTATAAAGAGGAGTGAGGTCTGGACGGTTGTTACCGTCCACAGGAGTAGGGACGGTAACTATAAAAATTTGACATTGTTTTAAATCTTCCCAATTTGATGAAAATAACAAATGTGATGAAGATTTTAGATTTTCAGAATCTATTTCAAGTGTTTTGTCAATTTCTTTTTTTAATTCTTCTATACGCTTAATATTAATATCAAAACCTATAGTTTTATATTTTTTCCCAAACTCTACAGCTAATGGTAAACCAACATAGCCAAGTCCTATAATACCTAAAGTTTTAGACAT
>JADLGN010000046.1 GCA_020849295.1 Bacteroidia bacterium
TTAATCAAATATCAAAAACAGATTATTCGGCAGCTATAAGCCACAAACTACCAAAAGGAATTTATATATTAAAAATTATTACAAATGAAAATACTGCTTTTGTAAGTAAAATTATGATTGAGTAAAAAAAAACTTTTTTTCTTTCTTGCTTATTCAAAAATAAACATCTAAGTTTGAAATACTAAAATATCATTATATGAAAACTTCAAACTTCAAACTTCAAACTTCAAACTTCAAACTTCAAACTTCAAACTTCAAACTTCAAACTTCAAACATTTGTTGTATTATTAATTTTTCTATCGGGTCTATCATTTAAGTCCAAAGCCCAATCGTCGTGTTGTCAAATTACTATTATTAACAAAGTGGATTGTATGATGAGTATTGGTTTCATTTGTAATTATATTCCCATAGCTTGTGATTCTTCTTTAATAAATCCACCATCTACATATTATTTACGTCCAGGAGCATGCACAAACAATGAATACGTTATAGACCCGGGTAATTTTTCATTTCCAAGAATACAAACTGTTACTTTTCCTGCTTCAATGTGCCCTTGTACTCCAACAGAATTTATTATTAATGGAGTTGGTTTTCAATTAATAGGTAATAATTTTTTTGATGACAATCATACATGGCAGCATTTAGGGGTTATAGGCGGATGTTGCGGAGCGGGTATTAATGTTTCTTGGGACCCTGTAAACTGCATTATTACCCTTATTCCATCTTGCCCTTAACTTTATTACTTATGATAAAGCATTGTTTATTATTATTTGTATTTATTTCATTTTGCAGCTTTTTAAAAGCACAGCAAATTATTGATTATTTCACCTATTATGTAAAAGATACTTCACAATATAGAGAGAGTAGGCTTTACGCAAAAGTGGTAGATCATTACAATCTACATTACAACTACCCTCATACAGCATATCCAACTTTTCACGCAATAGACGATCAAAATATTTACTATATTAACAATATAACCGGTCATTTGCAGTTAGAAACCTACTTTAATGATACTTTTATTATGGAAAAACCTTACGAAGAATTAAAAAGTTCAAGTCTTTACTTTTGCCGTTATAATTATAAAACTCATAAAATTAAATATCTTCCTTTTGGAAGTAATTACGACAATCAAGTATGGCGTGTACAAATGGACGAACAGAAAAAAAGCATACTTACTTTGGTAAGTACTATGGACGACACCGTAAGGCTCGATCCTTCTAATCAAAATGATTTTATTGTTTTTCCTAACCGTATGCAGCGGTTATGGTTATTGACTTTTGACCTCGAAGGTAAATTGCTCTCAAAATATTATTTTGCTGAAACTGATAATCAAAATATCTATTGGACACTTAATAGTTTATTAATTGGTAAGTTTGACTTTGAAGGAGATGTAATTATAACTTTTCATCGCAAAAATGATATAAAAAGTTTTTTTCCCTTACATCAAAATGATACAACAACTTATAAATCCCAGACTTATATTGTTTGCTACAGTCAAAAAAACAACAATATAAAATGGATACGGTTTTTAAATAAACATTTTTCTAAAGTCGTGTCTGATGTTGACGGCATTAAATTGCTTGCCAATGTACAGGTAAGTAATAACGACAGCGATATTGTATATAGCGATGAAAAGGGTAAAGTAATAAGCAAATATTCAATAAAGACAGAAAATATACCGAAAAACCAATTTCTTACTTACCTTTTCAGCTTTGATACCTGGGGAAACATTACTCCTCTGTTTTCTATAGTTTCCAAAAAGGGTGCAGAAGTTTCTCATATTATTCAAAACAGCAATGATTTACTTGCACTGATAATAGCTAATGATTCATTTAAACTTTTTAATACAGAATTTTTAGGTAAAAAGTCTAATTGTCTGTTAAAGCTTGATATAAACAAACAAGAAGCTTCACCCCTGTTAAAACAAACGAATGACACAATAACTTCACATGCTTTAATCAAAGCTAAAAGAGGATTTTATATTTTATTCGATTATGATAATCTTTCTTCTGAATTTAATATTTTAGCTGATGACTCTATTGTAAATTTTGATGATGATTTTCTTTATAAATATCATTATGATTTTAGAAAAAATAGCCTTACAATTTGCAAATACGACCAATACAAAAGATTTAAATGGATTAATAAAGTAAGAGGAATAAATTCTATTTACGATAATGGAGAAAATACAATAATTAACTATGGCCGTCAATGTTACTGGGATATAAATTTTCGCCCTGAAGTATTAGGTATTTTCGATCCTATGCCTGTATATACATCATTTGCCATATACAACTGCAAGCCCATTGCTTATTTTAAAAGCACTGATTTAGGTAATAATACTTTCAAATTTATCAACCTTAGTGAATACAATTGCCAGTACAGATGGATTTTTGAAGAAAACGGTATTCCTTCTGTTCTCAGGTCGCCTACTCATAAGTTTAAGCCAAGCCCCACAAGCTACAAAGTAATGCTTATAGTTACCAACGAATGTGGTTCTGATACCTTTTTCAAGTATTTCGATATTACAGATGAAAATACTGCTGTAAAGCCTTTATCATTCAATAATAATATAAAAGTATATCCTAATCCTGTTTCGGGCAATAGGTTTAATGTTTCTATATCTGAAAATACTGAAATAAAATCATTGAAAATATACAATACCATAGGACATCAGCTTGATGAATGTACTTTTAATCAAATATCAAAAACAGATTATTCGGCAGCTATAAGCCACAAACTACCAAAAGGAA
>JADLGN010000047.1 GCA_020849295.1 Bacteroidia bacterium
TTCGTCAAGCAACCTCCATTGTTACAGGAAATTTATTACACCATGAAAAAATGGAATTGATACGATTGCTGAATAAACTAGATGATTTTCATCAATCAATTTATGATAAAAATATAGATACCGAAAACTTATTAAGTGAAGTGTTAAAAGATAAACAATGAAAATTGCAATAATTGGTTCGGGGTTTTCGGGCATTTCTGCAGCCGCTTATGCAGGGAAGAAAGGTCATGAAGTCCATGTTTTCGAACAACACAATCAACCAGGCGGAAGAGCAAGGCAGTTTACAACGGAGGCTGGCTATACTTTTGATATGGGACCAAGTTGGTATTGGATGCCTGATATTATGGATGGTTTTTTTGCTGATTTTGACTACAAAACTGCTGATTTCTTTGAATTAGTTTCCTTAAATCCGCAATTTGAAATGATATTCTCCGATGAAAAAATTAGCGTACCTGAAAGTTTGGAAGAGTTGAAAATCTTGTTTGAAACTATCGAAAAAGATGCAGGGTTACAATTGGAGAAATTTATGCAATCTGCCAAATTCAAGTATGAAGTAGGGATGCAGGATTTTGTGAATAAACCTTGCCATAATTGGACGGAGTTTATCTCTCCAAAAATTGCAAAAAGTGCATTGAAATTAGATTTGCTAACCAATTTTAGAAGCTATGTTGCTAAATACTTTAAAAATGAAAAACTAAGGACATTAATGGAGTTTCCTGTAATTTTTCTCGGAGCTTCTCCCAAAAACATTCCTGCTTTGTATAGCTTAATGAATTACGGAGGTTACGCCTTAGGAACACATTATCCAATTGGCGGATTTTATCAATTGGTTTTAGCAATGAAAAGCGTAGCGGAAAAACAAGGGGCTATTTTTCACTTCAACAACAAAGTAGAAAAAATACATACAGATAATAAAAAAGTAACCTCTCTGCAAATTAATGGCGTAAATCATGAATTTGATGTAGTGATAGCTTCTTCGGATTATCACCATACAGAAACACTACTTAACAAAGAGCATAGAAATTACACAGAGGAATATTGGAAAAACAGAACATTTGCACCCTCAAGTTTGATTTTTTATCTCGGAATTGATGAAACGATACCCAATTTGAAACATCATACACTTTTTTTTGAGCATGATTTGGATGAACATATAGACTGTATTTATGGTGAAAAGAAATGGCCTAAAAAACCACTGTTTTATGTTTGTTGTCCTTCTAAAACAGATGACGGTGTTGCACCCAAGGGAAAAGAAAATCTGTTTCTATTAATGCCATTGGCAATACGAATTAACGATGACGAAAATATTAGGGAAAAGTACCTAACAGAAATGCTTTCAAGAATTGAAAAACATACAGGAATAACCGATTTAGCTTCAAAAATAGAATACAAAAAGAGTTATTGTGTAAGCGATTTTATTTCGGATTACAATGCTTATGGTGGAAATGCTTATGGTTTGGCAAATACATTGGGTCAAACAGCAGTATTAAAACCAAAAATAAAAAACAAGAATTTGAGTAATCTGTTTTATACGGGTCAGTTAACCGTTCCAGGTCCAGGTGTTCCTCCTTCTATTATTTCAGGAAAAATTATAGCACAAGAAGTTAATAAACTTAAAAAAGAAGCATTATGAAACAATTATTTGATGAACTTTCTTACTCGGTAAGCAAGATAACAACTCAAAAATATAGCACCAGTTTTTCCTTGGGGATTTTGGCATTAAAACCTGCTATTCGATTAGCCATTTATGCGATTTATGGCTATGTTCGGTTGGCTGACGAAATAGTTGATAGCTTTCATGATTACGATAAGGAAAAGCTACTAAATAGACTAAAAACAGAAACTAGAAATGCTTTAGAAGAAGGTATTTCGCTCAATCCTATTTTACAATCCTTTCAGGAAACAGTGCGTCAATATCAAATTGATAGCGTTCTGATTGACCAATTCTTGAACAGTATGGAGATGGATTTACAGAATATAGATTATAATTTAAAATTATATGATGAGTATATTCATGGTTCAGCCGAAGTGGTTGGGTTAATGTGCCTGCAAGTTTTTACGGACGGTAACAAAGAGAAGTACGAAGAATTAAAACCGTATGCAATGAAATTAGGCTCAGCTTTTCAAAAAATAAATTTTCTAAGAGATTTAAAAGATGATTTCCAAATTTTAGGTAGAACTTATTTTCCTAATGTGGATTTGTGTGTGTTTGATAATTGTGTCAAATGTCAAATTGAAAAGGAGATTGAAGAAGAATTTAAAGAAGCTTTAATAGGCATAAAAAAACTACCTAATTCATCCATGTTTGGCGTGTATTTGGCTTATAAATACTATTATTCTTTGTTCAAAAAAATAAAAAGAACCTCTTCAACAGAAATAATGAACAGTAGAATTCGAGTTTCTAATCCGCAAAAAATAGTTGTTGCATTTAAGAGTTATTTAAGATACAAAATAGCTGTTTTATAATGAAAGTTTTGATGTTGTTTTTAACCGTTTTATTTATGAATTACTCATTTGCCAGTTCTGTAATTGATGAAGCAAGAATGAACTACAA
>JADLGN010000048.1 GCA_020849295.1 Bacteroidia bacterium
TTCGTCAAGCAACCTCCATTGTTACAGGAAATTTATTACACCATGAAAAAATGGAATTGATACGATTGCTGAATAAACTAGATGATTTTCATCAATCAATTTATGATAAAAATATAGATACCGAAAATTTATTACGTGAAGTGTTAAAAGATAAACAATGAAAATTGCAATAATTGGTTCGGGGTTTTCGGGCATTTCTGCAGCCGCTTATGCAGGGAAGAAAGGTCATGAAGTGCATGTTTTCGAACAACACAATCAACCAGGCGGAAGAGCAAGGCAGTTTACAACGGAGGCTGGATATACTTTTGATATGGGACCAAGTTGGTATTGGATGCCTGATATTATGGAGGATTTTTTTGCTGATTTTGACTGCAAAACTGCTGATTTCTTTGAATTAGTTTCCTTAAATCCGCAATTTGAAATGATATTCTCCGATGAAAAAATTAGCGTACCTGAAAGTTTGGAAGAGTTGAAAATCTTGTTTGAAAATTTGGAGAAAGGTGCTGGATTACAATTGGAGAAACTTATGCAATCTGCCAAATTCAAGTATGAAGTTGGCATGCAGGATTTTGTGAATAAACCTTGCCATAATTGGACAGAATTTATCTCTCCAAAAATAGCGAAAAGTGCCTTGAAATTAGATTTGCTGACCAATTTTAGAAGCTATGTTGCCAAATACTTTAAAAATGAAAAACTAAGGACATTAATGGAGTTTCCTGTAATTTTTCTCGGAGCTACTCCTAAAAACATTCCTGCTTTGTATAGCTTAATGAATTACGGAGGTTACGCCTTAGGAACACATTATCCAATTGGAGGTTTCTATCAATTGGTTTTAGCCATGAAAAGCGTAGCGGAAAAACAAGGGGCAATTTTTCACTTCAACAGCAAAGTAGAAAAAATACATACAGATAATAAAAAAGCAACCTCTCTGCAAATCAATGGTGTAAATCATGAATTTGATGCAGTGATAGCCTCCTCGGATTATCACCATACAGAAACACTACTTAACGAAGAGCATAGAAATTACACAGAAGAATATTGGATAAGCAGAACATTTGCCCCTTCAAGTTTGATTTTCTATTTGGGCATTAATCAAACGATACCCAATTTGAAACATCACACACTTTTTTTTGAGAATGATTTGGATGAACATATTGATTGTATTTATGGGGATAAAAAATGGCCTGAAAAACCATTGTTTTATGTTTGTTGTCCTTCTAAAACAGATGATGGTGTTGCACCTAAAGGAAGAGAAAATTTATTTCTATTAATGCCATTAGCAATAGGAGTTGATGATGATGAAAATGTTAGAGAAAAGTACCTTATGGAAATGCTTTCCAGAATTGAAAAACATACAGGAATAACCGATTTAGCTTCAAAAATAGAATACAAAAAGAGTTATTGTGTAAGCGATTTTATTTCGGATTACAATGCCTACGGTGGGAATGCGTATGGATTGGCAAATACACTGAATCAAACAGCGGTTTTGAAACCAAAAATAAAAAATAAAAAATTGAACAACCTTTTTTATACCGGTCAGTTGACCGTTCCTGGACCTGGCGTTCCACCTTCTATTATTTCAGGGAAAATTGTAGCACAAGAAGTTAATAAACTTAAAAAAGAAGTATTATGAAACAATTATTTGATGAACTTTCTTACTCAGTAAGCAAGATAACAACTCAAAAATATAGCACCAGTTTTTCCTTGGGGATTTTGGCATTAAAACCTGCTATTCGTTCTGCAATTTATGCGATTTATGGATATGTCCGATTGGCTGATGAAATAGTGGATAGCTTTCATGATTACGATAAGGAAAAGCTACTAAATAGACTAAAAACAGAAACTAGAAATGCTTTAGAAGAAGGTATTTCGCTCAATCCAATTTTACAATCTTTTCAGGAAACAGTGCATAAATATCAAATTGATAGCGTTCTGATTGACCACTTCTTACACAGTATGGAGATGGATTTGCAGAAAATAGATTACAATTCAAAACTATATGACGAATATATTCATGGTTCAGCCGAAGTGGTTGGATTAATGTGTCTGCAAGTTTTTACAGATGGTAATAAAGAAAAATATGAAGAACTAAAACCTTACGCAATGAAGCTGGGCTCTGCTTTTCAGAAAATAAATTTTTTAAGAGATTTGAAAGATGATTATCAAATTTTAGGTAGAACTTATTTCCCTAATGTGGATTTGAGTGTGTTTGATAATTGTGTCAAATGTCAAATTGAGAAAGAGATTGAAGAAGAGTTTAAAGAAGCCTTAATCGGAATAAAAAAACTCCCAAACTCATCGATGTTTGGGGTGTATTTGGCTTACAAATATTATATATCATTGTTTAGAAAAATAAAAAGAAAGTCCTCAATAGAAATAATGAATAATAGAATTAGGGTTTCCACTTCACAAAAAGCATTTGTTGCGTTTAAGAGTTATTTAAGATACAAAATAGCTGTTTTATAATGAAAGTTTTGATGTTGTTTTTAACCGTTTTATTTATGAATTACTCATTTGCCAGTTCTGTAATTGATGAAGCAAGAATGAACTACAA
>JADLGN010000049.1 GCA_020849295.1 Bacteroidia bacterium
AAGCCCAGCTTGTAACAAGCGTTTTGCAAAAAAGCGGGTTTATTGGTTGCATGAAAGTTGTGGTTTCAATAAAAAACTATTGCAATTTGACACTTTTTGGCTTCGTATTACGCTTCTTCGCAAAGCGATGAACCGTCAAACTGTCTAAAAACTAAAAAATGAAGCGATTGTTAAATAAAATACTCGGACACCTGTCTTTGAAAAAATTATATATTCGATTCTCGAAAGGTTCGTTTTGGGTTTTTAGACAGACTGGCGTTTAAAGCTATTATCTTTTTCAACTTTTCTAATTACAAACTAAAATTTATTTCAAATAGAACTCTCTTATAATTCATTTATTCCACTATTTTTGAATTAAATTATGAAAATAAAAGAGGTCCCGACTTGGCGGAAGACAGACTGCCGTTAGTGGCAACCTTAACATACGACACCACACATCAAATTGTAAACAATGACAACAGGAAATAAAATAGCAATTCTTATAGACGGGGACAACGCTGAAAGTGGACTTATTGAACAATATATTTCAGAGGCTGGACGATTTGGACGTGTGACAGTTAAACGAATTTACGCTGACTGGACTGACAACAGTATGAAAAGTTGGAAAGAGCAACTAAATAAATTTGCAGTAAGACCAATTCAAAAGTTTGCTTACACGACTGCAAAAAACTCGACAGACACTGCACTCATCATAGATGCAATGGACTTATTACATTCAAAATTCATTGACGGTATTTGCATTGTTTCAAGTGATAGCGACTATACAGGACTTGCACACAGAATAAGAGAAGAAGGTTTATTTATTATGGGAATTGGCAAATCTCATACTCCAGAAGCTTTTGTAAAATCCTGTGAAAATTTCACTTTTTCTGAAATTCTTCAACCAATAGAAATTAAAGAAACCAAAGAGCCAACTAAAAAAGAAGAAGACAAAAAGGAAACGGAAACTGGACCAAAAGCTCCAAGACTTCCTGGGCCAAAGATTATTGGAAAAATAGACCTAAACTTAATTGGTTCATTAAAAAAATCTGGTGTTAAATCTGTTGATCTAAAGCAAATTGAAAGTGCTTTTCAAATGGTTGCAGACATTGACACAGGACAAGCCTTACTATCAAGGTTCTCAGAGGCACTTCGCAAAGTTGACCCGACTTTTGACCATAGAAATTTTGGCTACACTTCATTTAGAAAGTTCTGTGACGCATTGACACCAAACTACCAAACCGTTTTACACGAGGACGGACAAACTATTTCTTTAAAGAAACTAGACTAACTATGAGGACAGAAGAAAGTGCAGCTTGTAACAAGGGTAACTGTAGCACAACCTCTCCAAAACACATAAAATAACGACTTTTAGAAAAAAAACGACTTAATTAGAGGCATTTTAAAACACTCAAACTTAAAAGTGATTTTATAATTTTGTTTTAATGGAGTGGCTTAAAATTGAAAATTTGGTGTTTGATATGCTTGTTTTAATAAAAGACTATTGTGCATTAAGAAGTAAAAGTAAGTTCATTAATTGAAAATATAATTTACAAAATAATCAAGCTGTTTTTTCAATAACACACATAATTGCCTTTGCTTTGTTTGTCAAAATTTCTCTTTCATTTTTATCTACAACTATTATTTCACCTTCGCAAAAGTATAACCTTGAGCCTGCCTTATCTACCCAGCCTTTTGCTATAAGCTTAGTGCCTACACCTGGATTATAATACAATATATCAAGTTGGGCGGTTACTACTCCCTTATCAATTGGTAGCAGAGTGTATGATGCAAACCCCATAACAATATCAAGGCATGTAGCCGATACACCTCCATGTAAAAAACCATACTGCTGTTTATGTTTTTGTTCAATATCAAGTTCTCCTTCAATATAACCGGCTTCAATTTTTGTAATTTTAAAACCTGTTAAATTCATAAAATGCTGCCCTGTAAGTGCATTTAGAATATTTTCTTTGAAATGCGGATTGCTTATTTTAAATTTTTTATTTTTTATTTCTTCAATCTTCATCGTATAAAATTTCGTTTAAAGCTGATAATAATTCTGATGCGGCATGTTGTTCGTTGTTTTGTTTGGCTACTTTTATGCCCTTTTCAAAAATCTCAATTGCTTCGTTTTTTTTGTTTTCTGATAATAACAACTTGCCGTAGTGATAGTAGGTAGCAGAATATTCAGGGTTTTTTGTAATTAGTTTCTGAAAAATATCTTTTGCTTCTGCTTGATTCTTTTTAGCCACATACTCTATAGCCAGAGCATAGTTAAGAAATGGGTCATCGGGTGATTCTTTTAAAAATAATTTAATTTGTTCAATTCTTGAATTTTCCACTTTTTATTGAATTTGAATTTGTAATTTTGCAAACCTATTTATTTTTATGAAAATATTAGTATGTATTAGTGTAGTACCAGATACTACTTCAAAAATATCCTTTAAAGATAACAACACAAAATTTAACTCAGACGGAGTTCAATTCATTATTAATCCTTACGATGAAATGGCATTGACAAGAGCATTGGAAATTGTTGAGCAAATTAATGGAACTGTTACTGTAATTAATGTAGGGCTTGCAGATACCGAAACAAATATTCGCAAGGCTCTTGCAATTGGTGCTACAGATGCTGTAAGAATTAATGCAGAACCCAAAGATGCTATGTTTGTAGCAACTCAAATCTCAAACTACGCTAAAAACGAAAATTACGATTTAATTTTTACAGGCAGAGAATCAATTGACCACAACGGAGGTATAGTATGCGGATTAATTGCAGAAATACTTGGTTTACCCTCAATAAATATAGTATCAAAACTTGAAACTGATGGAACAAAAGTTACTGCTACACGTGATATAGACGGAGGAAGAGAAGAACTTGAATGTAAAATACCATGTGTGGTTAGTGCTCAGAAAGATTTAAGTGAGCCACGTATTCCTAATATGCGTGGAATTATGGCAGCCAGAACTAAACCATTAAAAATTGTAGAAGCAACTTCTGAAAACGAACTAAATACATTAGTATCGTTTGAGTTGCCACCAGCCAAAACAGGCGTAAAAATGATAGATGCAGAAAATGCAGGCGAATTGCTGGATTTATTGAGAAACGAAAAAAAATTAATTTAAAAAAATAAATGAAAATTATTGTTTTTACCGAACACGAAAACGGAATATTAAAAAAATCAGGAAAAGAGGCTATTTCTTATGCAAGAGATATTGCAAACAATACCAATGCACAGATTATAGCAATAACCATAAATAATTCTTCTATAAACACTACCGAGTTTGGAAATTGTGGAGCTACTTCTGTTTATTCAATAAATGGTTCAAATCTTAACAATTATAGTACAGAAGCATATACCGAATGTGTTTCGAATATTGTAAATGACGAAAACCCATCTTATATAATTTTTGCAAATACATATACTGCAAAATCTATAGCACCACGTATTGCAATCAAAACCAAATCAGGGATTGTTTCTGGAGTTATAAGTCTGCCAAGCTCTGAAAATACAGTAAAAAAGAGTGCTTTTTCAAACAAAGCTTTCAGTTATGTAAAACTTGCAACAAACAGAAATGTATTGTGTATTACACCAAATTCATATGAAATAAAAAATTTTGAGAGCAATTCTTCTATTGTTGAAAAAACTATAAATATTGATTCTTCAGCAATTCATACAAAATCTATTAATGTAAAAAAAGAAGGAGGGAAAGTTTCATTAACCGAAGCAGAACTTGTAATATCAGGCGGAAGAGGTATGAAAGGTCCTGAAAACTGGTATATGATAGAAGAACTTGCAGAATTACTTGGAGCAGCTACAGCATGCTCAAAACCCGTATCAGATATGGACTGGAGACCACATTCTGAGCATGTTGGTCAAACAGGGCTTACTATTAAAGCAAATTTGTATATTGCAATAGGAATTTCAGGTGCAATTCAGCATTTGGCAGGTGTAAGTTCGAGCAAGGTTATTTGTGTTATTAACAAAGACCCCGAAGCTCCCTTTTTCAAAGCTGCAGATTATGGAATTGTAGGAGATGCATTTGATATTTTACCAAAACTTATTGAGCGAGCAAAACAATTAAAAAATTAAAAAATGAGTACTAAGGTAAAACTTGAAGTAATTGGATTAACCGCCGGTCATACCAATAGCTCTTCATACACTTTAATACTTGGAGAAAAAGGCAGTAATACAAAATTGCCAATTGTAATAGGTGCATACGAAGCTCAAACAATTGCTTTTGAGATGGAAGGGATTAAGCCGTCACGCCCTATGACACATGACCTTTTTAAGAGTTTTGCAGAAGCATTTAATATTAAACTTATAGAGGTTTTTATTAGCAATCTAGAAGATGGTGTTTTTTATTCGCAACTTATATTTGATATGAACGGTAGCCCTATTCATATCGATGCTCGTACTTCTGACGCAATTAGTCTGGCTTTAAGATTTAAATGCCCAATTCTGATTAATAAAAAAATAATAGATGAAGCAGGAATAATTATAGAAGACCAAAATAGCGATACCCCTACCAGACCATCAGACGAAAAACACACTGTTGGGGCATCGGTTGTTAATGAAAATTTTAATAGCCTTTCACTTAATGAATTAAATAAATTACTTGATGAAGCCATTAAAGATGAAGATTACGACAAAGCTGCTCTGATAAGAGATGAAATTACCAAAAGAAATCTAACCTGATTTTTTTTCTACAAGTTTTCAAAAAAATATATTTTTAAAAAATCAAAGGTTATATATTTGCAAATATTAATTATGAGCAAAAATTCAAATATTATATTATTTCTGATTATTGTATTGGCTACTTTCAGCCGTTTGTTTATTTCTATTCCAAATTTTTCAGCAATAGGTTCATTGGCTTTGTTTTGCGGAGCAATTGCCGGCAGACAAAAGCTTTCTGTACTAATTCCTTTTGCTGCTTTACTTATTGGCGATCTTATGATGGCGGGAACAGGCAGATTATATAGTGATTATTTTTTTCAGGGATATTTTCTATATGTATATGTTGCCTTTTTTATAACATGGTTAATAGGCAGATTTTTTAAAGAAAATTTAGGTTTTAGAAATCTTATTTTGGCATCAATTGTTTCATCTGTTTCTTTCTTTTTAATTACAAACTTTGGCTCATGGCTTCAGTTAGGATTTTATACAAAAGATTTTTCTGGATTAATTCAAGCTTATGTTGCTGGATTATCTTTTTATAAAAACGATATTTTTTCAAATTTTTTCCTAAACCAAATATTTGGAGATTTATTTTTTATATCTGTTTTTTATTCTGCCTACCTGTTAATTACAAAAAGACTTCAAGCAAAAAACACTCAGGTAAGCATTTGATTTTATCAGTTTAATTAATTTAATTAATCAAAACATTTTTTATCTTTCATAGAAATAATTGAAAGTAATATTTTATTTGCCTAAATGTTTACTCACACAGAAAAAATAAGAGTAAGATACGGCGAAACAGATAAAATGGGATATGTTTACCATGGTAACTATGCATTATATTATGAAATTTCTCGAGTAGAACTACTTCGTAAACTCGGTATAGATTATAGCAAACTTGAAAAAGAAGGGATTGGATTGCCCGTATTAGATTATAATATAAAATTTATTAGACCTGCATATTATGATGAAATTATTTCGGTGGTGGTATCAGTTACCCAGAAGCCTAAAGTTAAAATAACATTTAATTATGAGTGTTTAAATTCAGAAAATCTATTGATAAATACCGGCAATGTTACTTTAGTATTTATTAAACTAAATAATGGCAAACCAATAAAATGTCCTGATAAAATCAGTTATTTATTTGAAAATTATATTGAATAAAATTAAAAATTATTTTTACAATCTAACTATAGTAAAATCATTAGAAAAATGGCTTGATAAAATTTCTTTGCCGGGTTTCGAAGGAAATTCTATATTAAAAGTTGGAAAATTTTTTATTAATAATGCATTTAGCGAAGAATTAAATTTACGTTCAGGATACTTGGCATTTAATTTTTTTCTTGCTTTATTCCCAGCCATAATATTCTTTTTTACCATAATACCTTACTTGCCTGTAAAAAACCTTGACATTGAAATCATGAAACAAATGCAGTTGTTTTTGCCAAATAATGTTTATGAAACCTTAAGAAGTACAATAAACGATATAGTAAAAAATAAGCAAGGCGGATTACTGTCACTTGGTGTTTTATCTGCAATTTATTTTTCTAGTAATGGTTTTATGAGTATGATAAGAGCTTTTAACAGCCATCGAAAAAGAAAATCTCCTCCATTCAAAGACAGAATTAGGTCAATTATTCTAACTATTATAGTATCAATAATATTAATTGTAGCATTATCTGTTATAATTTTTACAACTCTTAGTATTTCATGGATTAAATCAAAAGATTTAATAGACGCCGGAATGCTTACTTACTTTTTTAATTCTTTTGAATATATCTCTTTACTGTTGCTATTTATAATTGTTTTTTCATCATTATATTTTATAGGTTCACCTTTATCACTAAGGTGGAATTTTTTCTCACCCGGCAGTATTCTTTCTTCATTTTTATCATTTGTAACAACAGAACTTTTTACATACTATATAAATAATTTTAGCAGCTACAACAAATTATATGGTTCTATAGGCACAATTATATCATTAATGCTTTTAATTTATTTTAACAGTATGATAATTTTATTAGGTTTTGAGCTGAATTACAGTATATATAGAGCAAGTAAAGAAAAAATTTCAGAAATTACTTGAAAAGAAAAATCATAATATTATTTTTGCAGCGGAGAAATGGCAGAGCGGTCGAATGCGGCAGTCTTGAAAACTGTTGACTGTAACAGGTCCGGGGGTTCGAATCCCTCTTTCTCCGCCAAAACTTCAAATCCCAAAATTTTATTTTTTGGGATTTTTTTTTATTTCATATCATATTTTTTTATCAAAATAAACGTTTAAACTAAATGTAAAGTATATGTAAAATTTTGTTTACTTTTTAATAATTAATTAATAAAAAAAATACATTTGTTTCAAATTTTAATAAATAATTATTATATGAAAAAAATATTTACAAATCAAATCAGTTACTTAATTTTTGTATTTCTTTTAACAATTTTAGCAACATTTTACAATAAAGCTTATGCACAAACATATTGTACACCCTATTCATATTATGGATGTAGTTATAATACTGTCAGGTATTGGGCAATTGAAAGAGTTCAGATTAAAGATATTTCTGACAATATCGTTTTTGACAAGGCTGCAGACGGATGCAACGAAGCAAATCACACAACGACAAATGTTTCGCCCAATGGGTACTCACATGTTTCTACCAAGTCGGTTTTTACTTTATCGAGTGGTTCAAAATATACAATAGGAATAAGTACCAGCTATCAAAATGGTACAAATATTTATACAAATTATGCTGTAAAACTATATATGTGGATAGACATAAACCGCGATGGTGTGTTTTCAACAGGAGAATACATGGCTAATAGCTGGACAGATGCACTTACAGCAAACGCAAGTGGAGTTGGCGGAAATCTTACCTTCAATTCATTTACTGTGCCATGTGGTGTAACGCCAGGAGTATCAAGAATGAGAATAATCTCTTCATATAGTTACGTACTTGGGGCTTCATCAAGTTGCCCAACAGGATCTACCGGTTCTCCAATTTATTATTATGGAGAAATAGAAGATCATACTATAACTCTTGCAAACCCAACAAGCCTATCGGCTGGATTTTATATGCCATCACAATCATTTGTTGGTACACCCGTAAAAATGACAAATGCAAATCAAGTAGGATATATCTCACATGATTGGGATATAGATGATGATGGCTCAGTTGAATACAAAACAACAAATGCTGTACATATATTTTCAAGTACCGGGACTCAGTGTGTAAGATTAAAAAGTACAAATTGTCTTGGAAGAGATTCTGTATTAAAATGTATAAATGTTGTAAATCCTAGTGCAAAGCCTGTTGTTGATTTTGCAGTAAAAGAAAACGAAATAGAAAAATACGGTACTGCCAATTTTATTGATTTGTCAACTAATGGTCCAACTTACTGGAGTTGGTATATGTACGATCCAAAAGATTCTGCAAATACAAGAATTGATGTTGAAACATTTAATTCAAATCTTGTAGGGAACGATCCATTTACAAATGCCAATCCATCAGTATTTTTTAATACAACCGGTAATTATACAGTTTGCTTACAAAATTCTAACAATTTAGGCCCATCAAATGTCCTTTGTAAGCCAAATTATTTAAGAGTAACACCGCCAAAAGATAATAATATGGGTGCAGCCACAGTGCAGCCAATATATGAACAAACAGGAAATATTATTGATGATGGCGGACGTACAGGCAATTACTCAAATAATAGAATTGACTATGCCACAATTATTCCTTGTGGAGCTAAAACTATTACTCTTAAATTTAGCCAGTTTAAAGTATCAGCAAGTGATTATTTAAAAATTTATGACGGAGTAGATGCCTTAGGAAAACCTCTTCATCCGGGAAACGGCTATAGTAATACAGTTGTGCCAACAGGACCTATTGTAGCTACAAGTGGAGCCATGTATCTGTATTTTTCAACAAATGGATCAGGAAATGATTCTGGATTTATAGCAAGTTGGACTACAGACAGAGGACCTATAGTTGCTCCGGTTGCAGATTTTATTATACCTGACACTTTATATAACCCTGTAAGCTATACATTTTTGAATACCTCTTTAAACACTCTTGGAAAAACAGACTGGATATGGTCAATAGAACCAGGATTTGGAGAAGTTAGTTACGATAAAGATATGTCTTATTCAATCCAAACAGACAACGATTATAATGTATCTCTAGAGGCAACAACTTGTATGGGATATAGTAAAATTACAAAAAAAATAGCTGTAGTTACCCCTCATACAAAGGCTGAACTCGATTTTGAAGCAAATAATCGCCGACCAAATACAGGCGATGTAGTAACTCTAACTGCAAAATCTGCATTAAAGGGAAAAGCTTTAAAAGCAAATGATTTCAAATGGAGTTTCTTCCCAAGTACTGTTTCGTTTGTAAATGGCACTTCAGCCTCTGATGAGATAATTCAAGTTACTTTTAATGCTAAAGGAAAATATACTGTTTCAATGAAAGGATGGAATACAAATGATTCTTCTTCAACCTCAAATACAGTTATTAAATCTGATTATGTAATTGTTGTAGAACATTGTACTCCATTACTTGGAGTTTCATCATCAACTGATATTGCTATAAACAATGTTACTATTATAGACAAAAACAATAAAGAATTATTGAATAATTCATCATTCAATAATGATCAGGGCTATGATGACTATACAAAATCTGTTGCACCAGCAGTATTAACTTTTGGTGCTACATATACTTTTAGCACTACTCGTTCTACAAATGTAAATCCTATGAGCAGAAAAGTTTGGATTGATTGGAATATTGATGGTGATTTTGATGATGCCGGTGAAAATATAATTTTTGAAAATACTGCTTACACTATTTATTATTCATCAACTTTCAAAGTGCCTTCTATTTCAAAATCATTTGAAGGTAAAACAAGAATGAGAATAGGTACAAGTTATTCTACTGACCCAAATTTACCATGTGGAGCTTCAAGTGGAATAAATAATGCTAACAGACTTGGCGAATTTGAAGATTACAGCATTATATTAGCAAATGATAATACTCCACCTGTTCTTTCATTAAATAATGACGACACTCTTTACCTTGAAGTTGGAACAACTTATACTGAATATGGTGCTAAAGCTATTGACGATACAGAAGGAGACATAAGTTCAAATGTTCAAATATCTTCTGACCTTGATATGGCATTTACAGGAATTTATTATGTAACTTATAATGCAGAAGATGCTGGAGGCAACAAAGCATTGCCTATAATACGTGTAGTTTATGTTGTTAAAGATAAACTACCTCCTGTTCTCACTCTTAATGGAAGTGATACAGTTTATGTAGAAGTATTCAAAAATTATGTTGAAGACGGTGCAACAGCATTTGACAATAAAGATG
Organism: Bacteroidia bacterium; assembly: GCA_020849295.1. Lineage (GTDB taxonomy): Bacteria > Bacteroidota > Bacteroidia > NS11-12g > UBA9320 > JABWCE01. The sequence continues at coordinate 10,040 of JADLGN010000049.1, forward strand.
GTAATCTTAATAACTCAATTGTTATTACAGGTTTAGTAAATACAAATATTACCGGTATATATATTCTTACATATCTTGTAAGAGATGAATCAGGTAACGAAACAGTTAAAAAGAGAGTTGTAATTGTTAAAGATTCTGAAAAACCGATAATTAACAATACTGATGCTGATATTAAAAATGAAATTAAAGTTCAGATAATGGCATTTTTCATTGACAGAACAAAAGTTGTAGATAACTATGATAATCCTGCACTAATTGTTACTTCTGGCGAATTAGGGTATGTTGACACAAGGTTTAAAGGAGTATATACTATTACATATAATGCTACTGATGGAAGTGGAAATAAAGCTGACCCAAAAACCTATCATTATATAGTTGAAGATTATATAAAACCAACTATTGTTTTAAACACACTTGATACGGTTATTCACCCTGTTAATCAAATATATAATCCGGTTCAGGCAAGTGTATTCGATAATTTTTATGATGTATCTCAAGTATCAATTACTATGACAAGTAATGTTATGTTTTTTAAACTTGGATTATATTATGATGAATTTACCGCAACTGACGGAAGTGGAAATGTTACAATCAGAAGAAGATTCATAAGAGTAGTTGATAATATTGCTCCAGTACTAAACGGCTACCCTGTTAATGTTGGATTGTATTCTGTTTTTGATCCAAAAGATGGATTAACTATAACAGATAATTATTATTCTCCAAGTGAACTAAGACCAACACTAAAATTACTATATACTAATTTAAATACTTATATAGAAGGATTATATGTAGCAACATACAATGTAACTGACCCAAGCGGAAATATTAGTTTGCCGTTTAACAGAATTATAAATGTAAGTAAAAATTATCCTACAATTACTTCAGGAATTAAAGAAATCAATAGTGATATTTCGTTTAATATTTATCCAAACCCAACAAATGGAGTTTTAAAAATAAAATACAATTTAAATACCCCTCAAAGTTCAGAAATAGAAATTTATAATTCATCAGGAAATATAGTTTATAAAGAAAGTAAAGATTTTGTACAAAAAGAAATCAAAGAAATTGATCTTGAAAATTTAGCGAATGGTTTATATCATATAAGAATAATGACAGCCGGAAAACAATTCAACCGTTCAATTTTATTAAATAAATAATTTTATAACCATTAAAAATTAAAAAGTCATGAAAAAGTATTTTATTTTTTTTAATATAAATATTGTAGGATTATTATTTTTGTTAATGATAAATTTTACGGTATTTTCTCAATCAACTCCAAAATATTACAATAATAATACTAGTAATTCAAGTAATACTTTTCCACTTTCAAGTGCTACAAACAAAGTGCAATGGATATATCCACCCAATGCCTTTAAAACCGCAGGTTCTTCAGGTACAGCAAGTGGTGCAGGGACTATTAACAGAATATATTTTAGAATAGGTTCAACAGCAAATGCTACATCAAGTTATGCTGATTTTACTATATCGCTTGCACAAAATGTAGGGACAAATTCAACATTTTCAAGTGCAACATGGAATACTGGTATGACAGTATGTTTATATAAATCTACTCATCAGTTGACAGGGGCTACTGCAAATTCGTGGTATGGTGTTACACTTACCACTCCTTTTACGTATGACCCTAATAAATCTCTGGTATTTGAAATGAAAACAACCTCAACATCAGGGAGTAACTATATGGCTCAAAATAATTCTGCAGGTACCTGCAGAATATATGGAACATACGCATCAACTCCTTCAGGTAGTGGGTTTGGTGCAGGGCTTGTTGATTTCGGTATAGATTTGATGAAAGGGAGCAACGATGCAGGAATTTCAGCATTAAACGAGCCATTATGTACTCCAACTATTACAGGAATTTATACTAATGACGGTGTAAACACAATAGACAGTGTAAAAATAAACTGGTCGGTAAACGGCACTTTGCAAAGTCAAATGAAATATACAACAGCAGTGCCTTCAGGAAAATCTGTAAATATAACATTTACACCCGACTATAATTTTAAAGATGGCGACAATTATAATGTTAAAGCTTGGACATCTATGCCTAACAATAAAACAGATACAGTAAACGGCAATGACACAATGCTACTTTCATTTCAATTTAAAGGTCAATCACTGGATCCAAAAGTAACAGATTTCAAAAAATGTGGAATAGGTTACACGCAATTACAGGCTATTCCTGGAAATGCATCAGATTCATTAGTTTGGTATGATGCTGCAACAGGAGGCAATTTAATAGCCCGAGGCAAAAATGCACAATCTCCATTTTTGAATCATGGTTCTGACACATTTTATGTTCAGGCTGCAAAAATTGGAGCCCCATCATCCCTTGCTAATTCTATGACTCCATCTGTGGGTTATGGTTCTACTTATTCAGGTGGTTTTGCCAATATTACCCCTAAAGTAAATGTAATGATTGATAGTTTTTGTGTTGTATTAACTTCTAATATTCAGGATGCAACTTTTAACGTATATATGAGGGCCGGAACTTATGTAGGTTATCACAATACATCAACAGGCTGGACAAAATTAGCGAGTAATGTTGTTGCAAAAGTAAGACAAGTAGGAAGCTATTACAGGGCATATATAAAAATGCCCGAAACCCTACTGGATAAAGGTAATACTTATGGTTTTTATATCACTACAACACCTGTCAAAACAAGTTCGCCATGGTCAACTGCATCAGGTGCTGGTATTACATTAAATAATAATCATTTGACAGTTTTTCAAGATAGAATTTGCTATGGGACTACTGAATTTGGGACATCTAATACAAGTTATTCATTAACTTGGGAAACTTTCTATCGCCCCTCAAATTGTCAAAGCAATAGAGTACCATTGGTTATTACTGTTAAGCCAAGCCCTTATGGTGCCACACTAAAGAAAGGTGCATTATTTCAATCTACAATGTTATATACCAGCGGTAGCAAAGGAAGTCCTGATATAGTTGCAAAAAATGATAAAATAAGTTGGGAAATCACACCTCCTACTGGATATAATAACACAGATTACGGAGTAACTTGGGCAATAAGCAATCTTTTATTAAGAACTCCATCAGGAACCATTATTCCTACTTCATATTACAGCCCTTCGGCCCCTACACCTACAGGAAGTAATAATGCATTAATCACATTTTCACCTGATGCAGCCTTAGTTGATTCTACTATTATTATGACTATGCTTATAAAAGACTTAGGTCCTCATTATTGCGATTCAACTTTAACCAGATATATTTTTGTTGCTCCACGTCCGGTTCCTGATTTTAAATTTCCTCAGCCTGTATGTGATGGAGATAATGTGATATTTACAAATACTTCAACTGTTTCTTCAGGTAACTTACTTAGCAAATGGGATTTCGGAACAGGCAAAACTGCTGACACTTCAAACAACACAGATGCAGTATTTACTTTTCCTACACATGGTATTTATATGGTAAAATTAATTACTACAACATCTCCATATAATTATAAAGACAGTATAATGTATTCTGTAGATATTACAGAAATTCCGAAAATTGGTTTCAAAGTATTCAATGCATGCTTGGGCGATAGTGTAAGTTTTGTAAACTCAACTACTATAAGCAAAGGCGCAATTACATATAAATGGGATATGGGTAACGGAAAAACCAGCAATAGAGTAAATCCAAAACATAAATATACAACACCCGGAAGTTATAAAGTAACACTTACAGCAACATCAAACGGATGCAGTGAAGTATTATC
>JADLGN010000050.1 GCA_020849295.1 Bacteroidia bacterium
CGTTGGCAGCAAGTATAAAAACGTAACAGCAAAAATGACAATCGAGGAATATAAAGATAGCGTAATAAACCTTGATGGTGAAGACCAAAGAAAAATCTTCACTCAGAAAAGCTATTTTCACGGTTTGCCATTCGTCTTTAACGAAAGAGAAGATGATTACTATTTTTTTAGAAAAAGAATAGCAGACAATTTTCAAGTCGAATTTTATGAGGTTATGATAGTTGGTTCTTCAAAATTCGGATTCAGTCCCTATAAATTCACAAAATTCTCACTTGACAGCGATATTGATGTTGTAATTTTTAATGAAACTCTTTTTGAAAAGTATTTTGACTTAGTAAGTGAATATCAGTACAAGATTAAAAATCAGGAAATCAGACTCAATACAGAGCAGTATAAGAAATATCTTAAATTTATTAAGTACTTTATTCGAGGGTGGATGAGGCCTGACCTGTTACCCCAAAACACACAGGCATTTAAAGAAATAAAAAAGGATTGGGACGACTTTTTTAAAAGCATAAGCCACTCCAAGTCAGAAGTAGGTAACTACATCGTAAAAGCAGGGTTATTCAAAAACCAGAAATATGCTGAAAAGTACTATCGCTCTTCAATTGAAGAGATTTTAAAAAAATTAAAAAGTTTATAATATGGCAAAGCAAATTCCAGCAACTCCAGATAAAAAGTCAATTTCTGATTTAATTGGGAAAATTCAGCGAAAAGAATTAATTCTACAACCTGAGTTCCAAAGAGAATTCGTGTGGACTCCAGTCCATATGGAAAATTTTATACAAACTATTTTAGACGGTTATCCTTTTCCTGAAATATATATTTCACAAAAAGGTATTGACTTAACAACTTTAGCTACTCAAAATGTTGTAGTAGACGGGCAACAAAGACTTACAACGATTCAAAAATACATTGAAGGTGCTGATGGCTTTGAAAAGAGAATACCAAAATTCAAGGACTTGCCGGAACAATCTCAACGAGATTTTTTAAACTATGATGTAACAATACGGGATTTAAAGGATGTTGAGCCTGAGATAATTATTGAAATATTTAAAAGAATAAATTCCACAAACTTCACTCTTACCGCGATAGAAATAAATAATGCCATATACAATGGTGAGTTTATTTCGTGTGCAAAAGAAATTTTAAACATTATTAAGTCAGCTGAACACAAAGTTCCTATTTTTAGTGAAAGTGAATTAACCCGGATGGCTGATTTACACTTTATTTTATTAGTCTTATCAACATTAGAAGAAGGTGGTTATTTCACACAAGACAATGAAGTAGAAAATTACATATCAAAGTTTAATAATGAGTATCCAAATTTTGAACAAAATAGAGACCTTGTTTCGAATGTTATAATTGACATTTTAGATAGTGAACTTCCTTTAGATTCAATTTGGTTTAGAAAATCTAACTTCTTTAGTCTTGTATGTGAACTTTGCTTTTCAGGCCTATCGATAGTGTCCATAATTGAAAAGCTAAATGAACAGGAAGAGCTTATTTTGCAAAATAAAAATGAGGATAAAGAAACTAACATTTATGCCAAATATTATTCAAGTATGTATGCAGGAACAAACAGTCGAACTTCAAGAGTGAACAGGAGTGAATTTATACGAACTCAAATAATACCAGCTGCCAACATTGTATAAGAGCAATAGCGGGTGAAATGGTAAAATCGAGGTCTGTGCATTTAATGAACTTTGGCGGTGGCGGAGAGGTAATCGCCTCGAAATCCGCTACTGCTCTTATACTTGACCGTTGTCTGCAATGCAAAAACAAAAACACGGAATATGACATTGAATTCTTTTAAACTGATACTGATTTTAGGGCTATTAACTGAGAGCGCAATGGCACAATCTTTAAAGACAGATAGCGTTACAAATGCCAAAGTGCCTATGCCTATCACTATTTCATATTATAGCAACTTAATTGTTGACCCTGGTTTTAAAGTTGGCATAGAAAGACCATTTCTAATTATCCAAAAAAGTAAAATAAGAAAGAATGGTAAGCTAAAATTTAATAGGCTCCAATTTTTGAATACGCTAAATCTGGGATATTACTACACAAAAGAGCAAAACCACTCCCCTTTCTTGAATATGGAAATTGGCTACAGAAAAATTAGAAAATCAGGCTTTAAAACAGAGGCTTTTTTAGGCTTAGGATATATGCGAACAATTTTGACTGATGAAACATACAAGGTGGATAACAATGGAAATGTTAGTAAGATTGATTTTGCCGGAAGTAATTACTTTATGCCTTCCCTGAGTTTTGGAATAGGATATGACAATTCATATCGCAATGATCATTTCCCTTTTTCGGTATCACTTAAACCAAACATTTTCTTCAGACTTCCTTATAATCATTCCGTTCTGACAAATATTGGAATGGAATTAAATTTATCTTATCAAATTGGTTCATTTCGTTCCAAATCAAAACAAATTTTCAAGTCAAAATAAATGAAGCATTCAAGTAAAATTTTCATACTTCCTTTTATTATGCTGCTCTCAGGTAGTTGCCAAAAGGAAGAAATAACATTATCCGATAATGCCAAAGACCATTTCTTTCTAAAGAGTGATGGTGCGGAAATGCCCGTATGGGTAGAAGGCAATACGGAGTCCAAAACTTTAGTTATTTTTCTTCACGGAGGACCCGGGGGGAGCTCTATTGGGTATAATGAATTAGGTATTTTCGATTATTTAGAGCAATACTATGGCGTAGTTTATTGGGATCAAAGATGTGCTGGGGCTTCGCAAGGTAATTGCAATCCTGATAATCTCACAGTCGAAAGTTATGTAAATGACTTGGACAAACTAATTATTTTATTACAACTTAGGTATGGCAGTGATGTTGGTATCTTTCTTTTAGGCGATAGTTGGGGTGGCACATTGGCTACCGCATATATTACCACAGAAAATTTTCAAAAAAAAATAAAAGGAGTAATTGTGACTGTTGGAGTTCATAATTTCCCACTTTTTATGCAGGAAAAACAAAGTATGCTTAATCATTTTGCAGATCAACAAATAGCACTCGGAAATCGAACAAATGACTGGAGCAATATTAAATCGAGCATTTCAGGAATTGACTTATCGACAATTGAGGCTTTGAATGTCTTACAAGAAAAAGCATATTTAGCTCAAACTTATCTTGAAGAAATAGACAGTATTCAATCGATAAATTTGAGCGGTGGAAAACCAAATAGTTTAGGGTTTTCCTACATATTAAATAACAACATTACAAGTGAAGCTATGTGGCCTCAACTCTTGGATTATAATTTATCTTCAAAACTTCCAAATATTGTTATTCCTGTTGCTCTTTTATTTGGACAATATGACTTTGTTGTCCCACCAAATTTAGCACAGGACTTTTACGATAAATTAAACACCCCAAATAAAGAATTATACATAATAGAAAATGCAGACCATAATTTGGGGGTTGCAAATGGAATACAGACATACAAGGATAAAACAAGCAATTTTATTGCAACCTACAAATAATGCAAAGCAGACAACATTGTATATACGGTAATTGCTTCCTATCGTCAGCAACTACGCATATACTAGCCGTTATATAAAATTATCAGAAAAATTTATAGGAAAACACAGTAAAAATTTGCAATTTTGTAGGTCGCTTGAAAACTTAGTAGTTTTCCGGAACTATTAACTCGGCCAGCAAGGGAAGTAGTGTGCC
>JADLGN010000051.1 GCA_020849295.1 Bacteroidia bacterium
AATCTTTTGAACAATTTTTTAATAATTTTCAGAACTTTTTCTCCTTTTCCAAAAAATCATTTTTTGTTCAACCTTTTTTACTTTATTTGAAAAAATAAATAGAGTTTTTAGACAGACTGCCGTTAGCAGCAAGCGTAAAGCGACAGTGCAGCATTTAAACTGACGGGCTGACAATAAACTTTTAGACAACAAATTTTGACAGGTGGACAACGACATAAAAACGAAACGACTTTTGAGCTAATCGGACTGATAAGGCAACCCTCATTCCTACGCTTCAAAAAAAAAACACCGCCACCGCACGAAAAAAAATTGAATTTCTATTGCCTCCCCACAAACGGCACATTTGCAAACCGCACAAGCCGACCCACAACCCAAGCTTGCAAAAGAGCCATTTTTTGCCATCGCACTGATAATATTCCTTATTTTGTAAACTTGTTTTTGAATTAAAATGTAATGGATAAAAATAGTTTATCGGAAAGAGATATATGCACCAAATTCATCACTCCTGCTATTGAAAAAGCAGGTTGGGACAAGCTGACACAACTATTGGAGGAGGTATACTTTACTGACGGTAAAATTTATGTTCGGGGTAAACTAACAGCGAGAGGAAAAGCAAAACGGGCTGACTACATTCTGTATTACAAACCCAATATTCCGATTGCAATTATTGAGGCTAAAGACAACAACCATTCTGTTAGAGCAGGTATTCAACAAGCGTTGGACTACGCCACCATTCTTGACATTCCTTGTGTATTCAGTAGCAACGGTGATGGCTTTCTTTTTCATGACAGGTCAACTACTGACAGCAATCTTGAAACTGAAATTGGGTTAGACGATTTTCCAACTCCTGAACAACTTTGGGAGAAATACAAAAAGTATAAAGGCATTGAAACTCCCGAAGCAGAAAAAATCGCTTCGCAAGATTATTATTTTGACGGCACAAGCCGCAAACCACGTTACTATCAACAAATTGCCATTAACCGAACAGTTGAAGCCATTGCAAAAGGACAAAACAGAATTTTGTTGGTGATGGCAACAGGCACAGGAAAAACCTACACAGCTTTTCAAATCATTCACCGACTTTGGAAAAGCGGAACTAAAAAACGCATTCTGTTTTTAGCCGACCGTAATTCTTTGATTGACCAAACCAGAAGAGGCGACTTCAAACATTTCAAGGATAAAATGACGGTGGTAAAACACCGCATGGTGGACAAGAGCTATGAAATTTATTTGGCTTTATATCAGGGTTTGACTGGCAACGATGAGGAGAAGAACATTTACAAACAATTCAGTCCTGACTTTTTTGATTTGATTGTTGTGGACGAGTGCCACCGTGGAAGTGCAAGAGAGGACAGCAGTTGGAGAGAAATTTTGCAATACTTCAAAAACGCAACGCAAATCGGTTTAACAGCTACACCGAGAGAAACAAATACCGTTAGCAACATTGAATATTTCAACGAACCGATTTACACCTACTCACTGAAACAGGGAATTGACGATGGTTTCCTTGCTCCTTATCGTGTGGTGAGAGTTGGGCTAAACATTGACTTAGAAGGTTGGCGACCAGAAGAAGGAAAGTTGGATAAAGACGGAAACCCGATTGAAGATAGAATTTACAACCGCAGAGATTTTGAACGAACCATTGTGATTGATGAACGCACCGACACTGTTGCGAAAAAGGTTACTGAATTTTTGAAAGGTTACGACCGCTATGCAAAAACCATTGTGTTTTGTGCCGACATTGACCATGCCGAACGTATGCGTTCGGCTTTGCAACGCCATAATGCTGACATAGCCGCAACTAATCACAAGTACATCATGCAGATTACTGGCGACAATGACGAAGGCAAACGGGAGTTGGACAACTTTATCAATCCAGAAGAAAAGTTTCCTGTTATTGCCACTACATCGGAATTGATGACCACAGGTGTTGATGCTCAAACTTGTAAAGTAATTGTGTTGGATTGCAATATTGCCAGCATGACCAAGTTCAAACAAATTATTGGCAGAGGCACACGGATAAATGAAGAATACGGAAAACTCTATTTCACCATTCTGGATTTCAGAAACGCAACAGATTTATTTGCCGACCGTGATTTTGATGGCGACCCAATCAGAGTAAAACCAGTTACCGAGGAAACCGATTTAGGCGGAATTGTGGACGAAGAAGAAAATGACACTACGCCAATTATTGATGAAGAAAGCGGAGAAGAAATTTTAACCGAAGTTCCCGAAATAAGAACACCACCGCCAAGTGGACCTGAAACTCCGCCACCACCACGGCAAAAGATTTATGTAAACGGTGTGGATGTTTCGGTTTTGGTAAGCCGTGAATTGTATTTTGACCAACACGGCAGACCGATTACAGTTTCATTGAAAGACCACACGAAAGAGATTATCAAAGGGCAATTTGCTTCGTTGGATGATTTCTTAAACCGCTGGAACACCACCGACCGCAAAGAAGCCATCATCAAGGAATTGCAGGAACAAGGCGTTTTGGTAGAGGCATTGATGGAAGCCGTTGAAAAGCAGGTTGACTTGTTTGATTTAATCTGCCACATCGCCTACGACCAACCACCATTGACACGAAAAGAAAGAGCCAACAACGTAAAAAAGCGAAACTATTTTACCAAATATGGCGAACAAAGCCGCAAAGTATTGGAAGCATTGTTAGACAAATACGCAGATGAAGGCATTGAAAACATTGAAAGTATGGAAGTGCTGAAAGTGAAACCACTCAATGAGTTTGGTTCACCTATTGAAATCATCAGTGAGTTTGGCAGCAAAGAAGAATATTTAAAAGCAATAAGAGAATTAGAAAACGAATTGTATAAAACCGCATGAGTAACTTATCGGGCATAATAAAATCCATCCGCAACGATATGCGTGAAGACCGTGGCGTAAGCGGTGACGGGCAACGCATTGAACAATTGGGCTGGATGCTTTTTTTGAAAATATTTGACGACAAAGACAAGGAACTGGAATTGATGGACGATAAATACAAATCGCCAATTCCTGAAAAATTCAAGTGGAGAAACTGGGCAGCCAACGATGAAGGCATGACAGGTGACGAACTCCTGAACTTTGTTGACCAACAACTTTTCCCAACGCTGAAAGAGCTTTCAGCCCGTGACCCACGGGCATACATGGTGCGTGAAGTGTTTGAAGGCAACAACAACTATATGAAAAGCGGCATCAACATTCGCAAGGTGTTGAACAAGCTGAACGAAATTGATTTTAATAAGGCCAGCGAACGGCATTTGTTTGGTGAGATTTACGAAACCATATTACAGGAATTGCAAAGTGCAGGTGATTACGGTGAGTTTTACACACCAAGAGCCGTAACTCAATTTATTACCGACATCATCAATCCGAAATTAGACGAGAAAATTCTTGACCCTGCTTGTGGCACAGGCGGTTTCTTAACTTCTGCCATTGACCATTTAAAAAAGCAAACAAAGAATATTGAACAGCGTAAAGCCATTCAAAAAAACATTCAGGGTTGGGAATGGAAACCATTGCCGTATGTATTGGCTACTACCAATTTGATTTTGCACGATATTGAATTGCCCGACATTACTTATCGTGATGCGTTGGACAAACCTTTATCAGAATACAGAGAGAAAGACCGTGTCAATGTAATCATTGCAAATCCACCGTTTGGCGGCACAGTTGCCAACAACAACGAAAATAATTTTCCGCAAAACTACCGTGTAAAAGAAAGTGCCGATTTGTTTTTAATCATGATGATACACTTGCTGAAACAAGGCGGCAGAGCAGGTATTGTTTTGCCCGATGGTTCGCTTTCAGGCGATGGAGTGAAACAACGCATACGCCAAAAATTATTGGAAGATTGCAACCTGCACACCATTATTCGTTTGCCCAATTCGGTTTTCAAACCTTATGCAACGGTTGCAACCAACCTGCTGTTTTTTGAAAAAGGAAAACCAACTAAAGATGTTTGGTATTACCAACACAAATATCCCGAAGGAGTAAAATCTTATTCCAAAACCAATCCGCTGAAATTGGAAGAATTGGAGCCAATTAAAAAGTGGTGGAACAAGCGAACTGAAAGCGAAGTGAGTTGGAAAGTTTCTATTGACACCATTATAGAACGGGGTTACGATTTGGATATTAAAAACCCCAATGCAGTAGTAGAAGAAAACGAAGAAACCTCAAACGAAATACTCACAAGGATTGACACCGAGCAAAACAAAATACATGAGATAGTGGGTAAACTGAAAAAACTTTTAGCGACAGAATGAAATATAAACTGAAAGATTTGTGCAGTATTACCAAAGGTGCTACCGGAATAATGAAAGCCGATGGCGGAAAATATCCGTTGGTGGCCTTGAGTGACGAACGTAGAAACCACAGCCAATTTCAGTTTGATGCAAAGGCGGTGATTGTTCCGCTTATCAGCAGCACTGGACACGGACATGCCAGCATGAAACGAGTGCATTATCAGGAAGGAAAATTTGCCTTGGGTAATATTTTGTGTGCTGTAATACCAAATGACGACACACTATTAAATGCAAAATACCTGCACTTGTATTTGCAGCAGTTTAAAGACAGTTTGCTTGTGCCTTTAATGAAAGGTGCAGCCAATGTGAGTTTGCCGATGAACAAATTAGCTGATGTAGAAATTGAAGTGCCGAGTTTTGAACGGCAATTGGAAATAATTGAACTGGAAGAAGAAGCAGCCGAATACAAAAATGATTTAGAGGAAAGATTGATTGCACAGGATGGTGATGTAGCAAAACTTCGGCAGGCAATTTTGAGAGAAGCCATGCAAGGAAAATTGACAGAGCAAAGTTCCAAAGATGGAAATGCAGCCGATTTGCTGAAAAAGATAAAAGCCAAAATTGGAAAAGAATTACCAGTTGTGAATGTGGATGAATTCAACTTTGAAATTCCCAACAATTGGACTTGGTGCAGATTAGGTGAACTTGCTTTGGTTGTAAGAGGAGGTTCTCCAAGACCAGCAGGTGATAAAAGATTTTACGATGGCAAAATACCATTTCTAAAAGTTGCTGATTTAACAGCAGATGAAAATATCTATTTGAATACACACAAATTCACAATCAAAGAAGCAGGGTTACAAAAAACAAGAATGGTTGAAGCAAATACTTTAATGCTTACAAATAGTGGAGCAACTTTGGGTATTCCCAAAATTTGCAAGTTTGAAACAACATTCAATGACGGTATTGCAGCATTTTTAAATCTTGAATTTGTATCCAAAGAATATCTGTATTACTTTTTAAAATCTAAAACTGAATGGTATTTGCAAAAAGCTTCAAGAGGACAAGGTCAACCAAATTTGAATACTGATATTATTGCTGCAACTCCTTTTCCCTTGCCCCCGTTTCCCGAACAAGAACGCATCGTAAAAAGAATTGAACAACTCATGCTACTCTGCGATGAATTGCAATACAGCATACAGCAAAGCAAAATTGAAAATGAAAAATTGTTGCAGGGAGCTTTGAAAGATGCTTTGAAAAAAGAGGAGGTGACAGTATGAAAGATGCAGATTTCAAAATATTAAAGCATCATGCCAAAGGATATTCAAAATTTTCCGATGGTAGTGAAATTGAAAATAATTTCAGTCCCGATTTTGTTTTGAGCAAAGGCAATGAATACATTTTAATTGAACATGAAACCGAGCCAAACCGTAAAACCATTGTTGCTGATGTAATTAAAGCAGCTCATTTTCTTCAAGGAGAAAGAACAGGTTCTTTGGTTATAGTAATGACACCTAAAAGAAACTCCTCGTTACAATCCTATCCAAACCACGTAAAACCCTATTTGGTTTGGATTAAAGACAAGACCAATTTGAAAGAGGTTTATTTCCTATTAGAAGCCGATTACTTTCAGAATGGGAATATTTTAGAAATCAACAGCAAGCAGTTCAATGATTTGAGTATAAAAATTGATAACGACATTTTAAAATCTTAACTTCGCATCGTGTTTTATAGAAGAAAAATAATACTGGCTTTACTACAACTGTTTGACGGGCAATTGGATAAAATTCGCTTGCAAAAGTTGTTGTTTCTGTTTGCCAATAAGCAAGCCCTTGTCCGCCAAGGCGGGAAAGCCGAGTATGATTTTATTCCATACAAATTCGGTTGCTACTCCTACTCTGCCAATGCCGATATGACAGCGATGGTAACAAGAGGGTTTTTAAATGAAGATGAAAAATCATTTGAAAAGAAAGACAAAACAGATTACCTGAAACAACTGAAACCTGCCGACCTTAAACTGATGCAGGAAGTAAAAGCCAATTACGGCAAAATGAGCGCAACGGCTTTGATGAAGCACACTTACATCAACTTTCCGTTTTATGCCATTAAAAGCGAAGTAGCCGAGAATATTTTAAGCCAAGATGAATTAGAAAAAGTAATCAAAGCCAAACCAAAAGGAAATAAAACGGTGCTGTTTACTATCGGTTACGAAGGCATTTCGTTGGAAGAATATTTGGTTCGCTTGCTTAAAAATGATGTAAAGGTTTTGGTAGATGTTCGCAACAATCCGTTGAGTATGAAATACGGCTTTAGTAAAAGCCAGTTGAAAAAATACTGTGTCAGTTTGGGTATTGAGTATGTGCATATTCCCGAAGTAGGCATACAAAGCGACCAACGCCAGGAACTGAACACCCAAAGCGATTACGATAAATTGTTTGCCGTTTACCGCAAAAACAATTTGAGTAAAACATCGTCTTACCAAAACGAGATATTGAAACTTTTGAAACAACACAAACGCATTGCGTTAACTTGTTTTGAAGCCAATATTTGCCAATGCCACCGTAAGCATTTAGCCGAAGCGATAGAAAACCTACCCGACTTTAATTATGAAGTAAAACACATCTAAGCTATGGCGTTAACGAAAGTATTAATCACGGTAAAAACTTATCCGACACTTTCCGCCAAGTATGATGAGTTGGTTTGCACAGCAGGTTTTAAGGAAGATGGAACTTGGATAAGGCTTTATCCTGTTCCGTTCCGCAAAAAATCATACAACGAACAATACAAAAAATACGATTGGATTGAAGTTGATTTGGTGAAAAACACCAGCGATTTCAGACCCGATAGTTTCCGACCAAAAAGCATTGACAGCGAAATAAAAGTTGTTGGTCACATTGACACCGCCAACAATTGGGAAGAACGCAAGAAAATCTGTTTAGGCAAGATTTACTACAATCTCACCGAACTGATTGCAGAAGCCAAGAACAAAGAGATATGCACATCATTAGCAGTTTTCAAACCGACAGAGATTTTAGATTTCACAGCCGAGTTGGTTGACCGTGAATGGGACAAAGACAAATTGGCGAAACTGAACCAACTCAACCTTTTTGAAACCACTAATGAAGGAAAATTTGAAGTTGTCCAGAAACTACCTTACAAATTCAAATTTCATTTCAAAGACAATCAAGGCACGGAAAGCCGCATGATGATTGAAGATTGGGAAACAGGACAACTATACTGGAACTGCCTTGCCCGACACGAAGGAGACGAACAGAAAGCCATTGCAGATGTTCGCAAAAAATATTTTGACGACTTTGCCAAAACCAAAGACCTGCATTTTTTCTTAGGCACAACACAGGCTCATCATCATGTTTCGTTAAATCCTTTTATCATCATTGGGACATTTCAACCGCAAATAGAAATACAAGGAAAATTATTTTAACCCATGCATAAAGCACTCACATTTGCAAGCCGCACAAATCAACGCTCAGCCCCAAGCTTGCAAAAGAGAGTGCTTTTATCCGACCCAAAGAAGAAATTCAATTTTTTTCTTCCTACCCTTCGGTGTTTTAATTTTTTCGCCACCCAAAGTCGACACTTCAAGACAGCGAAACTCACGACAGACAAGAACTTCAACGAATTGACAGACAGAACGCCAGCTGGTAACACGGTATTGCCAAAATGGCGGCAGAAGTGCTACTATGAAACATTTGTGCAAAATTCAACGGCAGTAATTCTAATGAACTTTAGTGCTAATAATCCGCCACTTCGGCAAAGCCCGAAAACGTTATGCCTCACCCTAAAAGACGACATAGCAACATTAAAACGACATAGGAAAATGAAAAATTTTGACCGCAAAAAACATTGGGAAAATATCTATCAGACAAAAGAACTGAAAGACGTTAGTTGGTTTCAACCGACACCAGAAACCTCATTAGACTTCTTTAAACAATTCAACGTGCCGACAACTGCAAAAGTAATTGACATTGGTGGTGGCGACAGTTTTTTAGTTGACCATTTACTCGACTTAGGTTATAAAGACATTTCAGTTCTCGATATTTCAGCGGCTGCCATTGACAGAGCAAAACAACGACTTGGTGACAAAGCAAAGAATGTAAAATGGATAGTAACAGATGCAGCGACCTTCAAGCCGACTGAGAAATATGACTTTTGGCACGACAGAGCAGCATTTCACTTTTTGACGGACGAACAAGAGATTTCAAATTACTTGGAAACTGCCCGACAGAATATAAATTCGACAGGCGTTTTGGTAATCGGGACATTTTCAGAACAAGGACCGAAAAAATGTAGCGGAATAGAAATCAAACAATATTCGGAAACTACAATGACCGACCGACTGAAAAATTTCTTTGAAAAAATAAAGTGCATAACGGTTGACCACAAGACACCGTTTGACACTATTCAGAACTTTGTTTTTTGCAGTTTTAGAAAATTACAAACGACTTGACACGACTTGGACAAATAGAAGGGCGAAGGCATAACACGGGTTTTGCGTCAGGCGGGCTGACGTAAAAATATATCGTCCTAAAAAAAGTTTACAGTTTTTTAGATAAATCCGACTATTGATTTACAGTACAAATTTAATCTTAATTTTGGTGTACAGTTTGATTTTTTTGATAATAATTTTTCCATTTTTGTTCTCTTTTTTTTATTTGATTTGAATGTACTAATTCAGGGACAATATTTCCTATACTCATATGAGGTCTCTCACTGTTGTAAAGTCGAATTACAGCATCTAATAACTCTTTGGCTTCTGTTATATTTTTGATTGAATAACAGTTCAGATATTCTTCTTTTATAATTCCATTTATTCTTTCTGCTATTGCATTGTCTTTGGGATCTCCATCTTCAGTCATACTGATGTTTATATTATAGTCCTGTAATAAGTTTACATATTTTGCACTACAATATTGTACTCATCTGTCACTGTGATGGGTTATCTTCAAATGGCACTCTGATTCCAATGACTCTGATACATCATATCCTACTATTTTATGACTATAGGCATCTGTTATCAAGCTGATATATATATATCCAGTTTCTATTTTCCAATAGGTTATATCACTTACATAGATTTCGTTTGATTGAATTGGAATATACCCTTTTATTAGATTGGGATACTTCTTCAGCCAATGATGAGACTGTGTAGTTTTTATCATTCTTTTTCTTCTTCTTATTAATAATTTATAAGAAGCTAGTAAGTCAAACAAGGCGTCTCTACCCATTTTTATAAAATGCTCTTGCATAAATGCTTCTAACATTATATACAATTTTCTTGGACCAATTCTAGGATGATTTCTGCGAATGGATAGTACTTCTTTGATAATCAACTCGTGCTCAAATTCTAAATCAATCGTAGTGCTCAAATACCCATAATATGCCTGCCGTGTTATCCCAAACAATCGGCATATCCTAGCTAATCCTATATTAGGTTGTCGCTCTTTCATTTTATAGATTGTTTGGTGAAGGACTTTTTTTTGATACTGATTTTTAACTCTTTCTCGGCTACTTCAATCATCGTATCTAATGCTGTAGCTCTGAGCTCTGAATGAACTAATGCTTTTTCTAACTGATTGATTTTTTCTTTCAATTGAAGAATTTCATCTGAATTAGCATTTTTTTTTGGAAGGCATAATGACTGAATTATTTTAGGCTAATTTACCCCATCTTGGGGCAATATCATAACCTAAAGTTCGCATCCATCGAAGTAGTCTGCCTCTTTCCTCAGGCTGACCTGTGTACTTCTCCCAGATTTCTCTTTATTGTTTACCCGATGAAAGATATTCTTCTACTATTAATTTCCGCTCTTCTATCGAAAATTGACTCGGATTTTTTAATCCTAAAATGACTTTACTTTTTGACATATTTTACAAATTTTATTGTTATATAGTGTGTAAACCTATTTTAGGACGAGACATAATTTAAAAATAAACAAATCTTCTCACATTTGATACGTGTTTTGCTAGTCTTATTACTTGTTTGGTGTATCCAAATTCATTGTCATACCAAACATATAAAACTATACTTTTTAGGTCAGGCGAAACAATAGTAGCCTTGCTATCAAACACAGATGGACATGAATTTCCGATAATATCTGATGATACCAGTTCTGAATCTACAGAGTATTTAATCTGGCTCACAAGTGGTCCTTCAAAAGCAGCTTGTTTTAATGAAGAATTTATTTCTTCAACTGTAGTATCTTTTTTAATTGTTAAATTCATTATAGCAAGTGAGCCGTTTGGAATAGGAACCCTAACTGCATTTGCAGTAAGCTTGTTTTTGAGTTGCGGAATAACCTTTGAAACTGCCGATGCAGCACCTGTTTCGGTAATTACCATATTTATTGCTGCAGAACGTCCACGCCTTGAATTTTTGTGCATATTATCTAACAAATTCTGGTCATTTGTATAGGCATGAACAGTTTCTATGTGTCCTTTTTCAATACCAAATGTATCTTCAATAACCTTTAATACAGGCACAATAGCATTTGTTGTACATGAAGCCGCCGAAAAAATATTTTCTTTAACCAAATCCTGTTGTTCGTGGTTTACTCCATATACAATATTTGGCAAATCGCCTTTGCCGGGAGCTGTGAGTATTACTTTGGCTATACCATTTGATTTTAAATGAAGTGAAAGTGAATCGCGGTCTCTATAAACGCCGGTATTGTCAATTAATAATGCATTACTTATTCCGTACGATTCATAATCTATTTCATCAGGTTTGCTGGCATCTATCATCTTTACGGTTTGTCCGTTTATAATTAATGAGTGGTTTTCTATATCTACAGTTATTGACCCGTTAAATTCTCCATGAACAGAGTCCATTTTTAAAAGTGAAGCTCTTTTATTTATGTCATTACCTTTGCCCGGACGTGTTACTATAGCTTTTAATTTAAGCAACTGACCTTTGCCCGACACTCTGATAAGTTCTCTTGCAAGCAACCTTCCTATTCTTCCAAAACCATACAATACTACATCTCTTGGTTCTATTTGTGGCAAGTTGTTTCCAATACAATTATTCAATTTGTTTTTAAGAAAATCAGTAATTGAGTTATAATTTTTATTTTCATTACTCCATTCATAGCTTAGCTTACCTATATCAATTTTTGAAGGTACAATATTTTCTAATTTCAATATCTCTTCTGCAATAAGAGCAGTACTATATATATCAATACTTTTGCCTATCATTTCTTTTGCATATTGATGCAATTTTTGTATCTCAGATGTGTTTATATCAATCATTGAATTTCTAAAAAAAACAAGTTCAACAGATTTTTCATAAATAAGTTTACTTACTGTGTTAATCAATCCTGCGCTTGCTTTTTCTTTTTCCACCCATCCCTGAAGTTCTTTGTCGTATGCTTCTTTTTTAATTTTTAAATTATCTGAATTCATATTTTATAGATAGTGATTTTTTCAAGCCGCAAATTTATCTAAAATCTTAAAAAAAATCCTATAAAATTATAAATGAAAATAAATTGAATAACTTATTAAAAAAAATCTGATTGACTAACATTAAATTAAAAATAAAACATCTAAAAATAATTCTTTAAAAAATATTTTTGATTATTTAAACTGAAAAATTAATCTTTGCAGCACTAAATAAAAATTAAAATGTCAGATATTTCATCACGAGTAAAAGCCATTATTGTAGATAAACTTGGCGTAGAGGAATCAGAAATTACACATGAAGCAAGTTTTACCAACGATCTTGGGGCAGATTCTTTAGACACTGTAGAGTTAATCATGGAATTTGAAAAAGAGTTCAATATTGCTATTCCTGACGACCAAGCTGAGAAAATCGGCACAGTTGGGCAAGCAATTGATTACATCACAGCAAACGCAAAGTAATTTTTTAAAAATTTGAAACGAGTTGTAGTTACAGGTATTGGTGCCATAACTCCTATCGGGAATAATGTTTCCGAATATTGGGATTCGTTATGCAAGGGGGTTAGCGGTGCCAACCTCATAACTCGTTTTAATGCTGAAAAATTTAAAACAAAATTTGCTTGTGAAGTAAAAAACTTTGATGTAAGTAATTATATTGACCGCAAAGAAGCCAGAAGAATGGATCCTTATGCTCATTATGCTTTAGTATCAGCAGATGAAGCAATAAAGGATGCTGGTCTTGAAGGCAATTTTGTTTCTGAACGTACCGGAGTAATTTGGGGTTCGGGAATTGGAGGATTAATTACATTTTTCAAAGAATGTTCAGATTTTTCTAAGGGAGATGGCACTCCGCGTTTCAGCCCGTTTTTTATACCAATGATGATTTCGGATATTGCCGGAGGACATATTTCAATCAAATATGGTTTCAGAGGTCCTAATTTTACAACAGTATCAGCTTGTGCTTCGAGCAACAATGCAATTTTTGACGCTTATCTGTATGTGAAAAACGGTGTAGCGGATGTAATTGTAACAGGAGGCTCAGAAGCAAGCGTAAATGAAGCTGCAATGGGTGGATTTAATTCTATGAAAGCTCTCAGCGAAAGAAATGATGATTTTGCAACAGCATCAAGACCTTTTGATAAAGACCGCGATGGTTTTGTACTTGGCGAAGGTGGGGCTTGTTTGGTTTTAGAAAGTCTTGACCATGCACTTGCAAGGGGAGCTAAAATTTATGCTGAAGTTGCAGGTGGAGGTTTGTCTGCAGATGCTTATCATATTTCTGCACCACACCCTGAAGGCATAGGGGTAATAAGTGTAATGCAAAATGCTCTTAGTAATGCTTCATTAAAACCTGAAGATATTGATTATATAAATGTACATGGTACAAGCACACCACTTGGTGATATTGCAGAAACTATTGCAATTAAAAAAGTATTTGGCGAACACGCTTATAATCTAAATATAAGTTCAACTAAATCTATGACTGGTCATTTGTTGGGTGGAGCAGGTGCAGTAGAAGCAATTGCTTCTATTCTTGCAGTTAAAAATGATATTGTTCCTCCAACAATAAATCATATTACAGACGACCCTGAAATAGATAATAAACTAAATTTTACATTCAATAAGTTTCAGAAACGAATCGTAAATATTGCATTAAGCAATACTTTTGGATTTGGTGGTCATAATGTTTCGATGATATTTAAAAAATACATTTAATCTTGAGCCGTAAAGGGCTGATATTACTCCTTTTTAGAAAAAAAAAAGACAGGGAATTTTCTTGTTTAGTAAAAAAATATACCGGTTTTTATCCTAAAAATTTAAATTTATATAAACAAGCCTTTTTACATAATTCTGCAGTTGGCAGAAAAGATTCAGACAAATTAAGCAATGAAAGATTAGAATTTTTGGGAGATGCAGTATTAGCACAAGTTGTAGCAGAGTTTGTATTTAAAAGATTTTCGAGTAAAGGAGAAGGATACCTAACCGAAATGCGTTCTAAAATAGTAAGCCGTGAGCAACTTTCATTTATCGCTGGTAAACTTGGTTTTGATAAACTTCTTACTATAAATGAAAATCTTAGAAGTGCTAGAACTATGAATTTGTATGGTATTGCGGGTAATGCACTCGAAGCTTTTATAGGTGCTATTTATCTTGATTTCGGATATGAAAAGGCTAAAAAATTTGTAATTAAAAAGTTGATTAAACCTTTTATTGATATAGAAAATCTTGATTCTATTCATGAAAATTTTAAAAGTATTTTATTGCAATGGGGACAGAAAAATAAAAAATCAATTGATTTCAGGCTGATAGAAGAATATTCAGAAAAAAATATTAAGTACTTTAAAGTTGGCTTATATATTGATGAAGAGCTAATTGTTGAAGCTACCAATCTTACTAAAAAGAAAGCTGAACAAATGGTATCAGAAAAAGCAATAGATCTGCTTAAACTAAATAAGCTCGATTATAAATTAACCTAAGATTTTATCTGAATATACTTCACTTATAGAATCTAATAATTACTTTCTACCTATTTTTTATTTCTAAAAACTACTTTATTGTTTTCAAAATCACAAACAATTGTAGTTTCTTTATTTATTGACCCTTCAATTATTTTCTTTGACAGAGTATTGAGAAGTTCGCGTTGAATAACTCTTTTCAATGGTCTTGCACCAAACTGTGGGTCATATCCCATTTCGCTTAACCACTCAGTTAAGCTTGGAGTAGTTTCTAAAGTTATACCAAGTTCATTTATTGAATAGGTAATATTTTTTATTTGCAATTCAACTATTTTTCTAATTTCATCTCTGCTTAATGGAGTGAACATTATTATCTCATCAATTCTGTTTAAAAACTCAGGTCTGATAGTTTTTTTCAATAAATCAAACAACTCTACTTTGGTAGATGCTATAATTTCATCCTTTTTAGTTTCATTAAAATTTTCAAATTTTTCTTGAATAAGATGGCTTCCTATATTAGAAGTCATAATAAGAATAGTATTTTTAAAATTAGCTGTACGCCCTTTATTATCAGTAAGTCTTCCATCATCCAATACCTGAAGTAAAATATTAAAAACATCAGGGTGTGCTTTTTCAATTTCATCAAATAAAATAACTGAATATGGATGTCGCCTAACTGCTTCAGTTAGTTGTCCGCCTTCATCATATCCAATATAACCCGGAGGTGCCCCAACAAGACGGCTTACAGTATGTTTTTCCTGATATTCACTCATATCTATTCTTATCATAGCATTTTCTTGATTAAAAAGATATTCGGCAAGAGCTTTGGCAAGTTCGGTTTTACCAACACCTGTTGTTCCTAAAAAAATAAATGATCCTATTGGTTTGCGAGGGTCACTAAGACCTGCACGGCTTCTTCTTATAGAGTCTGATAAAGCAATAATTGCTTCTTCCTGTCCTACTACGCGTTTATGAAGTTCATTTTCGAGATTTAGAAGTTTTTCCCTTTCTCCCTGCAACATACTTTTTACCGGTATTCCTGTCCATTTACTAACTACTTCGGCAATATCTTCACTGTCAACTTCTTCTTTTACAAGAGCCCCTTCTGATTGTTTGTCTGATAGTTCTTTTTGCAGTTTATTTAGTATATCGTCAGCTTCACGCATTTTGCCATATCTAATTTCCGCTACTTTGCCATAATCTCCACTTCTTTCAGCAACTTCAGCATCATGCTTTAAATTTTCGATTAATGTTTTTTGAGTCTGAATTTTTTCTACAATAATTTTTTCATTTTTCCATTTTGCATACAGTTCATTTCTATCGTCGCTAAGTTTACTCAAAGACTTTGAAAGTTCTTCAATTTTATCATTTTTACCTTCGCGTTTTATTGCCTCTTTTTCTATTTGAAGTTGCATAATACGGCGATCTATTTCATCAATTTCTTCAGGTATTGAATCAATCTCTAAACGTAAGCGTGCTGCTGCTTCATCCATCAAATCTATAGCTTTGTCGGGCAAAAACCTGTCTGAAATATATCTTTGCGAAAGTTCAACTGCAGAAATTATTGCATCGTCTTTTATTCTCACTTTATGATGCAATTCATACTTTTCTTTAAGTCCTCTTAAAATAGATATAGCATCGTTTACATCAGGTTCTTCTACCATTACTGTTTGAAATCTGCGTTCAAGAGCCTTATCTTTTTCAATGTATTTCTGATACTCTGCAAGTGTTGTAGCACCAATAGCCCTTAGTTCACCACGAGCAAGTGCCGGTTTTAATATATTAGCTGCATCCATAGCTCCTTCACCACTTCCGCCTGCTCCTACTAATGTATGAATTTCATCAATAAATAAAATAATTTCACCTTCTGCCCCTGTAACTTCTTTAATAACGGCTTTTAATCTCTCTTCAAATTCGCCTTTGTATTTTGCTCCAGCTACCAATGCTCCCATGTCAAGTGAATATACTGTTTTTGATTTAAGGTTTTCCGGCACATCACCATTTACTATTCGATGAGCCAAACCTTCGGCTATTGCAGTTTTTCCTACCCCCGGCTCTCCTATTAATATTGGATTGTTTTTGGTTCTACGACTTAATATTTGCAAAACTCTTCTTATCTCATCATCTCTACCTATAACAGGGTCAAGTTTTCCTTCTCTTGCAAGTTGATTAAGATTTTTTGCATATTTACTCAAGGAATTGTATTGTTGTTCGGCACTTTGACTCGTAACCCGACTGTTTCCCCTCAACTCTAAAAATGCTTTTTTTATTTCATCTGCTTTTAATCCGGCATCTTTAAGTAAATTGGCAACAGCATCTTTCCCTTCTAATATTCCTAGAAAAATATGTTCAATGGTTACAAATTCATCACCCATTGATTTGAGCATACTCAATGCTTTTAGCAATACTGCATTTGCATCTTTACTTAAATATACATCTTCATTACCTCCCTTTTGAACCGGATAAGATTTTAAAATTGCATCTAATGCAGAATTTATTCTTGATTGATTTGCATTTGTTTTCTTTATAGCATAAGAAATAACATTGTCATCTGTAATAATAAGTGCTTTGAGCAAATGCCCTGTTTCTATAGTTGGATTTTCTGAATTGAATGCAAGTTCTTGTGCCTTTTGTACAGCTTCTTGCGATTTGATTGTAAATTGGTTTAAATTCATTTTATATAAGTTTTTTTTAAAGATTTTATTCAAATAGAATTCCTATGATAATTTTAATGTCTTTTTGGCTTTATAAAAATATTCAAAAGTCAAAAAGTCCTTATTTTGCTATTGATATTTAAGATTTAAAGCCAAATTGACGTTTGAAAAACATAAATAAAATTATTAATTTTTTTAGTACTAAATTTGTTACTTAAAATAGTTTTTAGTAAACTTAAATAATCATGAAAAACAATAAAACGATATTTGGAATTCTTGCAGGACTGGCTGCCGGGGCTTTACTTGGGATATTGTTTGCTCCTGGAAAAGGAACAGAAACAAGACAAAAAATTGCCGATAAAAGTAAGAAAGTATTTGATAGATTAAAAAACAAAATGAGATTTTCAGATAGTCCTTTTTCAGATAATAGCAATTCAGGAATTTAAGTTATGGAAAATGAAAACAGCACTCAGGCTGAAATAAATGATTTTGCTAAAAATACAGAAAATTTTATAAAGGCTCAGCTTGAGTTGTTCAAACTAAAAGCAATTGCAAAAATAGCCGATGTTGCTTCGTCAATTTTTTCAAGACTACTTGTACTGATTTTGTTTGTATTTTTTGTAATAATTTTTAATATCGGATTGTCTTTTTACATAGGCAACTTGCTAAACCAAACTTATTTAGGATTTTTTATTGTTTCTGGATTTTATGCTTTGTTATCAATTATATTATACATGCTTCGCAATAGATTTATGAAAACAAAAATCAGTAATTCGGTTATTAATATTTTATTGAAAGAGGAGTAAGATGAAAAATGCCACTCAAAAACTAAATGAAATGATAGCAGCTAAAGAGCTTGAGAAAGCTAAGGCTGAAGAAATGATAAGACAAAATGTAAATAATATTGCAGAAAGTATAAACCCGATAAACATAATTAAAAACTCAATTAGTGATTTTTTCAGTTCAAAAAATATAGTAAATAAAATTGTAGGAGTTGCAGTAGTAGCTGGTTCGGGATACTTTCTTAAAAAAATTATAGAAAAAAATTCATCTTCAATATTTAATAAAATCACTTCAATGTTAATTGAGATTGGGGTTATAAATTATATTAAAAACAATAAAGAAGAAATTAAAACTGCGGGTTTGAAAATTATTGATAAAATTTTTGACTTTAAAATTTCCGAGAATCAATCTGAAGTTAAATGACAGACAAATTAAAATTACCTTTCTATGCCCGATTAGCATATATACTTCTTAGCCTTATATGTATAACAATTATTTTATATTATGGCAGACACATTCTTTTTCCTTTACTTTTTGCATTATTGATGGGAATATTGCTGCGACCTTTAGAAGTATTTTTCAATACAAAACTTAAAATTTCGCGAATACTTTCAATTTTCTTCACAGTACTTTTAGCATTAGTCTTTTTTAGCTCAATTATAATATTTATATCATGGCAAATAGGAAATATAGCACACGACTGGGGCAAAATAAGTAATAACATTATTACCCATTACCAAAATTTACAATTATGGCTGTTAGACAAGTTTAATATAACCAACGGCGAACTTGAAAGATATATAAAAAAAGCTTCAGCAATTTCTATTGAGAAAGGTACAAAATATGTAAATACTACAATTAATACTTTTTCTGAACTACTTCTTAATATGACATTAATCCCAATTTACACTTTTCTTATAATGCTTTACAGAAGTTTGCTAATTAAATTCTTAAGAAAAACTGTTGATTCAGAAAATCATAAAAATTTATCAGAAATACTTACAAATATAAAAACAGCCATTCAAAGTTATTTACTTGGTTTGCTTACAGAAATGGGAATAGTAGCCACACTTACAAGTGTTGGATATTTGATAGCAGGAGTAGAATATGCCTTATTACTTGGTGTAATTACGGGCTTACTAAATATGATACCTTATATAGGAATATCAATTGCTGCAGTACTTAGTATTTTTGCCACGCTTACAAGTACAACAGATTTGTCACTTATATTTAGTGTAGTAATTGTAAATGTAATAGTTCAGTTTCTTGATAACAACATTTTAGTTCCATTAATAGTAAGTTCGAAGGTGAAAATAAATGCAGTTGTTTCAATTGTTGGTATTATTATTGGAGGAACAATAGCCGGGGTTCCCGGCATGTTTTTGGCAATACCTGTAATAGCAATTGTAAAGGTAATTTTTGATAAAATTGAATCACTCGAACCGTGGGGATATGTAATGGGCGATGATTCATCAGAAAAAATCAACTTAAAGAAGATAAAATTACCGCTTCTAAACTCAAAATTGAAATTTGCCAACCGCAACAAAAAGTAGAGATTATTAATTTTAACTTTATATTCTGAATAATCAATTATCAATCATTAATTTTGAACACAAAATGAAATATAAATTATTATTATGCTCTATTTTTATGAGCTTATTTTCAGCATCACAGATTAATACTGAAACACAAAATTATAAAGACATTATTTTAAATACTCAATCAGGGCTTAAACCTGATGATTTGGATGAAATAATTATTACTACAAAATCTTTTGATAAGAAAAATGGAGTTACACATTTATATTTCAATCAAATCTTTAAAGGAATTTATGTATATAATGCTGTTTTGGGTTTGCACCTTGATAAGAATAATAAAGTAGTAGAAATAAATAATACTTTTATTAAAAACATTAAAACATTGCCTCATGATATAAATAATAAAGTTTCGGTAAATGACGCTGCTCAAATTGCAGTTTTATCAAAAATTGAGATTGGAAAATTAAGGAATGATAAGGGCAATTTTGAAATAACAGGAGAAAAAAATGGAGATGTTATATTAAAAAATGCGAGTCTGAAAATTGAAGATATACATGTTAAAAAGTATTGGGTAGGCATGGAAGGGAAAATAGTATTAGCCTGGAATGTAAATTGGCAAAGTCCTGATGGGCAAAATTGGTGGAACATTAGAATAGATGCAATAAATGGCAATATAATTGATGAAAACAATTGGATAAATCATTGCAACTTTAAAAAAAATAGTGAAGAAAAAACTTTAAATATAAATTATGCTCCTGCTGAAGCATCAGCCGAAGGAAACTCTGGAGCTAAATATAGGGTTTTGCAAATGCCGATAGAAAGTCCAAGTCACGGAAATATGTCATTATTAACTGACCCTTCTGATAGCCTTGCATCACCTTTCAATTGGCATGATGTAAATGGAGTTTCAGGCAATGATTACACAATTACAAGGGGTAATAATGTTTATGCAAGTGATGATAAAGATAATAATAATACACCCGGGTATAGTCCTGACGGAGGATCAAAATTGATTTTTGATTATTCTTTTGATAAAACAAAACGTCATAGTGATTACCTTGATGCAGCCATTACAAATTTGTTTTATTGGAATAATTTAATGCACGATGTTTGGTATCATTACGGATTTGATGAAGAATCAGGTAATTTTCAGCAAAACAATTACTCAAGAGGCGGACTTGGAAATGATTATGTAGAAGCTGATGCACAAGATGGCAGCGGTACAAATAATGCCAATTTTGCTACACCTCCTGACGGGCAAAATCCAAGAATGCAAATGTATGTATGGAATGTAAGTTCGTCTTCTTTTTTACTTAGAGTTACACAACCTTTTTCAATAGCAAAAGTGTACTCATCAGTACTTGCCAGTTTTGGTCCAAAACTAACTACTACACCAATTACAGGAAATCTTGTATTAGTTAACGACGGTACTGCTTCTCCTTCATTAGGCTGCCAATCATTAATCAACGGAAGTGCGATAAATGGTAATATAGCTCTAATAGACAGAGGTACTTGCAAATTTGCCGAGAAAGTAAAATTTGCACAAGACAAAGGTGCAAAAGCTGCAATAATAATAAACAATGTGAGTGGAAGTCCATTTACAATGGGAGGAGACGGAGTTACTAGTCCTTCAATTCCATCAATTATGATTTCTAAAGCAGATGGAGATTTGATAAAAAGTATTTTAAGCTCACAAACAGTAAAAGTTAGTTTATATGATTCAATAGGAAGCGGAGGAAAGCAATATGACAGCGACTTTGATAATGGAATAATTAGCCATGAATATGGTCATGGAATTTCAAATCGGCTTACCGGAGGCGCTTCAAATACTGATTGCTTAACAAATCAAGAACAAATGGGCGAAGGCTGGAGTGATTTTTTCTCACTTGTAATGACTCACAAAGCAGGAGACAAAAGCACAGACAAAAGAGGTATAGGAACGTATGTTATTGACCAAACAAATGACGGTGATGGAATAAGAGATTATCCTTATAGTACATCAATGACTATAAACCCTGTTACTTATGATAATATTAAAACATTTTCAGTACCACACGGCGTTGGCTCTGTGTGGTGTAGCATGATTTGGGATATGTATTGGAATTTTATTGACCGCTATGGATATGACAGTGACATATACAATGGAAACGGTGGAAATAATATGGCAATGAAACTAATATTAGACGGAATGAAACTACAGCCTTGCAATCCTGGTTTTGTAAATGGAAGAGATGCAATTTTAAAAGCAGATAAAATAAACAACAACGGAGTAAATCAGGATATAATATGGAAAGCATTTGCCCGCAGGGGACTTGGATATAGTTCTTCTCAAGGCTCTTCAAACAGCCGAAGTGACGGAACTTCTGCTTATGATGTACCTAAATCTGATTTGCCAATTATTATAAAATCAACAATAGATGAAGTGAAAACCGGGGATACTTTAGTTTACAGTATTTTACTTAAAAACAATAATTTTACTACAGTTAAAAACCTTATTTTAACAGACACTCTTGCAAACGAACTCAACTATATCAAATCAGAAAATTGTATAGATGGAAATATTTCAGGTAATATTTTCAAAGCAGATATTGATTCTATTGCATCAGGCGATTCAGTTTTGTGTAAATTATATATCAAAGTAAGTTCAGGAAATTATTCAATTTTCGAAGAAACATCAGATTTTGAAAACGATATTAATGGTTGGAATGATACCAACATAAGTAATACACCTGTTAATTGGAGTTTAAATTCAATTAAATTTTACAAAGGCAAAAAAAGCTATTTTATTTCAAACCTAAGTACACAAAGCGACAATGCCATTGAAAAAGAATTAAATCTTGACTTTGAAAATCCTCATTTATTATTTTATCATTACTTTAATACCGAATCAGAATGGGATGGTGCTGTAATAGAAATTTTTGACAATGGAAACTGGGAAGACTTAAATGATTATATTATAGAGAACTCTTATAATTCTACTATTTCATCAAATCCACAAAGTAGTATTAGCCAAAGAAAAGCATTTACCGGAAAAAGTAATGGTTTTGTTAGAACAATTATAGACTTGAGTTCGTTTAAAGGGAAAAAAGTAAAAATCAGATTCAGATTTGTAAGTGACGGGGCTCAAGGTGCCGAAGGTTGGTATATTGACAATATTTCCTTATTGTCAAAAATTAAAATAATTACAAATACCGCATATATAAAATCTTTATCAGGCAATAAAGATAAAAGCACTGTAAATACAATAGTTTTAAAAGAAATTTCAAATACTTCAATTAAAAAATACAAATATTATTTTAGTATTTTACCAAATCCATTTAATGAAAAACTAAGTATCAAATCTGCAAAAACAAATTACAATGTAATTATTACAGAAATTACCGGACGACAAATTATAAATATTAAAAATCTTAAAAATGACTATACAATTAATACGTCAGAATTTTCAGCAGGAACTTATATTCTAAAAATTTTTACTGACAAGGGAATTGAAAATTTTAAATTAATAAAAACCGATGAGTAATAAAATAGCTATAGTAATGCCGGCTTATAACGAAGCCGAAGTAATAAAAGAAGTAGTTGACAAATGGACAAATTTGCTTAAAAGCGGTTTTACAGAAAATGACAAACCGGTTTTGATAGTAGTAAATGATGGTTCAAAAGACAATACTTATGAAATTTTATGTGAAATTGCAAAAACTAACTCTATACTTTTACCTGTAAACCAAGCAAACGGCGGACATGGCAATGCTGTTGTAAATGCCTATAAAAAAGCAATAGAATTAAATGCCGAATATATATTTCAAACTGATAGCGATGACCAATTTGAAACAAATGATTTTTTTAAATTATGGGAAGAAAGAAATGAATCTGATTTTATTTTAGGTTATAGAAAACAAAGATTTGATGCACCTATTAGACTTATTATAACAAGAATACTTAAGTATTCGGTTTTTTTGTTTTTCGGTGTATTTATAGAAGATAGCAATATTCCATTCAGACTTATAAAAGGTAGTTTTCTAAAGAAAATGCTTGAATATTTGCCCGAACCAGTACCATTTGCTCCAAATATTTTTTTATCAGTAATGGCAAAAAAAGCAGGAAATAAAATATACAGCATACCTATAACCCACAAAGACAGGCATACCGGCGAAGTAAGTATCAGAAAAATGAAATTATTAAAAGTTTGCTGGAAAAGTTTTAAAGAACTTATGGCTTTTAGACGTAATTTGCCCTCAATTACAGCAAAATTGAGAAATATATAATTAAATAATTTCTTATATCATATTTTTGCCTGTAAAATGGGCTTAATAGCAAGGCAGTCAATCAAAGCTTCTATTTCTAATTATCTTGGTTTAGCAATTGGATATTTTAATGCTCTTATACTCATGCCAAAGGTTTTCAGTCCTGCCGAAGTTGGTATTAGCAGGTTTGTAATTGATATTTCAGGTGTACTTGCAGGTTTTGCAAGCCTTGGTATTTCATATAGCCTTAGCAGATATTTTCCTAAATTTAAAAATAATAAAGGCACTCATCACAATGGTTTTACATTTTGGGTGTATATAATACCGTTTTTTGGCTTAATGCTTCTTTTTCTTGTATTATTACTTGCAGGTCCTTCTGCAATTAATCTGCTTAAAGATGGAGGTTCAAAAACCACTCAATATATTGGAATTATTATCCCTCTTTCAGTTATAATGCTTTATACACTTGTTACAGAACAATATTGTGCAGTATTCGGTCGTATTGTTGTTCCAAATGTGTTTAAAGAAAATGGCTTGAGAATAATTAATCTTATTCTTTTAATATTAGCTTTAAAAAACTTAATAAATTTTGATAGTTTTTTAATTTTACTTCTCATAACTTATTCTATAGTTTTAGTAGCAGATGTTATTTATCTTTTTTCGGTGAATAAACTCGATTTTAAACCTGATTTTGATTATATCAAGAAAAATAAAGCTATAAAAAAAGATTTTTTTTCTTTTACAAGTATTGCAATTATTGGAAGCATAGCCCCATTGATTGTTACAAGATCAGATTATTTTTCGGTAAGCTATATTGGTGGAGATGTTTCGTTAGGAATATATTCAATAGCATTGAGTATAGCTGTTATGACAGAATTACCCAAGAGAGTAATTTTACCAATAATTCAACCTGTATTATCAGAACTTATTCATAATAAAAACCACACTAAACTATACGAAACTATTGAAAAAGGTAACATTAACCAAACTCTTATAGGTATGTTTATTTTACTTACAATTTGGTTTAATGTTGACAGTATTTTTCAAATAATGCCAAATGGAAATTTATATCAATCAGGAAAAATATTAATACTTATACTTGGAATAGGAAAATTATTAGAATTGCTAACTCTTATACCTTCTGTTGTTATTAATTACACAAATTACTATCGTTGGAATTTGTTTATTTCATTTATTAGTCTTGCTGCAACTTTTATTACATATTATTTTGCTGTACCAAAATTGGGAGTTACAGGAACTGCAATTGGTGTTGCTGTAGGTTATCTGGTATTTGCTATATGCAATTGTGTTATTGTATATTCTTACGAAAAAATGAATTGGGCAAATTTTGTATGGTTAAAAATGTTTGCAGTATTTTTATTAATGCTATTAATAAATCATTTTATTCCTTATTTTGATAGCGTAATACTTAATATTTGTTTAAGGTCATTTTTCTTATTGGTAGTATTTGTTGTACTTGTATTTAAATTGAAAATTTCTGAAGATTTAAATAAAACATTTTTTCAGATGATAAAAGGTGAATTCAGATGGTTTTGATAAATTAATGAGTAATCCAAAAAACAACTCATTATTAATAAAATCTCTTGCAAAAGAATGTGGCTTTGAATTTTGTGGAATTTCGAAAGCAGGATTTCTCGAAAATGATGCAAAAGCACTTGACAGATGGCTTAAAAACGGATACAATGGTACTATGCAATGGATGGAAAATCATATTGATAAAAGGCTAAACCCAAGTCTGCTTGTACCAAATGCAAAATCTGTAATTAGTTTAATGTACAATTACTATACTGATAAAAAACAATTACAATCAGAAGTACCAATAGTTTCGAAATATGCTTACGGGATAGATTATCACTTTGTAATTAAAGAAAAACTGAAAGAATTATTTGAAAAAATAAAATTACAAATAGGGGAAATAGAAGGTAGAGTATTTACCGATTCCGCACCTGTAATGGAAAGGTCGTGGGCAGCCCTTAGCGGACTTGGATGGATAGGTAAAAATTCATTATTAATAAACAAAAATGCAGGTAGTTTTTATTTTTTAGCTGAAATAATTTGCGATTTAGAACTACAATATGATGAACCCTCAAAAGATTATTGCGGTACTTGTACAGCCTGTATTGATGCTTGCCCTACACAAGCTATTTTACCCGGCAAAACTATAGATGCAAATAAATGTATTTCATACCTTACAATTGAATACAAAGACGAAATATCAGAAGAGTTTAAAGGTAAATTTAATAATCGAGTGTTCGGTTGCGACATTTGTCAAGATGTTTGTCCATGGAACAGATTTTCTAAAAATCACAACGAAAAAAAATTTGAAGCATCTGCTGATTTTTTAAAATTAACAAAAAAAGAATGGAGTGAAATGAACGAAACTTTATTTAACGATATTTTTAATCATACTGCAGTGAAGCGTACAAAATACAGCGGTTTAAAGAGAAATATTAATTTTTTGAAGTAAAAAAAATGATAATTATTTACAAAAATTTATTCATATCACTTGGTTGGTCTATAACAAACAAGGTTTTATTATAAGATGATAAAGATTTAAATTTACTTAATTTATTCAAAACCGAACAACCAGACAATATAAATTTAGTTTTATCAGATGATTCTTGTAAATTTTCAACAAGTTTAAAAGGGTCAATTTCTGATTTACAATTTGTATAAACAGTAAGAATATAGTCAGGATTATTTGCTTTAATTAACTCAATCAAATTGCTAAAAGGGGTATTTTGACCAAGATAAATTGCCTCATGTCCTCTCGCTCTTATTAGATAATTTGTGTATAATAAACCAATTTCATGCATTTCGCCGGGAGGTAGAAAGAGTAAGAATTTCTTAAATTTATTTTTCTTTTTTGTTGCTCCATCAATAGCAATATGAAGTTTCTTAACAATAATATTACTTGCAAAATGCTCAAGTGCAGGATGTAAAGAATTTGTTACCCACAAATCGCCCAATCTTTGAAGGAATGGAAAAATCAATCGTTGAATAGTCTTTTCAAAGCCTTCGGTTTGTACAAAATCAGAAAAAATTTTATTAAAAGTATATTCGTTTAAGTTGTAAGTAGAAAGAATAAGTGAGTTTATTGAATCATCATATTCGGTATTTTTCTTACAATATTTAAGAGCCGACATTCTTATATCGGTTTTTGAAAGTTCAGCAATTTTAGAAATTTTATGACCCTTACGGTTCAAAAGAGCAATGTTTAGTAACAATTTTACATCGTCATCTTCATAATATCTGATATTAGATTCGGTGCGTTTGGGCAAAACCAGTCTGTATCTTTGTTCCCATATTCTTATTGTATGAGCCTTTATTCCCGTCAAATTTTCAATATCTTTTATTAAATAATTTCCCACTACAGAGGTATATTGCAAGTTTAAAACAATAGTATTTTAAAAAGGTTTTAAAATAATAACAACATGAATAAATTTGAAGTCATTATAAAAGAAAAAGACAAAGCAAGTGTTTTCTACGATTGGATATACTAAAAAACCAATTTATAATATTACTTTTGCGGCTGTTTTTTAAAAAATATGTTAACAGTTTCTAATTTATCATTAAGGTACGGCAAAAGAGTGTTGTTTGATGAAGTAAATTTAAAATTTACCGAAGGAAATTGCTATGGTATAATAGGAGCAAACGGAGCCGGCAAATCTACATTCTTAAAAATTTTGTCGGGAGAAATTGACCCAGCTACAGGCAGTATAGGAATTACACCCGGAAAAAGAATGGCAGTATTAAAACAAGACCATTTTGAATTTAATGAATTTGCTGTTTTAGAAACTGTAATAATGGGACATAAGGAACTTTATGGCATTATAAAAGAAAAAGAGGAAATTTATGCAAAGCCCGATTTTAATGATGAAGATGGGATAAAAGCCAGTCATCTTGAAGAGAAATTTGCAGACCTCGATGGATGGAATGCAGAAAGTGAAGCCGGCGAACTCCTAAATTCACTGGGTGTAAGTGATGAGTTTCATAATAAAAAAATGAGTGAAATAAGCAATAATCAAAAAGTAAGAGTATTGCTTGCTCAGGCTATATTTGGAAATCCTGATATTTTGATTTTAGACGAACCTACCAACGACTTAGACATACATACAGTTAGCTGGCTCGAAGATTTTCTTTCAGATTTTAAAAATATTGTAATTGTAGTTTCTCACGACAGGCATTTTCTTGATTCTGTATGTACACATGTTTGTGATATTGATTATAAGAAGATAAAAATTTACGGTGGAAATTATACATTTTGGTACGAGTCAAGTCAACTTGCATTAAGACAGCGAACTGACTTAAATAAGAAAAATGAAGAAAAACGCAAAGAACTGCAAGAATTTATTGACCGTTTTAGTGCAAATGTAAAAAAATCAAAGCAAGCCACAAGTCGTAAAAAAATGCTGGAAAAACTCAATGTTGATGATATCGAACCATCAAGTCGTAAATATCCGGGCATATTTTTTAAACAAGAGCGAGAAGCCGGCGATCAGATTTTGAATGTAAAAGGACTTTCATTGAGCCCTTGGTTTAAAAACATTAATTTTAATATTTACAAAGGTGAAAAAGTTGTTTTTTTGAGTAAAAACAATCTATCGGTTACCAACCTATTTAAAACATTAAGCGGAGAAACAAAAGCAGAAAAAGGCAGTGTTGACTGGGGAGTAACAATAAACAAGGCGTATATGCCAAACGATAAAGATAGTTATTTTGATAATGATTTTAATCTTATAGACTGGCTAAGGCAATTTTCGGCAGAAAAAGATGAAACATTTATTCGCGGATTTTTAGGGCGTATGTTGTTTTCGGGAGAAGAAACACTTAAATCATGCAGAGTTCTGTCAGGAGGAGAAAAAGTAAGATGTATGCTATCAAAAATGATGATTCAAAACCCAAATTTATTAATTCTTGACGAACCAACAAATCACCTCGACCTCGAATCAATAACTGCTTTGAACAATGGATTGCAAAGCTATGAAGGAACTCTATTATTTACAAGCCGCGACCATACTTTTGTACAAACTTTGGCTACTCGTGTTATTGAAATTTTGCCAAATGATGTAATAGATAAAACTTGTCTTTATGACGATTATATTGAAAATGAAGAAGTAGAACAAAGACGTAACGATTTATATAAAGAACTATCAACAGTACAATAAAAAAATATATACAAATAAAATATGAAACTTAAATTATTATCAGCAGCTTTAATATTAGCTGTAGTATCATGTAAAAAAAACGGAACAGATTCAAGCAGTTCTCCTGAAAATCCAAAACTAACTACAAGTGTTGACAGCATTAGTTATGCACTTGGTTCACTCGTTGGTCAAGATTTAAAATCAGGTGGTTTTACAAAACTTAATTACGATGTACTTAATGCTGCATTGCAACGTGGACTTAATGGTGATTCATTAATAATGACAAAAGAAGATGCAACTATGACATTGCAGAGATTTGCCATGGCACAAATGAAAGCAAAAGCAGATAAAAATGCTACAACAGCAAAAGAATTTCTTGAAAAAAATAAGTCAGCAGAAGGAGTAAAAACTACTGCATCAGGTTTACAATACAAAATTATTAAACAAGGTAGCGGTGCAATGCCTACTGATACACAAAAAGTAAAAGTACATTATACAGGCAAATTTGTTGATGGTAAAATTTTTGACAGCTCTGTAAAACGTGGCGAACCTGCTGTGTTCAGAGTAAATCAAGTAATTCCAGGTTGGACAGAAGCATTAAAATTAATGCCTATTGGTTCAAAGTGGGAACTATATATTTCTCCCGAGCTAGGCTATGGTGACCAAGGAAATCAAACAATTCCGGGAAACAGCTTATTAATTTTCGAAGTAGAATTATTAAGTATTGAAAAATAATTAATAATAAATTCTAATATGAAGAAAATAGTTTTTTTAACTATGCTTTTGGGCATATTGTCAATTGGATATGCTCAAAAAAAAGCTGATAAAAAGTCTGATAAAAAAATCAAATTAAATAACACTGTTGATAGCATAAGTTATGCTCTTGGGGTGTTAATAGGTAGTGATTTGAAAGTAGGCGGATTTTCTGAAATGAATTATGATGCAATGAATTATTCAATGAATAAAGCATTGAAAGGTGATTCGGTAAATATGACGAAAGAAACAGCAACTAAAATATTACAGGAATTTTCAACCAAACAGGTTTTAAAACAATCTAAGGAAAATGAAAAAATTGCTTTTGAATTTATGTTGAATAATAAAACAGCAGAAGGTGTAAAAACTACTGAAAGCGGATTGCAATATAAAGTAATTACAAACGGCAGCGGCTCAAAACCGGCAGCAGGGCAAAAAGTGAAAGTACATTATACCGGCAAATTGCTTGATGGACGAGTTTTTGATAGTTCTGTAGGACGCGAACAGCCGGCAGTATTTGGAATAAACGAAGTAATACCTGGCTGGACAGAAGCTTTACAATTAATGACTGTAGGGTCAAAGTGGATTTTGTATATTCCACCCGGGCTGGGCTATGGAGAATATGGCACACAGGGTATTCCTGGCAATAGTGTTTTAATATTTGAAGTAGAATTGCTCGGTATAGAATAATTTGCTTAAATAGCAGCCACACTCAACATTTTTAGGTTTTAATAAACCAAAAATTTTCCTCAAAAAAACCTCTTTATATACCTTATTTTACAGTTTTGCCACCCATCTACTCGAACAAGGTGTAGATTTGCGATACATACAGTCTCTATTAGGACACTCAGGTTCTAAGACCACCGAAATATATACTCATGTAAGTACAAAAGTGTTAAGCAATATTATTTCTCCAATAGATCGTTTGGATTTATAAAAAAAAAGATTTACCATTGCATGGTGCAAATGAAAAAAGAA
>JADLGN010000052.1 GCA_020849295.1 Bacteroidia bacterium
CCAAAGAAGAGCAAACGTGGGCTATATATTAAAATTACATCAAAGTGTTTGCGTTTTTTTATCAGTAAAATACTTGAACAGATTATCGCTTTGATATACGACAAAATACGTATAAATAAATATTTATTTCTAAATACCGAACCGCTGAGGTAATTAAAATAGATACCATCAAAAAAACCTTTACTTTTTTTATTGATTTTGTTTGAATTAAAAATAGTTGAACTTAAAAAAAACAGAAAAACCTGATTTTCATTTTTTTTAAGACCATTAGCTAAAATACGCAGCCTTGAATTGGCAGCATTCCCTTCTTGAAAACTAATATTTGAAAACCAAGCTATTCTCAAAAAACAGTAAACTTATAATTTTGATAAATCTCTTAATTCGTAAATACGTTCAATGATATCTACCACTTTAAGACCTTCTAAAGCATTGGTATCAATCTGGCTTTTGCCATTCAGTGTATCTATTACATTTTGAATAACGTAATGATGATTTGCAGCGCTCCCTTTAAATGGACCATAATCGTTAGGAGGATTTGTGTCGGGCAATTTTGGCATAGTATAATTTTTTATATGGCAATACTCTACTTCATTAAGATATTGACCTCCAAGTTTTATACTTCCTTTTGAACCAACTGCAGTAATGCTGCTTTCCATATTTGTATCCCAAACTGATGTTGAAAAATTAATACAACCCATTCCTCCGTTTACAAATTCAAAATTTACAACTCCTGAATCTTCAAATTCGGTTAAATTTTTATGAGTGGCATTTTTAAACGTGGCGTGAATATTTTTTATATCTCCAAATATCCAATACATTATATCTACAAAGTGAGAAAATTGAGTAAACAATGTACCTCCATCCATTTTTAAAGTGCCTTTCCAATCTCCCGGTTTGTAATAGCGATCATCTCTATTCCAGTAGCAATTAACTTGTACCATTAGTATTTTGCCCAATATTTCAGTATCTACTATTTCTTTAAGCCATTTTGAAGGAGGGCTATACCTATTCTGTTTTACAACAAATACATTTCGTGATCGCTGAAGAGATTTGAAAATTACTTTTTCACAATCCGCTTTTGACAAACCCATTGGTTTTTCAATAACAACATGTTTGCCATGTTCAAGTGCAAAAAGTGCTATTTCTGTGTGCAAACCATTTGGTGTTGCTATGTTTATAACATCTACCTCATTTTCGTTTTTTATTAGTTCCTTATAATCTAAATAAAAGCGGGGGCTTATTCCTAAATCAAGCAGTTTGGCTTCTCTTGATGGGTTAATATCGCAACAAGAAATTGTTTCAGACCCTAAATGCTCATTAGCTATTTTTGCATGTCGCAGACCAATATGACCTAATCCAATTACAGCGAATTTAATTTTTTTCATTTAACTCTTCTGTACGTTTAAAAGTTTGGTATTTTATTATAATATAAGTTCCAATTAATACAATTAGTACATATATCAGATACAAATAACCGTCATATTTTTTTTTGATACAGTAAAACATACCAATATTAATAATTATTTGTACTAATGTATATAGAAATGAAACAAGTAAATAAGGCATTTTGCAGGTATTTACGAGATCTTGAAAAAGATGCATACGATGTGCTTGGAAAATATTTTGCCCTTTAGTTAATCTATAAAATACAGTAAGTCCCGATTCTACACCAAACACAGTTAACATACTTAAATATATTATATTATTTGTATGAAGAATTAAGTATAATACATAAAAAACACATATTAACCCTAAAGAAACGCTACCAACATCTCCTGCAAAAAAAATGGCTTTACTTCTAAAATTAAAGAACATGAATATTAGCAAGGCAATTGAAATAACTATAATAAAATTTGGGTCAAAATTATTTTCAATTTTATAATTAACAAATAAAATAGTTTCAAAAAATACAAATGCATACAAGCCCAACATGCCATTAATCCCATCCATAAAATTAAATGCATTAACGGCAGCTACTCCTATAATAGCAATAATGATAATAATTATTGGCAAAAATTGATTGTCTTCTTTTATGTCCATCAATAAAAGACCCACAGAAACAAAATGTATAATGAGTCGGAAAAATGGGTTTGAACCATTTATATCGTCATATAGACTAACAACTGAAGCTAATAATATACCCATAAAAAAATAAAATTTACTTAATCCATTATTGAATCCAAAAAAAATGATATAAAAAATAATAGAAATCGGTATAATAATTCCTCCGCCTCTATAAGCAATATTTTTATGTGAACTTCTTTGATTTGGTACATCAAATAATTTGTATTTTCTGGCAAAAGGGAAAAAAGATAATATAGCAATTAGCTGTAGTGGTATAATAAATAATATTTTATAACTTAATTCCATTTCGTAAGTTCAGCAAATCTAATTAAAATTCTTTGGTCTTGGGCAAATCTTTGAACCAAATTTTATATAAGGTGTTTTTTGGTAAAATAATAACTAAGGCTGTTAATATTAGTATTTTCATATCTGTTAACAGTGATATATTTTTTCCATACCATAATTCAAGTTCACATTTATAAGGACCAATTACTTCTTTATAAAATTGAGTGGGAGATAGGGTGGTTTGTGAATAAAGTTTTTCTTCATCTCTAAATACTACCGAACCTATCCCTGTGATACCGGGTTTGTTTTGGTAAATTTTTTCTTTAATTTCTTTAGGAGTATTTTCAAAATTTTTATCAACTAGTGGTCTTGGTCCTACAAAACTCATATCCCCTTGTAAAACATTGAAAAGTTGTGGAAGTTCATTAATTTTTGTCATTCGCAAAAAGCCTCCCATAGGTGTAATTCGTGGGTCATTTCTTAATGTAATAGTTCCAGTTCCAATATTGGGGCTATCCTTTAGCATAGTTGCAAATTTCCAAATATTAAAATATTGACTCTTGTACCCGATTCGCTTTTGAAAATAGAAAATATAGCCTTCTCCTGTCAATCTTAAAAGAATGACTATTGGAATTAAAATTGGCGATAAAATTAAAATAGCCAAAAGGGAAAAGATTATATCGAAAA
>JADLGN010000053.1 GCA_020849295.1 Bacteroidia bacterium
TGGGATTATCCGGAAGAATAAGGTAAGAGTTTACATCATGTTCAAGATATTTTTCAATATCGCCTACTTTAGTGCAAATAGTTGGTATTCCTGTTGCAAGATATTCTCCAAGTTTGGTAGGAAATCCGTAATGCGAAAAAATGTGATTAGTTCTGTTCATTACCAAAAGATCACATTTTCCTAACCATTGAGGGACTTTTTCGTAAGTTATTTGCCCAGTTTTTTCTACCTGTCCATTTAATTGATTTTTGCGTAATTCAATATTAGTTTTCTTTTTATAAGGGTTAAATCCAATAAGTATTAATTTCAAATGAGGAAGTGTTTCAAGTGAGTTTTTAAAACCTTTAATAATGCCATTCACACCATCTTTTTCAGCAAATGAACCAAGATAACCAACAGTATAGGTTGGTGTATGAGCTATGGTTTTAATAGTTTCAAATCTTTTCAAATCTACTACTATTGGTATTTTAGAAATTTTATTTGCAGGCAAAAATTGTAAGTAATATGTTTCCAATTTGTCAGATATAACAATAAGGTGAGTACATATATACTTAAAAATATATGGATCAAGTCTATCAAATAAATGAATTATTTTTTGAAATAAGGTATGACTTTGTGTTTTTGAATCTAATTCGTTCGTTTCAATAATTAGAGGAATTTTTAAAATCTTTGATAAAAGATAAATATGACCAAAGAAGAGCAAACGTGGGCTATATATTAAAATTACATCAAAGTGTTTGCGTTTTTTTATCAGTAAAATACTTGAACAGATTATCGCTTTGATATACGACAAAATACGTATAAATAAATATTTACTTCTAAATACCGAACCGCTGAGGTAATTAAAATAGATACCATCAAAAAAACCTTTACTTTTTTTATTGATTTTGTTTGAATTAAAAATAGTTGAACTTAAAAAAAATAGAAAAACCTGATTCTCATTTTTTTTAAGACCATTAGCTAAAATACGCAGCCTTGAATTGGCAGCGTTCCCTTCTTGAAAACTAATATTTGAAAACCAAGCTATTCTCAAAAAACAGTAATCTTATAATTTAGATAAATCTCTTAATTCGTAAATACGTTCTATGATATCTACTACTTTAAGCCCCTCTAAAGCATTGGTATCAATCTGGCTTTTGCCATTCAGTGTATCTATTACATTTTGAATAACGTAATGATGATTTGCAGCGCTCCCTTTAAATGGGCCATAATCGTTAGGAGGATTTGTGTCGGGCAATATTGGCATAGTATAATTTTTTATATGGCAATATTCTACTTCATTAAGATATTGACCTCCAAGTTTTATACTTCCTTTTGAACCAACTGCAGTAATGCTGCTTTCCATATTGGTATCCCAAACTGATGTTGAAAAATTAATACAACCCATTCCTCCGTTTACAAATTCAAAATTTACAACTCCTGTATCTTCAAATTCTGTTAAGTTTTTGTGAGTAGCATTTTTAAATGTAGCATGAATATTCTTAATATCACCAAAAATCCAATACATTATATCTACAAAGTGAGAAAATTGAGTAAACAATGTACCTCCATCCATTTTTAAAGTGCCTTTCCAATCTCCAGGTTTGTAATAGCGATCATCTCTATTCCAGTAGCAATTTACTTGTACCATTAGTATTTTGCCTAATATTTCAGTATCTACTATTTCTTTAAGCCATTTTGAAGGAGGGCTATACCTATTCTGTTTTACAACAAATACATTTCGTGATTGCTGAAGAGATTTGAAAATTACTTTTTCACAATCCGCTTTTGACAAACCCATTGGTTTTTCAATAACAACATGTTTGCCATGTTCAAGTGCAAAAAGAGCTATTTCTGTGTGCAAACCATTTGGTGCTGCTATGTTTACAACATCTACCTCATGTTCGTTTTTTATTAGTTCTTTGTAATCTAAGTAAAAGCGGGGGCTTATTCCTAAATCAAGCAGTTTGGCTTCTCTTGATGGGTTAATATCGCAACAAGCAATTGTTTCAGACCCTAAATGCTCATTAGCGATTTTTGCATGTCGCAGACCAATATGACCTAATCCAATTACAGCGAATTTAATTTTTTTCATTTAACTCTTCTGTACGTTTAAAAGTTTGGTATTTTATTATAATGTAAGTTCCAATTAATACAATTAGTACATATATCAGATACAAATACCCGTCATAATTTTTTTTGATACAGTAAAACATACCAATATTAATAATTATTTGTACTAATGTATATAGAAATGAAACAAGTAAATGAGACATTTTGCAGGTATTTACAAGATTTTGAAAAAGATGCATACGATGTGCTTGGAAAATATTTTGCCTCTTAGTTAATCTATAAAAAATAGTAAGTCCCGATTCTACACCAAACACAGTTAGCATGCTTAAATATATTATATTATTTGTATGAAGAATTAAGTATAATACATAAAAAACACATAATAATCCTAAAGAAACACTACCAACATCTCCTGCAAAAAAAATGGCTTTAGTTCTAAAATTAAAGAACATGAATATTAGTAAGGCAATTGAAATAACTATAATTAAATTTGGGTCAAAATTATTTTCAATTTTATAATTAACAAATAAAATAGTCTCAAAAAATACAAATGCATACAAGCCCAACATACCATTAATCCCATCCATAAAATTAAATGCATTAACGGCAGCTACTCCTATAATAGCAATAATGATAATAATTATTGGCAAAAATTGATTGTCTTCTTTTATGTCCATCAATATAAGACCCAAAGAAACAAAATGTATAATGAGTCGGAAAAATGGGTTAGAACCATTTATATCGTCATATAGGCTAACAACTGAAGCTAATAATACACCCATTAAAAAATAAAATTTACTTAAACCATGATTGAATCCAAAAAAAATGATATAAAAAATAATAGAAATCGGTAAAATAATACCTCCGCCTCTATAAGTTATATTTTTATGTGAACTTCTATGATTTGGTATATCAAATAATTTGTATTTTCTGGCAATAGGGAAAAAAGACAATATAGCAATTAGCTGTAGTGGTATAATAAATAATATATTATAACTTAATTCCATTTGGTAAGTTCAGCAAATCTAATTATAATTCTTTGGTCTTGGGCAAATCCTTAAACCAAATTTTATATAAGGTATTTTTTGGTAAAATAATCACTAAGGCTGTTAATATTAGTATTTTCATATCTGTTAACAGTGAGATATTTTTTCCATACCATAATTCAAGTTCACATTTATAAGGACCAATTACTTCTTTATAAAATTGAGAGGGAGATAGGGTGGTTTGTGAATAAAGTTTTTCTTCATCTCTAAATACTACCGAACCTATCCCTGTGATACCAGGTTTGTTTTGGTAAATTTTTTCTTTAATTTCTTTAGGAGTATTTTCAAAATTTTTATCTACCAGTGGTCTTGGTCCTACAAAACTCATATCACCTTTAAATACATTAAATAATTGCGGTAATTCATTAATTTCTGTCATTCGCAAAAAACCTCCCATTGGTGTAATCCTTGGGTCTTTCCTTAAAGTAATTGTGCCGGTTCCCAAATTAGGGCTGTCTTTAAGCATTGTGGCAAATTTCCATATATTAAAATATTGACTTTTGTACCCGATTCGCTTTTGAAAATAGAAAATATAGCCTTCTCCTGTCAATCTTAAAAGAATGACTATTGGAATTAAAATTGGCGATAAAATTAAAATAGCCAAAAGGGAAAAGATTATATCGAAAA
>JADLGN010000054.1 GCA_020849295.1 Bacteroidia bacterium
CATTTGTAGAATCCTGGTCTGTTACTGTTACACTTCCGCCTCCATTACTCAATGTAAGTACATTCCCTGATTTGCTCAGTGTTTGTATTTCATTGGTAGAACTTGAATCATTCAGTACCACATTTCCACCATTTATAAGGTATATTTTTCCTTTTCCACCTGAAATACTTATTGATTGAATTTCATTTGTAGAGTTTGAATCTGCATCATTAACATTTATTGTGCCGCCTCCTTTGCTCAATGTTACATTTACTCCTGTTTTTGATATAGTCTGAATCTCATTTGTTGAATCCTGATCTGTTACAGTTACACTTCCGCCTCCATTACTCAATGTAAGTACATTCCCTGATTTGCTCAGTGTTTGTATTTCATTGGTAGAACTTGAATCATTCAGTACTACATTTCCACCATTTGTAAGGTAAATTTTTCCTTTTCCGCCTGAAATACTTATTGATTGTATTTCATTTGTAGCCGAACTGTCAGGAATTGAAATTGTGTTTCCTCTTTGTATTGTTAGTCTTCCGCCTATTATGCTTAAATTTTGATTA
The DNA here is from genome assembly GCA_020849295.1 of Bacteroidia bacterium. GTDB lineage: Bacteria > Bacteroidota > Bacteroidia > NS11-12g > UBA9320 > JABWCE01. The sequence goes on from JADLGN010000054.1 coordinate 549, forward strand.
TCTGCCGATGTAGGAATTTTTACAAACCCACCTCCATTAAGGAAGATTGTGTCATTTGAAACTGTAATTTTTTGATTATAATAATTTTTTTTCAGGTTGATATTGAAAGTATTTCCATTGTCCCAAACAGTTAAAATATTTGTTATAGAATCATAAGTGATGCCTTGTAACAACTCATTTGTTGAAGAGTTATCATCTAAAGCTTGCCAGACAGAACTTGTGCTGTTCCAATAAAAAAACAATCCTAAGTTAATATCAAAAACTAATAATCCATTTGATGTTGCAGGGATGGATAATCTTTCTGCTGTTGTAACTCTTGGAGTTAAAAATCCCTGGTTTTTACTTACTAAATCAAGGATTGCATCTGCCGAAGGTGAATTAGTCCCAATACCTACATTGCTTTGGCTATATACAATATCGCTAAAACCAAAAAATATAATAATAACTATAAACAGATTAGTTTTTATATTTGATTCTAAATTAAGTAAAAAATTTTTCATGATTATCTTAATATTTTAGTTCAAATATTAAGAATTATTTTTGATTTTTAAAACTAAAATCAATTAGAAATAAGCATCAACGTCTGGAATTATAATCACCGATTTATATTCTTTTATTGATTTAATATTTAAAATTGCTTTACTTATAAGTGATTTAATTTTTGAAGATGAATGTAAAGCAGGTTCATATTTGAGTATAATTTGCTTTAAGTAATAATTTCTGATTTTAGAAATATAAGGACTTTCAGGTCCTAAAACATTGTCTTTTAAAATTTTTTTTAATGATATGCCAAGTAAATTTGCAGCTTGTGTTGCAATTTTATTATCAGGGTGTTTTACTGTAAGTTTTATAATTCTACAGAACGGAGGGTAATTATATTTTAATCTTTCCTGTATTTCCCAATCATACAATTCTGTAATATTTGAGTTTTTTAATGCTTCTATTACCTTATGCCATGTTTGGTATGTTTGCACAATTACTTTCCCAGGCTTATTTCTTCTACCTGCTCTTCCACTTACCTGTGTAAAAATCTGAAAACTTCTTTCGGCAGCCCTGAAATCCGGGAAATTTATCAAATGGTCAGCATTTACTATTCCAACAAGTTCAAGATTTTCAAAATCCAATCCTTTGCTTATCATTTGTGTACCAACAAGAATATCAATCTCGTTTTTCTCAAAAGCTTTAATAATATTTTCCTGATGTTTTTTGCTTTTTACCGATTCAGAGTCGAATCTGAAAATTTTAGCATCCTGAAAATGTATTTTTAATTCTTCTTCAAGTCTTTCTGTACCATATCCAATTAGTTTAAGTCTGCTACTGCCGCATGTTTCGCATTTATTTACTATTTCTTTTTTAAAACCACAAAAACTACATCTGTAATTATTTGATGTAGCAAAAAAAGTAAGTGAAACATCACAATTTACACATCGAGGCGACCATCCACACATACTACATTCTGTTACGGGCACGTACCCTCGTCGGTTTTGGAATAAAATTGCCTGTTTTTTCTCATTTAACACTTTGCTTATTTCATTTAATAGTGTTACAGAAAATGGACCTTTCATCCTATTTGTTTTTTGAGATTCGGCTATATTTACAATTTTTATTTCGGGTTCATTTACATTACCAAATCTCTCATTAAGATTAACCTTGACATATTTGTTTGTCATTGCATTGTGCCAACTTTCAATTGAAGGAGTAGCACTGCCGAGCAAAACATTTGCATCATATTGCTTTGCCAGCATAATTGCACAATCTCTTGCGTGATAACGCGGTGCAGGGTCATGTTGTTTTAAGGTACTTTCATGTTCTTCATCTACTATTACCAAACCTAAGTTTTTGAATGGCATAAAAACTGATGACCTTACTCCTAGTATAATTTTAATTTTGCCTTCAGATAAATGATTCCATGTTTCTAATCTTTCATTTATACTGTATCCAGAATGTGTAGTTTCTATTTTATTTCCAAAGTATTTTCTAAATCTATCAATGAGTTGTGCAGTAAGTACCATTTCCGGTACTAAATACAAAACTTCTTTACCTTGAGAAATAATTTTTTCAATGAGTTTATAATAAATATGTGTTTTACCTGAAGAAGTTATCCCATGCAACAAGCATATTTTATTTTGGTCAAAATATTTTTCAATTTCGTTAAATGCTCTTTGTTGATGTTGGCTTAATACCGGTATTTCATCTGTTTTTCCTTCAAATAATTGAAATTTATCAATCTTATACAATTCCAAAATATTTTTTTTCACTAAAGTATCTATTGCACTTTTTGATATGGAAGTTTCTTTAATAAAAAGTGTTTTTTCAACATGTTTCTTACCATTTTGATAATTGTAAAATTTCATTAATACATCAAGTTGTTTTTTTGCTTTAATCTCAAGTTCGTTAAAAATTGTATTCAATTCACCTTCATTCAAACTCTGATTAATTCTAATACAATTGATTCTTTTTGGTTTTGTATTATCGGCAATATCCTCTTTTAATACTATTTTTCCTTTTTGATACAGAGACTTAATATATTTATGAATATTTTGTTTTTTTAATAATAGTTCTAAGGTGCTAATACTTGTTTCACTAGCTTTTTCAAGATATTCAATTATTAGATTTTCGCATTCATCCATTTCGATAGTTTCATCATCATAATTGTCTGACAAGGCTACCAACGACTCACTTTCAAGCCTCAGTACAGCTGGAAGTGCAGCTTTCATCACCTCTCCTTGCGTACACATATAATATTCTGAAATCCATTTCCAAAAATCTGTTTGAACCCTTGAAACTATTGGGACACTATCAAGTACAGACAAAATATATTTTACTTCAAAGGCTACTGGAACTTTATCGGAAACTGAAATTACAATTGCAGAATATAGTTTTTTTTTACCTACCTGAACCACTACTCTCTTTCCTTCAGTTACAAATTCATTTAGTTCTACCGGAATTCTATAAATCAAATTTACAGGAATTGCTAATGGCAACAATACTTCTGCAAACAATGTATGACTCTCTGTTTCCATATTTTACTAAAGAAAATGCAAAATAATATTTATTTAAACTATAAAATAATAATATGATTATACTTAATTAAAATGTTAGAAAAATAAGACTTGTATATTTTTCTGCCATTAAAATTATACATGGTTGATATTTTTTTTATTGACTAAATTCTTATAAAAAATAAATCGTATAAGTTTGTAATTATAATAAATAAACAAAAATGGCAATAATAATAACAGATGATTGTATTAATTGCGGGGCATGTGAACCTGAATGTCCCAACAATGCAATTTATGAAGCAGGTGCTGAATGGGCAATGGCTGACGGTACAACCGTTTCGGGAATGTTTACACTTGAAAATGGCAATAATGTTGATGTAAATGACAGACTTAGTCCTTTGTCTGACAGTGTTTACTTTATAGTGCCCGACAAGTGTACTGAATGTAAAGGTTTTCATGATGAGCCACAATGTGCTTCAGTTTGCCCTGTTGATTGTTGTATAGCAGACGAAAGTCGTGTTGAAAGTGAAGATGTCCTTTTGGCAAGAAAAGCACGACTTCATCCTTAACAAATGCATGCTTTAGGTATATGTAATTTAAGTTGTATTTCTGTTAGAAAAGAACCATCTCATAGGTCAGAAATGGTTACTCAGCTTATATATGGCGAAAGTTATAATGTAATTTCTGAAAGTCAAGAATGGTTGCATATCAAATGTGAATTTGATAATTATTCGGGATACATTCCTTCAAATCAATTTAAAGAATTTATTTATGAAAATACACCTTTATTATTTAGCGGTGATTTTGCTTGGGATGAAATAAATAATTTTATTCCCAAAGGTGCATACATTTATAACAAAGAGACTTTAGTAGATATTGAAAACGATGAATTACTTGACTTTAATTTAATAAAATTTTCTGAAAATCAAATTAGAGAAAATATATTCAATCAAAGTACATCAATGATTAATACACCTTATCTCTGGGGCGGTCGTACTAACTGGGGAATTGACTGTAGCGGTTTTACTCAAATAATATATAAAGTATGCGGAATAAATATTCCACGAGATGCAAGCCAACAGCAGCAAATAGGAAAAATAATAAACAATGAGGATTCTAAAATTGGTGACTTGGCTTTTTTCTGTAATGAGAATGGATTAATTACTCATACTGGTATTGTTTTAGAAAATAATACAATTATTCATTGCAGCGGTTTTGTTAAAGTTGATATTTTAAACCCTGACGGTATATATTGTCACTTATCTAATACCAAAACTCACCATTTACATTCAATAAAGAAAATAATTACCTGACTAAGATTACTAAGGAAATTATAATTAATAAGAAAAACTTATATACTTTATGAATTATTTCGGCATTTTTTTGAAAATTTCTGTTTTTATAAATCAACTTAAATACAATTATATTTAACAACAAAACCAAAATTGCAAAGCTAATTCCTATTTGTAAAAAATTATATTTACATACAATTACCCCTAAAGGTAGCAATGAAGAAAAATTTATTATTATAATACTTAATGCTGACTTATCAATACCTAATTTTCCTGCATAAGTTCCATATCCAAAAATATTATTACCCATATAAGCTTCAATATCTTTTAAAATTTCTCTCGAAAAAATTATAAACATTGCAAAGCAGCCGTAAAGAAAAAGTGGAATTGTTATATACTTATAAAAAATACCTATTGCAAAAAAAGACATTACTGATAGTATAGAAGCAGAAATTTCTCTTACAAAAGGTATTTTCTGAAACTTGTGAGAATACATCCATAATAAAATTGCAAACATCAGAAAAAATAAAAAAATCCTAAATGATGCAGAAATAGCCAAAATAAGGCCAATTGTATTAAACAAAAAGTAACAATTAAGACAAAATCTACGACTTATTATTCTGCCAAACAAAGTTTTATCTGGTCGGTTTACCAAATCTTTTTCGAGGTCATAAAAGCTGTTTATTATATAACCGCCGGCAATAATAAAAGCAGATGCTAATGCCATTAGATGCAGTTTATGATTTGACAAAACCCACAAATAATTTTTGTTAGGATTTAAAATATAAACCGCAGCCAAATATTGGGCTACCAAAGTAAGTACAATATTTTGCCATCTTACTATTGAAAGTAAAGCAAATATTTTAATTATTAAAATTCTGTATTTTACTTTTACGCTTGTCACATGGGGAAATAGCTAAAAAGTATATATAACCTCTGGATTTAGATTCTTAAGTTTTGGCAAAGCTTTGCTGTAATCTGGCGCAAAGCCCAATATGAAACCGCCACCTCCCGAACCACACAATTTAAGATAATATGTATTAGTCTCTATCCCATCTTTCCATATTTTATGAAAATCATTTGGTATCATCGGCTTAAAATGTTTAAGAACGAACTTAGAAAGTGATTTAAGATTTGTAAAAAGCGGATTAAAATCGTGCTTTAAAAATGCTTTAATACATGCATCATTATATGTCTTAAATTGCTCTGAAATTACTTTTCTAAAGCCTTCATTTTTCATTTTTTCAAGAAAAATATTAACCATAGGTTCTGTTTCGCCGGGCATTCCGCTGTCAATTAAAAAAATTGCACTTTTACCTTCTTTGTTTTGCGATGGAATTCCAATAGCATCGAGATCATTTTTTGATTTTATGAGGATAGGAATATTCAAATAACAAATAAGTGGATCAAGACCGCTACTGCGACCATGGAAAAAATTTTCCATATTTCCAAACCATGTTTTTAGTTTTAAAATATCTTCCTTGAGTATATTCGTTTCCGGTTCTATTTTATTAATTGCATATTTACTATATATGGCTGCTACCAATGCCCCACTGCTACCTACACCAAAACCCTGAGGAATACTGCTGTCAAATGTCAAGCCATTGCTTATATCTTCTTCAAATTTTTTCAAATCAATAGCTGGCAATATCCCATCTTCATTGCCTTTTTCTACAAGATAATTGTAAAAGTTTTTTAATGATTTGTTAGATTTAACTGATTTTTCATTTGTAAGTTCTGAAAAACCTAAAGTACCTTTGTAAAAATTAAAAGGGATAGATAATCCCATCGAATCGTGAATTATTCCATATTCTCCAAATAATAAAATTTTAGCATAAAATTTTGATTTGCTTAAATTCCCCATTTTCGCTGCAAATATATTAAAATTTAAAATATAAACCGATATAAAGATTTAACTTATAAAAGGCATAATTTGTCTCAAAATAAAATTAATTAATCTCATTAGTTTTTATATTGAATTATACTATTTTTGAAAAATTATGAACCCTGCAAATTTTCATTTACTAATTAATCATTTCCCTATTGTTGGAGGAATTTTAGCAACAGTTTTAATGTTTTCGGGTATTGTAATAAAAAATGAAACAGTAAAGCGAACTGCTTATTTTTTATTTGTTTTTGCCGGAATAACTGTGGTATTTACTTTTTTGAGTGGCGAAGGAGCAGAAGAGATTATTGAAAAAATAAAAGGCATTGATGAAAACTTAATTGAAAAACACGAAGAATCAGCAAAATTTGCTTTATGGTCAACTATAATATCAGGGATAATTTCATTGATTGGACTTTTCCTTTCATTCAAATCATCAAGACTAAGTGGGATTTTCTCCTTTGTAGTACTTTTAGTATCTTTCATTTCAATTTTCTTTTCATGGAAAGCCGGCTTTACTGGAGGTAAAATAAGACATACAGATGCAAGCAATACACAGTCAACAATTGAAGACCATACTGACGAAACACATCATCACTAAGATTAATTATTGTTATTATTTTTGAACTGATTGCTAATTTATAAATAGTAGAGTTAATTTATTATTTCAAAATATTACTTTTGCAAAAATTTTTTATTATACAATAAAATGGCAACCACAGCAGATATTTCAGTAGGTACTTTTATCAGATTTAATGGTGAACTTTGTCAGATTACAGAATGGCAGCACCGCACCCCCGGTAATTTACGAGCCTTCTACCAAGGCAAAATGAGAAATGTAAAAAATGGGAAAAACATGGAAAACCGCTTTAGAAGCGGCGAAGAGATTGAAACAGTTAGAGTAGAGGCAAAAGAAATGCAATACTTGTATAAAGAAGGCGATGCTCTTGTGTGCATGGACAATGAAACTTATGATCAGGTAAATGTTCCTGAATTTTTATTTGGAAATGCAGCAAAATTTATTAAAGAAGGAATGAATGTAGTTGTACAATTTGAAAGTGATATGCCTATTGGTGCTCAAGCCCCTGCCAATGTTGAACTTGAAATTACCTATACCGAACCCGGAGTAAGAGGCGATACAGCAACAAATACAGGAAAACCTGCCACACTTGAAACCGGTGCAGAAATAAGAGTTCCTCTTTTTTGTGAAATTGGAGACACTATAAGAGTGAATACAGAAGCCGGCGAATATCTTGAACGAGTGAAAAAATAAAATATTTCTGTTTAATAAAAAATGAATAAGAAATGTTGAATTATCATGAAACAGAAAATAATTTTTTGGGAATTACCGAAAAAGAACTTTATAAATATCCTACTTCAAATGTAGTAATACAATCTGCCCCTTATGAATATACTTCATCATATTTGAGTGGCTCTGATAAAGGACCTGATGCCATAATTGACGCATCACATTTTGTAGAGTTTTATGATGAAGAACTCGATCAAGATACATATAAAAAAACAGGTATTTGTACATTATCACCTTTAAATTTTACAAATAAAACCGATAAAACTGCTATTGATTATATAGAAAAAGAATCTAAAAAACTAATTGAAGATAAAAAATTTGTAATTAGCCTTGGGGCAGAACATACCGTAACTCTTGGTTTTTTTAAAGCTCACTTTGAAAAAGATAATAATATTGGTATTTTACAAATTGATGCCCATTCAGATTTAAGGCAAAGCTATAATGGAAACGAATATAGCCATGCTTCTGTAATGGCAAGAATACACGATTTGGGTGCAAAAATTTTTCAGGTAGGTATTAGGGCTCAATGTAAAGAAGAAGCAGAACTTATTAAAAACTCTGATTTAATAAATACTTGGTATGCATATCAAATAAATGCAAACCCAAATTGGCAAGATGAGATAATATCAAAACTTCCTGAAAAAATTTATATAACAATAGATGCAGATGGGTTTGATCCTTCTGTAATTCCGGCGGTTGGTACTGCTGAGCCAGGAGGACTTGGATGGTACGAAACACTTACATTTCTTAAAAAAGTATGTATAAGTAAAGAAGTTGTAGGATTTGATATAGTAGAATGTGCTCCTCGTGAAAATGAAATTTTATCTCAATTTAATCTTGCAAAACTTCTTTATAAATTATTAGGCTATTGCACACTAAATAATAGCTTTGCTAAAAAATATAATATTATATGAGAGTATATCTTGATAATGCAGCTACAACACCACTTGACCCCGAAGTGGTAACTGCAATGACTGACGTACTTTCAAATTATTACGGCAATCCAAGTGCCCAGCACGCAATTGGCAGAACTGCAAAAGGAATTCTTGAAATTGCCAGAAGAAATGTAGCTGAACTAATTAATGCCAAATCATCTGAGATTTTTTTTACATCAGGTGGTACAGAAGCTGACAATATAGTAATAAGGAGTGCTGTAACAGACTTAGGAATTAAAAATATTATTACCTCACCTGCCGAACACCATGCAGTTCTTTATACTGCTGAAGCGATGCATGAAAAAGGGCTGGCAAATCTTCATCTTGTAAAAATCAACAATAAGGGAGAAATTGACTTAGAAAATCTGGAATTGTTAGCATCAACATATCCCGACAGTTTGATAAGTATAATGCATGCAAATAATGAAATAGGGACACTTGCAGATTTAAAAGCAATTTCTCAAATAGCAAAAAAATATCATTGTATTTTTCATTCTGATACAGTACAAACTATGGGGCATTATAAAATAGATGTTGAGGAACTCGGTGTAGATTTTTTAGTTTGCTCAGCACATAAATTTAATGGACCAAAAGGCACCGGATTTTTATATATTAAAAATATTCACAAACTGAAACCAATGATTACCGGAGGCGGACAAGAAAAAAATCTAAGAGCAGGGACAGAAAACCTTCATGGAATAGTTGGACTTGCTAAAGCATTGGAAATTTCAAACAAATCAATTGATGAAAAACAAAAGTATATTTTAAAACTAAAAAACCTGATGAAAAAACTTGTGGAAGAAAAAATCCAAGGTGCCGGTTTTAATGGAGTTACAACTGACAATGGCAGTCTTTACACTGTTCTTAATATTAGTGTACCTCCAAATCCAATAGGCGAAATGTTGCTTTTTAAACTAGATATTGAAGGGGTTTGTGCAAGTGGGGGTTCGGCATGTAGCAGTGGCTCAAACAAAGGCAGCCATGTACTTGCCGCTATCGGACATCCTGAAGATAGAACTGGCTTACGATTTTCTTTTGGTAAGTTTACTACTGAAGAAGATATAACATTTGCAGTAGATAAACTTCAAAAAATCTTGTCAGAATAATTTTTATCAATAGTTTTTGTTTAGAAAATCCTTGTAAGCAATTTTAATTCCTACCGTTAATTCAGTTTTATATTTCCAGCCTAAAGAGTTTAAAAAACTTACATCGAGTAGTTTTCGGGGAGTTCCATCTGGCTTGCTTTTATCAAAAATTAATTCTCCTTCAAATCCAATAATTTTTTTTATTATAAGTGCCAGCTCTTTTATACTTATATCTTTTCCTGTACCAATATTTACAAATTTTTCACCGTTATACTCTTTCATCAGCATTACAGCAGCATCAGCAAGGTCGTCAGCAAATAAAAATTCACGTAATGGGTTTCCGCTTCCCCATATTTCAACGTAAGATTTGTTATTAATCTTTGCTTCATGAAATTTTCTTATAAGAGCAGGCAATACATGACTGTTTTGCAGATCATAATTATCATTTAATCCATAAAGATTGGTTGGCATTATTGAAATAAAATTGCATCCGTACTGTTGCCTGTATGATTCACACATTTTTATTCCTGTAATTTTGGCAATTGCATAAGGTTCGTTTGTAGTTTCAAGAAGTCCGGTAAGTAAATACTCTTCTTTTATTGGCTGAGGTGCAAGTTTTGGATAAATACAAGATGAGCCTAAAAACATAAGTTTTTTGACTCCACTCAAATAAGAATTATGTATTACATTGTTTTGTATTTGCAAATTATCATACAAAAATTCAGCTCTATAAGTATTATTAGCTACTATACCTCCTACTTTGGCTGCTGCCAAAAAAACAAATTCAGGTTTTTCGTTTTCAAAAAACACTTTTACATCTTCAAAATTTCTTAAATCAAGCTCTTTGGATGTGCGAAAAATAATATTGTTAAAATTTTGTCTTTTTAATTCACGAACAATGGCAGAACCCACCATACCATTATGTCCTGCAACATAAATTTTGCTGTTGGTATTCATTGTTTTTTTTATTCAAAATAATTAAATACCCTAAACCCTCCGTCTTGTAGATATTTTTCTTTTTTCATGAGTTTCAAATCTCCTTTCATCATATCATTTACAAGTGATTTTAAGTCATATTTGGGTTTCCATCCAAGTTGTTTTTGTGCTTTTGTAGCATCTCCAACTAATAGGTCAACTTCAGTTGGTCTAAAATATTTAGGGTCAACGAAAACCACTTCTTTACCTGTTTTTAAATTTTTATTTTTAATTTCAAGGAATTCAAGTCGGCTATTATCTATTTCAGATATAATTCCTTTTTCGTCTTGTTCTTTCCCAGTAAATTCTATTCCAATACCAAGATCGGCAAAACTTAATCTTATAAATTCTCTTACAGTTGTAGTAATGCCCGTAGCAATTACATAATCTTCGGGTACAGGTTGCTGCAACATTAGATACATAGCTTCAATATAATCTTTCGCATGCCCCCAATCTCTTTGGGCATGGAGATTTCCTAAAAACAATTTATCCTGCAAGCCAAGAGCTATGCGGCTTGCAGCTCTTGTTATTTTTCTTGTTACAAATGTTTCTCCTCTTATAGGCGATTCATGATTGAATAATATACCATTACAAGCATACATATTATACGCTTCGCGGTAGTTTACCGTAATCCAATAGGCATATAACTTTGCTACTGCATAAGGCGACCGCGGATAAAATGGTGTAGTTTCTTTTTGTGGAATTTGCTGCACTAACCCATATAATTCTGAAGTAGATGCCTGATAAAACTTTGTTTTTTCACTAAGATTACAAATTTTTATAGCCTCAAGTATTCTCAAAGTTCCTATTGCATCAGCATTTGCAGTATATTCTGGCGTTTCAAAACTCACTTTTACATGGCTTTGTGCTGCGAGGTTATAAATTTCATCTGGTTTTACTTCCTGAATAATCCTTATAAGGTTTGTACTGTCAGTCAAATCACCGTAATGAAGTTTCATTTTAAGGTTTTTTTCATGTGGGTCTTGATAAAGATGATCTATTCTATCAGTATTAAACAATGAACTTCTCCTTTTTATACCATGAACTTCGTATCCTTTGTTCAATAAAAATTCAGCAAGATATGCTCCATCTTGTCCTGTAATTCCGGTTATAAATGCCTTTTTGTGCAATTTTTTGTTATTTTATTAGTCAATGCAAATTTAAAGTTTGTTATATTATTTTAAAGACTTTAATTAGCAGAAATTCTCAATATTTCAATTAGAGTGTCATTGCCGGTATTTATATTTTCTGATTTTAAAAGTAAGAGGCTAAATTTTACTCTTAAATTAATTTTTGAACAATTGCTAGGTGTAAACTTTGAGTTTACAGATTTAACAGCTAAAGCAAATATAGTTTTTTCTGAAAATCAAATTTATCCCGATGTAATTAATATTCCTATATGTAGCAATTTATTATCAAATACAGGTATTGAAAATATTGATTTAAAATACAAATACACCGGCGAAAAAACCATTTTATTTCCAAATTATAGCAATCAAATTAATCAATTGGATTTCGATATTTTTTCAGCAATATTTTATCTTGTAAGCAGATATGAAGAATATAGTAATTTTAAGACAGATGTACACAATAGATTTCCACCTGAGGAAAGTATATTGCACAAAACAGAAAGTTTTGAATTTCCAATGGTAAATATTTGGATTAATAAATTAAAAAATGATCTTCTTAAAAAATTCCCATATTTAAAATTTAATGAGCCTAAATTCAGATTTATTTCTACAATAGATATTGACAGCACATTCAGATACAAAGAGAAGGGATTTTTATGGACTATTTCAGGATTGATAAAGGATTTAATTAATTTTAAATTTTATGATGTATCAGACAGGATAAAGATTATTGCTAATTTAAAACCAGATTCGTTTGATGTTTATGATAGAATAAATCGGTTACATGCAAAATACAAAACTGAGGTTATTTTCTTCTGGCTTTTGGGCAATTATGGCAAATTTGATAAAAATATAAATTGGAAAAACTCTGAGCAAAGAAAAATAATACGCGAAAATTCAAAAAATAATAAAATAGGGCTGCACCCATCTTACAAATCAAATTTTGATAATCAACTTTTAAAAATTGAAAAATCAAGACTTGAAAATATTTGTGATACAAAAATTGAATACAGCAGACAACATTTTTTAATGCACCGTTTTCCATATACATATCAAAACTTAATAAAAGAAGGTATAAAACACGACTTTACTTTGGGCTATACAAGCCAATATGGTTTTAGAGCCGGTATTGCATCTCCATTTTATTTCTATGATTTGCATCAAGAAATTGAAACTGATTTGCTGCTTTACCCTTTTTGCAGTATGGATATTACACCAATGCATTATTATAAACTAAGCCCAAATCAAGCTATAGAAAAAAATTGTGAAATGCTTAACAAAGTAAAAAATGTAAATGGAGCTTTTATTAGCTTATGGCATAATGAATCAATATCTGGCACTACAAGATGGCAGGGCGGATGGGATAAAGTATATTTAGAATTAATAAAATATGCAGCAGAACTGCAAAGAGGCTAAAGTTTAATAAACTTAGAATAATAAATATTGTTATTTTCTTTTATTTTAATTAAATAATTACCCGACTTCAAATCACCTATGTTTATTGAATTTTCAAGTGTATTCCCTTTTTTTACAGATTTACCATTCAATGCAATAATATTATATTCAAAATCCGATTTTTTTAATCCTTCAATTTTAATACTTTCAAAAGCTGGATTAGGATAAACACTTATTTTTACTGACTTTTTACTTTTTATAAAATTAGTTTTATTAAAATCAATTGTAATAGTTCGTCCAATTTCCGGAAGGCTAGCAAATGCCGTATCACTTGTAGTATCAATAGATGGAGCTTTAGGATCTCCAAAAACAAACCAAGAAAATATACTGTCATTTTCGTCAATATAATTTACAGATGGTCTTAAACCTCCAAAACCCTCAAAACACAAATCGGGTCTTTCAATAATAAAATCACCGTAGGTTATGTTTATTCTATTATTCGAGTTAATTTTCATAATTACATTTCCTGTACTTGGCAAAGAATCAAGCGAATCTAACTCATTTGTAAAACCAAAACCACGCCATTCAATAGCAGTTGTATCAGAAGAAACAATAATCGGAGAAATATTAGGATAATTAACTGTGTCTGTATATCCTTTATCAATCAAATCCCAACTTGTGGCATCAACTATCAAATATGAGTTTAACTTTTTTGATGAACCAAAAACTATTAATCCGTCTGAAACTACCATTGTATCCCAAATTGTTTCAAATGCTTTAAAAGTATTTTTAAGTGGAAAAATCTCAGGTAATTCATCAATTGGGTCATCCCACGAAAACTGATAATAAATCAAATTACCATTATTTATAGAATCGTAAGCTTGCATATCTGAAGAAACTTTAATTTGAGAAAATCCAGAAAAACTGAAAAAAACTAATGTAATTACTAATATTTTTAATCTGTTCATATTCTTTATTGAAATTTGACGACAAACTTAACAAAAATATAACCTGATGTTAAAAAAAAATATTTTTTTACCTGCTTGAACTGAAATATATAAGTTTTTTGGTTTCAAAAAATTCTTCACTAAAGTAATTGCTTAATTTTACTTCATTAATTTTTTTAATAAAACTACATTCTTTGTAAAATTGATTTATTTCCTCAGTCAAATCACCTCCCTTAAGTAAAATATAACCATTCTTAATATCATTTGAATTTTTATTTGAGACCAAATGATTGCTCCACTTATACAATTGGCTTATTGGTGCAACTGCTCTTGAAACAATAAAATCAGCATAAATATTTCTTAATGTCTCTACACGACAATTTATAGCTTCTGCATTTTTGAGTTCAAGTGCGTTAATTATTTCTTTAACTCCGTCAATTTTCTTTTTAATTGAATCGATAAGATAAAATTTTGTATCTGGAAACATTATTGCTAATGGGATTCCAGGAAATCCACCGCCGGTACCTATATCTATTATTTTAGTATTTGGCTTAAAACAAACAAATTTAGCCGGTGACAAAGAATGTAAAATATGGTTTGTTTCAATATTATCAATATCCTTACGGCTAATTATATTTACTTTTTTGTTAAACTCAGTTGCCAGAAAAGCAAAATGATTTAGTTTGTCTAATTTTTGAATTTCTAATTCTGTGAAATATTTTTTTATTATTTCCAAATTGTGGCAAATTTAAATTAAAAAAAAATTGAACGAGAAATTTAAAACTGCATTATTCTTAAATTTGCAAATTATTTTTTAAATAATATTAAATGCCATTAGATCAAGGTGACATAGAAAATGACGATAAAAACATGTCGTTTTTCGAACATATTGATGAACTTAGAAGTCATATTATAAAATCATTATTGGCAATATGTATATTCGGTGTTTTAGCTTATGTATTCAGTGACTTTGTTGTAGATACTATAATATTCGGTCCAAAATCAAAAGATTTCATTACTTATAAAATTTTATGTATGCTAAGTAAAGACTCATGCTTTGAAGGTTATGATTTTAAAATTATAAATACTGACGTTACAGGTCAGTTTATAATGAGCCTATCTATTGCATTTATTACCGGATTAATTATTGCATTTCCTTTTATAATTTACCAATTCTGGCTTTTTTTAAAACCAGCTTTAAAGCCAAAAGAAAGAAAAAAAACAACAGGTATTATCATGGTAAGCTCTTTATTATTCATTATTGGTGTGCTTTTCGGGTATTATGTACTTGCTCCCTGTTCTTTGTTTTTTATGGCTTCTTATCATATTTCAACTGAAATAAACAATACATGGACTATTCAAAGTTATATTTCATTTATGGCAATGCTTACAGTTGCCACAGGTCTTATTTTTGAACTGCCACTTGTTATGTATTTTCTTGCAAAATTAGGTTTGATAACTTCGTCATTTCTTAAAAAAAACAGAAGATATGCAATTTTAATAATAGTAGTAGTAGCTGCAATTGTTACACCGCCTGATGTTGGAAGTCAAATACTTGTATCAATTCCATTACTTGTATTATTTGAAATTGGAATTATAGTTACAAAAAGGGTTGAAAAAAATTTAAAAAAAGAATCTTAAATACTACTATTTTCGTAAATAAGATTATTATTAAAATAAATAATTACATAGCACATATATATGGAAAATAAACTTAGGATAGCATTTGGCAGTGACCACGCAGGATTTGAACTAAAACAAAAATTAATAGCTTCAATAAACGGAAAATACGATGTAAAAGATTTCGGATGTTATAATGATAATGCAGTTGATTATCCTGATTTTGCACACCCACTTTCTATGTCTGTGGCAAACGGGCAATATACTTTTGGAATATTGATATGTGGTAGCGGAAACGGTGTTTGTATGACAGCTAATAAACATCAACAAGTAAGAGCAGCACTTTGCTGGGATATTGAACTCAGCAAATTTGCCCGATTGCATAATGACGCTAATATTTTATGTATTCCTGCAAGATTTATTAATGAAGACAAAGCTATAGAAATTCTATCTACCTTTATAACTACTGAATTTGAAGGGGGAAGACATAAAAACAGAGTTAAAAAAATTCCTTTGCTTTAATTGAATATTTTATTTAAATCTTTTCAGCAGTAATAAATCTGCTTAATCCCGTATAATCAGCTATTATTTCAATATTTTTATAATCATATTTTTCAATCAGTTCTTTTATCTGTGTATCATATTTATTGTTTATTTCAAAATATACTGCTCCTCCTTTTTTTAAAATTTTTTTTGAATGATTTAAAATATGCTTATAAAACCTCAAAGGGTGGTATTTGCTGAATAGTGCTATATGTGGTTCGTTTTGTAGTACTTTTTTGTCTATCTCATTTTTTTCATTTAATGCTATATATGGAGGATTGCTAACTATGATATCAAATTTAAAATTAAAATTTTTATTAAATGTTCTTACTGTAATATCAGATTTAATAAAATGAATATTTGTACTTCCTAAAATTTTAAACTCATTTTCTTTTGCTATTTTCAAAGCTCCATTCGAAATATCAATACCATATACTTTTGCATTAGGTATGTTTTTTTTTAATAGAACAGGAATACATCCACTGCCGGTTCCAATGTCAATTATTGATGGATTTTCTATATCGTTTTTATCAATAATAATTTTCACAAGTTCTTCGGTTTCGGGTCTTGGAATAAGAACTTTATTATTTACTATAAAAACTTCATTACCAAAATATGCTTTACCTAAAATATATTGAATAGGTTCATTTAAAATTAACCTATCAGCAATTTGAAATATCATATTACATTCATTTTCGCTTATATCAAATTCATTATTTATAATAAAGAAATTTTTGGTATTTTTTAAAACAAAATCAAGACAATATTGCCAATTACCTTCTATTTCTTGAGGACTGAAAGTTCCATTTAATTTTTCAAAATATTTATATTTTAAATCTTTATAAACCACAAATCGATATTTATTTTCGCAATATACTTAATATATTTGCATAGATGGAATATCACGAATTGTATATGCACCGATGTTTAAGACTGGCACAGATTGCAAAAGGAAAAGTTTTTCCAAACCCGCTTGTAGGGGCTATTTTGCTATACAATGATAAAATCATAGGTGAAGGTTATCATCAAAAATATGGGGAGTCACATGCCGAAGTTAATGCTATAAATTCTGTTAAAGATAAGAGTTTATTAAAAGATGCAATTTTGTATGTTAATCTTGAGCCTTGTTGTCATTCAGGGAAAACTCCTCCATGCACCGATTTAATTATAAAATCAGGAATTAAAACAGTAGTTATTGGGAGTTTAGATATTAATCCGCTTGTAGGTGGAAAAGGTGTTACAACATTGAAAAATGCTGGAGTTAATGTAATTTTTCCGATTATAGATAAAGAATGTTTAACTCTAAATTATCAATACTTTCAACTTTATAAAAACAAAAAAAAATATGTAAGATTTAAAATAAAATGGGCTGAAAGTCTTGATGGATTTATGGGAAAAAAGGAATATCAAAAGCCCGAAGACAGATTATTGTCAAATAAAATAACATATAGACTTGTTCATAAACTCAGAAGCGAATCAGATGGTATTCTTATTGGAACCAATACTGCTCTTATTGATAACCCAAGTCTTGATACAAGATTTTGGTGTGGTTCATCTCCTACTCCAATATTAATAGATAAAACATTGAAAGTTCCTACTGATTTTAATATTTTTAAATCTGAACGTAAAGTAATTGTATTTAATGAAGTGAAAAACGAAATTGTTGGAAATATTAATTATATTAAAATAGATTTCAGCAATAATGATAAGTATATTTGGAATGAAATAAATGACAAACTTATTGAAAATTCAATTTTTTCTGTGTTGATAGAAGGAGGTAGTCATACCATACAATCTTTTATTAATTCAGGTTTACCATGCAAGTTGTATCATCTTATTACAAAAAAAATATGGCACAACGGAATTAAAGCTCCACGAATAAAAACTGATGCAAATGAACACTTTTATTTAGGTGACAATTTAGTAAAAATATATGTAATGTAATGTTGTTTTCAGATGAATACAAAACAATTTCTAACGAAGCAGAATCTAACATTGTAGAACAAAGTAGCAGATTTTTAGCTTTTGCATATAATGTATCAAATGAAACACAAGTAAAGCAATATCTTATAAAATTAAAATCAAAGTTTCCTGATGCAACACACCATTGTTATGCATATATATTAAACCCTGATAAATCATATATAAAAATAAATGATGATGGCGAACCTTCAGGTACAGCAGGCAGACCTATTCTGATTCAGATTAACAAGAGTAATCTTACAAATATTTTGTTAGTTGTTGTAAGATATTTTGGAGGAAAAAAACTTGGGATACCTGGATTAATTTCAGCCTACAGCAATGCAGCCATGCTTTGCCTGAGCAATGCAACCATTATAAATAAAAAACTGATGGATTATTACCACATAAAAATACCGTCAGAAAAAAACTTTGAAATGTATAACTTAGTTAAAAAATATAATGCTAAAATAGTTGATTCTTCTTTAGGAGAAAAGGCTGAATTTACAATCTCTATAAGCAAAACATTAAGCAACAAGTTCATCGAAGAGTGTAATATTAATTATAAATTTGAAGTTAAATATTTAAAAACAGAATGAAATTAAAATTTAAAATAATTTTTCTCTTATCAATCTTAGTACTCAATTTTGATTTATATTCATATAAAGAAAAAGAGAAAATTATTATTCCTTTAACAGAACAAATTTCTTATAAAAATTCAACGATAAAATTTATAAGTATTGACCAGACAACAGAATTTTTAAAAAGCTTTTTAAACTCAAAAATCAATGGTCAGGAATTAAAATTAATATCTCAAAAACAATCTCCTGTTGGAATGCATTTGAATTTTAAGCATTATTTGTATGGTATAGAAATTTTTCAATCTTCTATTCAAGCAAATTTCAATCAACAAGGAATATTGTATTCAATAATATTTTCGCTTGCCAAGTTTGAAACAATAATTGATAAAAACACAAATTATTCAAATAAAATATGGGTAAATACTGATGGTGGATTAAAATATGCTTACTTAAAATTTGAAACCAGAGGAAAAGAACCTGTTAAAAATCTTTATGATTCAAAAAATAATCTTTTATTCACATACAATACAAGAAGATACAGCAATAATCCTGACAGTATGGTAACAGCAATGGTTTATTTACCAAACCCCATTGTAGCTGCCAATGTAAACTACGGAGGTGAATACAGAGACAACGGCGATGTCAATAATCAATCTCTACAAAATTCAAGGAACAAAGTACGATTACCCCTAAAATTTGAAAATGGAAAATTTTATTTAACTAACGGATTAATTACAATCAAAAACTTGCACGACCCTTCGGTTTTGCCTGTAACCCCAACAGATACTTTTATAAATTATACACGCGACCAGTCTGGCTTTGAAGATATAAATGTATTTTATCATATAAATACAATGACTGAATATATTAAAAACAAAGGATTTGAGAATATGCTTGATTCTGCATATATAGACAGCCATGGTTCAAATGGCGACGACAATAGTTTTTGCGACCCTTCGCTATACCCTATCGAAATAGAATATGGCACAGGTAATGTTGACGATGGAGAAGACGGTCAAGTAATAATACACGAATTTGGGCACATGCTTTCTGCAATTGCTACATCAACTGATGTAATTGGTGCCCAACGAAATGCAATGGAAGAAGGACAAGCAGATTACCTCTGTATGTCTTATACAGGGTCTTATAGCTCAAATAAAAAAGGTTTAGTTTTCAGTTGGGATGGTCATAATGAATTTTGGGATGGATTTAGATGTAATACAAGTAAAACTTATGATGACCTTACAGGAATAAAAGACGACGACCGAGAAGTGTGGTCAACAGCATTAATGTGTATAAATGACAAACTTGGCAGAAATAAAAGTGACAGCATTATTCTTTCTTCCTTTTTTCAACAAGCACCCAATAGTACAATGCCTCAAATGGCAAAAACTATCTTAAAAAATGACAGCATATTGTTTGGAGGTAAGCATGTTGCAGCAATCTGGCAATGTTTTACAGACCGTGGTATATTAGATACCGTTCCTTGGTATTTAATAAAAATTAATAAATTAAACCATGAAAATTTAATAAAAATAAACAATTCTTATGGGTTTTCTTGCAATTTATCTCCACTTAGAATTGAAATTAAATATCCTGATATTTTCAAAAGCATAAACATTTCGGGTATTGATGGAAAAATTATAAAATCATATCAGTCGGATAAAGAAATTTATATCTTACCAGAAAATTTTACAACAGGAATATACTTTATAAGTTTTAACTTAAAAAACGGAAATAGTTATAATAAATTTAAAGTAATTAAATTTTAGGATTAAGCCAACCTTACTCTAGTATTTCTGCTTGTTTTAATTACCTCTTGTTTTTCGAAAATATTTACAGATTTTATTTCAAATAAAATATTATTTTGTAATTCTACATTTGCATTGTTTACAATTTTTTTTATTCTGAAAATGTCTATAATCCACCAAATAAAACAACCACCTAAAGATAACCAGAACAAAAACTGCATTTGCCATTTACCAAGAAAAGCATAGTGAGTAGTAGGGAAAAACAAAACACAAATAAATGCAAGCGAAAGTGATTTTTTACGACTTAAATACATTTCCTGAAACCTAAATTGATTTTCAGGGCAAATTTTGCCCAATTCGTATTTTACCTTCTGATTGAGACATTGAGTAAAAGCGGCATTCAGAATTAAATTATGGTTGCGTAATGTTACCAATATTACAAATCTATGCCACAATTATATGAACTGTGGATAAAATATGCAAATCTTTTTTTTATAAAAAATAATTATTTTTCTGCAGGCTTTCTATTCATTTTATTAACTGCTTTTATCAGTATAAAAATACAAAAAGCAACTATAATAAAATTAATAGTTGATTGAACAAATGAACCATAGCCAATAACAGGAGCTCCGGCAGCTTTTGCCTCTTCTAATGTTTTGTAAACATTGCCATCAAGCGACAAGTTTAAATCGGTAAAATTAACACCCCCCAACAATTTTCCAATTGGAGGCATTAATACATCATTTACAAGTGAATTGACAATTTTGCCAAATTCAGCACCGATAATAATACCAACTGCAAGATCTAAAACATTACCTTGCATTGCAAATTCTTTAAATTCCTTAATTATTCCCATTTTATTATTTTTTAAGTGAACAAATATATTTAAAAAAACATAAAAACTATTGCAATAAAAATGGACTAAGTTAATATTTTTGCACCATTCTTAAACATACATGGAAGAATTTTTAAGTTTATTTCAGGGAACAGATGCTCGTGCTTCAATTTTATTACTTATCAATATAGTTTTAATTGAGAGTTTATTATCAATTGACAATGCAGCAGTTCTTGCTTCTATGGTAATGGAACTACCCGAAAGACAACGCAAAAGTGCTTTGTTTTGGGGTATGGTTGGGGCAATTGGGTTTAGAATAATTTGTCTTTTTTTAGCCTCGTTTTTAATTAAAATTTGGTGGATTGAAGCAATTGGAGGCTTTTATCTAATGATTCTTTCTATAAATTATTTCAGAAAAAAACATAGCCTAAACGAACATAATAAAAAAGAAAAACACAGCAAACTTTATAAAAAATTCACTAAATACATATCTCCTTTTTTAGTAACAGTTCTTTTAATTCAACTTATGGATTTAGCATTTTCAATTGATAACGTACTTGCCGTAGTAGCATTTACCAAAAATATGACTATGATTATTATTGGTGTTACTATAGGAATAATTACTATGAGGTTTGTGGCTGTAAAGTTTGTAAAACTAATGACAAAATTTCCATTCCTTGAAGCATCTGCATATCTTATTATTGGTATATTAGGATTAAAACTATTTATTTCAATTGTTACACATAACTTTCCGGATTTTCCAATTTTGAAATTTATAGGTTCTGGAGGAAATGTAGAACCTCACCTGAAAGAACAGCTTGATATGATTTTTTCTCTTCTTACCATTCTAATTTTTTTATCACCCTTAATTACTTCTTATGCTTTCAACTATCCAAAAAATAATCGTAAAAAAAGAAAACCCAAGCATACTGAAATTGACTAAATACTCATTGCACATTTTGCAATTTCATTTGTATCTTGAAGCATCATGCAATTGAAATGTTTTTGGGGACATTTATTATAACCGATTTTAGAACATGGTCGGCAGTTTAAATTTAAAACTTCAAAATTCTTATTAGCAACTTTGTATTTTCCATAATAAGGATACATCCCAAATGCGGTAACTGTATTACCCCATATAGCAATTATTTTTTTCTTAAATGCTGCTGCAATGTGCATCATTCCTGTATCGTGTGTTATTAATACTTTAGCCATATCAATAACTGCGGCGCTTTCACTTACACTTAACTTTCCTGCCAAATTTATAATTTTGTTTGTAAATTCGTTTTCTAACTTTTCAGCAATTTCAATGTCTTCATTTCCTCCAATTATCACTATTTTACTGTCAATTTTTGTAATAATTTCTATTATTTTTAATAAAGGTAGTTTTTTGGTATAATGCTGTCCTCCTATGGCAAAGCATACAAAATCATTCGCGGTTTTTTCTAATACAATTTTCTTAAATTCAGGTGTATTTTCAGGTAGAAAAAAATCTAACCCCTCGCCATCATTTGTAACTCCAAGATATTTCACAGTTCTTAGATATCTGTCAACTATATGTATTTCAGGCAAAATATTTATTTTAAATTTAACTAATAAAAATTTCCTAAAATTCAACTTATTGAAAGAAACTACTTTAGAATTGCAAAAAATCTTAAATGCAAAAGTTCTTAAATTATTATGTAAATCAATAATCAATTCAAATTTTTGAGATTTTATTATATTAATAGTTTTAAAAAGTGACTCGTCAAGAGTCCATATTTTTGTTATATAAGGATTTGTTTGCAAAAAATTCTCATAGTTTTTTTTTGTTAAAAAATGAATTTCGACATCAGGTATTTGATTTTTCACACATCTAACAACCGGCGTTGTAAGAACAATATCGCCAATAGAACTAAATCTTATAATTAATATTTTCAACTACAATACTTCTTTTAAATAAATCGTATAAAAAAATAAAAAACATGGCAAAATAAGTTTATTAATATTTAATCCTTACACAGATTTTAGTTTATTTTCGTATGTTTATTTTTTTTATGAAACATAAAACAATATTTTTTTTTATAATTTACTTATTCGCTTTTTATTCAAGCATAGCTGCAGTTGATGATTCCACAGGAGTAATTCTTAGAGAAAACAAAGTATTTATTTTACATAAAGTAGATGCCGGGCAAGGTCTTTTTGCTGTTGCAAGAAGATATAATGTGCACTGGACTTCTGTTAGAGATGCAAATCCGGGGTCAGATAAAAGTATATCACCTGGAGAAATTTTATACGTTCCTACCGGTAAAACAGAAGCACAATTTTGGGGAAAGAAAAAGCCAATTTACTCAAAAAATTCTAATGAATATGTTAAGCCTAAAGAAATACAAAAAAATAATAATACAACTGACAAACATGATGATAAACAAACTTCAAAAACATCTTTCACCATTTATTATACAGTAAAAAAAGGCGAAACTCTATATAGTATTGCAGAACAATTTAATACAACCGTTGAATTTTTAATGCAGCTTAATAATCTTCAAACAGATAAGGTTAATGAAGGAATGGACATTCTTGTACCTAAACAAGATGAAAAACAAGATGCTACTGAAAAATCAAACATAAAGGACTCAAATACAGAAGACGATGAGGGAAATAAACAAAAAGACAATGACGAAATTTTGATTGAGAAAAAAGAAGAGACAAAAAAAGTAGAGAAAGAAATTGATAATATATCAAAAAAAATAGAAGATGAAAAACAAAAAAAATCTGACACAATTAAGGAAAGTAATAGTGAAGAAATCAAAAATTCAACAGAAGAAAACAACATTAATGCAGATGTAAATACCCCTTGGAAATACACTTTAGAAATTACAAATTATCCTGAATATGATATTAAAAAAATAACTGAAACAGGTCAGGGAAAATTGACAGATGACAAAAGTATTGATCAAACTAAAGACTGGGTTATCCATCATAATGCACCTGAAAACACAGTAATATTAATTACAAATCCTGTAAATAATAAAACTGTTTATGCTAAGGTTGTAAAAAACTTTAATCGGACTAATGATAATCAGGAAATAATTTTTTTAACCAAAAACACCTTAGATTTTCTAGAAATAAAAAGTAAAGGAAAATTTAATATAAAGCTCAGCTTTGCAAAATAACTCACATAATTTTAATATAAATTTATTAAAGGCTTTATTAATTATATTTGTAGCATCAATACCGTTTTCTCGTGCTGTATTAAGCATTTCGGGTTTATCAATTTTTGTTTTGTCATTACCATTAATTAATACTAAAAAGTTACAATTTGATAAAAGCTACTTATTACTTGTTTTTTTAATATTAGTATGTTTTGCTGATTATTTTAGAGCAGACAATATTGTACAATGGAAAAGTGAAATATTAATTAAATTGCCATTGATTTTGCTGCCAATCCCTATAATATTTGCACAAAACACGCTTGAAAGAACTTTTCTTAAATTCTTATTAATTACTTTTATTATTACTATTTTGGTATCTTCTTCAATTAGTGTTATAAATTATTTTTTAAATTTTGAAGAATTAAATAAATTAGTGTTGCAATCAAAAAATATTCCTATATCAGGCGGAATGCACCATATAACTTTTTCAGTTTATTGTGCAATTGCAGTATTTATTTCAATTTTTATTGCTGTTGATTATAAAATAAAATGGATGTATTTGGCAGCAGGTATTAATCTGATTAACCTTCATATTCTTAGTGCCAGAACGGGTTTGGCAGGTTTTTACTTTGCTTCTTTTACTTTAGCTATAATATTGATTTTTAAAAACAAGCAATATTTAAAATTTGTTCTTCCGTCAATAATTTTATTAATTTTATTTCCGGTAATTGCTTTTTTTACAGTAAAATCATTTAAAAACAGAGCTATTAACACTTTAGATGACATAAAAACTACAATTAATCAAACTGATGCCAACTATAAATCAATGGCAATGCGTGTTGAAGCTACAAAAATTGCATGGAAAATTTTTATAAAAAATCCAATTACAGGTGTTGGCACAGGCAATTTACGAAAACAAATGGATATTGAATATGAACTGCAAAATACTAATCTATTTTTAGAAAATAGAATTTTACCACATAATCAATTCATACTTGAAGCCGCAACTCGTGGCATTTTGGGACTTATACAATTTATTCTTTTCATTTTTTCGCCATTACTTATTGGAATAAAAAAATTGTCTTACCCATTTTTAACACTATGGGTTTTAATCATTTTTGGATTACTTTTTGAATGTTTTTTTGAAAGACAGCATGGAATTATTCTTGTCTCATTTTTTTGGTTTTTATTACTAAACTATAATAAATTTTTAAATAACATTAAAGGTTGATTTTCGTTATTAAATTTGAAACTTTTTTCTTACTTAAGAAATAAAGAACATTAACTTTGAAAAATATTAAATGAAGAAATTTTATATATTAATATTCTTAATTTTTGTGGCAATTGCTCTAAATGCTCAAAAGAAAAACAATGATTCGTCAAAAGAAAACAGTGAATTTTCAAAAAAGTTCTTTATGGCTGTAACCACATCAACCTATACAGATATACTCATTTCACCCTTAAAGTATTTTTATGGTTTTACAGGAAATACTGATTTATTGGGCAATAAAATTTATGCAGATATACCCTACCAATCAATGCAGACTAATATTGTTACTTTAGGACTTGAGCCAAGATATAACTTTAAAGAAATAAATGATAATAATGCAATTTCTGTTTCAATACCATTTGGTTTTGGTATTGGTTCATCAATTTCGGCAGCAGGCGATGACCTTACAGTAAGAGGGGTTGAAGGATTTGGTTCTCTTCAATTTCCAATTATTATAAAATATAATACTGGAAATGGCTCTACTTACAACACACAAAAAGATTTTGGATTTAATATTGGTGGAGGAATTGAGTTTTCAAAAGTCGGTTTAATTAATTTGAATGGAGCTAAAAGTCCATACAATAACTTTTTTGTTTTACCTTGTTTTACAACCGGAATTACTATGATGAGAGGCTCAAGTCCTATGGAAATAAACTTTAAATACGCTTTTGGAAAGCTAATTACACAGTCAAAAGACACTCAAGGGATTTTGATGCCAGAAAATAGAAATACACGTGGACAAACATTGAAACTAACATTTGTATATTTATTAAATTATTAAATTTTCGCCAAAAGCAGTCCTATCCATTCATGTATAAGATTTTCCCATAAAATCAAAGCTTTTGAATTTGGTATAATGTAATCCTTAATTTTAATTTGTTTATCATACCTTCTCACAATAAAATCAACCGGGTAGCTATCGCATTGTATTCCATTTTGCATAAAAACATGCTTACTTCGAGGTAAATGTAATGCAGATGTAATTAATAGTATTTTCTTAAATTGAGGATGTTGGTCAAGAATTTTTTTTACAAATTTTGCATTTTCAGCAGTATTTCTTGATTCTGTTTCAATAATTATATCATTTGTGTCTATTCCCATTTCAATCCAAAATTTTCTTACATATTTGGCTTCCTTTTCATAAGGAGGAAATACACTTGCAGAGCCTCCTGTAAATAATAATTTCCTTACTTTTTTATTTTTATAGAGCAATACTGGCTCGGTAATTCTTTCTGCTGATTCATTAAACTGCAATCTTTGAGAAAAACTATCGTAAGCAGAAGCACCACCTAAAACAATTGCACAATCATAAATTTTCCCTTTTGCAATGGGGTGAAAAGGTATTTCATACCTTTCAACAAACTTATTTACAATAAAAATATTTGTAAGAAAAAGTGTAAAAACAATCCAAACACCAATCAAATACTTCTTTTTCTTGGCATTTTTAACCCTCCAAATAAAAAAAAGTAATATCAATATCCATATCAATGGTTTAAAAAAAATTGCAGCTATTTTTGATAAATAAAACATTTTTTTAAATTAAAAAATATAAAGCAAAATAAACAGAGTTAATCATCAATTCAAACAAAATATTAATTTTGCTTTGTGATACAATCTACATGGAAATGCCCGTCAAATATAGCTCTTATAAAGTATTGGGGAAAACAAGGCAAACAATTGCCTGCCAATCCATCGCTTAGTTTTACACTAAGCAATTGCTTTACAAAAACTCAAATTGGTTTATTGCCTAAAAAAAGTAATGATTTGTATGAGTTTTCGTTTTTTTTTGAAGGTAATCGTAAAAAAGAATTTGAACCTAAATTATCTTCATTTTTCGAAAAAATAAATTACTTATTTCCATTTATCAATGAATATTCTTTAGAAATAAAGTCAGAAAATTCTTTTCCTCATTCAAGTGGAATTGCATCATCAGCATCAGCTTTTGGTGCATTAGCACTTTGCCTTTGCAGTATCGAAAAACAACTTGATAATACAATAAACGATAATGAATTTTTTATTAAAACTTCAACTGCAGCAAGACTTGGCAGCGGTAGTGCATGTCGTTCTGTTTATGCACCTATGGCTATTTGGGGCAAAACAAAAATAATAGAAAATTCTTCTGATGAGTATGCTGTAAAATTTGAAAATATTCATCCGATTTTTCAAAATTATTGTGATACAATCCTTATTGCAGATGATAATGCTAAAGAGGTATCGAGTAGTGTAGGTCATTCATTACTTAATAGCAATCCCTTTTCTAAAATAAGATTTAATGAGGCAAATAAAAACTTAAAATTTTTAATTCAAGCTCTAAAAAAAGGTGATTTAGAATTATTTAATAATATAACTGAATCAGAAGCATTGATGCTGCATGCTTTAATGATGACAAGTAATCCTTATTTTATTTTAATGAAACCAAATACATTAAATATTATAAACGAAGTATGGAATTTCCGCAAACTATCAAAACTGAATTTGACTATAACTCTTGATGCCGGGGCAAATGTTCATTTATTGTTTCCCGATTTTGAAAAGACGAAGGTTAGAGAATTTATCAATAATGAGCTTTCAAAATATTGTATTAAAAATTATTTTATAAATGATTTTGTAGGAAATGGTCCCGAGAAATTGAATAATTTTATTTAAAAACTGTCTATCAGACTAATAGCAGAATCAATATTTTTAATATCATCACACTTTAGCCATAAAGAATCATTAGTTTGTTTTAGGCTTGTTTTATTCGGGTTTTGCCTTACATAATCTAATATTTTTCCAAAATCTGCCTGTTGATAATACTTATCATTTTTGATAAACTGACCTGAAAACTTTCCGTTTTTTAATATTAACTTTTCAAAACCTACATTTTTTGCTTTCCATTTCAAAACCATACTTCTAATAAGATTTCTTACCTGTGGTGGAATTTTTCCAAATCTGTCTTTAATTGCAGAGTCAAACTCTTCTAATTTTTCAATATTCTTTATTGCCGCAAGTTCATTGTATAAACTAAGTCTTTCGCTAATATTTCTTACATAATTATCAGGAATCATAATGTCAAGGTCAGTTTCTATCTGGCAATCATTGTTCTGTTCAATTTCATTTTTATCAAAAACACCTGCAAATTCAGTTTCTTTAAGTTCCCTTACTGCTTCATCAAGAATTTTATGATACATATCAAAGCCTATATCTGCAATAAAACCACTTTGTTCACTACCAAGTAAATTGCCTGCTCCACGTATATCAAGGTCACGCATTGCTACATTAAAACCTGAGCCTAAATCACTAAACTCTTCAATTGCTTTCAATCTTCGTTTTGCTTCTTCATTAAGAGTATGAATGGGCGGACAAATCAAATAACAATATGCTTTTTTGTTGCTACGTCCTACCCTGCCACGCATTTGGTGCAAATCACTTAAACCAAAAAAATGTGCATTATTAATGATAATGGTATTGGCATTACTTATATCAAGACCTGATTCAATAATATTTGTAGCAACTAATACATCGTATTCGCCTTCCACAAATTTCAACATTACATTTTCAAGTTCATCGCCTGACAACTGTCCGTGGCCAACGCAAACTTTTGCATCTGGGCAAAGAAGCCTTATTTGCATTGCCATTTCATTTATATCTTTTACTCTGTTGTGCACAAAGAATATTTGCCCTCCTCTTTTAAGTTCATTATCTATTGCTTGTTTTAAAATTTGTTTATTAAATATATTTAATGATGTACTTACTGCTTGTCTGTTTGCAGGAGGAGTATTAATAATAGATAAATCTCTTGCTCCCATAATACTAAAATGAAGTGTGCGTGGTATTGGTGTAGCAGTAAGTGTAAGCGTATCTACATTCACTTTTATTTCTTTAAGCTTGTCTTTGTTAGCTACTCCAAACTTTTGTTCTTCATCAATTATAAGCAAGCCCAAATCGTGAAATTTTATTTTTTTACTTAATAATTTATGTGTTGCAATTATTATATCAACTTTGCCTTCAGATAAATTTTTTATAGTTTCATTTTGCTTTTTTGTTGAGCAAAATCTGTTTAAATAATCAACCTTAACGGGAAAATCTTCAAGTCTGTCCTTGAAAGTATGATAATGCTGTTGTGCAAGAATAGTAGTAGGTACAAGTATTGCTACTTGTTTGCTGTCACACACAGCTTTGAAAGCTGCTCTTATAGCTACTTCAGTTTTGCCAAAACCTACATCACCACACACAAGTCTATCCATAGGATGAGGTGAGTGCATATCATTTTTCACATCTTCTATGGCTTTTGCTTGGTCAGAGGTTTCTTCGTAAATAAAACTTGCTTCAAGTTCGGTGAGTAAATAATTATCTGGAGAAAAACTATAACCCGGCTGTGCTTTTCGCATAGCATACAATTTTATAAGGTCACGAGCAATATCTTTAACTTTTGATTTAGTTTTTCTTTTAAGATTTTGCCAAGCATCACTTCCAAGTTTATTTAAAACAGGTTCAGTTCCTTCTTTTCCGGTATATTTTGAAATTTTATGAAGCGAATGAATATTTACATAAAGCAAATCGTCATTTTTATACCTTATTCGTACAGCTTCCTGCAATGTACCAGCCATTTCAATTTTTTGCAATCCCTCAAATTTTCCTATTCCATGGTCAATATGTACTACAAAATCGCCCGGGGTAAGGTCTTTTAATTCCTTTAAAGTAATAGCCTGATTGCTTGTGTATCTGTTTTTTTGCTTGTACCTATAAAATTTATTAAAAATTTGATGCTCGGTATAATAAGCCGTTTTTCCTGTCACATCAATAAATCCATTTGAAATTCCTTTATAAACCGGTGTAAAATGTAGCTTTGCGTTTATATCTTCAAGAATTGAATTTAATCTTTCAATTTGTTTGCCGGTTTCTGAAAAAATTAATGTTTTAATTCCCGATTTATTATTTTCTTCAAAATTATTTACAAGCAACTCAAATTTTTTATAAAATACCGGCTGACTTTTTAGTTCAAAATCAATTATTGCTTTTGGATGAAAAACCGCATTACCTCCTATTTCTACAATAGTATGTTCTATAATTTTTGATTTAATGAACTGGGTTGTATCTAACTTATCCTGCCAATTATTAATTTCATTTTCATCTTTAATTTTATCAATTGCATCTTTAATAATATTTAATGAAACATCAAAATCTTTAAAAAACAATACTGCATCTTTATTCAAAATATTCCAAATGCTTTTCTTTGAATTTTTAATTTCACTTTCTGAAATATTAGGAATTATACCTGCAAAAGCAATATTTGAAATTGATAACTGACTAATTGTATCAAAAGCCCTAATTGACTCAACAGTATCTCCATCAAGTTCTATTCTGTATGGATTATCATTAGAAAATGAAAAAATATCTATAATACCGCCTCTCACTGAGTATTGACCAGGCTCATACACAAAGTCAACTCTTTCAAAATGATACTCATTAAGAAACTCTACAACAAAATCAAGATCAAGTTTGTCGCCAATTTTAAGATTCATCATCGCTTTGTTAATTTCATCATCCGAAATTATCTTTTCGCATAAAGATTCAGGATATGTAATGATAATATAAGCTTTATTTTGCTTTGAAATTTTATTTATGATTTCAATTCTTTTCTGTACTTTAAAAGTGTCAAGATTATCAAATTCAAAAGGTTTTAAACAGGAATCAGGCAACAAAAAAACCGAATTTTCTCCTAATAAATTTTCTAAATCAGATTTAAAATATTCAGCATCATTGGCATCAGGAAGCACAATAAACAAAGGAATATTTTTTAAATTATAAACTCCTGCAACTATAAATGCCAATCCGCTTCCATTTACGTTTTTAATATTTATAATCTCAGAAAGCCGTAGTTTATCTAATAGCAAAGGCAATTTACTGCTGCTGCAAAAATGTTCAAAAACATGTTTAACATTCAAAACCTGTTGCAAAAATAACCTAAAGTTGTCTTGACAAATATTTGAAAAAAACTTTTTTAAAATAATTTGAATTTTTTATAAAATTATATTTATTTTGCAACCTCTAAAATAAAAAATGATATTAGTTAACGTAAAAGAAAACGAGTCTTTAGATAAGGCGATTAAAAAGTTTAAAAAGAAGTTTGAAAAAACAGGAGTTGTAAGAGAATTAAGAGAAAGACAAGCATTTACTAAGCCAAGCATAAAACGCAGACAACAAATAATAAAAGCTTCATACAAGCAAACTCTTCAAAGTAAAGAAAATTAAATTTCATATTTAATAAAAAATATTGTAAATTGCCCATGCTAATTTAGTATGGGCAGTTTGTTTATAAATCAATTTTTAGAATACTTAAAGTTTCAGAAAAAATATAGCAATCATACAATTATAGCATACAAAAAAGATCTTGAAGATTTTTCTGATTTTTTAACAGAATTATACCAAATTACAATGCCCGATAAAATAACAAACGAAATTGTAAGAACATGGCTCAGCAATTTGATTGAAAAAAAAATAAATCCTGTTTCAGTAAAAAGAAAACTTTCAGCAGTTAAATCATTTTTTAAATATTTGAAAAAAGAAAAAATAATAGAAAAAAATCCGGCAACTAATTTGACAAAACTAAAAACCGCCAAAAGAATTCCTAATATTATCAATTCAAAAATACTAAATAATATAATTGATAAAACTCCTGAAAATAATTATTCAGACTATGTTTCGTATATTATTATATGTATTTTGTTTGGAACTGGAGTAAGACGCAACGAACTAATTACGCTTAAAGATAATAATGTAGATACAGAATCAAGATTAATAAAAGTATTAGGAAAAAGAAACAAAGAAAGAATTATTCCAATAACTAATGAATTAGCAGAACAAATAGAAATATACAGAAAATTAAAAATTAAAAACAACTTACATTCAGAAACATTGCTAGTAACAAATAAAAACAAAAAACTATCACCTACATATATATATAATACAGTAAAAAATATACTTGGTATTAATGGTGTAAATGGTAAAAAAAGCCCACATATTTTAAGGCATGTATATGCAACAGAAATGTTAAAAAATGGGGCAGAACTATTAAGTGTTAAAGAATTATTAGGACATTCAAGCCTTGCATCAACACAAGTATATACACATGTAAACATAGAAGATTTAAAAAAAATATATAAAGAAAATCATCCAAAACAATAAATAATATGAACATTAACATTCAATCAATCCATTTTGACGCCGACAAAAAGTTGCTTAATTTTATTACCAAAAAATTAGAAAAACTTGAACAATTCACAGATAGAATAGTAGATATGTCGGTATTTTTAAAATTGAATAACCATAAAGATAAATCAAATAAAACAGTAGAAGTAAAACTTAATGTTTCAAATACAATTATCTATAGCGAAGCTACATCATCAACATTTGAAGCTGCAACCGAAAAAGTTTTAGAAACTCTTAAACAACAGATTAAGAAGCGTAAAGAACAGCTTTCAGAAAAATGAAAAATTTTTTTTTCATTACTTGAACTTTTAAATAATTAAATATACTTTTGCAGTCCTCAAAAATCTTGCATAGATAAATATGTAAATTTTTAAGGAAAAAGCCACTTTAGCTCAGCTGGTAGAGCAACTGATTTGTAATCAGTCGGTCATTGGTTCGATTCCGATAAGTGGCTCAAAAAGTGAGATTGGGGAGCAAACAGAGGAGAGAGATACGTTTTTTGAAATATTGAAACATATCATGGGGAGTTACCAGAGTGGCCAAATGGGGCAGACTGTAAATCTGTTGGCTTACGCCTTCGGTGGTTCGAATCCACCACTCCCCACGGTTTAGTTAGTTTTAAATTGCGGGAGTAGCTCAGTTGGTAGAGCGACAGCCTTCCAAGCTGTAGGTCGCGGGTTCGAGCCTCGTCTCCCGCTCTTTTTTACCAAGCCGTTGTAGCTCAGTGGTAGAGCACTTCCTTGGTAAGGAAGAGGTCGAGAGTTCAATTCTCTTCAACGGCTCTTAAAAATAACAAAACGTGGGGTAAAGCAGATATGTTTTCAATATAATAGATAAATAGAAAAAATATAATATTAATTTAATAAAATTTAAAACAACTTAAACAAATACCAAAATGGCAAAAGAAAAATTCGACCGTTCAAAACCGCACGTAAACATTGGAACAATCGGACACGTGGATCACGGTAAAACTACCTTAACTGCAGCAATCACAAAAGTACTTGCTGAAAGAGGTTTATCAGAAGCAAGATCATTCGAATCTATTGATTCGGCGCCGGAAGAAAAAGAACGTGGTATTACTATTAATACAGCTCACGTTGAATATTCAACCGCGAATCGTCACTATGCACACGTTGACTGTCCTGGTCACGCTGACTATGTAAAAAACATGGTTACAGGTGCTGCACAAATGGATGGAGCCATAATAGTAGTAGCTGCTACCGATGGTCCAATGCCACAAACAAAAGAGCATATACTTTTAGCACGTCAGGTTGGAGTGCCTCGCTTAGTAGTGTTTATGAATAAAGTTGATATGGTTGATGATGAAGAATTGTTGGAAATAGTTGAAATGGAAATCAGAGACCTTTTAAAATTCTATGAATTTGACGCTGATAATACTCCTATCATCAGAGGTTCTGCACTTGGAGGACTAAATGGCGAAGCAAAATGGGTTGAAAAAATAGTAGAACTAATGGATGCAGTTGACAATTGGGTTCCAATTCCAACTCGTTTAACTGACAAACCATTCTTAATGCCAATAGAAGATGTATTCTCAATTACAGGACGTGGTACTGTAGCAACAGGACGTATTGAAAGAGGTGTGATAAATGTAGGTGATGCTGTTGATATTATTGGTATGGGAGCTCAAAACATTACATCTACCGTAACAGGAGTAGAAATGTTCCGCAAATTATTAGACAGAGGTGAAGCCGGAGATAATGCAGGCCTATTACTTAGAGGTATTGACAAAGACCAAATTAGAAGAGGTATGGTAATTTGTGCTCCAAAATCTGTTCACCCTCATAAAAAATTCAAAGCTGAAGTTTACGTATTATCAAAAGAAGAAGGAGGAAGACATACACCATTCTTTAACAAATATCGTCCACAATTTTACTTTCGTACAACAGATGTAACAGGTGAAATTACATTACCAGAAAATACTGAAATGGTAATGCCTGGCGATAACCTTACTATAACCGTAGAACTTATTAATCCGATTGCAATGGAAAAAGGTTTGAAGTTCGCTATTAGAGAAGGTGGAAGAACAGTAGGTGCCGGACAAGTAACTGAAATATTAGATTAATATTAATTGATATTTTAAAAACGGGTATAGTTCAATGGTAGAATAGAGGTCTCCAAAACCTTAGATCAGGGTTCGAATCCTTGTACCCGTGCTTAGTAAACATAGATGGAAAAAATAAAAATATTGTGGCGAAATACATTAGATGAACTTCTAAATAAAGTTTCATGGCCTTCTTGGGATGAATTAAAAACAAGTACTTTGATTGTATTAGTTGCATCGCTAATCTTTAGTGTAGTTATTTACCTAATTGATACTTCATTTGGATTTATCTCTGATATGTTTTATAAATTTTTGGAATAATAAAAAATGGAAAGACCGCAGGAAGATTTTAAGTGGTATGTTGTTAGGGCTATCAGCGGAAAAGAACGCAAAGTGAAGGCAATTATAGAGTCTGAATTAATGCGTGAAAAACTTAGCCAGTATGTACCAACTATTCTTATTCCTATGGAGAAGGTTTATGAAATTAAAAACGGTAAAAAATCTTCTAAAGAAAAAAATTTTTATCCCGGGTACATTTTGATAAATGCTTTATTAATTGGAGAAGTTGTCCCTGTGATAAAATCAATTAATGGAGTGGTTGGGTTTTTAGGAACACACGGCGAACCAACACCATTAAGGCAATCAGAAGTTAATAGAATACTTGGAGCAGTAGATGAAAGTAACGAAAAAGGCGAATCAAATGTTGAACCATTTATAATAGGTGAATTTGTTAATGTTATAGATGGTCCATTTAACGGTTTTAGCGGTGTAATAGAGGAAATAAACGAAGAAAAGAAAAAACTAAAAGTAATGGTTAAGATTTTCGGTAGAAAAACTCCATTAGAATTAAATTATATACAAGTACAAAAAGAACAATAAGAAATAATGGCAAAGGAAATATCAGGTTATGTAAAATTACAGGTTAAGGGAGGTCAAGCAAATCCTGCCCCACCTATTGGTCCTGCTTTAGGTTCAAAAGGTGTGAACATTATGGAATTTTGCAAACAATTTAATGCACGAACTCAAGATAGACTAGGCAAAGTATTACCGGTAATTATTACCGTATACGTGGACAAGTCATTTGAATTTATTATTAAAACTCCACCAGTTGCAGTACAGTTGCTTGATGCGTCAAAAGTACAAAAAGGATCTGACCAGCCAAATCGTAAAAGAGTAGGAACTGTAACATGGGAACAAATTAAAAAAATTGCAGAAGAAAAAATGCCTGACTTAAATTGCTTTACAGTTGACTCTGCAATGACAATGGTTGCTGGTACAGCACGAAGTATGGGAATAAGTATTACAGGTGATAAATAATTAAGACTCCGATAATTTAATATTTTAAAAAATGAAGGTTACAAAAAACAGAAAATCAGTTTTAACAAAATACGATAAAACAAAATCATACAGTTTAAAAGAGGCAACTCAAATTGTAAAAGATATATCATTTACAAAATTTGATTCGTCAGTTGATATTGATGTAAAATTAGGAGTAGATCCACGTCAGGCAAACCAAATGGTGCGTGGCAGTGTTTCTTTACCTCACGGTACCGGTAAGCAAATAAAAGTATTAGTACTCTGTACTCCTGATAAAGAAGAAGAAGCCAAAGCGGCAGGTGCTGATTTTGTTGGATTAGATGATTATATCGAAAAAATTTCAGGAGGCTGGGTTGATGTTGATGTAATTATTACAATGCCAAGTATAATGGGAAAATTAGGAAAATTAGGAAAAATTTTAGGTCCAAGAAACTTAATGCCAAATCCTAAAACAGGCACGGTTACTATTGAAATTGGTAAAGCCGTACAAGCTACAAAAGCAGGTAAAATTGATTTTAAAGTTGACAAAACAGGAATAATTCATACCTCAGTAGGCAAAACAAGTTTTAATCCTGATAAAATATTTGAAAATGCCAAAGAAGTTTTAGACACAATAGTAAAATTAAAACCAACATCGTCAAAAGGAACATATATGAAAGGGATTACATTGTCAAGTACAATGAGTCCAGGTATAAAAATTGACGTAAAATCAGTTATATAATAGTAAAATAAAACAGAAATGACTAAAGAAGAAAAAAATCAGGTTATAAACGAGCTTTCAGAATATTTCTCAAACTACAAATTTGTATATTTAGCAGATGCTTCAGGCATGACTGCTATTGACACAAATAAAATGAGAAGAGTGTTTTTTAACAAAAACATAAAAATGAAAGTAGCAAAAAATACTTTGATTATAAAAGCTCTTGAAAGATCAAATGTAGATTTTAAAGAACTAAAAGATACGCTTAAAGGTTCTACAGCTTTACTCTTTTCAGAAAATGCAAAAGATGCTGCTAAAGCAATTATTGAATATAGAAAAAAAGGAGTAAAACCTCTATTAAAAGGTGCATATATTGACACTGATGTATTTGTAGGTAATGACAAACTTGAAGTGTTAAATAACCTGAAAAGCAAAGAAGATTTAATTGGCGATGTGATAGCAATATTACAATCACCGGCAAAGAATGTAATTTCAGCATTAAAATCAGGCGGAGGCAAACTTGCTGGAATTATTAAAACATTATCAGAAAAAGAAAGTTAAAAAATTAATAAAAAAATAATCATAAAATAAAATAATCAGAAATGGCAGACTTAAAAGCATTTGCAGAACAATTGGTTAATTTAACCGTAAAAGAAGTAAACGAACTAGCTTCAATTTTAAAAGATGAGTACGGAATTGAACCTGCAGCAGCAGCAGCTATAGCAGTAGCAGCACCAGCAGGTGGAGCTGGCGATTCTGGTGCAGCAGCAGCAGAACAAACAGAATTTACTGTAATATTAAAAAGTGCAGGACCATCAAAATTAAACGTGGTTAAAACTGTAAAAGATATTACAGGATTAGGACTTAAAGAAGCTAAAGACTTAGTTGACGGGGCTCCTAAAGAGGTAAAAGCCAATATTTCAAAAGATGAAGCTGAGCTTATCAAATCGAAATTGGTTGAAGCCGGAGCTGAAGTTGAGCTTAAGTAAATTCAATTTGAATTTTTGAATGATAGACCCCGGAGAAATCCGAGGGTCTGTCCTTGTTTATATATATTTTATTTTTAAATTTTAAATTTTTAAAAAATTGTCAAAATACATCATTCCAACCGATAGAATTAATTTTGCAAAAATCGAAAAAATAATAGACTATCCTGATTTTCTTGATATTCAATTAAAGTCGTTTGCAGAATTTTTTCAGTTAGAAACATCTTCTGAAAACAGAAAAAATGAGGGTTTATTTAAGGTATTTGCCGAAAATTTCCCTATTACAGACACAAGAAATATTTTTGTTCTTGAGTTTCTTGATTATTTCATAGACCCTCCAAGATACAATATTGAAGAGTGTATTGAAAGAGGTCTTACTTATGCAGTTCCATTAAAAGCAAAATTAAAATTGTCTTGTAACGATATTGAACACGAAGATTTTGAAACAATAATTCAAGACGTTTATCTTGGACCAATTCCATACATGACTCCAAGAGGTACTTTTATTATAAACGGTGCTGAGAGAGTGATAGTATCTCAACTTCACCGCTCACCGGGAGTATTTTTTGGGCAAACATATCACACAAACGGCACAAAATTGTACTCAGCTCGTATTATACCATTTAAGGGTAGCTGGATTGAGTTTGCAACAGATGTAAACAATGTGATGTATGCATATATTGACCGTAAAAAGAAATTCCCAGTTACTACTTTGTTAAGAGCCATTGGTTTTGAAACTGATAAAGACATATTGGATATTTTTGGTCTTGCAGAAGAAGTAAAGGTAAGTAAATCAGGACTTAAAAAACTTGTTGGCAGAAAACTGGCAGCAAGAGTTTTAAGAAGTTGGATTGAAGATTTTGTTGATGAAGATACTGGAGAGGTAGTTTCTATTGAAAGAAACGAAATAATAATAGAACGAGATACGATAATTGAAGATAAGCATATAGATGATATTATTGATGCTGGTGTAAAAACTATTATACTTACTAAAGAAGATGACAATAAAAATGATTTTGCAATTATTCAAAATACATTACAAAAAGACACTTCTAATTCAGGAAAAGAAGCTGTAGAACATATTTACCGCCAGTTAAGAAATACTGACCCACCTGATGAAGAAACTGCAAGAGGCATAATTGAAAGATTATTCTTTTCTGATAAAAGATATGACTTAGGTGATGTTGGAAGATACAGAATTAATAAAAAATTAGAACTTGATATTCCAATGGATACAAAAGTTCTTACAAAACAAGATATTATTTCAATCATCAAATTTTTGATTGATTTAAGTAATTCAAGAGCTGATGTTGATGATATTGACCACTTAAGTAACAGAAGAGTACGTACCGTTGGCGAGCAATTATATTCTCAATTTGGTGTAGGATTGGCAAGAATGGCAAGAACTATACGCGAAAGAATGAATATAAGAGATAATGAAGTATTCACTCCTACTGATTTGATTAATGCAAGAACTCTTGCATCGGTTATTAATTCATTTTTTGGAACAAATCAATTGTCTCAATTTATGGATCAAACAAATCCGCTTGCAGAAATTACTCACAAAAGACGTATGTCAGCATTAGGACCCGGCGGTCTTTCACGAGAAAGAGCCGGATTTGAAGTAAGAGACGTACATTATACCCACTACGGTAGGCTATGTACTATTGAAACACCTGAAGGACCAAATATCGGATTGATTTCTTCGCTTGCTGTTCATGCAAAAATTAACTCACTTGGGTTTATTGAAACTCCATACAGAAAAGTATCAAATGGAAAAGTTGAAATAAATAATGCTGTCGAATATTTAAGTGCTGAAGAAGAAGATGGAAAAACTATAGCTCAGGCAAATGCCGAAATTGACAAAGAAGGTAATTTTTTAACCAATGATATTAAAGCAAGATTTGAAGGAGATTACCCATTAGTAAGTGCAGACAAGCTTGAATATATGGATGTAGCACCAAATCAGATTGTATCAATTGCTGCATCATTAATTCCGTTTTTAGAGCATGACGACGCAAACAGAGCTTTAATGGGTTCAAACATGCAGCGTCAGGCAGTTCCACTTTTCAAACCAGAAGCGCCTATAGTTGGAACAGGTTTAGAAAAAAGAGTAGCATTAGATTCAAGAACTCTTACACTTGCAGAAGGAGATGGTATTGTTGAATATGTAGATTCTAAAGAAATTAAAATCAGATATAATTTTACTGAAGAAATGGAACTAGTTACGTTTGGAGGTGAAGTAAAATCATACAGTCTTATTAAATTTAGCAGAACTAACCAAAATACTACTATTAATTTAAGACCAATAGTAAGAAAAGGTCAGAGAGTAAAAAAAGGTGATGTTTTGGTTGAAGGATATGCAACTGAAAATGGAGAATTGGCATTAGGGAGAAACCTTATGGTTGCATTTATGCCATGGCAAGGATATAATTTTGAAGATGCTATTGTAATTTCTGAAAAAGTAGTTAAAGACGATTATTTTACATCATTGCACATTACAGAATATAGTTTAGAGGTAAGAGATACAAAAAGAGGCGAAGAAGAATTGACCAATGATATTCCTAATGTTAGTGAAGAAGCAACAAAAAATCTTGACGAAAATGGGTTAATTAGAATAGGTGCAAGAGTAAAAGAAGGAGATATACTTATTGGAAAAATAACTCCTAAGGGTGAAACAGAGCCTTCTCCTGAAGAAAAATTATTAAGAGCTATTTTTGGAGACAAAGCCGGCGATGTAAAAGATGCATCTTACAAAGCTCCTCCTAGTACAGAAGGTATTATAATTGATAAAAAATTATTTACCAGAACAAAAAAGGATAAGAATATTAAGGCTGAAGAAAAAAGTCAATTGAATAAAATTGATGCTGAATATGAGAAAAATTTAGGCAAAATAAAATCTATATTAATTGATAAAATATTTAAGGTTGTTAATGGTAAAACTTCGCAAGGTGTGTCAAATGTATATGGTGAAGACGTAATTTCTAAAGGCACTAAATTTACCATGAAAAATTTAAGTGAAGTTGATTTTAGTATTGTTTCATATAGTAATTGGACTACTGATGCAGAAAAAAATGCAATGATTGTTCAGATTTTTAACAACTATAAGTTAAAGCACAATGAAATTACTACTGATTACAAGCGAAAATATTATGCAATAAGTGTAGGAGATGAACTACCCGCCGGAATTCTTAAAATGGCGAAAGTATATATTGCACATAAGAGAAAACTTAAAGTTGGAGATAAAATGGCAGGTCGTCATGGAAACAAAGGTATTGTAGCCAGAATAGTGCCTGAGGAAGATATGCCATTTTTAGAAGATGGAACTCCTGTAGATATAGTTCTTAATCCATTGGGTGTACCGTCGAGGATGAATTTAGGTCAAATTTACGAAACCGTTTTAGGCTGGGCAGGTAAACAATTAGGGTTAAAATTTTCAACACCAATATTTGATGGAGCAACTGAAAAGGAAATTAGCGATTATATAGAACAAGCAAATATTCCTAAATGGGGCTATACCAATTTATACAATGGATTAACAGGTGAAAAATTTGACCAGAAAACCACAGTAGGTATAATATATATGCTTAAATTAGGTCACCTTGTAGATGACAAAATGCACGCTCGAAGCATAGGACCATACTCACTTATTACACAACAGCCACTTGGAGGTAAAGCTCAGTTTGGAGGTCAAAGATTTGGAGAAATGGAGGTATGGGCATTAGAAGCATTTGGGGCATCTAATATTTTGCGAGAAATTTTAACCATTAAATCTGATGATATTATTGGTCGTGCAAAAGCTTATGAAGCAATTGTAAAAGGTGATAATTTAGGAGAACCTGGCATCCCAGAATCTTTCAATGTACTTGTACATGAATTAAGAGGACTTGGTTTAGATGTAACTTTTGAATAATTTAAAATTATAATTAAAAAAAACATGTCATTCAACAAAAAAGATTTAAAACTTAAAAGTAATTTTACACAAATAAGAATTGGTCTTACTTCGCCCGAGACAGTGTTACAACGTTCATTTGGAGAAGTAATAAAACCTGAAACAATAAACTATCGTTCATACAAACCAGAAATGG
Source organism: Bacteroidia bacterium (assembly GCA_020849295.1). Taxonomy (GTDB): domain Bacteria; phylum Bacteroidota; class Bacteroidia; order NS11-12g; family UBA9320; genus JABWCE01. The sequence goes on from JADLGN010000054.1 coordinate 42,541, forward strand.
GAGGACTTTTTTGTGAACGAATTTTTGGACCTGTTAAAGATTACGAATGTCATTGCGGCAAATACAAAAGAATACGCTATAAAGGTATTGTTTGCGATAGATGCGGAGTAGAAGTTACAGAGAAAAAAGTTCGTCGCGAAAGAATGGGACATATTGAATTGGTAGTACCAGTAGCGCATATTTGGTATTTCCGTTCTTTGCCTAACAAAATAGGTTATCTGCTTGGACTACCTACAAAAAAACTCGACATGCTTATTTATTACGAAAGGTATGTTGTAATTCAAGCAGGAATTAAAGCTCAAGATGGTGTTAACTACCTTGATTTTCTTACAGAAGAAGAGTATATTGATATACTTGACACACTGCCTAAAGAAAATTATTATCTCGATGATAAAGACCCAAATAAATTTATTGCCAAAATGGGTGGTGATGCAATTTGGGAGCTACTTTCGAGAATTAACCTTGCAGAACTGTCTTATCAGTTACGTCATCAAGCAGCAAACGAAACATCACAACAAAGAAAGCAAGAGGCATTAAAAAGATTAAAGGTAATTAACAGTTTCATCAACTCAAACAACAAATATGAAAATCGTCCTGAATGGATGATAATGAAAATGTTGCCTGTAATTCCACCAGAATTAAGACCACTTGTGCCTTTAGAAGGAGGCAGATTTGCAACATCTGACCTAAATGATTTGTACAGAAGAGTAATTATTAGAAATAATCGTTTAAAAAGATTAATTGAAATAAAAGCACCTGAAGTAATTTTAAGAAATGAAAAAAGAATGCTTCAAGAGTCAGTAGATTCTTTGCTTGACAATACAAGACGTGCAAATGCCGTAAAATCTGAAGGTAATAGACCTTTAAAATCTTTAAGTGATATGCTTAAAGGAAAACAAGGACGTTTCCGCCAGAATTTATTAGGTAAAAGGGTAGATTATTCAGGTCGTTCAGTAATTGTGGTGGGTCCATCATTAAAACTTAATGAGTGTGGAATTCCTAAGGGAATGGCAGCAGAATTATTCAAACCTTTTATTATCAGAAGACTTATTGACAGAGGTATTGTTAAAACAGTAAAATCTGCTAAAAAAATTGTTGACAGAAAAGACCCTGTAATTTGGGAAATATTAGAAAATATACTCAAGGGACATCCTGTATTATTAAACCGTGCTCCTACACTTCATAGATTAGGTATTCAGGCATTTCAACCAAAACTTGTAGAAGGAAAAGCAATTCAACTACACCCGCTAACTTGTACAGGTTTTAACGCTGACTTTGATGGAGACCAAATGGCTGTTCACGTGCCACTTGGTAATGCTGCAATTCTTGAAGCACAACTTCTTATGCTTGCTCCTCATAATATATTGAACCCTGCTAATGGTGCACCAATAGCAGTACCATCGCAAGACATGGTTCTTGGTCTTTATTATATGACTAAAATAAGAAAAAGTACAAAAGATGAAAAAGTAAAAGGAGAAGGAATGACATTTTATTCTGATGAAGAAGTAAACATAGCATTCAATGAAGGTAGAATTGATCTGCATGCTTCTATTAAAATAAAAACAAATATTCGCGAAAACAAAGAAATAGTTGAAAAAATTATTGAAACTTCTGTTGGTAGAGTATTGTTTAATCAAATTGTTCCTAAAGAAATTGGGTTTTTAAATGTTGAACTAACTAAAAAATCATTAAGAGGTATTATAAATGAAATGATAAAAATATCAGGAGTTGCTGTAACTGCTGATTTTCTTGATAACATTAAAGCACTTGGATTCAGATTTTCATTCAAAGGCGGATTGTCATTCAACATTTCTGATATTCCTGTTCCTGACGAAAAAGAAGATTTAGTATTAAAAGCTAAAGAAGAAGTAGAAGAAGTATGGAACAATTATAACAATGGTTTTATCACTAACAATGAAAGATATAATCAGGTAATTGATATCTGGACAAGAGTAAACAATAAAGTATCAGATGCTCTAATCAAAAAATTAATTTCAGATAATCAAGGATTCAATCCTATCTATATGATGCTAGACTCAGGTGCGAGAGGTTCAAAAGAACAAATTAGGCAGTTGGGCGGTATGAGAGGTCTTATGGCAAAACCACAGAAAAAAGTTGGTGGTGGCGGTGGAGAAATTATTGAAAATCCGATTTTATCAAACTTTAAAAACGGACTTTCTGTACTTGAATATTTTATTTCTACACACGGTGCTCGAAAAGGATTGGCTGACACTGCTCTTAAAACAGCTGATGCTGGATATCTTACCCGTAGGCTTCATGATGTAGCACAAGATATTGTAATTTCAATTGATGATTGTAATACGCTCCGCGGTATAGAAATGAGTGCTCTTAAAGACAATGAAGAAGTTGTAGAAACACTATATGAAAGAATTCTTGGCAGAACATGTCTTTACGATATAATTGACCCACTTTCTGGTGAATTAATATGCCCAGCCGGTAGTGAACTTAATGAAGATATTTGCGATCTAATAGAAAACTCGCCAATTGAAACTGTTGAGATCAGATCGGTTTTAACTTGCGAATCAAAAACCGGAGTATGTGTAAAATGCTATGGAAGAAATCTGGCTACAGGAAGAATTGTTCAAACCGGAGAATCAGTAGGTGTTATTGCCGCGCAATCTATCGGAGAGCCGGGAACACAGCTTACACTTAGAACTTTCCATACTGGGGGTGCTGCATCTGGTATAGCATCTGAATCTACATTATTTGCAAAATTCAAGGGTAAATTAGAATTTGATGGAATTAAAACAGTTAAAACTACAAATGATGAAGGTGAATCTATAGTAGTAGTTATCGGTCGTTCAGGCGAAATACGAATAATGGACGAAAATGATAGCGATCCTATTATCACTATGAATATCCCTTATGGGGCACATTTGATGGTTGAAAACGGGCAAAAAATAAACAAAGGTGATTCAATTTGTAAGTGGGACCCATTTAATGCAGTTATTGTAAGTGACGAACCTGGTAAAATTGTTTATAAAGATGTTGTTGACGGATTGACATACAGAGAGGAAATTGATGAACAAACCGGACACGTTGAAAAACTTATGATAGAAAGTAAGGATAAAAAATTAATTCCTTCTCTTCATATTTTAGGCAAAGGTGACGATTTGGTAAGGGAATTTAATCTACCGGTTGGTGCACATATAGTTGTTGAAAACGGAGAAAAAATTAAAGCAGGTAAAATACTTGTTAAAATTCCGAGAACATTAGGAAAAACAAGTGACATCACCGGTGGGTTACCAAGGGTTACAGAACTTTTTGAAGCGAGAAACCCATCAAACCCTGCAATAGTTTCAGAGATTGAAGGGATAGTTCAATATGGTGGAATTAAACGCGGTAACCGAGAAATTACAATAGAACCAAAAGATGGTTTAAAGAAGAGATATTTAGTTCCTCTTTCAAAACACATATTAGTACAAGATGGCGATTTTATAAAAGCCGGATATCCACTATCAGATGGAGCAATTACACCACAAGATATTTTAAGCATACAAGGACCTGGAGCTGTACAACGCTATATTTTGAACGGTATTCAGGAAGTTTATCGTTTGCAAGGTGTAAAAATCAATGACAAACATATTGAAGTAATTGTCCGTCAGATGATGCAAAAAGTTCAAATTGTAGAACCGGGAGATACCAAATTCCTTGAAGGAGAATATGTTGAAAAATATGAATTTAAGGAAGAAAATGACTGGATATATGACCAAAAAGTTGTAGTAGATGCTGGTGAAAGTATCAACATGAAACCCGGTCAAATAGTAAGCCTGCGTCGTTTGAGAGATGAAAATTCAACTCTAAGACGCCGTGATATGAAAGTTGTACAAGTTAGAGATGCCGTTCCGGCAACTTCATCGCCAATTTTAATGGGAATAACTAGAGCTTCTTTAGGAACATACAGTTGGCTAAGTGCTGCTTCGTTCCAGGAAACTACTAAAGTACTTAATGAAGCTGCAATTGCAGGTAAAATAGACTTAATGCTTGGATTAAAAGAAAATGTAATAACAGGTCACTTAATTCCGGCAGGAACAGGTTTGAGAAATTACCAAAACATTGTTGTAGGCTCTCAAGAAGAATACGACTTACTTTTGGCTTCAAAAGAGAATGTTGAAGTTAACAATTAAATAATATCAAAAAAATGTCAAACAAAGAACAAAAAGAAAATCAACTTGAGATAGAATTGTCTGAAGAAGTTTCAGAAGGTATTTATTCTAATTTAGCAATAATTTCACATTCTAATGCAGAATTTATTGTAGATTTTGCAAGAATTTTACCAGGAGTTCCAAAAGCAAAAGTTAAATCAAGAATAGTATTAATGCCACAACATGCCAAAAGACTGCTAATGGCATTGAATGATAATATTTCAAAATTTGAAGATATGTTTGGCACAATTGAAGTTCATGAAGGGAAACAAGGTTTTCCAATGAATTTTGGCGGACCAATCGGAGAAGCTTAAAAATTTATTATAATTATCAAATTTAAAAAAGTAAGGTTAATTATTAATCTTACTTTTTTATTACACAATTTTTTAATAGGTTTGTTTATAATGTTCGGCTAATAACTGATAGATGAAAATAAAATTACTAATTGTCATATTTCTTTTGCCTTTTTTTGCTTTTACTCAATCTATAAAAATAGGACAGGGCAGCTACGGAGGAACAAATATTTATGGACCAATGTACACAACTACTTTGTACGATACTGCTTTTAGTACTCATGCCTTTATTTATAAAAAATCATTATTATCGGGATTAAATCATGGAGATTCTATAAGCAGTTTTACATTTTATGCAGTTGCCGATAATCCTGCTAAAGGATACATGAATTTAAAAATTTATATTAAAATGACCGACAATGATACATTTGGTGCATCAAACTTAAATTGGACAAACGAAAAAAATTCTTCAGGTGTTGTTCTTGTATATGATGATAATCCTTCATCAATGCTAAACGGAGTTTCAGAATATAAAACTTTTGTATTCAATAAAAATATTTTTAAGTATGACACAAGCGGAAGTAAACACAATCTTGAAATATTATTTTCATATACACAACATAATAAACAAACTACAAATACCTATTGGGTTTATGAAAGTAATTTTACGGTACCCGAATTCAAATCCAGAAATGAAGGAAAATATAATTTTGGTGTAGGAAAAGCACCTGACACAACTAGGTTTTCGGATGTAAGAAAACCTCATATTATAATAAATTTCCCTAGATATACAAATAATCTGGAAGTATTAAAAACATATTGTCTTGGGCAAGTCCCCTTATTGGCAAACATTTCTGACTCAATAAAAGTATTAATAGGGAATAGAGGTAAAAAAACAGTTTTTCAATCAAAATTATTTTTAAAAATTACAGGTGCAAACACTCATTTTGATACTTTAAATTTAGATACAATTATTCCATGGAAAGATAAAATTTATTCATTTGCAAAATTCAAACCTGATTCGTCAGGAGAAGACAATGTTTTGATTGAATTGAAAAATGACGATTTTAATGGAAATAATTTTGACACAATTAAAAGGTTAGTTAATTACAACATATTTTCTCATGCAGATCCATTTATAGGCAATGCCGGAGGAATTGGTTTTAATGGAGCAACAGGCGATTTTGTTGCAAAGTTTTTTTCAGATACCGGCAACTTTATAAATCAGGTATCCGTTGATTTTAGTTCTTCGGGCAGAGGATTCAGAGTAGGGATATGGGATGACAATGGTACCGGAGGTATGCCAGGCAAAGTTTTATTTATGTCTGATTCGCTTATATCAAAAGCAGGAAGTTATATTTTACCAGTTTCACCAAAAGTGAAAGTAGGCGGAGGATTTTATGTTGGAATAAGGCAAAATACATTTACAAACGTAGCTTTCTCATATCAGGAAGAAGACCCTGTAAGACCTGGTGCTTTTTATTTTACAGAGCCAATGGGCAATACCACATGGACACCTTTTAGCCCAGGTTTCCCTTACAAATTTAATATCCAACCACGTATTCAGGCAGATAATGATATAGCTCCTATAGAAATTGTATTCCCAAAATCTAATCAAGTTATAGATTACAGCGTTAGAGATTCAATTGGACCTATTGTAAAGGTTACAAATTTTGGTGTTAATGACCAAAATACCCCTTTTGAGGTTATTTGTAAAATTGATAATATTTACGGAATAAATGAATATACATCTATTAAGAAAATTACGCTAAAATCAGAAGAAACAAAAACATTGTATTTTGATACACTCTTTAGACTTTATAATATTGGTGAACACAAAATCAAAGTAACATGTAAATTAAAAAATGATAAAATTACAGATAATGACGAATTAAGTCATTTATTTAAAATAGCAGTAAAACATGATATTGCTTGTGATATAATGTATTCACCTGACGAAAACAGCATTTTTGAATATAATAAAGATACAATATACCCCACAGTAAGAATAAACAATAACGGTATTATTTCAAAAAATAACTTTAAAGTAACATTCAGAATTAAAAACGACACATCTGTTGTATATGAACACACGCTAATAAAATCGCTTATTGCCAACGAACAGGATATTATTTCATTCAAAAAATTTGTACCAAAAGTAGTGGGAATATATACTGCAGAATGTTTTGTAACTATAAAAGATTCTATTCCATATAATGATACAATAAGACATATAGTTGAATTTCAAAAATCAAATGATGTATCACCTATGAAAATAGATAATCCATTAAGTACTTCATTGTATGCTATGGGAGCAATAATTTTGCCTAGAGCTACAATTATTAATTATGGCTTAAAAACACAAATAGTGCCTTTTAAAACTAATATAAAAATATATGACCCCACAGGTACTTTGGTATATGAAGATACTCTTTCAACTCAACTTGGCGGATATTCTCAAACACAATTAACATATAAAAAATTTGTTATACCTATGAAGTATGGTAGATACTTTATACTTGCCAATACATTATTAAATGAAGATCAAGAAAAATCAAACGATTCGCTTATTAGTTATTTTATTGTTTTACCAAACAAAGACTTTTCAGTAAAAAAAATTATAATACCGGCAAATGATACTGTTATTTCAATTGAATCAAAGCCATTAGTACCTGTAATAAAAATAAAAAATGAAGGTTCTCAAACAATTTCAAACCCAGGCTTTTTCTTATTTGAAATTTATAAAAAGAACATTAAAATATATGAAGATTCTGCAAATGCAACAGGAAATATTAGCTACAATACTTCTATAAATGTTAATTTTTCAAAACAAGCGTTTTTTAATGAAACAGGTGAATATATGTGCCGAGTAACAAATAAATTAAACGGAGATATAAAATCTGCAAACGATACAATTTATTCAAAATTCAGAGTAACCCGAAATTACGACATTGCTATTGATACGTTAGGAAATATAAGCAAAGAACAAGTTTTTACTTATGAAAACAAATTCTTTAAACCTCAGATTTTAATAAAAAATTTCGGTTCCATTAGCTATCCTGATTCAATAAATGTAGAGTTAAAACTTTATAAAAATGGCTTTTTGTTTAAAACATTTAATAAAATTTTTGACTCACTTTCTAAGTTTGAAAGTTACTCATGGCTACAAGATAGTTTTATAAGTTTAAGGCAAGTTGGTGATTTTGTATTTAAAGTAAATATAAAAGCAAACTTAGACCAAAATAATACTAACGACAGTGCAATGTGGAAATTTTCAATAGTAAAACCTTACGATTTAACTCTTGATTCAATTACATTTCCTGACAAATACAATTATTGCTATAATAATAAAATTTACAGACCACGTCTTAAAGTTTCAAACAAAGGGCTTGTGCCAATTGTAAATACATCTATCAATTTTAGAGTTTATGAAACCACTAACATTATTTGGCAACAAAGTATAGATATAGACTTAGGAAAAGATGAATCAAAATGGTTGGTGTTTGACAGCACCTTGAAATTTGATTTTACAGGTGGTGCCTGGGCAAGAGCAGTTGGATACCTTAGCAACGACAATGAGAAAAACAATGACACTTTAATATTAAGTTTTAATGTTGACTTTACTTCAGGAATAAATAATTCAAGTGTTGACAAAAACTACAAAATATATCCCAACCCTACAGATGGTATTATAAACTTTGAATTTGAAGAACAAAATAATTCAATTTATATTTATAATACAAAATCACAATTGATCTATGTAAAAACAAATATTAATTCAAAAAATATAAAACTTGATTTGATAAATGATATAAAACTTAAAGGTGGAGTTTATTTTATCCGTATTCAAAATCCAAAAGGAAACTTTATTTCTAAGCTAATATTATATTAGTGGATTTACCATGTGTGGTCAATAAAAATTTTCCACTCATCTTTCTTTTTTCTTAAAAAAACAGAAAAATTTCCTCCGAAAATTGTATCATTCTTTAATTCCCAATTTCCATACACTTGAGCAGTATTTTTATTTAAAAATAAAATATCCATATTCTTAAAAGTTAATTTTCCCATACTGTTTTTATCAAAATAAGTTTTTTTATATTTCTCATAAACATTTTGCCAGCCCCAAGTTCTTCCTTTTCTAGTAATAAACTGTATTGAATCATCAAATTCATATCCTTTCATAAATTCTCTAAGGTTTCCTTTGTTCCACGCTTTATATTGTTTGTTTAGTACATTTAAAACCTCGCTTGAATCATCTTGAGAATTTATTTTGCATTTATTATAATCACAAGAAAAAAACATAAAAGAAAATAATACAATTAATGTAAATTTTGAGAACTTAATCATGTTGCTTTTTTGAAACAAATAAAAAAAACTTTATCAAATTGTGGAAAAATTTTTTTTTTAAAATTTTGTGGTTATATTTGTTGTACCCTTTGTGAAAAGGAAACATCGTAAGTAGTAGTTTAGTATTTATCTCAGAGCTTGGGTCCTGATGCAAATCAGGACCTTTCTTTTTTATATAAAATTTCATTTTTTTTATGTTATTATTTATATTTTTATTTGTAGAACGTGGTAAAGTTAAAATTGATTATATTTCTTATTGCTTGCTTTCCGACTATACTAAAATCACAAATTGAAAGTGATTCGCAACAACATGTATTAAATGTATATTTTAATAAAAACTCTGACAAACTAAATGCTGAGGCTTTCTCAATAATAAGGAAAAATCTAATTGAAATTGGCACTCAAAATATCCAAAAAATAAAATTAAAGGGATTTGCAGATTCTGACCATACTGATTCTTTTAATCTTGATTTATCTTCACGTAGAACAAAGAGCGTTTATGAATATTTACTTACTCAGGCGGTACCTACAGAATTGATAGAAATGGAATCATTAGGTGAATCAGTTTCAATTTCGGAGCAAAAAAGCTTGAACCGTAGGGTAGAGTTAATAATATTTTACAGATTGTTTAATATAAAAGTATATAAAAAAAATACACAGCTTGTAATAACTGGTAAAGTAATAAATAAACACACTTCAAATCCTCTCGCATCAACAATAGTAATTGAATATAATAAATTAACAATGTTTGCTTCTTCGGGAAGCAATGGAAAATTTATTATTAAATCAGGTAGTGGTTCTTTATTGACATTTAACAGAGATGGATTTTTAAATTCTTCTATTATTATAACTGATTCACTCATTAAAAAATCAATAAATGACACTTTGTATCTTGATATAAAAATGACACCAATTGAGGTAACAGAAAAAATTGTATTCGAAAAAATATATTTTTACTCTGATTCTGATTCATTAAAGCCTGAAAGTAAAACTGATTTGCAAAGGTTGTTAAATATACTATCAAAGGACAATACATTACTTATCGAAATTCAAGGACACATGAACTGCCCTTTGTCATACCCACTTAATCATGTACAAAAAAAATACAACCACGAACTTTCATACAAAAGGGCAAAAGCAGTTTACAAGTATTTGATTAAAAATGGTATATCGGCTTCAAGACTAAGTTACAAAGGAATGAGTAATTTTAAAATGATTTATCCTCAACCAAAAAACGAAAAAGAAGCCGATAAAAACAAAAGAGTAGAGGTGTGGAAACTAAAGGTAATTGAACACTAACCTACTTCATAATAATCAAGGTCTTTGTGGTACGTTTCTTCTATTGTTACTGCTGAATAAATAGCAAGTGCCATAACTACCACTCCAACTGCAATTGCTGCCCCTACAATACCAAATGTATCTGCTTTTAAATAATTGAACGTTGTGGTTACAGCAACTGTTGCACCTCTTACAAAATTAGGGACAGTTGTGGTAACAGTTGCTCTTAGATTTGTGCCAAATTGCTCTGATGCTGTTGTTACAAAAACTGACCAATATCCGTTTGGAATACCAAGAATTAATAATAAGAAATAAAACCAAACATTAGTAGAACCTGATGAAAGAAAAAATGCTACAAGTATAATTGACAATGAAATTAAGGAATATAATAATGCTTTTTTCCGCGATTTTACATACTGACTATAAACACCAGTAAGAAATGCTCCTATAGATGCTCCAATATAATGATACATTACTGCTTTACCTGCTAATACATCTCCTTTTATACTAAATGCTTTTTCAGAAGCAAACTCTGGAGCAAGAGTTACTAAAATACCTATTATGTACCATACAGGCACGCCTATGAGTATGCATTTAATATATTTGACAAATCTTTTTTTGTTATTAAACAAACTCATAAAATTACCTCTCTTTACATTACTTACTTTAGTTTTTGCATACATTCCAGATTCATACATCAGTACTCTAAGTGCCAAAAGCATAATTCCCATACCGCCACCAAAATAATATGCTACTCTCCAATTGAACTGTTCGGCAACTAAAAACCCTATAACAGCTCCAGCAATTCCAATACTTGAAACTATTGTAGTTCCATAACCTCGTGTTTCTTTACTCATTACTTCCGAAACAAGTGTAATACCCACGCCAAGTTCTCCTGCCAGCCCCAATCCGGCAAAGAATCTGCACAAATAATATTGAGGCAGATTAGTAACCATACCGTTCAGTATATTGGCAAGAGAATACATAAGTATTGTTAAAAAAAGAACTGATAATCTTCCTCGTTTATCACCTAAAATACCCCAAATTATCCCACCCAAAAGCATTCCTATCATCTGAACATTCAATAAATTGATACCCGTATTAGTAAGCTCATCACCTACTAATCCCAAATCCTTTAAACTTGCAACTCTTACTATACTGAATAGAATAAGATCATATACATCTACAAAATATCCCAAAGCAGCTACTATAACTGCTACATTAAAAATTTTATGTGTTGAAGTCATACGGCTGCTAAATTAAAATTTTTATGTAAAAAAATATATTTTATCCAAAAACAAATTTATGGCTTATAATGGCAGCCGCCATAGCAGCATTAAGGCTTTCAGCTTTTCCTATACGAGGTATAGTTATTTTATAATCAGAAATATTAATAATTTCATCATTTATTCCGTTTGATTCATTGCCTATAATAATTATTGCCTCTGTTGGTTTTGACATTTGTTGAATTGAATTTCCATTTATAACACATGAGTATTTTTTTACCTTTGTTTTTGCTAATAATTCATAAATATTTTCATAATAAACATTTACTCTTGTAAATGAACCCATTGTAGAATTGATTGTTTTTGTATTGTAAAAATCAACTGATTTATCAGAGCAAATTACATTTTCAATTCCATACCAATCTGCAATTCTAATTATAGTTCCAAGATTGCCCGGATCTGAAATATTGTCAAGTACAAGCGTAAGTTTATTACTAAAATCAGAAATAGAAAACTTAATATCCTTGAAATTAGACACAGCAATTATACCGGGCGGATTCTCTAATGAACTTATACTTTTCATCTCTTTCTCGCTAATTATCAATATTTTTGATAAATCAAATTTAATTTTACTTTTATCTAAAAACTGCCGAGTAGCATAAGTTTCTACTATTGTAAAACTGCTATTGCATAATTCAAAAACGGATTTTTCGCCTTCTACTAAAAATTGACTGTATTTTTGCCTGAATTTTTTATGTTTGAGGCTTATAATTTCTTTTTTCCTATTGTTTGTGAGCATTGATAAAGCAAAATTAATAATATTTGGTCTTTTTATATTGACCATATTTGCTTCATGCAATGTATTTAAATTTGTGCCTGATAACAAATCATTGGTTGATGCTAACAGAATAAAACTTGATAAAAAAGTAAAAATTGATGAGTTAAAGGAGCAAATTACATTAGTGCCAAACCGTAAAATGCTTTTGGTAGTTAAATTCAATCTTTGGTCGTATTACATAGGCAATAAACTTTTTCCACGCGATACTATAAAAAGTAAAATTGGCAGAAAAATAAAATATCTACTAGTAGAAACTATTGGCGAAAAACCAATATATCTCGATAGTAATTTATTAAAAAAATCTTCAAATAATTTGCATAACTACTTATTTCAAAAAGGATATTTTTATAATAATGTTTCATATAAAGTAAATACATATTTAAAACGCTCAATAATTAATTACAACATAACTCTTGGACCTACATATTCAATAAAAAGTATAGCATATAATGGTTCAGATATGTTGCTTGACCAGGCAGTAAATAATTATGCATCAAAATCTCTAATAAAACAAGGCGATATAGTAGATTATGAAAAATTAACAAATGAATTAAACAGAATTACAAATGAATTCAGAAATGACGGATTTTATTATTTTAATAAATCGTTTATAGAAATAGAAATTGATACCGGAGGACATAATAAAATGGCAAATATTAGCTACAATATTTCTAACCCGGGTGAAATAAAAATTGCCAGAAGACAAACTATACAAAAAGTAGTTGTAGAAATGAATTTTAAACAAAGATTTGGAAGACGCGATACCTTGAAGTACGAAAAAGTTCATTATCTTTTCAACGGATACAATATAAAACCAAATATTATAAATCGCTCTGTATTATTAAAACCAGGTAATCTTTTTTCGCAAACTGATTTAGAAAATACATATAAAAAAATAATTGGTCTGGGATTATTCAAATCAGTTATTATACGTGTTTTGCCATACAGTTACGACTCTGCCAATAGGCTAACTGTTCATATTAGCCTAACGCCAAGTGCAAAATATGAATATACTATAGAGCCTCAAGTTCTAATTTCTGAAAGGCAAACAGACCTTATAAAAGACAATAATCAAAGAAATTACGGCTTAGCATTTTCTTTTATATTCAATAACAAAAATGTATTGAGAAATGCAGAAGATTTTAATATAAGATACAAACTTGCAACCGAAACACAATTTGGAGGCACTAATAAAGGAGTTCCTGTAGAAATTTTTGGGAAAAAATTTTATGCAGGAAACTATGAAAGCAACCTTACATTCGAATTACTATATCCAAAATTGATAGCCTTTAGAAAAATTGATTTGAATAAAAAATTAAAACAAAATCGTACATCAATAAATGTAAATTATCTTGTTGAAATAAATACTAATTACAAACGACGCTCAATACCAATAAACTTAACTTATAGAACATTTTACGAAACAAGAAATAAAAACAGCCTGTATCTGGATTATTCGCCAATTCAACTAAGTTTTAATAACTCTGACCTAAAACCTGAATTTATCAAAAAGTTTAATAATTCTTATGATAGTTTCAGGCTCGTTACAACTTTTCGAAATTATATTAAACCATCTCAGCAGTTTTCAATTGTATTCAACAATAAAAACAAAAACAAGTACAGATACTGGGCTGTAAGAAGCAATATTTTTGAGCTTTCGGGCAATTTGTTGAACTTATCATATAATTTATTTTTTGATAGTAAATCTAAAGAAAAAATGTTTTTGGGATTACCATATTTTCAATATGCAAGAAGCGAAGTTGATGCAGTAAGGTACCTTGTATTTGACAAAAACAAATCTTTGGTACTAAGAGTAAATATAGGAATTGGCAAAGCTTATGGAAACTCTAAAATGATGCCATTTGAGAGGCAGTTTTTTGTTGGAGGCAGTAATAGCTTAAGAGCATGGCGCCCCAGAGTTCTTGGACCGGGGTTATTCAACGATACAAAAACTTACCAAATAGACAAAACCGGAGATTTAATGCTAGTAAATAATGCCGAATTTCGCTTTGCTGTTGCACCAGGAGCAATTGACGGAGCGTTTTTTATTGATGCAGGAAATATTTGGTATTTGAATGACAGTACAAAAAATGAAACCAAGTTTCAGTTTAAGACCTTTTATAAACAGCTTGCCGTAAACACAGGCATAGGACTTAGATTTGATTTGGAGTTTTTCAAAATCAGAGTAGATTGGGGAATTCCGTTACATGACCCTTCAGAGCCAAAAGACCAGCGATGGGTTATAAAAGATGTATTTACTAAAAGATGGTTTTTTGACCGAACTGTACTAAATGCAGCTATAGGATTGCCATTCGAGTTTTAATTTTTGATTAAAAATGTCAAATAGTTAAAATCATAATTCCAATAAATTAATTTTGCAAAATAATGCAATTAGTTAAAAACAGATATCAATTAGGAGGAGTAGATTTACTTGAAGTAGCCAATCAATTCGGCACACCACTTTATGTTTATGATGCTGAAACTATAAAAAGACAATATAACAAACTTAATGAAGCTTTCGAAGGTGTTGATTTAAAAATAAAATATGCTTGCAAAGCACTAAACAATATAAATATAATAAAATACCTTAAAAGCCTTGGTTCTGGTCTTGATACTGTATCTATTCAGGAAGTAGAACTTGGGCTTAAAGCAGGATACAAACCTGATGAAATATTATTTACCCCAAACTGTGTTGATTTCAATGAAATAATTAATGCAGTAAACTATGGAGTAGCTATAAATATTGATAATATTTCAATACTAGAGCAATTCGGACATGACTTTGGCAATAAAGTAGAATGTTGTATTAGAATAAATCCACACATTATGGCTGGAGGAAATAGCCATATTTCAGTAGGACATATTGATTCTAAATTTGGAATATCAATATATCAATTGCCTTTGATTGACAGAATTGTTAAAAATAATAAAATAAAAGTAACAGGTCTGCACATGCACACAGGTAGCGATATTTTAGATGCAGATGTTTTTCTAAGAGGAGCAGATTTATTATTTGATGCTGCTTCACATTTCCCTGATTTGAAATATCTTGATTTTGGTTCGGGCTTTAAAGTAGCTTATAAAGAAGGCGACATTACTACTGATATTCATAGAATAGGTAAAAAAATAACTAGCAATTTCAATAAATTTTGTAAAAATTATGGAAGAAAGCTTGAATTATGGTTTGAACCCGGAAAATTTCTTGTAAGCGAAGCAGGCGTATTTCTTGTAAAAGTAAATGTTGTAAAGCAAACACTTTCTACAGTATTTGCTGGAGTAAACAGTGGTCAAAACCACCTATTAAGACCAAAACTATACGATGCATATCATAACATTACAAACATAAGTAATACAAAAAGCACTAAAAGAATATATTCGGTAGTTGGCTATATATGCGAAACCGATACACTCGGATACGACCGCAAATTAAGCGAAATAAAAGAAGGCGATATTCTTGCAATTCAAAATGCCGGCGCTTACGGATATACAATGAGTTCTAATTACAACAGCCGTCCGCGTCCTGCCGAAGTTTTTATAATTAATAACGAAGCCAAATTAATAAGAAACCGCGAAACATCTGATGATTTGCTCAGACACCAAATAGATGTTATTTAAAAAAAAAAATTGATACTGAATTTAAAAAAGTAAATTTATCAAAATTAAGTAATCACTTTTCAGACTCTATAAATTTATTTAATACAACATTACTCGGTTCTTTTTCAATTATAATCTTTGCAAAAAAAACCGCTTTTACTTTGTTGTTTAAAGAAAAATAGTAGTCAAACAAATTTTTAAGAACGGGCAAAAAATCAGGATTTGTATTATACGATCGCATGTAATATGAAAAAGCAAGGCTATTATTTCCTAATTTAAAATTCATAAATCCCAAATCATTTAATGCCATAGTATGTTTGGGATTTAGGCTTATAACTTGTTTTAAAATTTCTTCCTGAGCAGAATTTTTATTTAAATTTTGTTTAATTTCACTAAGTTTATATAAAAATTCAAAATTGTCTGACTTCTGTTTTATTGCTTTTTGTAAATAATTCTCGGCATTTACCCATTGCTTTGTATTTATATAAGATTGGGCAATACGATAATTTGTCCATGCGTCAGCATTTTTAATTTTTTCGGCAATTTTTGTTATCTTTTTATACTCGCCTTTTAAAAACAAGTAATGAATTTCTAATTCTTCGTTTGATTTTTTATCGAGAATATTTCGTGCATTTTTCAGGTAAATTTCTTTTGAATCAAATTTTTCATAATAGGTTAAATATGCTCTGATTAAATTTTCATCTTCAGGTTTGGGATTATTAACACAATACAAACCTACAACTTCTGGTTTGTTAGCAATATTTGATTTTTCAATTTTTTTTCTGATGTAATGGTCGTGTATCTGAACATGTGGAATATCGCTGGTGCCGCTGCCGGGCAAATGACACTTAATGCAATTGTAGTTTTCTTTTATAAGAATATTAATATCATTACTGCACTTTGAGTCTGTATTATGACATTTTTTACATGCAGAATTAAAACTTTCGTTTTTGGTTTCCTTTACTGTAATATGAGGGTTATGGCAAGTAATACAAGTAAGTTTTGCATTTGAGTTTTTATTGTTTGACTTTATAAAACATTGGCTTTTTTGTAATCTTTGTGCATGTGAAGCCATTATAAATTCTGATTCATTGCCTGCTTTAAATTCTGGCATATACACTTCATAAAAATCTGACAATTTCATTCCTGGCTTAAACTGTAAAAAACTTTTATTTTTTTTCAATACAGCGTTACCTTGCAAATGGCATCTTTGGCATACATCTACTTGTTTTTGCCATTCAAGTTTAGAAGGATTAACTATTGTACGGTCTATTCCATTTTTACTTTTTATTGATTTACCGCTTTTATGAATATTTACATGCAATTCTCCTGGTCCATGACATCTTTCGCAATCTATCCCATCTCCAATTTTTAAAAATTTATATTCGTCAGTATTACTCATTGCAGGCATTGCATTATGACAACTCATACATTCATCATTTATTATTCTTGTAAATCTTGAATTTCTACCTTTTTCAAAACCCGGCGGCAAATCCCATTTTCCAGTCTGTGTGTACCAAGTTAAAGGTGCTTGATAAATATACCCGTTTCTAAAAATCAAATGAGAATTAGTATGCTGCCCTGAACCTATTATAAAATCAATTTTTTCAGTTTGTTTATATACAGTATCAGAATTTTTAAGTCGATACTCCATAATATACAATTCGTTATTTTTCAAAAAAGGCATATAATTCATATTGATTGACGAATCATAAATTATATGATTAGTTATAAAATCAGCAGCACTTTTTTGTTTGGTGGCTTTGTGAAATGACTGCCCCATTCCGGTTTTAATAAAAGTTTTGTACTTGTCATAGTGACAACTTTTGCAAGTATTTATTCCAACATAATTAACAGTATCGCTATGGTTTAGGTAAAATTCGGCTTCACTGTTTTTTTTAATATTACATGAATAAAACTGTAATGAAAAAATTATAAATAAATTAATGAATGTATGTTTTCCTGAAAAAAACATAATAAAATTTTAGCAAAACTTACTTTGCCAATCGAGCATCCCTCCTACAAGATTTTTAACATTTGAAAATCCTTGTTTAGTAAGAAAATCAGTAGCTGCGGCACTTCTGGCTCCAGAACGGCAATGTATAACAATTTCCATGTCTCTGTATTTTTCTATTTCGGCAAGAGATTCTTTTAGGTTGCCAAGTGGTATTAATATTCCGTTTATATTAAATTCATCGTATTCGTAAAGCTCTCTTACATCAATAATAATTGGTGGGGTTCCTTTATCTATTCTGTCTTTGAGTTCTTCGGAGCTTATTGTTTGCATAATTTTACTGCAATTTAATTATTTTTCCTGTAAAAGATTTTCCATTCATTAAATTTACTTGGACTGTATAAACACCTCCCGTAAGTTTATCTACACTAATTTCATTTTCATTTGTAACAAACAACAATCTGCCGGTATTATCAAATATTTTTACATTCAAAATTTTATTTGGGCTTTCAATATTAACTATATCAATAGCTGGATTTGGGTAAATTTTTATTTTATCATCTGCTGTATTTATAATTTTTGCTGAGCCGTAAATAACCTTTTTGCCTATATATGGTCTTATCATAAGGGCACCTTTAAAAGATACCGATTGCCAGTTGCCTCTATCTGCCCAAAACAGATTGTTACTCGATTCTGTCTGATGATATCCGTTGTTTATATCGTAACCCACATCAAGATGATAATTTCCTGTTTGTTCCCATCCAATATAAAATTCGCCTTTTGGCAATAATATTGGGGTATCAAGATAAAAAATATGGAAACCATTTACTGAATCAGTAAATTTTGGAGTTTGGTCGTAAATTACAAATAGTTCTTCATCATTATTTCTGCCTTTGCCTGTTTCAGTTATTTTTTGCCAGCCTTTTACGTCAAATCTTATATTTTTTGAACTACTCACCGATTGATTAAAAAACATACCGACAGCCCACAGTGTATCGCTCTTTGTAAGGTTAAATTTATAGGCAATTGCTCCTTTGTAATAAGGGTCAATTACGTCATCATTGTAGCCAAAACCATATTCTGCTGTTCCATCGTCGTAGGCATAGCAACTTCCGAACTCTTGGTAAACAGTAATTTTGTCGTTTGCCGGATATAAGGTTGAAAAGTTGGCATCTATTATCTGATACTCTCTTTTTATCTTAAAAATTATATCTGTTATTTTATTAAATGAAAATTTTGCAAATCGTCTTTTGGCATTATTTTGAGGAAGTATATTGGCAGAATTACTTAAAAAATTGGTTGATATAATTATATTTCCATTTACAGATTCAGTGTGTTTTGCCTGTATATTCATACCATTTTTATAAAGGTTTGCAGCATAAAAAAATATTGAATCTGATGATTGTGCAACAGAGTCGGCAAGATAATGGCTGTAGGGCATTTGGCTGTAATTTTTCAATAATGAACTTGGTTTGCTCTGAATTGAAAAATCTTCATAATAGCTTTGGTTTGTCTTTCTATTTTTATCAAGATGTACATAGTCTATATGCCATTGATTGGTATTGCCTGTACGTCGCGAAAAATTAATAAACCTGAATTGAAACCCATTAATAAAATATTTTGACTCAACAAATGCTATACTTTTAAATATAAATGGAGTAAGTGTTCCGCCTGTGGCTTTCCAAACTGTATTCCAATTATCATTGATTTCTTTAAATTGTAATATTATAGAATCTTTTGAGTCTGAAGGGTCGCCATTGCCCTGACGCTGATAAAAAAAACTGAAAACAAATGAATCGGCTAAACTATATAACTTTCCACTTGAATCATGCAAATTAATATTGAGTGAAAGCAAGGTATCGCAAGCACCCCAAGCAAAACCACTCAACTCACTGTATGGATTTCCGTTTTCGTCTAAATCGTCAAATGTGGCTACCCCGTAACTTGGCGGATTAATTGGGAAATCACTATTTATAAATACATAGTTTGTTTTCCATTTTGAAGAGTCAGGATAAACATTTGTACTAACAAAATCGTCTAAAAAAGGCAAACCCAACGTATCTTGTTTCCCCCATTTAAATTGTTTTGAGTTATAATTCCACTTTGTATGATTTCTTTGATATTGTTTTATTGTATTATTTGATGATTTTCTCAATACAGGCTGAGCAAAACCGTAATTAAATAATATTAAAATGGCTGTAAAAAATGCTATTCTCAATTTATTTTTTTATTAAATAATTTTCAATTATCAATTCCTTCAACATCTGATTTTTCTAACAATGGGTCTTCAGGTTCTGTTATATCTGAAGTATCTGTAGCGTTGTTACCTATCATCACTCCTATTATCAAATCTATTTTAGATTTTCTTTTTATTTTCGTTCCTGGTTCTATTCTGCTTCCTCTGTACAATTGCTCAAAAACAGGTTTATCATTTTCTGATGTTATAGATGGATCTGGCTGTGGCGTAATTTCACCTAAAACCAAGCCCTTGTTTTCTAAAGTTTTTTCGGCTTGTTCGAGTGACATTTTTCCTGCAATTTCTGGCATTTCTACTTCTGGTATATCTAAAGAGTTTACTGTAAGATAAATTTTTCTGCCTCGTTTTACTTTGTTCATTGCAATTGGCATTTGCTCTGTAACAAAGTATTTTGGGATATTTTCATCATAAACAGAATCTACTATTATATACTCAAGTTCGTTTTCGTTAAGTTTATCTATGGCTTTTTTTATATCCATACCTGTTACCTTTGGTACATCTACAGTTTGCCCTTTGCGTGTATAAATATTTATTGCAAAAAACATGATTACAAAAATCACTACTAACACCAAAAGCATTAATAATAAATTTTTTACAACCACCCAAATACCTTTAAACATTTAAAATTAATTTTTTACAATATTAATCAATTTGAACTTGCCCTAAACTTTTCATCAATTAATTTATTTATAAAATCTTCTACATTCATACCGGCAGCTCTTACTTGCTGTGGCACAATACTTTCGTTTGTCATACCGGGCGTAGTATTTACTTCAAGAAAATAAAATGTATCGTTGTTCAATATAAAATCAATCCTTGACAGAGTACTGCAACCTACGGCTTCAAAAATTTTTATTGCCCAATTTTGCATTTCTGTTGTAAGATTATTATTAATATTTGCAGGGGTAATTTCGATTGATTTTCCAAGATATTTTGCTTCGTAATCAAAAAAATCTGTCTGGCTAATAATTTCTGTAGGAGGCAAAGCCTTTGTTTTACCTTCAAGTTGATAAACGCCACAAGAAAATTCACGACCATGTATAAATTCTTCAACTATTACCTCATCATCAAATTTTAATGCCTTTTGAAGTGCTTCATTCAGATTTTCATTTTGCATTACTTTTGAAACTCCGTAACTTGAACCATTTTTATTTGGCTTTACAAAAACAGGAAGACTCAGTTTTGTTTGAATTTCACTTATTGTATTTGCTATATTATTTTCTTTTCTGAAAACAATTGATTTTGCAAGTGCAACACCTGTATTTTCAATAAAAGTTTTACAAGCCTGTTTATCAAAAGTAATTGCAGAAGAAAGTACATTACATCCCATATATGGTAATCCAATCAACTCAAAATATGCTTGAATTTTACCATCTTCTGCCGGCGGACCATGTAATGGAAAGAAAGCAGCAAGCTCAAATTTTATTTTTTTGTTTTCTATCGTAAGAGAAAAATCATTTTTGTCAATAGAGTATAATATATCGCCGTATTTATGATACCATTGGTTCTGTGTAATGTGTATTAACCAAACATTATATTTTGTTTTGTCAATCCATTCATGCACTTTAATTGCACTAAGTTCAGAGATATTTGACTCTGCCGAAAATCCACCTGTAAGCAATGCTATGTTTGGTTTTTCCATTTATAATATCTGCAAAATTAATATTTGTTGACATACAGATTAACTATAATTTTTATTAGTTATTATATAAATTTAGTACATCGTTTTTTTTACACTGTTTTAGCTTAAAAACTTGATGATGAAATTTTTTTTTGTCTTGTCCTAAAGCAGATATGCTCTTTTAACTCAAAAAAATAGTAATAAAGAATATTAATATACTCTATGATTGAACTGAAAATATATTTAATATAAAATTTCATTCTATTTTTGCAACTTAAGATGACAGGGAGAATTTTACTAATAGTTACTTTGTTTTTCAGTTTTAATGCGATTTCGCAACGAGAGCATTTTACAGGTTTGTATTTGGGTTTTGGTAAAACCAACAGTATAACTGCTGATATAGTAAAGAATTTCAAATTATTAAAATCAGAAAGATTATACATAGGACCAGGTGTGAGAGCTGGATTTATTTACACTTCCAATAATATTTCATTTTATACAGCACCTGCCAAACATTCTAAAGAAAGCAGTGCTATTGACACTTTGATAGTAAACAAACCATGGTCTATTCCTATTAATATTAATTTCAATGTATCGTATTTGCTAAGTAAAAAACTTTCTTTAGGTTTAAATTTGGATATTGTTGGCATAACTTTCGGATCTAAACAAAATGGGAGCTATTTCCCAAGCATTAAACAGCAAGAAACCAAAGGTGCAAGAACAGTTTTGAATAATGAAAGTGTAAAACCTATGATTAATAACTTTAATATGATAGGGAACTACCGCAAAGGCACAACAATAAACGAAGTTTTTGCAAGATATAATTTAAACGAAAGGTTTAGTGCAAAATTAGGATATATCTTAATTACTAATGAGTTTATAACTAAAAGCAGAATAGGATATAACAATAATTACAGATATAGAAACACTTCATCGCAATTTAGTTTCGGTTTAAGTTATCATTTTATTTGATTTAAAATTTTATAAATATTGCAGGCAAAAAATCCGGCGGTTTCGGTTCTAAGCCTTGATTTGCCGAGTGAAACTTCAATACAGTTATTTTCTATTGCAAATTTCACTTCTGATTTAGAGAAATCTCCTTCAGGACCAATTAAAATCATACATTCTTCATTAGCAATGTCAGGTTTGAAAAACATAGTTGCAGATTCATAGCAATGTGCAATATATGATTTGGGGTTTTGTTTAATAATTGTTTTAAAATTTACAGGTTCATATATTTTAGGCAACCAGTATTTATTGCTTTGTTTCATTGCCGATATTGCAATTTTATTCAATCTTTCAATATTTATTTTCTTTCTTTCGCTGTGTTCGCAAATAATAAAAGATATAGATTTTATTCCAATTTCAACTGATTTTTCGATAAGCCACTCAATACGTTCAGCATTTTTTGTTGGAGCTATTGCTAAATTAAACCTCTCTTCATTTTCAAAAAACTTAGTTTCATTAATTTTAACAGTCAACTCGTTTTTGGAAATTGAATAAATAAAACCAGTAAATAATTTTCCGCATCCATCAGTAGCATTCACCTCATCTCCTAAAGCATTTCTCAATACTTTTGTGCAATGCCTGAAATCATCATCTATCAGGGTAAAATAGTTTTCATTTATGCTGTTTGTAAAATAAAGTTCCATTTATTTTTATGAGTTGTATTCAAATAATCCATCAAGTGATTTTTCCATAGCCATACCTCTACTTCCCTTTACAAAAATTGCTGTATTAGCGAGGTTTAAAGATTTTAATACATTGTTAATTTCACTTGCATTTTCAAAACAAATATCATTATTCTCTCTTGCCTGACAACAAAAATGTTCGCCTGCAACAAATAGTTTATCAAAACCCATAGATTTTGCGAGTTTATAAATATTTTTATGTTCTTGGTAAGCATATTCTCCCATTTCAAACATATCACCAAGAATTACAATTTTATTTGGATAATCAAATCTTGCAAAATTTTCAAGTGACTTTTCCATACTGCTCGGATTTGCATTATATGCATCAAGAAAAATATATGTACTTCCCGAAATTATAGTTTGCGAACGTTTATTTTTGGGCAAATAATTTTCTATCCCATGTTTAATATTTTCTATTGAAACACCTGCAATATGAGCAATTGCAACTGCTGCCATTATATTTTCAAAATTATAAAGACCTGTAAGTTTGCTTTTGATTGCAGTGTTTTTAAATTCAAAAATTATTTCCGGATAATCAGATAATAGTTTACAATAAATATCAGAGTTTTCGTTATTTTTTGAATAGTCTATTTTGTTTGAAAGCCTTGATGACATTCGGCTTAGCCATTCATCATCAACATTTACAAAAGCAATTCCATTGTTTTTAAGTAAAAAATAATAAAGTTCACTTTCAGCTTTTGCTACCCCTTCTAAACTTCCAAAACCTTCAAGATGTTCCTTCCCAATATTTGTTATCAAGCCCCAATCAGGCTGGGCTATACTGCACAATTCTTCTATATCACCACATTTATTAGCCCCAAGTTCTACAATTGCATACTCTGTATCATTTTTAATGTTAAACAAAGTAAGCGGAACTCCAATATGATTATTGTAATTTCCTTGTGTACAAATTGTGTTATATTGTTTTGACATGACACTGTACAGCAATTCTTTTGTAGTTGTTTTTCCATTACTCCCACCTATACCGATAATTTTACATTTCATTTTATTCCTGTGAATATTTGCAAGTGTTTGCAATGTTTGCAATACATCATTTACAAGAATTGTATTTTGATTATAATATTTTTCATTATCTATCACAGCCCATTTTGAGCCATTTGCTATTGCTTTTTCTGCAAACTGATTACCATCAAAATTTTCTCCTTTCAATGCAAAAAAAACACTTTCAGGTTCTATTTTTCTTGTATCAGTACATATTTTAAAATTACAGAACTGAAGTTTTTGGTAAAGTAACTCAATTTCTAACATTACAATGCAAACTTAAATATAATTTGATAAATGATAAATTTGTATCCCGAAATTTTATAACATAGTGTTTTTAGTTAATTTTACAGCATGAAGCATTTTTCTCTTTTTATTATTTTTACTTTAGCTTTTAGCAGTTCTTTTGCTCAGTTTGACAATGTATATTCTGATTTAGCAGAATACCAAAGCGAAAAAAATACAAACTATTGGAAAAACCGAAAACCTTTTAATGATTACTGGCAGCAGGATGTTTCGTATAAAATTACAGCAAAACTTAACGACAGTACAGAAATAATTACTGCAACCGAAGTTTTGCTTTATGCAAATAACTCGCCTGATACAATTACTCGACTTTTTTTCAGATTAATTCAAAATGCATTTCAGCCATGGAGCTATAAAGACAGGATGGATAGAGGTGGTAAAGTATATAATAAATTCGGCAAATATGAAAAACAAATGCTCGGAACCCAAATACTTAACCTAAAAATTGAAGGCATCGAAACTCCTTTTGTAATTGATAATACTCTTATGATTGTAGAACTCTCGCAACCACTTTTGCCCGGAAAAACTCTTAAAATTGAAATGGATTTCAAAACCTATTTTGACCAAGGTACAATGCGCAGAAGAATGAAACGCTATACTCATAATAATTTTAAGCATTTTGACGGTGTGCATTGGTATCCGCGTTTGGCTGTTTACGACCGTAAGTTTAAATGGGTTACCGACCAACATCTTGGCAAAGAATTTTATGGAGATTTTGGAATATACAATGTTGAGCTATCGCTTCCAAACCAATATATTTGCGAAGCTTCGGGTACTCTTGTCAATAAAGATGAAGTTTACAAAAACGGACTTAGAGAGAAAATTGATATTAGCAATTTTAAAAAACCTTCGAAAACTATATCAACTCCGGTAATACCTGATGGTACTTACAAAAAGTGGGTTTGGATGGCAAACAATGTTCATGATTTTGCATTTACAACTGACCCTACATATCGCATAGGCGAAGTAGAATGGAAGGGGATTAAATGTATAGCAATAGCTCAGGAAGAAAACGCTTGGGCTTGGCAACCTACAGCAAAATTTATGGCATTTATAATTAAAACTTATTCAGAAGATTTTGGAATGTATGAATATCCTAAAATTGTAGCTGCCGATGCTCGTGACGGTATGGAATACCCTATGATTACGCTTGATGGCGGTAATTGGCCCGGACACCAATATGTAATAGCACATGAAATTGGGCATAATTGGTTTTTTGGGATGGTTGGTAACAACGAAACGTACAGGGCGGCTTTAGACGAAGGTTTTACTCAGTTTCTTACAGCTTGGAGTATTAAAAAACTATCAGGAAATGAATTATACCCAAACAATCAGGATTGGTCAATAGTTTATGCAGGTTATATAAATCATGCTATAAACGAAAATACTGCAAGATTGAATATTCACTCTGACCATTTTAACTCGGCAGAAAGACATGGAGGCGGATACAGCCAGGTATATTACAAAACAGCAACAATGTTGTATAACTTGCAATATGTACTTGGTGACGAGTTGTTTATTAACGCCATGAAAGATTACTTCAACCGTTGGAAATTTTGTCACCCTTATGAAGAAGACTTTAGAAATTCAATTATTAATTATACAAAAACTGACCTTAACTGGTTTTTTGACAATTGGCTTACAACTACAAAAACTATTGATTACAAAGTAAAAAGATATTCAAAAGTAGTTAATTCAAAATATGATTACGTTGTAAAAATTAAAAGAAAGGGCGAAATGCACATGCCCTTAGACGTAACAGTTATTGACAAAAAAGGGAACAGACTTCATTATGTAATACCAAATACATATTTCACAAAAAAACTTGGAGATGCTCAAGTCAATCACCGTTGGTTATCGTGGGATATGATGAATAAAACCGACCTTCTCCTAGTGCAATCAAAATATGGAATTAAAAACGTGATTATTGATACAAGCGGTCGTCTTGCAGATGTAAACCGTTTGAATAACAGCCTAAAAACACCTTGCACTTTTAAACTTGAAAGATTGAATGGAGAAAATTTGTCATTTTTCAAATTTCAAAACTATTGGCGACCTGAGGTTTGGTACAACTCAACTGATGGAATTAAAGCAGGACTATATTTTTCGGGAAGTTATTACAACTTTAAACACGTTTACAGTGCTACATTTTGGTTTAGTACAGGCATTTTACAAAACCAAGATTATCCTGCAGAAGCTTTAAATTTTAATTTTAATTTGAATTATAAAACAAGAATAGGCAAAATGCTCGATTTTACAGCAAGAACAAAATACTTGGATGGAGTAAGTTTGTTTGAAACCGGATTTGAGAAAACTATAAGAAACAACAAATTTCAGGTAAGTTATAAGTCATTTTCATTTAGCGAATACGGCAATTTGTTTAAAGATAGAAATTTGAATACTTTTTCATGGGATTATTTTTTCTATCCGCAATTTGTAAATACTAAAAAACAAAACTCAACTATTAATTTCACCTACCTGCATCCGTTTAAATACAGATTAGGTTCAAGTACATTTAGTTTAAATTTGAGAAACAACTCATTCTTTAGCGATTATAATTATTCAGGTATTACAGCAAAACTTTTAAGCAACAATCCAATTGGTAAAAAACTAAATTTACACAGTCGTATTTTTTGTCAGATTTTGGATGGTGACATACCTAAGGAGTGCATGCTTTTTGCTTCGGGAGCAAACAACGAAGAACTCACCGAAAGTAAATTCTGGCGTTCGCCAGGAATACTTCCAAAAGAAAAAGCAGGATTTGGCAATAAAACCGGCGAATTTATTCTCCATCCTTCAGGTGGGCTAAACATTAGAGGTATGAACGGTTATATGGCTTTGAACTCTTCTGCAACCGATACTTTTTATGTATATTACGGCAATAAGGGCATTTCAGGAAATTTTGAACTTGAATTTGGAAAATTATTTAAAAAACCAAAATCAAAAATATTTAAACCTTTAGGTATGAACCCATATTTATTTACAGATGCAGGTATTTTATTTAATAATAAAAACAATTCAGGATTTAGAGCTGATGCTGGTTTGGGAACAACTTTTACTATCACAGACAGCAAGCATAGCAAAATTCAGCCTTTAGTTTTAAGGTTTGATTTCCCTATTTTTCTCAATAGAGTAGAAAGCGGTGGTGACTTTTTTAAGTTTAGGTTTTTGTTTGGAATTAACAGGTGTTTTTGATTGTTAGATGTATATTGTAATTCGTAATTAAAAAAAAAGTATTGGAAATAATAAAAGCTATAAAAATAAAGAAAAGCTACGGGAATATTGAAGTTCTTAAAGATATTAGTTTAAATATAAATAAAGGCGAAATTGTAGCTATTACGGGTGCTTCGGGTGCAGGTAAAACTACATTACTGCAGGTGTTGGGCACTCTTGACCAACCTGATAGTGGTAAAATAATAATAAACAATATTGATATTTCAATACTAAAAAACAAGAAACTTTCAGATTTTAGAAACTCAAATATAGGATTTGTGTTCCAGTTTCATCACCTGCTGCCCGAATTTACAGCATTAGAAAATATTTGTATCCCCGCTTGGATAGGAAAAAAAAACAAGAAACAAACAGAAAAAAGAGCTGATGAATTGCTCGATTTTTTGGGTTTAACCAATAGAAAAAACCACAAACCATCAGAACTATCTGGCGGAGAGCAACAAAGAGTAGCAGTAGCAAGGGCTTTAATTAACAATCCAGAAATAATCTTTGCCGACGAACCTACCGGAAACCTAGATTCTAAAAACGCTAATGAACTAAATAAACTTTTTATAGAACTAAAAAATACTTATGGGCAAACATTTGTAATAGCTACCCACAACCAAGACCTTGCTAATGCTGCTGACAGAGTAATCCATATTGCTGATGGCAGAATAGTTTAGTTGATGATTTTGAAAAACTAATATGATTTTGTCTAAATCTTACATTTTATTAAAGAACCTAATATGCAACTTTTAGCAATTTTTTGCAACTTGTTGCCAAACAAATTGCAACTTTTTACTTTTACTCATTAATTAAATCATTGAAGAATCCTTATTTTATTGTTGTTTCCAGCTTTTTTTTTGAAAAGCAATTTTTGGCAACTTTTTGCAATTTCTATTGCAACTTTTAGCAACACATTTTTCTTTTTTTAATAAATTATTATCTTTTGGTTTGAAACCGTGTTGCAACTCAAAAA
>JADLGN010000055.1 GCA_020849295.1 Bacteroidia bacterium
AACCTCAGGAACTAAAACGGTAAAACTAAAAACTATTTCAGAATTTGGATGTGCAGATTCATCTACTCAAACAATTAATCTTAATGAATCTCCATTAGCAGATTTTACATTTGGTGCTGTATGCAACCAAAGTAATACTGAATTTAAATTTACAGGTACCAAACCTGCAAATCCGGTATTAACTGCTTTTAATTGGGATTTTGACGGTTATGGTAGTTCAACAGCAGAAAATCCAAACAAGGTGTTTAGTATAATTGGCAAAAAAACAATTACATTAACTTTAAATTCAAACAACGGATGTACAGATGTAATTTCAAAAGAAATAAATGTAAAACTACAATCAAAAGCCGACTTTAGCACTGCCGATTTATGTGATGATGAAATTGCAGTATTTACAAACAAATCAACAGTTTCTTCAGGAAACTTAACTTTCCTTTGGAAATTTGGCGACGGTACTTATTCAAGTTCACATTCGCCAAGACACATTTATACAAGTAAAGTATCAAAAACATATAACGTAACACTTGTAGCAATAGTTCCGGGCGGATGTTCAGATTCTATTTCTAAAGCAATAACTGTAAACGCAAATCCTAATTCAGATTTCACTTATTCAAAAAGCGGAAGATTAGTTTATTTTAAAGCAAACGAAGGAGGAAACACTTCATATCATTGGGATTTTGGAGAAGGTGGAACATCTGAATCTGCCAATACCCAATATCATTATATAAATGCATTTGAATATGGTAAATTTAATGTATGCCTTACTGTAGAAAATGCTTCTGGTTGTTTTACTCAATCTTGCAAATTAATAGAAATTACAGGAGATGTTACGAAATTTTCAAAAAACAGTAGTTTTAATGTATATCCAAATCCTAGCTCAGGAAAAATAATTTTAGCATTAGATAAGCCTCAAAATACAAAGAATATGGCAATATATAATTCATTGGGCGAAAAAATTTATGAACTTAGATTAAATTCTTTCCAGACAATTTATTATATAGATTTAAATATTGCTGACGGGATTTATTTATTAAAACTAATTGATGAAAATAATGTTTACACTCAAAAAATAACAATTAAAAAATAATTTATATTCTAATTCTCAATGCTTGATAAAACCTCCAATTAAGGAGGTTTTATCATTTTAGGTAATTATATCAAATGAAAAGACATAGTTCGATAATAAAAATTATATTTGAAAATTATGACTATCAGGCAAACACTATTAGTATTTTCGATTTTATTTTACGAATTTTTAAATGCTCAAAATTTTGAATTAAAAAACTTTTCAGATCTTAAATTCAGAAATATAGGACCATTCAGAGGGGGAAGAAGTTTAGCTGTATGTGGTCATCCTAAACTGCCAAATACATTTTACTTTGGTGCGGTAGGCGGAGGAGTATGGAAAACAGAAAACGGTGGCAGTAATTGGAAGTGTGTTTCTGATTCTACTTTTAAAAGCAGTTCTGTCGGGGCTATTACAGTAGCACCAAGCAATCCGCAAATAATATATGTAGGTATGGGAGAAACCGATATTAGAGGAAATATTAGCTTTGGAGATGGAATGTATAAAAGTACAAATGGAGGTAAAAAATGGATTAAAATTGGTTTAGAAAATACTTTTGCAATTGCAAACATAATTGTTCATCCACAAAATCCTGAAATAGCTTATGTGTCAGCCTTAGGAAATGTTTTCAAACCTAATTCTGAAAGAGGATTATTTAAAACTTCTGATGGCGGAAAAAGCTGGCAAAAAATATTGTATGTATCCGATAGTACAGGATGTATTAATGTAGCTATTGACCCAAACGACCCTGATATACTTTTTGCAGGAATGTGGCAAGCGTACCGAACACCTTGGAGTATGAGCAGCGGAGGAAACCAAAGTGGTTTATACAAATCAACAGATGCAGGAAAAACATGGAAGAATATTTCTCAAAATGAAGGTTTACCAAAAGGAATACTTGGGAAAATATGTATTGCTATTTCGCCTGTAAATTCTGAAAGAATTTTTGCTATGGTAGAAAATAAAAATGGAGGTCTTTTCAGAAGTGATGATGGAGGCGAATCGTGGAAGAAAATATCTGAAGAAAAAGCAATCAGGCAACGACCTTGGTATTTTAGCGGTGTTTATTGTCATCCTAAAAATAAAGATATTGTTTTTGTTTTAAATGTAGCATACCATAAAAGTACAGATGGAGGAAAAACATTTTCTACCGAATGGGCTCAACATGCCGATAATCATGACTTATGGATTAATCCTGAAAATCCTGAAATAATGATAATGGGTAATGATGGAGGCGGAACCGTTACACATAATGGCGGACAAAGTTGGACAAATCAAGATTTTCCAACCGGACAGTTTTATCACGTTGCAATTGATAATGATTTTCCATACAAAATATATGGAGCACAGCAAGATAATACAAGTGTGGCTATTAAAAGTAGAAGTTTTGGATGGTCTATTTCTCATTCAGATTGGTACAATTGCTCATGGGGCGAAAGCGGATATATTGCCCCTCACCCATTTAAACCAAAAGTGGCTTATGGTGGAAACTACAGCGGAGCAATATACAGGGTGGATAAAGAAACAGGCTATACAAGTACTTTAAATGTTTACCCTGAAGATGGGCTTGGAGATGGTGCTGAAAAATTAAAATTTCGTTTTCAATGGACTTTTCCTATTGTGTTTTCAAAATACAGCACTAAAGAAAAGACTATTTTATTTACTACTTCGCAATACATTCACCGAAGTTACGACGAAGGTTTTCACTGGGAAACAATAAGTCCAGACCTTACCAGAAATGACAAATCTAAACAAAAAGCAAGTGGCGGACCAATATCAAAAGACAATACTGGAGTAGAAACCTATAACACAATTTTTACTTTGAGTGAATCGCCCATTGAACAAGGAATAATTTGGACAGGAAGCGATGATGGACTTATACATTTAAGTAAAGACAATGGAAAAAATTGGAATAATATCACACCAAAGCAAATTTTTGAAAATACACAAATTAGTATAATTGAAGCATCTCATTTTAATAAACAAAAAGCATATATTGCTGCTAATAGGTTTAAACTTGGAGATATGTCGCCATTTTTGATGAAAACTGAAGATTTTGGAAAGACATGGACGAGAATTGATAAAGGATTGCCAAAAAATGCAACAACAAGGGTTATAAGAGAAGACCCATCAAAAGCAGGTTTACTTTTTTGTGGTACTGAAGTTGGGCTTTATATTTCCTTTAACGATGGTGCTACATGGCAAAGTTTTAATCAAAATATGCCATGTTCTCCAATTCACGATATTGAAATACATCCTACCGAAAATGACTTGATTATTGCAACACATGGAAGAGGTTTTTGGGTTATGGACAATATTAGTTTATTGTATAATCTAATTGAAATCAAAAATTCTTCAAAAAATATAGTTTTTAAATGCAGACACTCTTTTAATGCTGGTGGAGGTACATACTATGATGAAAATATGAACGAAGGCGAAAATGCACCATGTGGAATGGTGATTGATTATTTTTTACCTGATACTACAAACAGCGAAATTATTATCAAAATTAAAAATCAGAATGGTGACTCTGTTGCGGCATACTCAAATTTTAAAGATAAAAATTATTTACCCGTAAATGTAAGCAATGATTTTTATAAACCTAAAATAGTAAAATCGCAAGGAATACTTACTTCAAACAAGGGTTTTAACAGATTTGTATGGGATATGAAAACGGCAGACCTTGTACAAATTGAAGGCAGCGGAAAAGTTTTATGGGGAGCTTCTTTGTCTGGTCCTATGGCGGTTCCGGCAATGTATTCAATCGAGCTTTATTTAAAAAACAAACTTATAAGTACTGATTTTTGTGAAATTATGCCAGACCCAAGATTTGAAAAACCAACAATCGAAAATTATATTGCTAAAAAGAAATTACTTGACTCTGTAATATCTAAAACAAACAAAATCCACACTACGGTTAATATTATTCGAAGCATAAAAAAACAAATTATAGCATTTAATTCTTCACTGCAATCAGGTAATGAACGTGATTCTATGGAAAAATTTGGCAAGGCAATTATTGATTCTTTACAAAAAATAGAAGATGAACTTGTACAAACTAAAGCCGAAAATATTCAGGACTTACTCAATTTCCCGATGAAACTTAATAATAAAATTGCTGCATTAATTGATAATATAGATGCATTCAGAGGTCAGGTACCTCAACAATACTTTGATGCATTTACTGACTTATCTGCTAAAGCAGATATTCAGCTTTTGAAATTTGATTTGATCAAAAATAATCAGATAATAAAGTTTAATTTAATGGCAAGCAGACTAAATGTTGATGTAATAAAAATTAAATAGTTAAAATTCAATGTAAGGTTCAATTTTAGTTATTGTTTCTTGTTTTAAGATAATTATTTTCTTCAAATCATCAATGTATTTATATAATCCATGTTGTTTTCTGTAATTAATTATTGCCGTTGATTCTTTCAAGTTTAAATAAGGATGATTGTTTAAAACATCAAAATTTGAAGTATTTATATTTAATTTCACTATTAGAGTTGAGTCGCAAGATATTTCAGAAATTAATAAATCAACCGTTTCTTTTTTTATGTTGTAAATTTCATAAAGTTGTGATTTACTATAATATCCACCTAAAGCATTTCTGTATTTTATAATCTTAGAAGCCCAATATGGTCCTATTCCTTTTAATTTAACAAGCTCAAAAGAGTCTGCTATATTTATTTCTACTTTATTTTTAATTGGTATATTCCAATTTCTATTTCTGCTATTATCAGTTATATATTTTGATGAATCTATTTTTAAATATGGTTTTATTCTTTCAAACATATCTTGTTTAAGACCATAAATTTTTTGAAAGTCATTGGCTGACTTGAATTTTGCCCCTGAGTTTCTAAATTTCTCAAAATAACGAATTACATATTCTGGCAATCCAAAGTTTTTCAGGTCTATTGCTTTTACTGTGTTTGGATCAAAATAAAATGGTGCAATATTAATTTCTTTTTCTTTTGTTAAGTGTTTTTTAGTTTTGATTAAATCATTTTTTTCGCTTAACGTATCTAATAAAATATCATCAATTTTTATTAAATCTGCTTTGTATTTAAAAACAAACTCAGGTATTATTTTAACTGCAATAAGTATAATGAGTAATGCAATTAAACCTATTTTCTGGCTTTTGTTAAAATTTAGATATTCAACAATAAATCGTCTAATTTTCATTTATCATTAAGGTATTGGGAAAATAAAGAATTCCTATTTCACTCTTTCCCATTCAGAAGTTCTTCCCAGAAAAGGCATTCCAAGCACATAACCTCTTAATTGTAATTTATCATTATTTCCATCAAAGTAAATATAAGCATCATAAGTTTTACCATTATTAGGGTCGTATATTGTACCATTTTCCCATTTATTTTTCTTTTTGTTAAAAACAAAATTTTTCAATATAGCTAATCCCAAACGAGGAGTACTTCTCAATTTTGCATTTGGGTTATTATTATCTGTTTTAGGTTTTCCATTCTCATCATTTGGCTCTTTTAGCCATTCAATTTTACCTGCGTATTTTCCATTTTGAGCAAGAAAAATTTTAATTTTTGATGATTTTTCCTGATTCCACCATAAGTCAACAATATCATTTTCTGAATTATTGGTATTATGTTTAACAAATGATGAAGTAATAAATACAAGAGTGAATAAAACAATATTTTTCATTATTATTCAAATTTTATAATTCAATTATAAAACAAAATTTTAATACTTAAAAATAAATTTCATTATCAGAAAATTCCATTGATTGAATTGTATAATATTTATAATATAAATTCTCAGGATTTGACATAAGTTCTGTATGAGTGCCATTTTCAATAATTATTCCTTTATCTAATACTAAAATTTTGTCAACTCCCTTAATTGTGCTCAATCGGTGAGCTATAATAATAGATGTTCGGTTTTTTAATAAATTACTAAAAGCTGATTGAACATGTTTTTCGCTTTTGCTATCGAGATTGCTTGTTGCTTCGTCAAAAATCAAAATTTCGGGATTTCTCAGAAATGCCCTTGCAATTGCAATTCGCTGTCTTTGCCCACCTGATAATTTCACTCCCCTATCTCCCACTATAGTATTATATCCATCTTTAAAATTAACTATAAATTCATGAGCAAATGCCTGTTTTGAAGCATATATAATTTCATCTTCGCTTGCATTTGGTTTTCCATAAGCAATATTTTCATGAATTGTGCCGCCAAATAATAAAATTTCCTGCGGTACAATTGCAAATAATTTTCTGTAAGCAACTGTTTCAATTTCATTTATATCAATATTGTCTAATTTTATTGTTCCCGAATTTGGCAAATAGAATTTTAATATTAAACTTACAATTGTGGATTTGCCCATTCCGCTTGGTCCTACAATAGCTATTTTCATCCCTTTTTCAATTTTTAAATTGAAATTTTCTAACACCATTTGTTCTGCTCTTGATGGATATGCAAATTTTATATTTTTAATTTCAAGCATTTTGTCAAAAATCACCTTACCGTTTCCGCTTACATCTATTTTTATTTCAGATTCTTCTTCCAAAATTTCTTTAATTCTTAAAGTAGCACCTAATGATTTTTGAAGTTGTGTATAATTTTCGGCAAATCCGGCAAGTGAGCCAGCAATAAACATACTAAAAAACACAAATTTATTTAATGTACCAATTTCCATAGCACCGCTTTGAACTTTACCAAGACCAATCCACAATACCAATGTTATTGCTGCAAACATTAATAACATAACTGTACCTGCAAATATCCCTCTGTAACCGGCATTTTTCACTGCATGATATACAACATTGCTAATTCCGTTTTTGTATCTTTCAATTTCATATTTTTCGTTGGTAAACGATTTAACATTACTAATTCCCTGTAATGATTCATCAACAATTACAGATGTTTGAGCTAATTTTTCCTGAGTTAATTTTGAGTTTTTCTTAATTATTTTACCAAAATACAATGCAAAAGCAATAATCAGTGGTACAACACTTAGAAACCAAAGTGACAAATCCGGAAACACAATAATGACATAAGAAATTCCACCGACTAATATGATTGTCTGCCTAAGAATATTTGATAAAATTGTGCTTATTGTATCCTGAATTTGTGATAAATCTGCCGAAATTCGGCTATTTAATTCTCCTATTCTGTTTTGATGGAAAAACTCAAGTGGCAGTGAAATAATTTTTTTATACAAATGAATTCTTATATCTGCTACTGACCTTTCACCGGTTTCAGCAAACCACTTAATTCTTAAAATTGCTAAAATTGAAATTATAACAATTAAAAAAATTAGTGTAAAAAAAACATTACTCAAATTAGAACCAAAGTATTTTGATGGTTTGTTATTAACTGCAAGATTAATTAAATCGCCGAGAATTTCGGGAAAAAGCAAAGAAGCAGAACTTGTTATTCCTAACAAAAGCATACCTACAAAAAATTTTACTTTGTATGGTTTTAAAAACGAAAAAATGAATAATGAATCTTTGAGGTTTTGCGAGTTTAGTTTTATTTTTGGTAACTCTTGTTCCAATTGCGAAGCAGAATTAAATCGCGACATTTATATTGTTTTATTTATTCAACAAATATCAAAAAATATAGTTCGTTTCTTCAAAAAATAAAAAACATTTACCTTTGATATTTAAAAAAAATATAATCAGTATGAAAAATAAAGTTTTATTTCTCGGAACTATAATTTTTATATTTTCGGCTTGTTCGATTTCTAAATATTCTAATAAAACAAAAAAAGAAGAAACTTCAATGAATATTGCTGATGACCAAACATTTCTTGCTACTGCTTCAAACAATCAGCCTCTTGCAAGAGGTGTAAAAAGTCGTGGACTTATTACACTTGCTATGCTCGAAAAACTTACAAGCGTAGGTGCCGATGCAGTAAAAAAAATAATTGACAAAGAAAAAAAGAAATATATTGCAGAATATAGTGATGGTCTTTCAAACTTGTATTTTTACAGCCATCTTAGCGAAAACAATACTTGGGATCCTGAAGGAATTCAATTTAAAGAATTTACCTTTATAAGAACTTTTAAAAATAAATCAGGTAAAATAGATACAGCAATAAAAGTTACCTTTATGCTTGATACATCAAAATCTTATGAAATTTACAACAATGCAACCTTCAGGCTAAAAGTGAAAGATATTGAAATAAATTATGCCAAAGCAAAAATACCAACCAAAAAGTGGTATATGCCATGGAGTTACTTGCAAAAAGGCAAAAATGACAAACTTGATTTAGATATTGAAGTAAATTTTTACACCACATATAACACAAAAGAAGGGACTATAAATAAAGATGTAACCCTTGGTACTTTTTACTTACTTATAAGAGATGCACCATTAAGTAAAAAAGATAAAAACTACAACAGCTACTATGACTCCTTGTCAAAAGAAGTTCTTGATGGCTACAGCTATATTGTTCCTCGGTCTTTCGGTCATTATTATGATGGTAATGAATATAAACCATGTTACAGTCAAGGTAATTATTCTATAGTAATAAAAATTACGGAGTCAGGTAAAGAAAAATTTGTTGACAAAATAATAATGAATAATTCAAATAAGTTTATTGATGTAATATCAGAACAAGTAAAAAAAATAAAGTAACATTTGGTTTTATAAAATCGTTATAATGAAATTATGCAAATTTCATTACCTTTGCGGTTTTTAATGCGAAATATTGTTTTAACATTTTGTACATTTATAATTCTTTCTTCTTGCAAAGACAGCTATAATTATATATTGCGTAAAGGTAATACAGAAAAAAAATATCAGTATGCCCTAAAGTATTTCAATAAAAAAAAATACAACAAAGCTCAACCTTTACTCGAAGATATATACCCTCAATACAGGACAAAAAAAGAATCTGAAAACATCTATTATATGCTTGCATACAGCCATTATAAGTTAAAAGATTATTTGCTTGCAAGCTATCATTTTGAAAATTTCACACAACGATATAGCCTAAGTTCAAAGGTGGAAGAATGTGCGTTTTTGCATTGTTTATGCGAATTTGAAAAGTCTTATCCATATTATCTTGACCAAACCATTACAGAAAATGCCATAAAACAATTTCAGATTTTTATTAATAATTACCCCGATAGTAAGTATATGTATCAATGTAATGATTATATAGACAAACTCCGTTCTAAGCTACATAAAAAAGCCTATGAAAACGCAATGTTATATTATCGTACCGAAGACTACAAAGCAGCAATTACAGCATTTGAAAATGCAGTAAAGGACTACCCTGATATACCTCAAAAAAGCGAAATAGATTTTCTGGTAGTAAAATCTTACTATCTTTATGCTAAAAAATCTATTTTACAACTACAACCCGAAAGGTTAAAAAAAACTATTGATGAAGCAAACAATTTTCTTGATGAACATAAGCAAGACAACTCAAAATGGGTAAATGAAATGGCTAAATTAATGGCTCAAATCAAAAATGAGCTAGATTCTGCCGAAAACCAATTAAAGAAAAAAAATATCAATTAAAAAAATAATGAAAAAAGAAGAAAAAATTTCAAACACAGCTATTTGTCGCGATACAAGACAGTTAGACAATGAAACACTTAATCTTTATGAAACTGCAGTAATTATAGCTAAGAGGTCAAACCAAATTTCATTACAAGCAAAAGAAGAAATGCATCAAAAACTTGATGAGTTTATTGGTGACAATGATAATCTTGAAGAAATTTTTGAAAATCGCGAGCAAATAGAAATTGCAACATACTTTGAACAACAACCAAAACCAACATTAATAGCTACCGACGAATTTTTAAAAGGTAAAATTTATTACAGAAATCCTACTAAAGGGGATGCTGAAAAATAAAAAAATAGTATTGTGTGTAACAGGGAGTATAGCAGCATATAAATCTGCTTATATAATTCGTTTGCTTGTAAAACAAGGGGCTGAAGTAAAAGTTGTTATGACTGAAAGCGCTAAAAACTTTATAACACCTCTTACATTATCTACATTAAGTAAAAACCTTGTTTATTCTGATAATTTCGACAAAGAAACCGGCAAATGGATCAATCATGTAGAATTAGCTAAATGGGCTGATTTATTACTTATAGCTCCTGCATCAGCAAACACCATAGCTAAACTTGCCAATGGCTTATGCGACAATTTTCTTTGTGCAGTTTATTTATCGGCAAATTGCCCTATTGTAGTTTCTCCGGCTATGGACTTAGATATGTATAAACATAATGCAACTATAAAAAACATAAAATATTTAAAAGAATCAAATTGTAAAATTATACCAGCGGAGTACGGCGAACTTGCAAGTGGATTGACAGGAGATGGGCGTATGGCTGAGCCTGAAAATATTGTTTCTTTTATTGAAGATTTGTTTGTAGAAAAAAAAAAATTAAAAAAATATAAAGTACTTGTTTCTGCAGGACCGACTCAAGAAATGATAGACCCGGTAAGATATATAAGCAATCATTCGAGTGGCAAAATGGGTGTAAATATTGCTAATTACTTTAGCGAACTTGGTGCAGAAGTAACACTAGTTGCTGGACCAATTGAAAAATTGGAAATTGAAAACAATATTAAAAAAATAGATGTTGTAAGTGCATTACAAATGAAAGAGCAATGTATTCTTGCTGGCAAAGAAAGTGATATTATAGTAATGGCGGCAGCAGTAGCTGATTATACACCATCAGAGGTTTCAAAGGTAAAAATTAAGAAAAAAACTGATAAAATTTCTTTATCCCTAAAAAAAACAAGCGATATTTTATATTCACTTGGAAAAAACAAAAAAGAAAATCAAATTCTTGTAGGATTTGCACTTGAAAATTTTGACGAATTGAACAATGCAATAGAAAAATTAAAAAATAAAAATCTTGATATGATTGTGCTTAACTCTATTAATGACAAGGGTGCGGGCTTCAAATCAGATTATAATAAAATTACAATTATTAATAAGAATCTTAAAAAGAAAAGCTATGAATTAAAAACTAAAAAACAAGTAGCTTCAGATATTGTTGATGAAATTATTAAACTCATTAATTAATTAATCTATGAAATTTATAAAAACACTTATTATACTTTTTGTTTTTAGTTTTAACATAAACAAACTTTATGCTCAAGACCTTAACGCAGTTGTAAAAATAATATCTACTGAACTTTCAAATCCTGACAAGCAGCTTATAGCAGACTTGCAAATAGCAGTTACTAACTTTTTGAACAACAAAAAATGGAGCGAAGACAGAATTCAGATAAATGAAAAAATTGACTGCATTTTTGTTTTTAATCTTAAATCTCTTGAATCTGACAATTTCACAGCAATGGTTGAAATTCAGTCAAACAGACCAATATATGGTACTACTTATAATACAATTTTGTTTCATCATCTTGATAGATGGGAATTTAAATATTCATTAAATTTACCACTTGATTTTAATGATAATTCATATTCAAGCCAACTTACAAGCTTATTAGCTTTTTATTCATATTTAATTTTAGGTTTTGATTATGATTCTTACTCGCAAGACGGAGGCAATTATTATTTTAAGAAAGCAAAAAATATTAAAGATTTAGCAATAAATGAACCCGGTTGGAATATGAAAGATGGAAAAAACAATTTCAACAGATATTTTATGATAGAAAATCTTTTGGACGAAAGATATAAAACAATTCATACTGC
Organism: Bacteroidia bacterium; assembly: GCA_020849295.1. GTDB lineage: Bacteria > Bacteroidota > Bacteroidia > NS11-12g > UBA9320 > JABWCE01. The sequence goes on from JADLGN010000055.1 coordinate 11,728, forward strand.
ATTATACTTATATCACCTAAAAGGAATGGATGTTATGAGCAAGGATATGGACAAAGGCAGGTCTAATATAATTGATGCACTTGCCGAGCTAAAAACTATTTACAATCATTATCCTAACTCTATGACTTTGTTTCTTTTTTTTGAAGCCAAAAGCAGTGAATTGGTAAAAATATTCGGAAAAGCTACTCCTACCCAAAAAAACAAAGTGTATGAACTACTAATTCAACTCAATCCTTATCACAAAAGCAAATACGAGGAAATTTTAAAATCTAAGTAAATTATATTCGCTTTAAAGAATTGATAAAAATAATTAAGTTTGCTGAATAAAATTATCAATGCTTAAAGCCGGACAAATTTGTATAGAATTAAATGGGGAATTATCAGGAAATGCTGACCAAAATGTAAGTTCTGTTTCAAAAATTGATATGGGGGCAGAAGACAGTTTAAGTTTTCTTTCAAATCCTAAATACGAATCATTTTTAGAAAATACAAAAGCGTCTGTTATTTTAGTTTCAAAAAACCAAAATATACCCACTAATACTGATAAAACCTTTATTAAAGTAGATGATCCATATAACTCATTTTGCATTATTTTGGGTAAATATTTCAATCCAAAAACTCATCCTTCAGGTATAAAAACAAATACATTTGTAAGTGAAAATGTAGTACTCCCCCAAGAAATTTATTTAGGAGAATTTTCATACATTGGCAAAAATGTAAAACTGGGGTACAATGTAAAAATATACCCTAATGTATATATTGGCGATAATAGTGAAATTGGCGAAAACACAATTTTATTTTCAGGTGTTAATATATATGACGATATGAAAATTGGCAGCAATTGCATAATTCATAGTGGAACAGTAATAGGCAGTGATGGATTCGGATTTGTGAGACAAAATGATGGAACTTATGTAAAAATTCCTCAAATTGGAAATGTAGTAATAGAAAATGATGTTGAAATAGGAGCAAATTGCACAATTGACAGAGCAACTATGGGAAGTACAATAATAAGACAAGGAGTAAAACTTGACAACTTAATACATATTGCACACAATGTAGAAATCGGGAAAAACTCTGTAATTGCAGGGCAAACAGGAATTTCTGGCTCTGTAAGAATGGATGAAAATTGTGTAGTTGGCGGGCAAGTAGGATTTGTAGGTCATATTTACATTGCAAAAGGAACACAAATTGGAGCACAAAGCGGAATTGTCAAATCCATAACAGAGCCAGGTCAAAAATGGATAGGGAGTCCTGCAATACATTTGCAGGATGCTTTTAAATCACAGGTTATATATAAAAAATTACCTGAAATAGATAAAAAAATTAATGAATTGGAAAAAAAGCTTAATGTAAAGAAATGATAGTAAAATTTCAAACAACAATTAAAAAGCAGTTTACAATAAAAGGAAATGGTTTACATACCGGTAAAAATGTAAATCTTACATTTATTCCAGCACCAGAAAATCATGGATATGTTTTTCAAAGAATTGACTTGCCGGGTTCACCAACAATAAAAGCTGATTGTGATCTTGTAGTTGACACTTCAAGAGGCACAACACTTGAACAAAACGGAGCAAGAGTTTCTACTGTTGAACATGTACTCGCAGCTCTTGTAGGATTAGAAATTGATAATGTGCTTATTCAGGTAGATTCTGCCGAAATGCCCATTGCAGACGGAAGTTCAAAAGAATTTGTAAAAAAGTTAAATGAAATTGGAATTGAAGTTCAAAAAGCGGAAAGAGAGTATTTTGAAATTACCGAAAATATAGTTTATCGAGATGGCGAAAATCATGTTGAAATGATAGCCATGCCATTAAATGATTACAGACTTACGGTAATGGTAGATTATAATTCGCCCGTTCTTGGAAGTCAGCACGCATCAATATCGAGCTTGACTGAATTTGCAGACCAAATTGCAAATTGTCGTACATTTTGTTTTTTACACGAACTGGAAATGTTATTAAAAAACAATCTTATTAAAGGTGGTGATTTGAATAATGCTATTGTAATTGTTGACAGAGTAATAAATGATGACGAACTTGAGCATCTTGCAAAGTTATTTAACAAACCAAAAGTTGAAGTAAAAAAAGAAGGAATTTTGAATAATGTAAAACTTAGATTTTCAAATGAGCCTGCACGTCACAAACTTCTCGATATGATAGGCGATTTGGCATTGATTGGCACACCAATTAAAGCACAAATTATGGCTGCAAGACCTGGTCATGGAGCTAATATAGAATTTGCAAAAAAAATAAAACATCAAATTGAAAAAGTAAAGAAAGAAAACAAATTCAAAATTGATGTTCCTCAATACGACCCGACTAAACCTCCCATTTACACATCAAAAGATATTGAAAAAATATTACCACACAAATGGCCATTTTTATTAGTTGATAAAATTATAAAACTAAGCGAAAATGAAGTTGTGGCTATAAAAAACATAAGTGCTGACCAATATTTTTTTCAAGGTCATTTTCCTACCGAAGCTGTTTTCCCAGGTGTATTACAAATAGAAGCCCTTGCACAGGCTGGCGGAGTATTGATTTTAAGTAAAGAACCAGATCCCGAAAATTTTAACACTTACTTCGTAAAAATTGATTATGCAAAATTTAAAGAAAAGGTTGTTCCGGGAGATACGTTAATACTTAAAATGGAACTGATTGCTCCTATTCGAAGAGGAATGTGCCAAATGAAAGGCACTGCTTATGTCGGCAGCAAAATAGTGTGTGAAGCTGAAATGATGGCACAGGTAGCTCGTAAAAAAAACTGATTTAAATTTATAAAATAAAATGATTCAACCATTAGCTTATGTTAGCCCAGAGGCAAAAATAGCCAATAATGTAATGATAGATCCCTTTGTTACAATTCATAAAAATGTGGAAATTGATGAAGGAACTTGGATAGCATCTAATGTTACAATAATGGAAGGTGCACGAATTGGGAAAAATGTAAAAATATTTCCTGGAGCTGTGATAAGTGCTATACCTCAAGATTTGAAATTTGATGGTGAACAAAGTTTATGTATAATTGGCGATAATACTACAATTCGCGAATGTGTTACATTAAACCGCGGCACAAGTTATTCGGGCAAAACTATAATAGGCAGCAATTGTTTACTTATGGCTTATGTGCATATTGCACACGATTGTGTTATTGGCAATGGATGTATTTTAGCCAATGCAGTACAACTTGCAGGTCATGTTGAAATTGGCGAAAATGCTATATTAGGTGGACTTACAGCCGTACATCAGTTTGCAAAAATCGGCAATCATGTGATGATATCTGGCGGATCGCTTGTAAGAAAAGATGTTCCTCCTTTCTCAAAAGCAGCAAGAGAACCACTTTCCTATGAAGGTGTAAATTCAATAGGATTGAGAAGAAGAGGTTTTTCGAGTGATAAAATTGCAGAAATACAAGAAATTTATCGCATTTTGTACTTACGTGGGCTTAATAATTCTGCTGCTTTGAAGAAAATAGAAGCCGAAATGCCTGCAACTAAAGAAAGAGATGAAATTTTAACATTTATTAAGGACTCTGATAGAGGAATAATGAAGGGTTTTTTAAGTAAATAAAAAATTTTAAAATTTGCTTACATCTCTTACAATAAAAAATTTATCTAAAAGGTTTGAAAACAACATTATTTTCAATAATACTTCAATTAGTATTCAAAACACAAATTCAATTGTATTTCTAGGTGAAAATGGCAGCGGAAAAAGTACATTACTTAAAATTTTATGCGGTTATCTATATTATGATACTGGAGAAATATTTTGGAATGAAAAAGAAAATTCAATTAATAATTTTGCTGTTTCTGCCCCTTATATAGAATTATTTGAGCAGCTTACTGTAAAGGAACATCTAAAATTTCACTTTAATTTTCATAATAGAATACAAAACATCACAGACGACAAAATTCTTGAAATAAGCAATCTTGATCAACATAAAAACAAACAAGTAAAAAAACTTTCGTCAGGATTAAAACAAAGGCTAAAAAATGTATTAGCAATTTTTTCTGACACTCAGGTATTATTTTTTGACGAACCTTGCTCAAACCTTGATGAATACAATATTGAACTTTATCAAAAACTTGTAAGAGAATATACTTCAGAAAAACTTCTTATAATTGCATCAAATCAAAAACATGAATATGATTATTTAAGTCCTGCAATTTTCAAAATTGAAAACTCTAAACTTATTCAGATATAAAAACTTTTGAATGAAACTTAAAAAGCTACATATTTTAATTTTCAAAACATTTGCAGGGCCATTTATCGTTACTTTTTTTGTTTCGTTATTTTTGTTTCTGCTTCAGTTTTTATGGAAATACATTGGCGACTTGATTGGTAAAGGTTTGGAGTGGTATGTAATACTTGAATTTGTTGGTTATTCAGCCATTCACTTAATTCCGCTTGCATTACCGCTTGCTGTTTTGCTGTCATCTATTATGGCATTTGGAAACCTTGGCGAAAATTATGAACTGGTAGCAATGAAATCAGCAGGAATTTCTCTTATTAAAATTTTTGTTCCTATGTATGTTATTATTCTGTCAATAGCAGCATTTGCTTTTTACTCATCTAATATTTTAATACCAAAAGCAAATCTTAGCTGGGGAGCATTATTATACGATGTAAGCAATAAAAAACCTGCTTTTAATATTAAAGAAGGGGTATTTTTTAGAGATATTCAAGGATATGCAATAAAAATCGGTAAAAAAAACGCAGATAATAAGACTATTGAAGATATTTTAATTTACATAAACAATAGCGGCAGAGGAAATAACAATATTGTATTAGCCAAAAGTGGAATTATGCAATTGAGCAATGATGAAAAATTTTTATCATTAAAATTGTATGATGGAATAAAATATCAGGAAATGACTGAAAATACTGATTATTACAGCAATTTTCAACATAATATTATGCAGTTTAAATCTCAAGAAATATCTATAGACCTTACTGATTTACAATTTAAGCGAACAAGAAAGGAACTTTTTAAAGATGATTACAGGATGATGAATGTAAATGAACTTAAAGCTAAGATTGATTCGCTGCGAAAAATTATTGATGCAAGAAATAGCTTGACTTATGATTATATTTTACCATACTTCCATACTCATCTTGATTCTTCAAAAAAATATGTATTCGATAAAAAATTATTAAAATTAAAATATCATCAAACTTTGGGTAATTTCAAAGAATTGAGAGACCAGTTTGAAAAAACTTATATGGCTGAAGATGTATATTCTGCCTCAAAACACAGTAATTTAACTAATGGATTATCTGAAACAATTATAGAAAAAAGAAAATCAGATTCAAAAACTGACAGTAGTAAAAATTATAAACCCGAAATTTTAGAAAATTCAAAATTCTTTGCCAGAAACATTCTCAGTATAATAGAAACAAGTTACAAAGACGTACTTTCACAAAGAGAAAATCAACTAAAATATGAGGTTGAATTCAATAAAAAATTCAGCCTTGCAGTATCATGTATTCTATTATTTTTTATTGGAGCTCCAATGGGAGCAATAATAAGAAGAGGTGGTTTTGGATGGCCTATGGTTATATCAGTTATTTTATTTATACTTTATTTTTCAATTAATTTAATAGGTGAAAAACTTGCACGTGGAGAAGTAGTACCTGCATACATTTCTATATGGTTAAGCACATTAATTATTTTGCCTTTCTCTGTTTTTTTAACATACAAAGCAAACAAAGATGATAAAATATTTGAGAAAGGTGTTTCAATAAAATGGTTTGATAAATTACTAGAAAGAAAAACAAAACCTGACTTTGAGAATACTACAAGTATCAAATAGAATACCCTATCCTTTGAACGAAGGTGGCACAATTGGAATTTATAATTACGTTAAAGGATTTGCCGAACATGGTATTGATGTAACTTTTGCTTCGCTTAATGCAATAAAACATAACATTAATTTGGCTGATGCCAAAAAAGAACTTGAAAAATACTGCAAACTATATATAGTAAACATAGATACAGGAATAAAAGTGCACAAGGCATTTTTTAATCTATTTACTAATAATTCGTATAATGTAGAAAGATTTTACAACAATGAGTTTAATAATTTACTCAAAGAATTGCTTAGTAAAAATGAATTCGACATTATACAAATTGAAGGAATTTATGCTTCGATGTATATTGATGCAATTCGAAAATTTTCAAAAGCACCGGTTGTATTAAGACAGCACAATGTAGAGTTTCAGATATGGGAAAGAATGGCAGCCAATGAAAATAATATTATTAAAAAATGGTATTTAAAATTGTTAACTCAAAGATTAAAAAAATTTGAAATAGAACAATTAAACAAATTTGATGCTGTAATTCCTGTTACAAATGATGACGCTGAAATTTTTATAGCTTCTGGTTGCAAAAAACAAATTTTTATTTCTCCTGCTGGAATTGAAGTCGGCAATTTTTCAATTTCAGATTATGAAAATGTAAACCCATTCCATATATATCATCTTGGATCTCTTGAATGGTTGCCAAACCGCGAAGCCGTTATTTGGTTTATTGAAAATATATGGGTGAAAATTTCAAAAATCGATAAAAGATTTAAACTTTTTGTAGCAGGGAAAAACACTCCGCATTTTTTTAAAAAGTACGAATGTGAAAACATTGAAATATGTGGTGAAATCAAAGACCCTTCTGAATTTTTGAGAGATAAGGCTATTACTGTTGTTCCCTTACTTTCAGGGAGCGGAATTAGATTAAAAATACTTGAAGCAATGGCTGTAGGAAAACTTGTAATATCTACAACAATAGGAGCACAGGGTATTAAATATATTAATAAAAAAAATATACTTATTGCTGATGATACAGAAGGATTTTATAGAATTTTTAACAATATTTCTCAAAACCCCAATTATTATAATGAAATAATACAAAATGCCAAAACTCTTATTGAACAAGAATATTCAAATAAAACGGTAGTTGGCAAACTATTAAATTTTTATAGAGTTACATATAACATTAATTAATTAATTAATTATTTAATTAATTGCAAAAAAAACAGGCTTCAATTTTATATTTGCCGAAATGTTTGAAAACCTCAGTTTAAGATTAGAGAAAGCAATAAAAACCCTTAAAGGACAAGGGAAAATAACAGAAATAAATGTTGCTGAAACAGTAAAAGAAATAAGAAGAGCTCTTATTGACGCAGACGTTAGTTACAAAATAGCCAAAGATTTTACAAACAATGTAAAAGATAAAGCAATTGGGCAAAATGTACTTACAAGTGTTTCTCCCGGACAATTGATGACCAAAATAGTTAATGACGAAATGGTAGAATTGCTTGGAGGTACAAAATCAGAAATTAATATAAAAGGTAATCCTGCAATAATACTTGTAGCCGGTTTGCAAGGTTCTGGAAAAACCACTTTTTGTGGAAAAATTGCAAATCACCTCAAATCAAAAGGAAGAAGACCATATCTTGTAGCTTGTGATGTTTACAGACCAGCGGCTATAGAGCAAATTAAAGTTTTAGGACAAAATATTAATGTACCTGTATATTCTGAAGACGACAACAAAAATCCGCTTCAAATTGCCGAAAACGGTATTAAACAAGCAAAGACTCTTTCGCATGACATAGTAATAGTAGATACAGCAGGCAGATTAAGCATTGATGAGGAAATGATGAAAGAAATTTCAAACCTCAAAACCAAACTAAGTCCATCAGAAACCTTATTTGTTGTTGATTCGATGACAGGACAGGATGCAGTAAATACAGCAAAAACTTTTAATGATAGGCTTGATTTTGATGGAGTAGTTTTAACAAAACTTGATGGTGATACAAGAGGCGGTGCTGCTTTATCAATAAAATCTGTAGTAAACAAACCTATAAAATTTGTAAGTATGGGCGAAAAGCCTGATTCACTTGATATATTTTATCCTGACCGCATGGCAAGCAGGATACTTGGCATGGGTGATATAGTTTCGTTTGTAGAAAAAGCACAGTTTAACTATGACAAAGATGAAGCTGAAAGACTTGAGAAAAAGCTCAGAAAAAATGATTTTAATTTCGAGGATTTTCTAAAACAAATTAATCAGATTAAAAAAATGGGCAACCTAAAAGACCTAATGGGTATGATACCAGGTGTAGGCAAAGCCATAAAAGACGTTGATATTTCTGAAGATACTTTTAAGGCAACAGAGTCAATTATAAACTCAATGACACCTTATGAACGACAAAATCCAGACGTAATAGATGGCTCAAGGCGAAGAAGACTTGCAGCAGGAAGTGGAACAAATATTACTGAAGTAAATAAATTAATTAAACAATTTGAAGAGATGAGGAAAATGATAAAATCTATGAATAAAATGAATATGTTTAAAAAATAAATACTATTCATTTATCCCTAATATAAATTTCAAAAATTTTAACAGAAAATTAAATTAAAAAAGTTGTTGATATCTGTTAAAAAATAAATTACTTCATGTTTTTAACTTTGAATAATTAAAAAACAGAATGGAAGATTATTTGTCAAATTTAAACGAACCACAGAGGGAGGCAGTTACAACCATTGATGGACCTCTTATGATAATAGCCGGAGCAGGTTCGGGCAAAACAAGAGTTTTGACATATAGAATTGCACATTTGATAAATCAAGGAATTGACCCATTCAATATTATCGCACTTACATTTACTAATAAAGCAGCAAGAGAAATGCGTGAAAGAATTGAAAGTGTTGTAGGCTCAGAGGCTAAAAACCTTTGGATGGGAACTTTTCATAGCATTTTTGCAAAAATTTTAAGATTTGAAGCGGATAAACTTGGCTATCCAACTCATTTTACCATTTATGATTCTGAAGATTCAAAAAGTGTAATAAAAGGAATTTTGAGGGAAATGAATATTGATGATAAGATATATAAGCCAAGTATGATATTAAGCCGAATATCTAATGCCAAAAACAACCTTGTTACAGCATCTGCGTATTCACAAAACGAAGAAGTGACAACTTATGATATAAAAAGCGGCAAGCCAGAAATGAGCAGAATTTATAAATCTTATGAAGACAAATGCTTTAAATCAGGAGCTATGGATTTTGACGATTTACTGCTCAAAACATATATACTTTTTTCAAAATTTCCTTCAGCACTCAACAAATATCAGCACAAATTCAAATATATACTTGTAGATGAATATCAGGATACAAACCATTGTCAGTTTATGATTATTAAAAAACTTGCAGCCGTTTATCAAAATATTTGTGTTGTAGGTGATGATTCTCAAAGTATATATTCATTCAGAGGTGCAACTATCAAAAATATTTTGACTTTTGAAAATGAATATCCTGAACTAAAAGTTATAAAACTTGAGCAAAACTACCGAAGCACAAAAGTAATTGTAAACGCCTCTGATTCTATAATAAGAAAAAATAAAGAACAAATAAATAAAACTATTTGGACCGAAAACAAAGATGGAGACAAAATAAAAGTAATTAAATCTATTAACGATAATGAAGAGGGAAGATTTGTAGCACAAGCTATTTTTGAGCAAAAAATGGAAATGAAATTGCAAAACAGCGATTTTGCTATTTTATATAGAACCAATGCACAATCTCGTAGTTTTGAAGAGGCTTTGAGAAAGCTTAATATACCATACAGAGTTTATGGAGGTATGTCATTTTATCAGCGAAAAGAAATAAAAGATATTATTGCCTATCTTAGAATTATTGTAAACCCTAATGACGAAGAAGCATTAAAAAGAATTATTAATTACCCGGCAAGAAGTATAGGACAAACTACTATTGATAAAATAATCTTTCTATCTGGCATAAACAGCATTTCATTATGGAATGTATTAGAAAATGCTTCAGTTTTTTCAGAACTTAAATCTTCGACATCAAAAATAAACGACTTTGTATTAATGATGAAAAGTTTTATGGTTTTAAAATCAAAAAATAATGCTTACGAACTTGCACATCATGTAGCAAAACATACAGGATTATTAAAGGTATTGAATGAAGACAAAACCATAGAAGGTATAAACAGATTTGAAAATCTTACAGCTTTATTAAATGGGATAAAAGAATTTACTGAAGATGATACCAGTGAGCAAGAAAAATCAATAGATAATTATTTACAGGATATAGCACTACTAACAGATGCTGATAAAATAGATACAGACAAAAACAAAGTTTCATTAATGACAATTCATAGTTCTAAAGGGCTTGAGTTTCCTATTGTATTTGTTGGAGGGATAGAAGAAAACCTTTTTCCTTCGCAACTCTCATTAGGAAACAGAAAGGAACTTGAAGAAGAACGCCGATTATTTTACGTAGCTCTTACAAGAGCAAAAGAAAAAGTTTTTTTAAGCTATGCAACATCAAGATTCAGGTTTGGTTCACTTTTATACTGCGAGCCAAGCAGATTTCTAAAAGAAATTGACTCAAATTTTATTGAAACTGATAAATCATTCAATTTTGTTGAGGAAACTTCAGACAGTTACAACAGACGTTCGGGGGAAAAATCAAATTTTTCCGATTTCAAAAAATCAATGTTTGCAAAACCTGAAACAAAACCTCTCCCCCAACCTATTGCTAACTTTGAAGCTGAAGATTGTAGTATGATAAAAGAAAACAATGTAATAGAACATATAAGATTTGGCAGAGGCTTGGTAATTTTAGTTGAAGGAAATGGCGACTCAAAAAAAGCCACAATTAAATTTGATGAATATGGCGAAAAACAATTAGTGCTAAAATTTGCTAAAATTAGATTTATTTAATTTCATTTTAGTTCAAATGCTTTATAATATATAAATCAAATTAATTTTGTATTCAAATAAAATATGCAGGTAAAAAAGTTTGATATTGACGGACCATTGCTCATCATACCCCAAGTTTATAAGGATAGCCGAGGATATTTTTATGAAAGTTTTTCCAAAAAACATTTTGTTTCAAACGGTATAAATTATGAATTTTTACAAGACAATCAAAGTCTTTCAGCAAAAAATACTGTTAGAGGTTTGCATTTTCAGGCTCCACCTTACGAACAAGGAAAACTTGTACGAGTGGTAAATGGTTCAGTTATTGATATAATTGTAGATATAAGAAAATCATCTCATACTTATGGTAAAAGTTTAAGTATAAAATTAACAAGTGAAAATTTTTATCAGTTTTGGATACCACCAGGCTTTGCACATGGATTTTCGGTGCTAGAGGATAATACAATTTTTCAGTACAAATGCACCAATTATTACAATAAGGAATCAGAAGGTGGAATATTATTTAATGATAAATTTTTAGATTTACAGTGGGAAGTAGATAATCCGGTAGTATCAGATAAAGACTTGTGTTTGCCTAAGTTTGAAAACTTCATATCTCCTTTTTAAACATGAAAAATAACCAGTTTGAAAATATATTTTATATAATAAGTATAATTATCGGAGCATTTGTTATTTCAGAAGTACTGAGATGGCTTATAAAAAGATATATAAACATAAACTCAAAAAAAATTAATGTTGACCCTACAAACTATAATTTTATAAAAAATGCAGCATCATTTATTATTTATTGTACAGCATTTTTTTTTATAATTTATTCTGTACCCAAATTTAAAACTATTGGTACAACTCTATTTGCAAGTGCCGGTGTTTTTGCAGCAATCTTAGCACTTGCCTCACAACAAGCATTGTCAAATATAATAAGCGGAATTTTTATAGTAGCATCTAAACCCTTTAGAGTTGGCGACTATATTGAGCTTAACCTTGAACATAAAGGTACTGTTGAAGATATAACATTAAGGCATACTATTATCAGAGATGTTCAAAACAATAGAATTATTGTTCCAAATTCAAAAATAAATAATGAAACAATAGTTAATTACCATTTGACCGATGAACGTAAAAAGGAAAAAATTGAGTTTGTATTGGATATTAATACAGATATTGATGAAGCTATGAAAATAATTAATGAAGTAATTACATCAAATCAAACATACAAAGAGTTGATGAATAAATTCGCAGTAAAAGAAGATCTTGGAATAAAACTAAATAAAATAGAAAACGGAGCTTTAGTCTTACGGGCAATGGTAATATCAGAAGATCCCGAAAAGGCATTTGAAATGCACTGCGATATAAATTATTCAATTAAAAAGAGATTTGACCAAGCTGGGATTAAATTTGCACCAAGAGTTGGTTTTGTAAACAAACACAATTTATAATTTATTAAAATATTTTTTGGAAAATTTGAATTTTTCTTTAGTATAATTGTATGTACTTTAAATTCATAGTTTATGAAAAAAATCAAATTTTCTTACATTGCTTTTATTAGTTTATTTATACTTCCGTACAGTTCTTTTTCTCAATTAAATGGCAATTACACAATAAATCCGCGACTTTCTGCCAGCAGTTCAAATTACAAGGACTGGTCATCGGCTATTAGTGATATGCTAAGTGGAACAAGAAGTGACGGTGGTGCAGCACAAGGTTCCGGTATTAGTGGACCTGTTACTTTTACTGTATATGATACCGTTTATAATAATACTTTTATAGAACTTTCTGCCGTAAGTGGGGCTTCCTATACAAATAGAATAACTTTTAAATCTGCCGGAGGTGATAGTTCTAAATGTATTCTCAAATATGCATCGTCAACTACAAGTGCTACTGATTATGTTTTATTGCTAAATGGAGCAGATTATGTAACTTTTCAGGAAATTGGTTTTGAGAGAACCGGCTCGGCTACATATTCTACAGTTGTGCAAATAATGAATGATGCTGATAATAATAAATTTTTAAGATGCCTTATGAAAGGGTATAAAATGCCAAGCAGTTCGAGTCTTGGTTTTACTTATGGAATTGGTTCATGTATATTTTTTTCAGGTAATGGAGATAGTACTATAATTCAACAAAACAAATTGCTGTATGGCTATAACGGCGTATTTTCTATGCAAGCATCTACAGCAAATACAATACTTATGAACCATATTGATACAAGCGGTACATCTGGAATTTATATGACTACTCAAACTTCATTAAAAATAATTGGTAACTCAATTAATATGGGCGATTTCGGCACAGGTAAAGGACATTATGTTTCTTATGGTTTCAGAATAGAAACTTCTCCAAGCTTAATAGCTGCATCAAATAAAGTTACAATGCTTGCAAAAAACGGACAAGTTGTACGTGCTGTAGTTATTGCAAATATTACAAGTACAGCCACTGCTCCAACAATGATTTATAACAACTGGATAATAAATAGTGGCGGAACTAATGATTGTACAGGACTTGCTGTATATGGCTCAAATTATCTAAACTTTTATTATAACAATGTACTAATAACAAACTCTCTTGCAAACGGAGCCGCATATTACCATTATGCTACATATACAAACACTTATATCAGACTTCAAAATAACAATTTAATAAATAAAGGAGGCGGATATGCATACAATGTCCCCGGAACAAATACCACTGATCTTGATTCGGTAGATTACAATAATGTTTATACTTCTGGCTCATATATCGGCAATTGGTCAGGTACAAACTATACAAGTTTTTCTTCTTGGAAATCAGCATCAGGCAAAGATGTTAATTCTGTAAATGTTGACCCTGGCTATACAAGTAAGTACGACTTACATGTATCCAACATTAGCATTAATAGTAAAGCACTTGTTGATTCGAGGATAAAATATGATATTGATAATGATTCGCGAGATAACGCAAAACCTGATATTGGAGCAGATGAATTTTTCCCTGTAACACTTGATGCCGGAGTTTCAAACCTTGATAGCCCAATACTATTTTGTGCCGGAAAACAAAATGTAATAGCAAGATTTCAAAATTATGGACTCGATACATTGACAAATGTAGAAATTAACTGGCAAATAAACGGTACTACTCAAACCCCTTATTATTGGAGTGGTAAAATAAACCCCGGAAATTCATCGGCAGGCATTAATCTGGGCAATTATACTTTTTCGGGAAATACCGCATATACATTTAAGGTGTGGACTAAAAAGCCAAATAATTCATCAGATGGAAAAAGCCTTAATGATACTTTAAAAATTACACGAATGGCTGCTTTATCAGGAAATTATACACTTGATGATTCTACATGGGCTAATTTCAAATCATTTAATGATGCAATTACTGCTATGACTGATAGAGGAATTTGTGGTTCGGTAAAATTTATTGTTTATCCAGGCACTTATAATGAACAAATTACTATTGTTCAATTGCCAGGGATGAGCCAGACTAATACTGTAACATTTGAAAACGTATCAAATGACAGTACCAAAATAATAGTTACACACGCCTCTACCGCAGCAACAGGAAACAACAACGCTGCTATACAACTTAGAGGTGCCGACTATGTAACTTTTAAGGGAATAACTTTTGAAAGAACAGGAGTAAATTCTTTTGCCCATGTTTTACATATTTTAAACGGAGCAAATTATAATTCATTTATTAATTGTAGATTTTTAGGTTTGCCATTGGTAGCAGCAAATGCTAATGCAATGAATATTTGGTCTGACCAAACTGCTGATAATTTCAACACCTTTACTAATAATTACATCAAAAATGGAAATATGAGTATCTCTATGCATGGTATTGCCACTTCTCACGAAACTGGCAATGTATTTCAAGGGAATTTTATTGAAGGAGCTTATACAAATGCAGTACAAATAGCTTATAATGATAAACTGACATTTAATAACAACATGCTTGGGAATGTAACAACTGCTGCAACAGGCAATTTTGATGTACAACTTCTGGATTGTGATAGTAATTTTTTTATAAATTCCAATAAATTTGTTGATATTAATACAGAAACATCTGTACTTATTACATCATGCAACACCACATCTGCCAAGCCATCATTTATTTCAAATAATTTTATTTCAAAAAATGCTACTAAAGGTATTTCAATAGATGGGGCAGATAATTTGAACATAGTATTTAACAGTATATACTTTTACGGGACTTCTGCTACAAATTCTGCAATTTTCACATCTACAACTACAGCATCAAATATTAATTTTAAAAACAACAATATAGTTGTAGAAAATGGAACTGTTTTTTATGTAAATACTCCATCTCACATTAATGAAAGCAACTACAATAATTTATTTTCAAAAAGTTCAACATTTGCATATTGGGGAACTAATTACAACAATTTGTCTGACTTAAAAACAGGCAGCAGTAAAGACCAAAAATCAATTTCAGTAAATCCTTTTTTTAATTCTGTAAATGATTTGCATATTAAAAATCCAACTATGAAAAATACAGGAGTTCCTGTTACCCAAATCAAATATGATATTGACGGAGATATTAGAGATTCACTTAATCCTGATATTGGAGCTGATGAATTTCAGCGTGTACCTAATGACGCTGGAATGATAAATGTAACTGCTCCGGCTTCAGGCAAATGTGCAGGAATTTATGACGTAGAAGTTGTTATAAAAAATTACGGAAGGGACTCTTTAAAATCTGCAACCATTAATTGGTCAGTAAGTGGAAATTCACAAACACCATTTTTATGGAAAGGTAAACTTGCCACTAATCAAACTGACACATTTGTAATTGGAAATTATAATTTCTATTCATTAATTACGCCCTTGTTTTTTATTAAAAGTGTAATGCCAAATGGAAATACTGATGAAATTTCATTTAACGATTCTGTAATGATTACAAAATCATTAAGAGCTTTGCCTGCTGCAAATGCAGGACCTGATATAGGTATTTGCCCTGGCGACTCCCTATACATAGGCTCCGGAAGTGGTAGCGGATTAACTTATCGCTGGACAGACATAAACAACAATTTATTGGGAACAAACAACCTCTTATTAGTAAAACCAAAAGTTACAACTAAATATATTCTTGAAGTAACAAATACAATTTATGGTTGTAAAAAAAGCGATACAATTCAGGTAAGTATTCATAATAGCCCAAATGCCAATGCCGGTACTGACCAAACAATATGTCGCGGACAATCAGTTAAAATTGGTGAAACATCACAGTCAGGTTATAATTACAGTTGGACTAGTTCGCCAAAAGGATATACTTCATATATAGCAAACCCAACCGTTTATCCTTACCAAACAACAAAATATTTTCTTGAGAAAACTATAAATTCAACAGGTTGTCTAGATTATGATACCGTAGTAATTTATGTGAATGTACCTCCTACTCCTGTTATTCAAGGCACATCAAATACATGTCAAGGCAGTTCATACGTTTATTTCACTAATTACAATTCTACAAATTCTTATAATTGGAAAATTTCCGGCGGAACTATTGAAAGCGGACAAAACACAAGTTCCATCTATGTAAAATGGACAAATCCGGGAACTGCTCAGCTAAAAGTAATAGAATCTACCCCGGCTTCTTGTATAGATAGTACAACATATAATGTAAATATTACTCAATCAGCATTTGCAGATTTTAGCTTTAGTGACAATTGTACGGGAATTGATATAACTTTTAGTAACACTAGTACTGAAGCCGATAATTTTATATGGACACTGGGTGATGGAAATTCATCAACTTCAAAAGATATTACTCATAAATATAGTACAGCTTCAAAATACAAGGTAACATTAATTGCAATAAATACCTCGGGATGCAATGACACAACTGTAAAAGAAGTAAATGTTTTTCCAAATCCCAAATCTGCAATTTCATATACAAAAGGAATTGGGAATAATGTATATTTCAAAGACTCATCAACAATATCGTCAGGAAATATTTCTGAATGGAAATGGTACTTTGGAGATGGAGACTCTTCTACAATTCAAAACCCAAATCATACATATCCTTCAATTGGAAATTATATTGTAAAACTATGTGTAAAAACAGATAAAGGCTGCGAAGACTGTACTACCAAGCAAATAGGTTTGCTAAAATATAAAAATGACTTAAAAAACAGAATTTCAGTATATCCAAATCCTACTAATGGTATTTTTAATATTTCATCATCAGTATTTATAAACAAAGAACAAATTGAAATTTACGATATCCTCGGTAAGAAAATTAACTTTGAAATTTTGTCAAGTTCAACACCAAATATGTACTACATAAAATTAAATGCTAAAAATGGCATTTATTTAGTAAAACTGCAATACAACAACCTTTCTTTAATAGAATCAATTATGGTTATTGATTAAAAAAACTAATGTAAATTCATTGTAATTTCATTTGCTTTTTTTTAAATATTGTAATTTTGCTTTAATGCTTAAAAAGGTTTTTTGTTTAATATTAATAACTATCTCGGTTTATTCAAAAAATGGTATTGCACAAACAGAAAAACCAAAAACATTGAAAAACCCTGTAAAAGCTATGTTTTTTCAAAGATATTTTCATATAAGCAATTTAAGCAATACTCTACATTTTGCTTTTAAAAACAAAATTTTTAAGCAATATAAAAACTATAACCCGTCTTTGAAAAAAAAAGGATGGGAATTAACTTTCAGCGACAATTTTGATTCAATTAATGTTCAAAAATGGAGACTTGGTCAGCCTTGGGGATATTTTCATCAAAATTCATTACATGAATATTATTCAACAACGCAAGTAAATATTACTAATGGTTTTCTTTATTTAACTGCCGTAAAAGAACCAAAAAACTTCAAAGTGAATGATTCTACAGTTTCTATTCCTTATGCAGTAGGACTGATAAATTCAGACATTTCATTCAAACAAAAATATGGATACTTTGAAATAAGATGTAAAAATCCTAAAGGACCGGCTACTTGGGCTTCATTTTGGCTCACAGGCTCTACACGATGGCCTCCGGAAATTGATATTTTTGAGATGTTTGGGAAAAAAGGAGGTAAAAGTATTAACCGTCAAGTATCTTCTATTCATTTTGGTGTTAGTAATACAAAGTCAAGGGGGACATTAGTAAGAAAAATTATGTTATCGCAAAATACAGACTCCGTTTTTCATGTATATGCTTGCAAATGGGATAAAAGAAGTATTACTTTTTATACTGATGGTGTAAAAGTGAGAAAACAAAGAATTAACAAAAGACTTAGAAAATATATGGAAGATGAAATGGTAGTAATTATAAGTAATGGGCTACAAGCTGAATATTTGAAATATTTACCCGATAACTTCATAAAAAATGAATTTATAATAGATTGGGTAAGGGTTTATAAGAAAAATTAGGTTGATGATAATAAACTACTACCAAATACTTGAAATTGAAGATTATTCTTCTGTTGAAATTGTAAAAAAATCGTTTAGAAAACTCGCTTTAATTTATCATCCTGATTTAAACCACAATATTGACACGAATGAAAAATTTAAAAACCTTGTAAAAGCATATCAAATATTAGGCAATCCTGATTCAAAAAGAAAATATGACGAATCACTGAAAAACGGATTTGATTACTCTGATTTGTATAATTCATTAAAAAATGCCCAAAATGAAAGAGAATCTCGAAAGTACAGGTATTACAAAATGAAAAAAGAAAAAGATGAATTAGAAGAGATTGAAAATATTGCTTCTTATGAAAAAAGTATTAAATTTTTTCCTTTCAAATTCCGTTTAATAATGATTTTATTGGCACAAGTTTCAGGTATTTTTTTTATGTTGAATGATTGGTTTGCTAAAGGAAGTTTTATTGCATTTGGAGCAATTGTATTTTTTGTTTCGGCAATTACTCTGTGGAATGAGTTATACAAGTTTTACTGGCATAAGAGTATTTTTAATAAAAATGAAAAATTAAATTCAAAATACGATAAGTCGGCTTATAGTTATTTTATTAGGATATTTATAAGTGGAATATTTATTTTAATTCTGCTTATTTATTCAAAAAAGACATGGCATTTAAATCAATTTGGAACTTATGTTTTTGCAAAGAATAATTATCAATATAAAATGTTAGTTTATGAATTGAATAACAAACAGTATTTAAAAAAATATATATTTATTAGCGATTCTCTTAAATTCAAAGATAAAGTTTTGATAAAAGTAAGCAGTAAAGAGCCTGAAATTTGGGAGTTTGCTGATTGATTTTTTTACAACCCAATAGTTTTGCTTAATCCGAAACCAATAGTGAATGGTTGAACTACAAAACCATCAGAACCATGGCTTCGCTGTTTATCTAACATATTAAAAGATAAACCAGAATATAAATCAATATTGATTTTTTTGGCTACAAATCTACCCACAACAAATGCCTCTCCTATTAAAAAATTTTTATTTTGCAGTTTTATTCCTTGCAAATAATTATCGTTTTTTCTTTGTGTAATTTTGTTAAACATTTCATAAGTTACTTTTGGAATAAAATAAATATGCACATGTTTGTTTGTAACAGCAAAAGTTGGCTGAATATAAGCTCTGAGGCTACGAGTATCAACATCTACTAATGAAATATTATCATCTTTACAGAATACATCTGTTCTGAAATATCCATCAGAATTTCCTAAGCCACCCTGAATCTGAAACTCCATTTTTGGTGAAATTTTATTTTTATATCCAAATCCCAACACTTGAGTAAACGAATTATAAGTATTCTTAATTGAATTTGTTGTGTCACGATTTAACGTACTTAATACCCCATTTAAATAAGTTGTAACAAACAAATTACTGTCTATGTTGTAAGTTGCTCCAATCTGTGCTTTAGTAAAACCAATGGCAGCAGACACATTTAAACTTTTTCCAACAGGATCAGCAACAGTAGGATAAGTTGGATAATACACAAATGTGCAAGAACCTATAAAAAGTGAAGGTATAAGTATTAAGAGATTTTTAATTTCTTTCATTTTGTGTTTTTTAATATTTTATATTTATACTCCTTCGCCCTTAAAATGGTCTTCGTTGTTTTTAAAAAGTACATTAAAAGTAGTGAGTGAACCATAAATTCTTGTAATATATTGTTGAATATTTACTTTTTCTTCATCAGACAAACCCTTGTGGCTGTTTATATTTTGTTCTAACACTCTCAATCTGTCTCTTACCATTACTATTTTATGAAAAAATGTTTCAATAGGTATTTCTTTTACGGCTTGGTTTTTATCTGCTGGTTCAAGTACCATCAAGCCTCCTTTCCATTTATTTCCAAGTTCTACTTTTTGTTCTGGTTCTACATATTTTTTAAGAATTCTCAATAAAGCATCTTCAACTTCATCAAATGTTACAGAATTATTTTCAGGCTCTATTGCCTCTATCAATTCTAACTCGCTATTGTTTACAGGTATTTCTTTAAATCCTTGCCCTTGAAAAGCAATTGTATAATACTCAAGTGAAATTTTTGCAAGAATTCCTTCTCCGTAGTGTTTGTGCTTTAATCTGCTGCCTATACCAAGTGATTGATTCATATTGGCAAATTTATAATAAATAACTAATCAATTTCACTTAATTCAAGCCAACGCATTTCTTTTTCAGAAAGCAATGTTGTTATTTTTTCTATTTCTACCGAAATTTCATTCAATTCATTGTATGGCATATTACCTGAATTTAGTTTTGATTCAAGATTTTTCTTATCGTTTTCAAGCTTGTTAATTTCATCTGTCAAGGTTTCAAATTCAATTTTTTCTTTAAATGTTTTTTTTCTTTTTTCTTTATAGTTAATCTTATCTTTAGTACTTATCACTGTTTTATTTTTTGTTTTCAAAATATCATTTGATAATACAACTTCATTAGATTTCTGAACTAAATAATCAGAATAATTTCCTGTAAAATCAGTTATTTTTCCATCATTTTCAAAAGCAAAAATATGATCACAAATTTTGTCGAGAAAATATCTGTCGTGGCTCACTACCATTATATTTCCTTCAAAATTTACAAGAAAGTCTTCAAGTACATTTAGTGTTTCTATATCAAAATCGTTTGTTGGTTCATCAAATATTAAAAAATTGGGCGATTTCATTAATATTTTTAAAAGTTGAAGTCTTCGTTTTTCTCCACCACTTAATTTTCCGATTGGTGTGTAATGTTGTTCTCTTTTAAACAAAAAATTTTCTAAAAACTGTGCGGCAGAAATAGTTTTACCATTGCTGAGTAGTATATTATCTGCTATTTCTCTTACGTCTTCCAATAGCCTATGTTCGGGATTTAATGGAACGCTATTTTGTGAAAAATATCCAAAAGATGTAGTTTGTCCTACTGTTACTGTTCCTTTTTCAGGTTTAATTAATTTGCATGCAATATTAATAAGGGTTGATTTTCCAACTCCATTTTTACCAATAATGCCAATTTTCTCTTTATTTTTAAAAATGTATGAAAAATCATTTATTAATTTTACCGAATTAAAACTGTGTTCTATATGATGAAATTCTAGTATTTTACTGCCCTGTCTTGCTCCTTTTATGCTAAGTTCTAATTTTTTACTATACAATTTGATATTGGCTTTATCTTTCAATTCATAAAAGGAATCTATTCTTGATTTGCTTTTTGTACCTCTTGCCTGTGGCTGCCTTCTCATCCACTCAAGTTCTTTTAGCATAAGTTGCTTTGTTTTTGCATGCTCTGTCAATGCTACTTGTATTCTTTCGGCTTTTTTCTCTAAATAGTATGAGTAATTTCCTTTATATGTACTCAATCCTGAGGAGTCAAGTTCTATTATTTTATTACAAACTTTATCAATAAAATACCTATCGTGGCTTACCAAAAGCAGAGTTATATTTTTTCCATTTAGTAAATTTTCAAGCCATTCAATTGCTTCAATATCGAGATGGTTAGTTGGTTCGTCAAGAATAAATACATCCGGAAGTCGCAAAAGCATAGCAGCTATTGCCAATCTTCTTTTCTGTCCTCCGCTAAGACTTGATGCGGTTTGGTTTAAATTAGTTATTCCGAGTTTGGCAAGAGTTTCTTTCACTTTGTTTTCATAATCCCATGCTTTATTAATTTCCATTTGTTCAAATAATTCAGCCATTTTATTTTCAGGAAAATTCAACGATTCTTGTGCTAATTCAAATTCTTTAACAGTTTTTGAAATAGGATTATTTTCATCAAAAATTATTTGCCATACTGTAAGTTCGTTATCTATAATTGGTTCTTGAGGCAAATAAATAACCTTTATTGAATTATTGTGGACTATCTCTCCTGTATCAGGCATTTCAGTTTTGGCGAGCAATCTAAGAAAAGTGCTTTTTCCTACACCATTTTTACCTATAAGTGCAACTTTATCACCTTGATTTATCCCAAAATTAATATTTTTAAATAACCAATTTTCATTGTATGATTTACCGACATCTTCAACCGAAATGCAATTCATATTTTATTTCGCAAAACAACAATTTTGATTTAATAAAAAAAACTGCTCCGTTTCCGAAGCAGTTTCAATTTTGAGTGTTTAATATTTATACTAAATTATTTTTTAACAACAAGTTTTGATTTGCTGATTTTTGTATTGTTGTGAATGATGTTTACTATATAAAAACCACTTTGAACAGCTTCAAGATTCAATATATATGAACTCAACTCGGCAGGTACATTATAACTTAATAAAACAGTTCCAACAAGATTAGTAACTTGTATATTAATATCATTTCTCATACCTGTTTCCCAGTTTAGAGTTACTTCACTTGATGCAGGATTTGGATTTATTTTTACATTGTCTATTGCATTTTCAGGTTTTACAGCTACAATTATTGAATAGGCTGATTTACCATCAAAATCTGTTTGTTTTACTCTATAATAAGTTGTGCTATTATTTGGTTTTGTATCTTGAAAAGAATAATTGGTTATTTGGCTTGTATTGCCTGAGCCTGCAACTTTGCCAATTTCTTCAAAATTTATTTTATCTATTGATTTTTCAACAGTAAAATAATCATTGTTGATTTCTGATGCTGTTGCCCAATTAATGCTGATATTGCCACTTTTTTCTTTTACTGCTTTCACTTTAATCCAAGTTACAGGCAATGGTTCTAAGATACAAAAACACATTCTGCTTATGCCAATATCTGATTTATAACCGCAATTATTTCCATTTGTATTTGAAAGAGTAAGAAATACTGAGTCAACCTTTGAGTTAAAACTTAAACTTAAATCATTACCTGAATATGTATTTCCTCTGGCAACCAAACCTTTAAATTTAACTGAGTAAGCACTTGTGCTGATATTTGAAATATTATTTGAATTAAAATCAGCTACAATTTTAGAAGACGGAATCAAATCCCCATTAAAATATGCTTTAATCTCTATCATTTCATTATTGTAAGATTGCGGTTTGTCTAAATCTCTTATAGTAAAAGTTAGGTCATTTGCTGAGCGATTAAATTTGATAGAAGCTGTACTTGTTGTAGATGTTTTTTCTTTCCAAGTTATTGATGTATCTCCATTTCTTTGGAATAAGATTCCCGTATGAAATAAATCTGATTCATAAGATGGTTTATAAAGTTTTACTGTATTTCCTGAAACATCCTGATACAAGTAATTTTTTAAATTAGTATTTAATGGCATTGTAGTATAGTCAAATCTTACACCATTACAAACAGGTTCATAAACTGTTATGGCTTTAGTTTTTGTACAACTACAACCATTTAAAGTAGTAACTAAGGTGATAGTTTGGGTTCCGGCAGAAGGGAAAAGTATTGTAACTGTATCGCCACTGCCATTTATAACTGCATCACCTGTTGCTGACCATGAATAAGTAGCTCCTGGTATTATTGTAGCTGTATAAGTCAATGCAGTATCCATAAAAATTTTAAAATCAGGAATTTTTATCTCAGCACATTCTGCTTCTGTAACATTTATTTGTTTTGTAAATGTATTTGTACAATTTCCTGAATAACATGAGCCGCAATTAAGAGTGATAGTTTTACTTCCTGTTGTAGAATAAGAAACTTCGTGTGGTCCAATGCCAGTTGCTGTTTGTGGAGTAGCACCTGAACCAAAATTCCATGATAAAGTATTAGAACAAGAATTTGAACCTTTCAAAGTTGCAGTAATATTTACTTTTTTATTTACACAAGTTGAAGTTGGTGCTTCAATTTTATATCCGCTGCATACAGTTATTACTTTAGTAATAGTAGTAGAGCAAGAACCATTTGAAACTTTCATTGAAATTGTTTTGGAGCCAACAGATGTATAAACAATTTTGTGGGGTCCGGGTCCTGTGCCTGTTGATGGACATGCATTGCTTCCAAAATTCCATGTGAAAGTTAGATTGTTTCCTGTTGCTGAACCCGAAACAACTAATGTATCTCCATATAAAACAGAAGATTCTGCATTAATCACCAGGTCTTTAACTCCATTTATTTGGATTGTTTTGCTTGCAACACTTTCGCATGTTTCCAATAAATTATCTGTTACTTTTAATGAGACAGTTTTGGCTCCAGTAGTTGAATATGAAACACTGTGTGGACCTTTGCCTGTAGCTGTTGCAGGTGTGGCTCCCGAACCGAAATTCCAATTATATACAGCATTTGCACCCATATCACTTGCACAAAAAGACATTGAAGTGTTTGTGCATGATGTTTCAGGCGATGTTATTACAGCCTTTGGACAAATAGTTATTGTTTTTGTTATTTGTGTTTCACAATTGCCATTCTTTACAGTCATTGTAATTGTTTTTACTCCAATAGTTGAATAACTTACGCTTATTGGTCCTGCTCCTGTTCCTGTAGCTGGTGTAGCTCCAGAGCCGAAATTCCAACAAAAACTGTTTCCGGAACCATTTGCAGATCCTGAAATTGACACTGATTCTCCTACCAAAGCTGTACTTGGTGCATTAATCACCAGGCCTGTAGGTCCTGAAGTAATTGTAACTGTAAAACTTAAACCTGTAGCACTTGTACATCCTGTACTCGAATTGTAACTATATGCTTTGTATGTATATGTACCGGCGGTTGATTCACTTCCTGTGTAAGAATTTCCAGATCCTAAATATGTATCTCCCTTATACCATTTTATTGTTGTGCAATAAGCAGGTGTAGCAGACAAAGTAAATGACTGATTTACACATTTTGTAATAGAAGTACAACTTGAAGTGGGTGCAGCAGGTAGAGCATTTACAGTTAAACAAATAGTGTTAGTCTTGCACCAATAACTGTAACCTTTTGCTCTTACTTTACCATAAACACTATAATTACCTGAATTTTGCAGTACAATATCTATTTGTGGTGTTGTACTTATTGATGATTGATAAATTAAAGTTGACCCGCAATATACATAAGTAATGTATTCGAGGGTACAACCTGAATAAAGACACTTAGCACCACTATATGTATATGTAGCAGTGTCTTTCGCGCAAATTTTTGACGTACCGGAAATAGTTCCGATTGCAGTTATCCCACATTCCGTACAAGCTTTGCTTTCTATATTACTAAGTAGAATTGAAAAAAATGTAATAATAGAAAATAGTAGTAGTGTAGTATTTTTTCTCATAATAAATAGGCATTAAAACCAAAAAACCGCTTTTCAATATCCGTGCCATAAACATTTAATTTATTGCGAAATTTTATATAAAATATACCAAAAAACTGTATATCAGCTGTTTAAATTTTTAAATTATCAAATTCAGAAATTGAATTTAAACTTCTATTTACTTTAATAAAATCTTAAAATGGGAATTTTTATCAAATTTTTAAGAATATTTAATTAAGGGAAAAAGTTTATTTATATTATTCAAAAAAAATACCAAATATTAAAAAAATAGACTATTAATTTGTAGTTCATTAGTTAATCATGAAAATAAAAATAACTGTATTACTATTTATTTTAATGTCTTTCAAAAGTTTTGCAACACAATGGTTTGTAAACTCAAATGTAGGTGATGACATTTACGATGGTATGTCAATAATTGTATTACCCGGAAATATTGGACCTAAAAAAACAATAATGGCGGCTTACAATGGTGCTAATGCAGGAGATACAATATATATTTCTGATGGAGTATATCAAGAATTTTTAGTTTTAAATAAATCTATGGTTTTACGTGGCAATAATTGGGGAATTGATCCTGTATCGCAAAGCAGAAATTCAGAAACAGTTATTGTACCTCCCAGCCCATCTATAGGTTTAACTATTGCAGGAAATTCTGTTATTGAAATTCAGAATTGCTGTATTGAACTTGATGGAATTTGTGTAAGTGGAGATAATCCTAATACTTTAGTTTCTTCAAGTAAATACTACAAACAATTCGAAACTGGTTATTGTATTGGTGCACAAGGCATGTACACTGACTTAAAATTAAATAATTTAATTGTAAGAAACTATTACTATTCAGGAATTGTCCTTAATGGAAGTTCATTAACCTGTGGAAATAACCTTATAAAACAATGTTTGATTACATGTGGCGAAAATAACTCTACTGGAATTAGCCTATCAGATAATTTTTATTGTGATATATATAATTCAAAAGTTGATTCTACAGGTACTGGTATTTTGTATAATAATTTTTATGACAAATTCTTTAAAAATGTAAATTGTTCTCAATCTGTAATCATTACTGAAAATTCAGGAATTGTATTAAGTAATTTTAACACAATGTCAGATAATTTAATGTTTGAATATATCGGTTTGAAATCTTTTGATTCTAATATAGCTTTTAATTCATTTGAATTTACAAACAATTATTCTAAAAGTACAATAGATATAAATAACACAATAGTAAACCAGTCGAAAAATGGTTTTGTCATAAATAATTGTTCTAATGATTTTAGTTTAAAATTTACTGACAATTCTGTGTTTAACTCAAATTCAGCTTATATTTTTTATCAACCAACAGCAACACCTAACACTTCTTACAATATTAAAAATAATAAATTTCAGGATATTGACAGTGTAGTTTTTGGCTCATATTCTGATGGGGGACTGCTTACTTTAAATTTAACAGATAATAAAATTTTAAAATCAAAACATGGGATTATTTCAATTGGTAATTGTCTGGTAAATCCTAATAATACAAACTTTGATACAATAACAGGATATTATATTTATCTCGACTCTAGCTTAGCAGGCAAATATCCAATCAATAATATTGATGCTACCAACTGTTTATTTTCAGGCACTTTGGGAAGTACCTTAAATGGTAAAAAAGCATTTAAAACCGAAGATAAAATTCGCCATTACATGGATAATGAAAAATTAGGTTGGGTAAATATAAAAAACACATGTCTATTTGTTACAGGAAACGGAGGTAATATATTTTTAAACAGAGCCTATATTAAAGCAAATAATTATTGGAATATATTCGTTGACAGTTTTTCGAATAACGAAGAATTAACAATTAAAAAACCTATAAATTTATTTCCTCATCGAGATGCATCAATAAGTAAAATTACTATGGATGATATTGCTGCAACATTATATATACATGGAAGATTTAGTCTTACTGAAGGTTTAATATTAAATACAGGAATAATAGAAACTACCATATTTGATACTTTAATTTGCTATAGAAATAATACAAATTCGGTTTTATCTCCCGGAAATATTACTAGTTATGTTAATGGTCCACTTTATTTACGATATATTAATTTACCTTACGATTATCAAATTTCGGATACTGTTCCTATAGGTAACAGCACAGATTTCAGACCTATAAGCATATATAACAAATGGAAGCAAGTAAATATTTATGAAGATATTGGTTTTAAACTTCACTCAGGGACAGCCCCTATATATGAGTTGCCAAGTAATATTACTCATATATCAAGTTTGAAATATTGGGAAATTACTAATCCGTTGAACAATTCTGGTTTGGTTATTGATAGTGTTGGGCTATCATATAGAACAAGTAATGTGAATGATTTGGTAAACAACCCGCAAAATCTTAGAGTAATTTATGACAATTATTTTAGTACATTTAATTTAAAAGGAAAAGGAAACACAAGTGGAAACGGAACAATAATCAGTAAATTTCCGGGTACGGCTTTCGGATACTACACATTTGGGAATGAAAAAGGTGGTAACAATATTTTAGACCCATTATTTCCAATAGGTTTAATAAATACAAAAGGAAATTGCATAAATGACAGCATAATGATAAGTGCTGAAAATTCACGTTCAGATAGTGCCTTAATTGTTTGGGAATGGAAAATTACAGGTCCTGCAAGCATTTCTACACCCGCAAATTCAATGAAAATATTTAAGAAATTCCCAGTTGAAGGTTTTTATACTATTTCTTTAGTTGTAAAAAATAAATTTGGCAACTCAGATACGGTATTGCAAACAATTAATATCCTCCCAAAACCTACTTTAAAATATTCTGATACAAAACCATGCTTTCCTAAACCTTTAAAACTTAACAATGAGTCGGTAATCCCCGTTGGATATACTCTAAGTAAATCTGAATGGAAAATTGATACAAACAATTTTAACGGATTGATATATAATTTTAATCCTCCCAAAGCTGGTGACTATAAAGTTTTACTAAAAACTACTTTAGACAATGGTTGTTGGGATACTTTAACATTTTTTTCTACTTCGCCTCAAGCTCCTGTTTTAAAACTTAGTCCAAGCGGAGATACATCAATATGCAATGGCGATATTATTGTAGTTAAAATAAAAAAACAAGGCTCGCTTGTAATATGGAGTGATAGCAAAAGCTACGATTCAATTATTGTTAAAAATAATTTTTATGTTAAAGGTACAATTTATAATTCTATGCAGTGTTTTATTTCTGATAGCGTAAAAGTAGGTATTTCTCCTACCCCATTAGTTGATGCAGGACTAGACCATATAATTATTCCCGGAAAATTTGTAAAAATAAAAGCAACATCAGATGCAATGGTAGAATGGATTCCTGATACTTGGCTTGATGATGCGACATCATTAACACCCATAGCAAACCCATTGGTTACAACAAAATATACTCTTAGAGCCTATAATACCTTTGGTTGCGAATCTTATGACTCTATGCAAATAACTGTGAATAGTAAAAACGTAACACCTGTGCCAAATTTACTAACACCAAATGATGACGGGCTTAATGACACATGGATACTTAGTAATATTAATGACCCCGAAAATTGTATAGTAAAAGTATTTACTCGTGAAGGCATTTTGGTTTATTCAACAGAATCGTATAATAATGACTGGGATGGAAAACGAAACGGTAATAATTTACCAGAAGGTTATTATGTTTTTGTAATTGAACACAAAATAAGTAAAGAAGTTTACACCGGAATTTTAAACATTATTAAATAATTAAAACATGAAAAAGACATTAATAACACTTGCTGCAATCACTGTTTTTTTTGCAAATACATATTCACAACAAAGCCCATTATTCGGTTTTTCACCTTATTTTTTAAATATTTCAAATCCTTCAGCTTCAAAAACAATAAATCCGGTTGATATTACCCTTGCAGGAAGAAAATATTGGACTGGAATAAATGGTAGTCCTGAAGCATACTTGGGTTCGTTTACATTATCTCCTGAATCACACAAATCTGCATTTGGAGGTTTTTTCTGGCAAGAAAAAGCGCCAATGATAAAGAAAAACACTTTTGGTTTTAATTATGCATACAGTATCAAAGATGCAGGTGAAGAAAATAATTTCAGACTTGGACTTGGACTTGATTTTTCTACAATATCATCAAATACAAACGAAATAATTGCAAATGATTACAATGATCCATTTTACAATTCACTATTTGGAAATTATAAATCATCTGTTGATTTAAGAACAGGGATTTCTTTTGTAAATTCTACTGTTGATGTTGGAATTGCTATACGAAATTTATTAAGCAGCAAAAGCAATATTGGCGAATCTATTAATGGAAGTATGGAGTTTAATAATCGTTTTGCAGTAAATGGATATATGAAATACATAATTACCCAAAGCGATAATTTTAAAATCACACCACTTGTTTATTGGGAAGCTCAAAAATCTGTACCATTAAGAGTTGATTTAAATTTACTTGCTGAAAGTACAGGCAAACTATGGGGCGGAATAATGCTTCGTCCAAAAGCATCATTTGCAGTATTAGCCGGTATTTGGGCTTTACAAGATGTAAAAGTTGGGTATTTATACGAAAAAACATTTTTCAGATCAATGTCTGCAAAAGGCAATTCACATGAAATTATGATTTCGTATGCCCCCAATCTAAAATCTAAAAAAATCGAAGAAGTAAAACCTGAAAAGAAAGAAAAAACAGAAGTAAAACCACCTAAGATAGTTAGAGTTAGAGATACTTTAGTTATAATTAAAGAAGTAAGAATAAAAGAAAAAGAAGAACCAAAGAAATCAATTACCGAAAAGGAAACCCCTAAATACGAAAGTGACAATACAAAGCCTAAGGAACCCAAAAAAGAAGAACCTAAGAAAACAACTAAGGATAATCCTAATATGAAGTTTTATGTAGTTGTTGGGGCGTTTAGTATTGAGAATAATGCAAATAATTTAGTATCAAAATTAAAAGAAAAAGGATACAATCCGTTTATAGTTATGGATAAGGTAAAAAATCACTATAATGTATCTGTTGGCAAATTTTCAACTAGAGAAGATGCACAAAAATATATTGCAGAAAATGCAATACCTGATTACACATTTTGGGTAAAAGAAATTTTACCATAAAATTATTTTACTTTAAATTTAATATTTTAATTCTCTTAAATTCTAAAAAAGTTATTGTTTAACTGTTAATTTTAAAAAATTTATAGAACTATATTTTAATAAATTTGCAAAATGAAATTTGCAACAAAACTAATACATGCAGGCATTCATCCTGATCCTGAAACAGGGGCAATAATGACACCCATTTATCAAACATCAACTTATGTACAAAAATCACCTGGCAATCACAAAGGTTATGAATACTCAAGAACTCACAACCCAACAAGAACACAACTTCAAAATAATCTTGCAGCAATAGAATGTGGCAAATGGGCACTGTGTTTTAGCAGTGGAATGGGAGCGATTGATTCTATTATTAAATTATTAAACCCCGGTGATGAAATAATAGCAAGCAATGACTTGTATGGAGGAACTTACCGAATTTTTACTAAAATATTTGAAAAATTTAATTTAAAATTTCATTTTACTGATTTAAGTAAAACTGATAACTTAAATAAATTAATAAATTCAAATACTAAAATGGTTTGGATAGAAACTCCAACCAACCCAATGCTTAATATTTCAGATATTGAAGCATTAACAGCAATATGTAAGAAAAACAATATAATTTCTGTGGTTGACAATACTTTTGCTTCTCCATATTTGCAAAACCCATTGCTACTTGGAGCAGACCTTGTAATGCATAGTGCAACCAAATATATAAATGGTCATTCGGATGTTGTAATGGGGGCAGTTATAGGTAATGACGATTCACTCCATGAAAAACTTGCATTTATACAAAATTCGTGTGGGGCTGTTCCTGGTCCTCAAGATTGTTTTCTTGTTTTAAGAGGGCTAAAAACATTACATGTAAGAATGGAAAGACATTGCTTTAATGGGAAAAGAATAGCCGAGTTTTTAAAAACCCATCCAAAGGTTGATAAAGTTTATTACCCCGGATTTGAAACTCACAACAATCATGAAATTGCAAAAAAACAAATGAAAGATTTTGGTGGTATGGTATCATTTACATTAAAAAATGATTCAGTTGAAAATGCACACAGATTTTTATCAGCTACAAAATTATTTTCACTTGCTGAGTCACTTGGTGGAGTAGAATCATTGTGTGGTCATCCTGCAACTATGACGCATGCCTCTATACCAAGAGAAGAAAGAATTAAATCCGGATTGCTTGATTCATTAATACGTTTAAGTTCAGGTATTGAAGATTGCGATGATTTGATTTCTGATATTAATTATGCATTAAATAACTCATGATTCCATTAGCAATAGCAGCTGCTCCGGTTATTTTTATATTGTTTTGGTTTTATCATAAAGATAAATTTCAAAAAGAACCACTCAAAATGATGTTTTTTGCATTTTTTGCCGGCTGTTTAAGCATTCTTCCAGCAATAATTCTTGAAACATTATGGGCAAAATGGAATCTTGACCAAAAAGGAATTTTTGCTTTAGCAATATATTCTTATATTGTAATTGGTTTTAGCGAAGAAATCAGTAAATTTTATTTCGTAAGAAAAATAATGAGCAAATCTTATGTTGACGAACCTTATGACGGAATTTTATATAGCGTTACTGTTTCGCTTGGTTTTGCATTTGTAGAAAATATTTTTTATGTATTTGAGCATGGTACCGGAGTAGGAATTTTAAGAGCATTTACAGCCGTTCCTGCTCATTCTACTTTTGCTGCTGTAATGGGTTATTATATGAGCAAAGCAAAATTTGAAGGAAATGTATTTTCTAATAATGTGAAAGCCATTTTTGGAGCAGTACTTTTGCATGGTTCCTATGATTATTTCTTATTTATTGAGAATATGCCTTTAATAAAGATTGGAGCATTGGTTTCGCTGATATTAGGAATTATCATTACTCGTTATGCCATAAAAATTCATAATAATAGTTCTCCTTTCAAAAGTGTATGAACTACCATTTATTAAAAAACTTACTCGATAAAAAAGCTGAACAATTTAATAATGTAAGTTTTATTGAAAATGATCCTATTAGTATTCCTCATAGGTTTACTAAAAAACAAGATATTGAAATTGCAGGTTTTTTTGCTTCAATTTTAGCATGGGGAAACAGAAAATCAATTATTAACAGTTGTAATCGTTTAATGAATATAATGGAAAACAATCCTTATGATTTTATAATTAATCATACAGATTTTGAACTTAAAAATATGGCAAAATTTGTACATAGAACTTTTAATAGTACTGATTTACTGTTTTTTATCGAAGCTTTTAAAATTATTTATAAAAAATACAATTCTCTTGAACCTTTATTTATTCCTACTAATAATGAAAAAAACGTAAAAACAGGATTAATAAATTTTCATAATTACTGTTTCGAACTTAATTTTGCACCACTAAGAAGCAAGAAACATATTTCAACTCCTGCAAGAAAATCTGCTTGCAAACGCCTTAATATGTTCTTACGATGGATGGTTAGAAAAGACAATAAAGGTGTAGATTTTGGGATTTGGGACAAAATTAAACCATCACAATTAATATGTCCGCTTGATGTTCATGTTATACGAAATGCCAATAATCTTAAATTGATTAATTCAGATAAAGGAAATTGGGAAAATGCAGAAAATTTAACTAATGCATTAAAATTATTTGATAAAAATGACCCGGTAAAATATGACTTTGCTCTTTTTGGAATGGGAATAGAAAATAAATAATAATTTTGCCTTAAATGTATAGTGCAGCAATAATTCCGGCAAGGTATAATTCAAGTAGATTTCCTGGCAAACCACTCGAAAAAATTGGTGGAATATCAATGATACGAAGAGTATATGAAATTGCAAGTTCTTCATCAATTGACAAAGTGTATGTAGCAACTGATGATAGTAGAATTTTTGACCATGTTAAGTCTTTTGGAGGAGAAGTAATTATGACATCTTCTAATTGCATTAATGGTACAGAGCGTGTTGCAGAAGCAATTACTCATCTTGATAATATTCCCGAAATTGTAATTAATATTCAGGGTGATGAACCATTTATAAAACCAGATCAAATAATGCAAGTAGCAAAGGCTTTGAATGACCCAGGCACCGGCATTAGTACTTTAAAGAAAAAAATTGAAACTTTAGATGATTATAATAATCAAAACATAGTAAAAGTAGTAACAGACAATGATGATTATGCCTTATATTTCAGTCGCAGTCCAATCCCGTATATAAGAGAAAAAACATTTTCTCTAAATAATATTAATGCATTTTATAAACATCTTGGAATTTATGGTTTTAAAACCAATATTTTGATGGATGTAGTAAAACTGCCTGAATCAAAGCTACAGTTAGTTGAAAGTTTAGAGCAATTATGCTGGCTTGAAAATGGATTTTTAATAAAAGTTCTTGAAACCACTCATCAAAGCATAGCTATTGATGTACCCGAAGATATTGTAACAGCCGAAAATTGGCTTAAACTCAATTCCAATTCCTAAACCAACTGCTTATTTTTAGTTGAATTACTCCCCAAAAAGCTTCTTTAATAATTCCTTTACTCATTTTACTTACTCCTGCGGTGCGGTCAGTAAAAATTATAGGTATTTCAACTAACTTAAAACCATATTTTATTGCAGAAAATTTCATTTCAATCTGAAATGCATATCCCTTAAATTTGATTTTATCAAGATTGATTTTTTGTAATACTTTTCGAGAGTAACAAACAAAGCCTGCCGTTGTATCCATCACTTTCATACCAGTAATTAATCTTACATACATACTTGCAAAATAACTTAAAAGTACTCTGCCCATAGGCCAATTTACAACATTTACAAGATTGTTAACATACCGAGAACCTACTGATAAATCTGCTCCATTTTCACTACAAGTTTTCTGCAATCTTATTAAATCTTCAGGATTATGACTAAAGTCGCAATCCATTTCACAAATAAAATCATAATTTTTTTCCAGACACCATTTAAACCCCATAATATATGCAGTTCCTAATCCTGATTTAGATTTTCTTTCAATCAAAAACAATTTGTCATTATATTTTTGTTGAAAATTTTTTACTACTGAGGCTGTTCCGTCTGGCGAACCATCATCTATTATAAGAATATCAAAAGGTAACGACAATGAAAATACCCTTTCTATCATTTCACTGATATTTTCAATCTCGTTATAGGTTGGTATTATTACAATATTCTTCAAGTTTTTTTAATTTTTAAGCATTTGCTTTCTTATGGTCAGCAAGAAATTGAGCAAGCCCAATATCTGTAAGTGGGTGTTTTAGTAAGCCCATAATGGCAGAAAGCGGACAAGTAACTATATCTGCTCCGGCTTCTGCACATTTTACAATATGTAGTGAGTTTCTAATGCTTGCTGCAAGAATTTCTGTTTTATACCCTTGAATTGCATAAATAGATGCTATCTGCTGAATAAGTTCAATTCCATCCCAATTTGTATCATCTACTCTTCCAATAAATGGCGATAGAAATGTAGCTCCTGCTTTTGCTGCAAGTATTGCTTGTCCTGGCGAAAACACAAGTGTACAATTAGTTCTTATACCTTTTGATGAAAAATACTTAATTGCTTTAATTCCGTCTTTAATCATTGGGATTTTTACAACAATTTTTTCATCAATTGAAGCCAGTTCATTGCCTTCTTTTATCATTCCTTCATAATCTGTAGAAATTACTTCGGCACTAACATTATCATATACTATATCGCAAATTGCTTTATAATGATTTCTGATATTTAGTTCTCCGTTAATACCTTCTTTTGCCATTAGAGAAGGGTTAGTTGTTACTCCGTCAAGCACTCCTAAATCTTGTGCTTCTTTGATTTGTGATAGATTTGCTGTATCAATAAAAAATTTCATTTTGTGATTAAATAAAAATTATGCAAATGTAAATATTTTAGCTCTCTGTAATAGTTTATAGCAAAATTGTTTTAAAAAAAATCTGTTTATTTAAGGATTGTAAAATCTGCCAATTACTCCTAATGGTAAAAATATTCCGGTTTGACTTTTTAGTACAAGTTCGCCGGATTCAAGATTTTTTATATGTTTAAAGTTGGTCTCAATAATATTTTTTATAATTACACTGCTTAATCCCATAGAATAAGAGTTTAAAACCAAAAAACTATTTTCTTTTTTTAAAATTTTATTAAGTAAAAACATCAATTCATCTATCATATTTTCAAGTTTCCATCTTTCGCCTTTTGCTCCTATGCCATAAGAAGGAGGATCAAGAATAATTCCATTATACAAATTCCCTCTTTTAGCTTCTCTTTCTACAAATTTAACTGCATCTTCCACCACCCACCTAATATCTCCCAAGCCAGATAATTTTTGATTTTCGTTTGCTCTATTTATTACCTGCTTTACAGAATCTACGTGGGTAACATCAGCTCCGGCAGCTTTGGCTGCAAGACTTGCTCCACCGGTATATGCAAACAGATTTAGAACTTTTACATTTTTTTCAATCTTTTTTATCTCCTTAATAGTATTGTAAATATAGTTCCAGTTTTCTGCCTGTTCAGGAAATATTCCTACATGTTTAAATGAAGTTAGGTTTAGTTTAAATTTTAATTCAGAACTAAAAAGATTGTAAGACAAATTCCATGAATCCTTAAAGTTATTTGATTTTTTCCATTCTCCGCTATGACTCCCTTTTTGAATAAATGTTGCATCTGTTTGTTTTTGCCATTCTGCTTCACTTAATTGCTTTTTCCAAATTGCCTGTGGTTCAGGACGGCGAAGTGTATATATACCGAATTTTTCTAATTTCTCAAAATTTCCGCAATCTATAAGTATATAATTCTTCCAGTTATTCGGATTAAAAATTTTTATCATTTTCAAATTTACTTTTAGCTCAAATAAATTATTTCTTCATCTGTAAAATTTTGAAAACCTGCCATTTTCAATAATACTCTGGCAAGAGTTACTACATCTTTCTCGCAATATGTTTTTATTCTTTCTATCCCGTTTGGCTCATTGTAATATACTTCACATACCATACTTCCGTCAATATCATCTTTGGGTGAAGCAATACCAAAAGCTGAAGCAAGTAAATCAAGCGAAGTATAATTTTTATAATCACCGAATTTCCACAATTCCATTGTATCAATATGTGGAACTTCCCAAGGTTTTTTTCCTGCCAAGTCAAGTGCATAAGGTAGTGGCAGTGAGTTTATCAAAATTCTTCTCGACAAGTATGGAAAGTCAAATTCTTTGCCATTATGGGCACAAAGTAATTTGCCTGTTTCCGAAAAATATTTGTTAAGTAAGTTTGAAAAATCTAATAGTAAATCTTTTTCATTTTCACCGTAAAAAGATTTTACTCTGAAATTCCAATTGTTTCCATTTTTATTTAGAAAACCTGTAGAAATACAAATAATTTTTCCAAATTCAGCATAAATACCTGCTCGGTTATACAATTCATCAGGTGTTTCATCATTCTTAGAAATTAAAATAGATTTTTTTGACCATAGTGCTTTCCATCTTTCTTCCAAATCATCAAATTTGCAATATTGTGGAACTGTTTCAATATCTATAAATAAAATTTTATCAATATTTAAAAAATTAAGCATAAAGTATTTTTTTTTAAATTACTACCAACTTCCTCCTGCTCCACCTCCCCCGGATGACCCTCCTCCAAAACCACCGCTCCATCCGCCACCTCCACCGCCACCAAAACCTCCCCACATTGTAGATGGACCGAATAAACCTCTACCGCCATAAGTATATGACCCGGGTCCTGAGTTCCTTGTAAACAAGATTACAAGTATTATCACAATTAGAATAATTAACCATACTGGCGTTTTTTTACGAGGGGCTTTTTCGGTATTTTTATATTCGCCTTTTGAGCGGGAGATTATCTGGTCTATTGCATCATTTATACCCTTTCCATACATTTTTTCTTTAAATGCAGGAGCCATTACGTCTCTTATTATACTTCCGGTTGCACCATCAGGCAAAAAACCTTCAGCACCTTTTCCAGTTGTAATCCAAATCCTACGTTTTGCTGGATCATTGTTTTCGTAAGCAATAAGTATTAATACTCCATTATCTTTTGCTTCTGTGCCTATTCCCCAAGTATTATAAATTTTTAATCCTACATCAAATGCCTCTTCGCCATTAAGGGTTTCAAGAGTTATTACAACCAAATCTGTAGATGTGCTATCCCAATATTTTTGAAGTTTTTGGTTTAGATAACTTTCTTCTTCGTTGCTAAGTAAATTTGCAAAATCGTTTATATAGCGAGTGTTTCCTTCTGGTTTTGGAGGAACATCATAAGCTAATGAAAAAATAGCATTAGTGAAAAAAAATAATAAAATAGTAATCCTAACCAAAACTGATTTCATCGGGTAATTCATTTTTATCATTATCAGATTTGGGGAAATGCTCTTTTAATTTAATACTTGCTTCTTGCAAACCAGCAACTATACCATTTACAATTTCACCATTTGAAAAATATGAAATTATTTTTTGCAGAGTACTATCCCAAAAGCCTGCCTCAACTTTTTCGTTAATACCTTTATCTCCAAATATTGCAATTTTTTTATCTTCAATAGAAATATATATTATTACACCATTGCGAAGTTCTGTCTCATTCATTTTAAAATGAGAAAATAGATTTTTTGCTTTAAGTAAAGGGTCTGTTTTACAAAAATTGTCAATATGCACTCTTATTTCGCCTGAAGTTCCATTTTCGGCTTCGGCAATGGCATTTATAATTTTTTGCTCTTCTTCTTTTGAAAATGGACTTTTACTCATCTAAAATTCCACTTTAGGGGCTTTTTCGGCTCCTTCTTCTGCGGCAAAAAATGGTTTTGTTTTGAAACCTAAAATACTAGCAAAAATAACAGAAGGAAATTTCTGACATGCATTATTATATACTTTTACAACCTGATTGAAATTATCTCTTGCTACAGCTATTCTATTTTCAGTACCGGCTAATTCATCCTGTAATTTTAAAAAACTCTGGTCTGCTTTTAAGTTAGGATAATTTTCTACTACTGCAAGCAAACGGCTTAAAGCACTATTTACATTACCCATTTGTGCATTTATTTTTGCTATTGTAGCATCATCAAGATTTTCTGAAGTTACATTTATACTAGTAGCTTTAGCTCTGGCATCAATTACTGCCTGCAGCGTATTTTTTTCAAAATCTGCATATCCTTTTACTGTTTTTACGAGGTTTGGGATAAGGTCTAACCTACGTTGATACTGAGACTGAACATCAGCCCACTTGTTATCTACATCATTTCTTTTAACTACCAAATTGTTGTAAGTATTACAGCCACCCACAAACAATATGGATAATACAACTAAAGCAATAATCCAAGTACTTTTCATTTTTTTTTTATTTTTAAGTACAAAAGAAAACAAATGAAATATTATTTCTAAAAATATTTTATATAATCACTTAAAATTTCTATTAAAAAAGCACATTGTAATTAACTTTGCCGAATAAACAGATAATTTCTAAAAGAAAAGTGAAATATCCAAACGTAAAAGGTACCAGAGATTTTGCTCCTGATATTCTTGCAAAAAGAAAGTATATATTAAATATTATTGAATCTGTTTTTAAGAAATATGGGTTTTTAGCATTAGAAACTCCAGCATTAGAACAACTTGATACTTTGACAGGGAAATATGGAGATGAAGGAGATAAATTGCTTTTTAAAGTTTTAAATTCTGGTGATTTTGCATCAAAAGTTGATGACAATATTTGGAGTTCTAAACAATCAGAAAATATTGCCAAATTTATTAGTGAAAAAGGATTGAGATACGATCTTACTGTGCCTCTTGCCAGATTTGTAGCTACAAACCGAAATGACATTACTTTTCCGTTCAAAAGATATCAAATGCAACCAGTGTGGAGGGCAGACAGACCTCAACGTGGCAGATATCGTGAGTTTTGGCAATGCGATGCAGATATACTTGGAAGTAATACACTAATAAATGAAGCTGAGATTTTAACTATTGCTGTCGAAATTTTTAAAAAACTTAACATTCCAATTCAAATAAGCCTTAACAATCGAAAAATACTTGAAGCAATTGCAGAAAAATTAGGTATTTCTGAAAAGTTTAATCTGTTTACTGTACTTATAGACAAACTTGATAAAATTAATTTTGTAGATTTATCTAAGGATTTTGAAAACATAGGGCTTTCAAAGGATAAGATTGCAGAACTAAGCAAAATTCTTTCTACGCAATATTTCAATAAAGAAAGTATTAATATAATTCTTGAGAGTTTAAATAACAATGCAAATGCACAAAAAGGCTGTGATGAATTGTTAGAAATTTTATCTTTTATATCTCTAATTGAAAAATTTGATGCAAATATTAAAATTGACCTTTCGCTTGCAAGAGGACTTGATTATTATACCGGTTGCATTATAGAGATAAAATGTTCAACTGCAAAAATGGGTAGTATAGCTGGTGGTGGAAGGTATGATAATTTAACTGGAGTGTTTGGATTGCCAGGTGTTTCGGGTATTGGTATTTCATTTGGAATTGACAGAATATATGATATTATGGAAGAAATGCAACTGTTTAATGATGTAAAAACCACTGATACAAAAATTGTTCTTTGCCAATTTGATAAAAAAGGGCAGTTATATAATTTTAAAATTGCTGCAATGTTAAGGGAAAATGGAATTTCCTGTGAAGTTTATCCAGATTTAAAAAAAATAAATAAACAACTTGAATATGCTGAAAAAAAGGGTATTGAGTATGTTATTATAAGTGGAGAAGAAGAAATAAACTCCCAAATTTTAAGTGTTAAAAATCTTAAATCCAGGATTCAGGAAAAGATAGATGTTAAGAATATTATTAGTTATTTTAAATAGAAAATTCAATCAAAAATATAAATTATAAAATTTCAGATTTAATAATTGCCGAGGATGAAAATATTTTGGCATTAAACAAACCTGCCCATATTTCTACATTAGATGAAAGGGATACTGAGAAAAATTATTTGTTAAAAATTGCAAAAGGATATTTGCCCGAAGTGCAGGCGTGTCACAGGCTTGACAAAGAAACATCCGGAGTTATAATTTTCTCGAAAAACAATAAAGTTTATCGAGATATAAGTATTTTGTTTGAAAAAAGAAAAGTTACCAAAACATATCATGCAATAAGTGAAGGATGCCATAATTTTAATAATATAGAAATAAATAAACCAATCAGCATAAACTCAAAAGGATTTTCAAAAATAGATTATCATGGAGGAAAAGATTCATTAAGCTATTTTAATACTTTAAAAATATACAAGCACTATAGTCTGATAGAATGTAAGCCTGTAACAGGGAGATTACATCAAATAAGAGTACATTTAAAATCTGCCAATGCACCTATTGCCGGCGATGTAATGTATGGAGGAAAATTGCCAATGCTATCATCATTCAAAAGAAAATATAATTTGGCAAAATATGAAGAAGAAAAGCCAATTATCAATAGGGTATCACTTCATGCTTACAGTATTTCGTTTGAATTGTATGGAAAAAAATATTTTTTTAGAGCTGAATATCCAAAGGACATTAGAGCTTTTTTAACTCTTCTCGAAAAATACGATAAAATGTAAAAGTGCTTTAAAACCTGACTATAAAATGTTCTTTTGTCAATCTTTTTTGAATAAAAACTATTCCCATAAAAAATAAATCTATTGTAAGATTAACATCCGTATGAGCTTTAATTTTTTCCCACGCTTTTTGCATTTCTTCTGACCAATTAATATCGTCAAAAACAAAAATTGCATTTTCTGAAGCTTTGCTAAGACAAATTTCAAAATAACTTAAAGTGGGGGCATAATGATGATTTCCATCAAAAAACACAAAATCAATTTCAGTCAGTTTATCAATTATAGGTTTGAGGGTTTGGTTAAAATCACCTTGCACAATTTTTGAATTTTCAAAATTTAATTTTTTAAGATTTTTCTTGGCAATTTCTACCAAACCAGAATTCCCTTCAAATGTATATAATTCGCTTTTGTAATTTAATGCCTTGCATATATATAGGCTACTTATACCCAAAGAAGTTCCTAATTCAATAGAGATATGCGGATTTTTCCATTTAACTATTCTGTAAAGCAAACGGCAGTATTTATGGCTCTTGGCAGATTTTGATATTATATTTTTTATCAATTCTGTTGATTTTTTGTTCTTTCCATAATCCCAACCTTCAACTATTGAGCTGTTTTTTTTTAATTTTAGGCGTATGTTTTCAATTTCTTCAAATTCTTCATCACTATTTTTTCCATATATAATATCCTTTATAAAATTGAATACAAATGGCGAATGAATACCATGTAGATTATTACTTTTTATTAAATATCTGAAATAAGAAAGAATTAATTTTAAATTCAATTTATTACCCAGTCTTGTTTT
Source organism: Bacteroidia bacterium (assembly GCA_020849295.1). Taxonomy (GTDB): domain Bacteria; phylum Bacteroidota; class Bacteroidia; order NS11-12g; family UBA9320; genus JABWCE01. Next base: position 53,507 of record JADLGN010000055.1, read on the forward strand.
GTTTGTTTTTTAATGTTTTCTTTTCGCGTCTGTATGTCCTTAAAACCGGTATAGCTGTAATTACAATCATTAGCACAACTACAAGCCCTAAATGATCTTTAAGATTAGGAATAGTTTGAGCGAGATAATATGCACTTAAAGTCATTGAAGAAGTCCAAAGCAAAGAACCCACAATTGTATAAATCAAGAATTTTTTAAAATCAAATTGAATAACTCCGCTTAGAATTGGAGCAAATGTTCTTATAATTGGCAAAAATCTGCCCATAATTAATGCTTTGCCTCCGTATTTGTTGTAAAATGTACGAGTTATAAAAACATATCTTTTCTTAAATATCAACGAATCATCTCTTGTAAAAAGTTTTGGACCTACCCTCCTTCCAAAAAAATATCCAGTAAGATTTCCTGCAATTGCAGCAATATTAAGCAATGCCATAAGTGTAAAAATATCTACTGATAATGTACCAGTATAACACAAAATACCTGCAGTAAACAACAGTGAATCTCCCGGGAGGAAAAATCCAACAAACAACCCGGTTTCTGCATAAACTATAAAAATAAGCAATCCTAATCCACCAATTTTTATCAAATTTTCGGGAACAAACAATTTCGGAATAAGTTCTATATAATCGTGCATTATTTGATTTTGCTAAAATAGCAATAATTTATTTCTAAAATACATTTTTCAAAAATGTATAAAAAATGAAAGGACGTTTCACAACGCCCTTACCATAAATTCTAATGCCTATGAAAAAAATCTTATAAAAAACTATATTCTTTAAAACCTATTTTTTTAATTTATCTATAGTAAATTTATATTGCCTTCTATTGAATATGAGTGATTATCGGCACCCATAGCTTTTATTTTATAAATATATACACCCGACTGTGCCTTTACGCCTCTGTATTTTCCATCCCATTCTTCGTCAATATTATTTGTTTCAAACACAATTTCGCCCCATCTATTGTATATTCTGAAAGTAAAATTACGCCCTTTTAGTTCAGTATTATTCTCAACAAACAATGTTTTAACTCCTATTTTATCATTTATTTCATCGCCATTTGGAGTAAATGCATTTGCCATGTACATTTTTGAAGGTGATATAATGCATGTAATGTTTGAATAACTTGTATCCAACATATCATTTGAGATTGCCATTATTCTATAACAATAAGCTCCATGAATAATTTCTAATGTTTGATTATGATAATAAACACTGTCAATACTTGAACTTGAATAAATTGACTTAAAACTTCCATCTTTTTTAATTTGAAGGGTATAACCTTTTACTCCTGATTTCCACGACTTGTATTTATTCCACAATGCTTGTGTAAAATAACTTGATGACGAAGCGTTTATTACTATATTTTTTCCGATTCCATCAGCAATACTTTTATTGCCGCATTTATCAGTTTCTATTACAGAATAAATATAATAATTACTTGAAGTATTTACATCGTAATCTCTGTAATAGTTTGTATATAATTCATAGCTTTCAAGTTTGTTTGTTCCTACATTAATTCTGTTAAGAATATAATTTTTAAAATTTATATTTTTTGACGCATCCCATTTTACAGTAATTGAATTATCTTCATTCACACTTACATTTCTAATATCAGTATATTTTTGAGGAAATAATATTAGTGGATTGCTCATTTGTATATTGCTTTTGGATACTAATTCATTATTTTTTGCTTCAATGTAATAAGTATAAATTCTGTTGCATATACCTGAGTCTTTATAATTAAGTTTTGACGATTCTATTTCGCAAATTTTTGAATAATTAGGTTCATCAGCTGTTTTTCTGTAAACTATATATTTATCTACTTTATCCCATCCTATATATGGTGTCCAGTTTAGTTCAGTTACAAATGGTTTATTATTGGTAATTTGTAAAAATACTGTACAGTGTTTTTTACCGGCATTGCTTGTGTAGCCGCATATATCGTTAATTCTGTAATCAAAACAAACTGATGAATCTTTAGCAAATGTTTTATTGTAAGTTACCTCTTCAATTTTTTTAGAAGTGGTATTATGAAAAGCCAAATTCAAATTTGTGTTGTATAAACTTGCCGATGCAAATCTTGAATAAACAATAGGCATAGTAAAAATATTTACTGTATTATCAGAATTTACTGAAACAAAATTTATATCAGCAGATGGTATTTCGTCAGGGTTTGGTACATTAATATATTTTTTAATAGAACTCGAACAATTATTTATATCTGTAACTGTAAGTTCAATAGTATTTGCTCCTGAATTGTTAAATAAGTGAGAAACCACCGGTGTGTTATATACTGTTGAAATACCATCAGATTTTAATTCCCAATCAAATTTCTTTAAAATATAATTACTTTTTGTAGTATTATAAAATGTTACCAGCTTTTGTTTACATATTGAGTCATAAGTTATAAATTCTACAATCGGATTAGGATTTACAATTATCTTTACTTTTAAACTGTCAATACACAAATTTGTATTTTCTACAAACTGTACGAGCTCAAAATTTCCTTTTTCTTCAATTTTAAATAACTTTTCGTTTAACCTGATTTTTGACGAACCGTAAAGGTAAAACTCAGATTTGGTAATTGATTGCGAATTGTCTATATATGATATATCTTCAAATTGACAAACAACTGTATCGCTAACACTAAATGTTGACTTAGAAGTTTGTTTTACAATAATTGGTATATCGCTTACGTATTCTGCTTTACATCCAAGTGAATCTACTGCAAAAAGTACCGGAATATGTTCTTCAATTAAATTTTGTTTATTTTGAATAGTGTAAATATGTGTTCCAATTTCAGAATTAAGTTTAGTCCCGTCATCATAATTTATATAATGTGTGAATGCATCGTCAGAATTATCTATAAATATAACCGATAATGGCTCACAACCTACATTATTAATCATTTCAAATTTTGGAGTAGGTCCAACAACATGTAAATAATCTATCTTGGTTAAAGTATCGCTACAGCCTTCATTACTCTTTGCAATTAAAGAAACTTTATAGCCATTTTTAATCCCTGTATTTTTTCTGTAAATATTAGCTACAAATGAATCTGTTGTTGTAAAACTAACTGCATTTCCAAAATCCCATACTAATGAGTCGGCGTTTTTTGATTTTGATAAAAATTGAGCATAAACCGGCGAGCATTTTAAAATTGTATCAATTGCTTTAAAATCTGATTTTACAATTATTGATTTAATAAACGAAAAAACCGTATCATAACATTTATCAAACTTTGAAGCAATAATTCCAACTTTATTTCTATTATCAATATTGTATTTAATATTTATTTCATTTTGTGATAGATTATCTCCAGTAACAGCATCTTTTGTAAGAACCCATTTTATTGAAGTTGGCAATAAATACGACTTGTCTTTTAGTTGGATAAGTTGATTAGGACAAACTATATTATCAGAAACAGTAAATTCAGCTTTTACTCCAACATAAATTGGTTGTGAAGTAATAATTTGCTTACATCCGCTGCTGTTAGTTATTTCGAGATATATAAAATATTCACCTGTTTTTGTAAATGTAATTTCAGGATATTGCGCTTTTGAGTCTGATATTATTGCATTTTCATTATATGAAGTACTCCATTTGTATTCTACTATATTACTTGGATTTTCAAAATGGAAATTATTTAAAATTATCGCTTTTGGTTTTACAGTTAGGGGAGTGCAACCATTAAATGTGTCTATTTTAAGTTCAGCACTAATTTCATTCACTTTAATAAGTTCATTGTTTATTATGCTGTCGCGACATCCTTTATTTATTTGGTGTACAAATTTTAAATCGTATTCGCCTGCATTATTTATTCTCTCATCAAAAGCAGAAGTTTCTTTTGAAATTTCAATACCGTCATTTCTGTTTTTCAAATACCAGAAATATCTAAAATTAGCTCTTTTTGGATATGAGTTTCCAAATGCTATTAATTTTTCTCCTTTACAAAATATAGGTGATTCAATTTTATAATTAATTTTTGGAATTACAATTTCTATCAGGTTTTCAATCTCAATTGAGTCTTTACAACCTATCCCGTTATCAGCAATCATTTTCACACTGTAAAACCCGGTATCATTATATGAAAATTTTGGCGATGATTCATTTGAATACCCTAAAATTTTGCTTTTGTTTTTATCATAAAATGTCCAAGTAAAATTATCAGGAGACTTGTAAGAACTTTTTGGAGTATTTTGTAAAAACTCTATTGTTTGTCCAATACATCCTACTCTCACATCTGCATCAAAAAGAGGCATTATTGGATTATTCCTGATATATTTATTTTGTTTAAATGTATCAACACAACCGTTTGCATGGCGTGTAATTAATACAACATCATATTCCCCTTGTTGTTTTATATTGAAAGTATCGTTAGTAATACTTGAAATTCTTATTAGTTTATTATCTTTGAAATACTGCCATTGATATGTCATTCTCCCTGGTTCATACGCTTTTGAAGTATTTTTAAAATGTACTAAATGAGGTAATTTGCAATGGTAATAATCAACAGAAGAAAATTTAGCTTCCACTCCTTTTACTCTAACGTAATTATTAATTGTTTTGCTAAGTTCGCATCCATTGTAATTATATACAATTGTCAAATTAAAAATGCCTATTTTATCATATTTGGCTTTACATGAATAATTATCAGGAGTTAGAACAACTACGGCATCATTTGCAAACCAACTAAATTTACCGGGTAGTGTTTTATCAATATTTTCAATAGTAATAAATCTTCCTTTACAAACAGTAGAATCTGAAAATTTTATTGACATTGAATCTATATGGCCAAAAGCTAAATAATCGTATTTTACTTTTTGGTGAATACAACCTTTATCTGTTACTGCTTCAAACAAAATTGAATATTTGCCCGAATACTTATAAATAAATGTATCAGGATTTTCAATAGTTTGCATGCTTGGTTCTGCACCCGGGCTTAGCCACTTATATGAAACTATTTTATTTCCGTTGTTATTAATGTATGGAACTACTACTACCTTTTTACTTACACAGCCAGATGTATTATCTGCCACAAAATCAATTTGCATATCTTTATAAATTGTAACTGTAGAATCAAATTCCTTGATTGCCTTACATCCATTATTATCTTCTACAATCATTGCAATTTTTTTAGAGCCTGTAGTACTAAACTGATGCTTCTGTTTTGCTGGGGCGTTATAGTAATTTGTCCCGTCTATTACCCAACTTCTTTTAGATGAATTTTTAGTATTGTCAAAATATGTTACTGTATCTGCACCATAGCAAAGTTTTTTACGTGAAATATAAAATTCTGGTTCTGGCTTTGAAAACACTTCAAGAAAATTATTTTTTGATATATTACAAATTTTACCGTTTGCGTATTTAATCTGTACATTTAAAGAAATTTTTCCCGGATTTTGTATATATGCATAAAATGTATCGAAGCCATTTTGATATCCTTTACCTACATCCCACAATAATTTTGAACCTGCGGGTACATTGGTAGCAACAATTTTAAATAGTGCAGGTTGACACAGCCCTACCTTAGGTGAAATTATTTCTTCATTAAAATTACATTGTGACTTTGCAAATAAATACAAAAAAGAAAACAATAAGCCAAAAATGGCTCTTTTAGAAAATCTTGTTGCAATTAGGTACAGCATCATATATCTCAAATTTTATCTTAAACACTGATAAAAAAATAATAAATTGTCGGGATTATTTTTCTATCTTTTTTCCCTTTATACGTTTATTTTAATGGTATCTCCGTATGCGATTTCAATCTAAATTGTCAACTAAAAATCGAAATCAGGGACGACAAATATACAATTATTTTTACAAAACCAAATATTTTTTAAAAATTTTTCCACTTTTTTTTAACAAAACCTATAAAATAGACATAAGTTTTTAAATCTGATATTTACTAAAATATATTGATTAATTTTACCAACTTAAAAATTCACGACTAAAAATGACAAAATTTTATATCTTTTTTTTATCACTGCTTGTTGTTATTTCTTGCAACAAAAACAAAAACAGTATTGAAAATTCAAAAAAATTACTTGACCAAGCATTGAAATATAAAGATTATGCAACTGCCGCTTTTGCTTATAATAAATTATTACTTAAAGATTCAAACAACATTCAATATAAAGATTCTTTGGCAAGAATATATATCCGTTCAGGAAATTACGAAGGTGGAACTATACTTGGCGAACAGGTAATAGCAAAAAATAAAAACAACACCAAATTGCTTGAGCTTTTGGGTGTAGCTTATGAACAAACAAATAATATTGATAAATCAGTCACTATTTTTAGTAATTTGTATAATACAACTAATGACTATATCTATTTATATAAAATTACTGCTATGTATTTTGATAATTCAAACTTTGAAAAAGCTGATAGCTTAACAGATTTGATGATATCTAAAGCTGATACCACAAAAAGCATAAATATTAATTTGCCTAACGGGCAATCGCAAGCTGTACCTATATTAGCTGCATGTTACAACATGAAAGGTGCAATTTATGCTGAAGGAAAAAGTGACTTAAAAAATGCTGTAAATTATTTTAAAAAAGCATTACATATTTCGCCGGACTTTCAATACCCAAAAATGTATTTAGAAAGAATAGCAAGTTATATCCAACAAGGAGGAAGGTAATTATTATTCTTCACTTTCATTCATATAAAAACGATACGAAATTCCGGTTGAAAACTGAAATTGCGATGCTATCTGAGTTTTATTCACATACTGATAAATTGGTATTTCAGAAAGTGCAAAAACAGTGTATTTACCTTTGAATGTATAGTTTAGCTGAGGTACAATAAATATTTTTTTGCTTCCTGTTGCTGCTGGGTCATAATTTGGATAATCATATAGCAAAACATTTTTATTAATTTTCATCTTATCTATAAATTCATATTTTACCTGTGCAGTCAATCCAAGTTTATTTACTAAAGTTTTACTAGCAAAAAAGCCTACTGACATATAATTCCCTTGCTTTTCACCTAACGAATTCCAGCCTTTTTTAATATATGTAATGTTTACAAAAGATTTAAATTTTTTAAATTCTTTAAGAAAAAAACCATATAACAAAATATCATGCGAACCCGAACTTGGCTGCACTGCAAGAGGCATAGTGATATAATATTTTTCACCTGAAAATGGTTCAACCTTTGAAAAAGAGTCGTTGTACTTTCCTAATGGAATTTTTACACCTAAGCCAATAGTTATTTCTGTTTTTAATTTTTTCTTAGTTTTATTATAAATATCATATCGGGGAAATAAAATTATATCTCCAAATCCGCCTGATTTAATTACCTCGTTTGTTTTATTTACACTATCATACAAACCAATTTGCTTTTTATTGATAAAATATCCAAAATCAACAGACATTGTAAATTTTTCATTTACACCATAACCAAATCTGGTAAATAAATAATTGCTGCCGAAATAATCTAAAAAATTCTTATCAGTTTTTGTCCCGGTAAGAAATTTTTTTGTTGATATATGCTGATAATTTGTATTAATTTCAAATTGATTTTCCTGTAAAACTCCTTGAGATGCACCTCCAGCCAATGGGCTTCCACTTCCCCCGGCACAGCATTGCGATAGTGATTGATTTGCATTAGTAAATATTAAAAAAAATAAACAAACCTGAAGATTGTATTTTCTAAAAAAACAAATCATCTGCATACTAATATTTTTATAAATTTATTTGTTTTTGAATTATAGATTTTCAAAAAGTACATACCTTTTGAAAGTTCTGAAGTATTTACATCTATATTATTAGTGCCCGCATTTAAAATTTCATCTTTAATTATGGTTTTCACGTTTTTACCAAAAATATCAATTATTTCAACACTATATTTATCAGTGTTTTTTAAGTCAATTTCGATATTGGTATTTTGATTTGCAGGATTTGGATTTACAGCAACTCTTGTTATATTAAAATTCGTTTCTTTTACTGAAAGAGTTGCAGAAACAGCAGAAATCAGGGCATTTTTGAGTTTAGTAGAATTTCCTACGTTTGAGTTATTTTCATTAAAAAATACATCATGACCTTTGCCTGCTAACACTACTGCTTTTGGCATTCCATTTGAGCCGTAATCCATCATTTTTATTAGTGAATTTGAAAACCTTATTGTATTTGGCATTCCGTTGCTATTTGCCCAACTTTCTATTGATGGACATGCAGTATTTGCATAATCATCAACTATGTACATAATAATTTTTCCAGGGTATATAGTATCAAAACTTCTTACAACATTATATGCTGTTTTTGATGGAGCAATGCAGGAAGCACAGGGCATTACCCAATCAATAACCACTACTTTGCCTGAATCTAGATTTTTGAACAAATCATGTGAATTTCCTTTACAATCATTACAAGTAAAATTTACTGCTTTTTGAGCAAAAGCATTATTTAAAAAAAATACTAAAGCGAATATTGCGATATTTCTTATCATAATTAATTATTGATATTTAGTTTTAAATTTTTTTCTGTTTCTATGTTGTTTACTTTTAAGATATATATATCTTTTGGTAAATTTTCACTATTTATTTCTAATTGAGATTTACTGTTTTCAATAAAAATTTTCTCTTTTACTAATTTTTCACCTGCCAAATTAAAAATTTCAATATTAAAAATTTCAGGATTGTTTATTTTAAAATTCAAATAATGTTTTTTCTCATTATTATTATATGTCAGATATATATTTTTAAGTGGTTTCTTCAAATTATTGTCGTTAGCTTTTCCTGTGAGTGCATCTTTAAAAGCATTTTGAAGTTTTGGAATATCTGCAGCTTCGTAATCTGTTTCATTAAAATATACAAAATGTGATTTGTTAGCAATAATTACAATTTTTGGCATACCTGGCAATCCATAATCTTCCATTTTTATTGATGTATCAGAGAACTTAATTGTATTTGGCATTCCATTATTATCTGCCCAACTTACAACTGATGGGCAATAAGTATCTGCAAGATCATCGCATATATACATTCTTATTTTTCCAGGGAAAGAATCTTTATAGCTTTGAATAACATTATATACGGTTTTTGATGGTCCAATACACGAAATACAAGGCATTATCCAATCCAATACAATAATGTATCCTGAATCTAATTCGTTAAAAAGATTATGTTTGTTTCCACTACAATCATTACAATTAAAATTTTTAGCATATTGAGAAAATGAATTGTTTGTAAACAAAATAAATAATATCAGAGTTATTTTTTTCAATTATAAACTATGCAAAAGTAACACAAAACTTTCTTTATATTACAAAAAATTTAATTAGAAAATTTCACTTCTTAAATGCCTTTTCATAGGTGTTTATCCAATCTTGCGGACTCATTTTTTTGGCAAGTTCAGCAATTAAAATGTAAGGTATTTCATCCTTGTCTTTAAATCTGATACAACTTTTCCCCATATCAGGTTTTTTATTACATATTTTTAAATACTCTTCAACAAACCAATCAAGTAATTCACGTTTAGCATATATCCCCATGTGATATAAAGCTACAAAGTTTTTTTGTGATGCAATATTTAAAAAAGGCAAAGGCAATGCTGGTGTGCAGTGGTATCCCGCAGGATAAATACTTTTTGGGACTACCCAACCTGGCATACCATAACTTATAATATTTTCAAATCCTTCAGGCAAATTTTGGTTTATGATGTCAAGTAATTTTTTAATTTTAATTTTCCTGTTTTCAGGCAAATTATTCAAATATTCTTCAATGCTATTGGGCTTTTGTTTTGTTTCCATTTCATTCGTTATTTTAAATATTATTTATATCATTCATCAATTTTTACAATTCTTTTGAAGTGAATTATTTTATTTGAATCTGTTATTTTTAAAATATATGTCTCAGAACATTCTGTATCAAAATTTATTTTATTTGTATTCTTAATATTCATAACTTTTTTACCATATATATCCAATATTTCAACTTCTTTAATTTTTATATTACCTTTTATTTCAAATTCGGTTTTAAATGGATTGGGAAATACAGTTAATTCATCTTTTTTACTTTTAAAATCAGCTATTGCAAGTTTTATATTTATTAATGAATCTGCTTTATTTACATCTGGTATTCCATACCCCATACTATCGTTGTAATTAGAATACAGATGGCAGCTTTTTCTCACTGCATCAAGAATTATTTGATTTGGCACTGTAGGAAATTTTTGTTTTAAGCAAGCTATCATTCCTGCAATCAAAGGTCCCGAAAACGATGTTCCGCTTCCTTTTCTTATTATATTATTTGTACCAATTATGGTTACATTACTACCCATAGCCATCACATCTGGCTTAACTCTTCCGTCAGCACTTGGTCCAAAAGATGAAAAACCTGATTTTTTCATATTTTCATCTACCGAGCCCACACATAGTACATCTTTTCCATCACAGGGAGCAATTATATGCTTCCATGATTTTTCTCCTTCATTGCCAGCACTGTTTGTAATAAATATTCCACGTTTGTAAGCCATTTGAGCAGCTCTTGTTATTATTGTGCTTTCTCCATTCATATCACTATATTTATAATCTCCTTGTAAAGAATCAAACACTGAATATCCCAATGATGAATGAATAATGTCAACTCCTATTGAGTCTGCCCATTCTAATGCTCTTATCCAGTTAAATTCTTCTATGTGTTTTTCTGTTGAAACATCTTCGGTACGTGCAAGAAGAAAATTAACATCAGGAGCCGCTCCTATCATTGAATCTTTTATATATCCGCTAATTATTGATAAAACGTACATCCCGTGTGCATCATCATTATAAACATTGTTATTGTTTGATACAAAATCTCTGCATGCTTTTATTCCATTTCTTTTTCGTAAACTATCAAACGCCACAATACTATCAACTTTATAAAATCCGCCATCAAACAATGCAAGTGTTATATTTTTTCCTGTATATCCTTTTTGATGATACTTGTCAAGCCCAAGCATTGACAATTGTTTTTTTGTATAAATAAATGCAGAAGAATCATTAGAAACTGAATTTATATTTTTTTTATACTCTCTGCTTTTTTCAACTTTGCATACTTCTTTAAGTTTTATAATTTCTTCAAGAATATTAGTGTCGTCTATTTTTACATATACCGCATTAAACCATTTTGATATTCCTATGATTTCAAGATTTTCAGATTTAAAATTGTCAAAGCAATTTGCAATTGGAGTATTTGATACAGAAATATTTTGTTTTAAATACACCCAATAATAATTTGATTGTGCATTTAAATTAGCATAACTGACTAACACTATTAATATTGAAATTATGATTTTCACTTTTTTGAAACTATATTTTTTAATTCATTTAGTTTAAGCAAAGCTTCTATTGGGGTTAGTGTGTTTGTATCAAGTTTTTTGATTTCGTTTGTAAGTTTTTCCAATTCAGGTTCATTGTATTGAAACAAATTGAGTTGATAGTTATGTTTTTCTAATTTTTTACTTGTATTTCTTCCTGATACCATTGCTCTGTCTTTTTCTAATTTGTCAAGAATATATGCCGCTCTACTTACAATTTTTGCAGGTACACCTGCCATTTTTGCTACATGAATACCAAAACTATGTTCGCTGCCTCCTTTCAAAAGTTTACGAAGAAAAAGAACTCTTGATGAAGTTTCTTTTATACTTATATGATAATTTACTATTCCTTTGTTTTTGGCTTCAAGCTCATTAAGTTCATGGTAGTGTGTAGCAAATAATGTTTTAGGTTTTGACGGATGTTGATTTAAAAACTCTGCAATAGCCCATGCCAATGATACTCCATCAAAAGTACTTGTACCTCTGCCAATTTCATCTAAAATAATAAGACTGCGTTCACTTATGTTATTTAAAATACTTGCAGTTTCTATCATTTCTACCATAAATGTACTTTCGCCCTGCGAAATATTGTCTGATGCTCCTACTCTTGTGTATATTTTATCTACAATTCCTATTTCGGCATGACGTGCCGGAATATAACAACCCATTTGTGCCATTAAAACTGACAATGCTGTTTGTCTTAAAATTGCACTCTTACCCGACATGTTTGGTCCTGTAAGAATTATAACTTGCTCATCAGAATTATTCAAATGTATATCATTAGGAATATACTCTTCGCCGTTTTGCATTTGATTTTCTAATACAGGATGACGGCAATCTAACAATGTGATTGATTTGCTTTCGTTTATTAATGGCTTACAATATGAGTTTTTATCGCTAATTTCAGCAAAACTTACAATACAATCAAGGTGTGCTAAAATTTGAGAATTTATTTTTATCTGATTGAAAAACCCTGCGGTAAATTCTAAAAATTCACTATATAGTTTTGATTCAATTATTGAAATTCTCTCTTCGGCATTAATTATTTTTTCTTCGTATTCTTTTAGTTCTTGTGTAATGTATCTCTCAGCATTAGTAAGGGTTTGCTTTCTAATCCATTCATCGGGCACCTTGCTTTTATGACTATTTGTTACTTCTAAAAAATACCCGAATACATTATTAAAGGAAATTTTAAGATTTGGTATTCCTGTTCTTTCACTTTCGTTTTTTTGAATATTTAGTAAAAAGTCTTTTCCTGAAAAAGCAATATTTCTCAATTGGTCAAGTTCTTCATCATACCCACTTTTAAAAATACCGCCTTTATTGGTAAGCAATGGAGGCTCTGGAATAATTGAGTTATGAATTTTATTATAAAGAACATGACATAAATTAAACTTGTCAGAAATTGCATTTAGCTCTTCAATTCCTGAATTTGAAGTAAACTCTTTCAGTTCTTTTATAATATCAAGCGATTTGCAAAGTACAATCAACTCTCGTGGATTAATTCTGAAAAGAGACACCTTGGCATTAAGTCTTTCAAGATCTCCTATTCTTGCCAACTTTAGTCTTATTGTATTTCTCAGTTCAGTTTTGTTAAGAAAATACTCTGTAATATTAAGACGATTTTCAATTTTTGATTTACTTAAAAGTGGCATAATTAACCATTTTTTTAACAACCTGCCTCCCATTGGTGTAAGTGTGTTATCTATAATATCAAGAAGCGATTTGCCATGAGGATGAATGCTTGATAATAATTCAAGATTTCTTATGCTGAACTGGTCAAGCCAAACATGGTCATTTTTGTCAATCCTCGATATTGACTGAACATGAGATAAATTGTTAAGTTGATTTTGATTAAGGTAATGAATAATTGCACCACTACAAGAAATTCCACAATTTAAGCCTTCAATACCAAAACCTTTTAATGTTGAAGTTTTGAAATGAGAAAGCAATTTATCTTTTGCAAAAGTTTCTTCAAAAATCCAGTCATCTAAAAGGTATGAATAAAAATTCCCGAAATTTGATTCAAACTTTTGTTTATACGATTTAGGATAAATAACCTCGGTTGGTCTTAGATTTTGTAATAATTTTGAAATATACTCCACATCGCCCTGAGCAAGATAAAATTCGCCGGTTGATACATCAATAAAAGAAACTCCTACATTATTGCCATCATGAAACAATGAAGCCAGAAAATTATTCTGTTTTGATTCAAGAATTTTATCATTTATACATACCCCGGGAGTTACTATTTCTGTAACTCCACGTTTTACAATTGTTTTGGTAAGTTTTGGATCTTCAAGTTGGTCGCATACTGCTACTCTTTGACCTGCTCTTACAAGTCGTGGCAAATAAACATCAAGTGCGTGATAAGGAAATCCTGCAAGTTCAATTTCTCCTGATTTACCATTGTTTCTCCTCGTAAGAGTTATACCGAGAATTTTTGAAGTATTGATTGCATCTTCGCCAAAAGTTTCATAAAAATCACCTACTCTGAAAAGCACAATTGCTCCCGGATGTTTTTGTTTTACCGAGTTGTATTGTTTCATCAATGGTGTTTCAATATCTGCTATTTTTGCACTCAATTTTATATGGGAAATAAAGTTCGCAAATTAAAGAATATTGAACTAAATCGTTTAACTGTTGATGAATTTAAAAGCAAAGAAAAATCAAATATTTTTCTCGTTTTAGACAATATCAGAAGTATGAACAATGTTGGCTCTATATTCAGAACTGCCGATTGTCTGGGCATTGGCAAAATTTATCTTTGTGGCATTACTCCTACTCCTCCACACAGAGAAATTCATAAAACATCACTTGGTGCCGAAAATTCTGTTGAATGGGAATATATTGATGATATTATTCAAATAATAAATAAATTTAAAAATAAAAATTTCAAAATACTTGCACTCGAACAAACTAATAAAAGCATTGATATAAGAGATTTTAAAACTGATAATACTCTAAATACAATTCTAATTGTAGGAAATGAAATTGATGGAGTAAACCAAAATGTAATAGAATTGTGTGACCTTATAATTGAAATTCCTCAGTTCGGAACAAAACATTCGTTTAATGTTGCAGTAAGTACGGGTATTGCATTATGGGAAATAATTAATAAAAATAATAAATGAAAAAAATTACAGTATTAGGTGCAGGTATGATTGGCTCTGCTATTGCTATTGACTTAGCCAAAAATTTCAATATTCAAATTGCTGACATTAATAAAAATACTCTTTTGAAATTGAAAGAAAAAAACAGCAATATTCAAACAATTCAAGTTGATTTTTCTGATGAAATTGCTTTTATAAAATTGATAGAAGATTGTGATGTAGTTGTTTGTGCAGTGCCAGGATTTATGGGCTTCAATACTTTAAAAAAAATAATTAAAGCCAAAAAAAATGTAGTAGATATATCTTTTTTCGCTGAAGATGCTTTTGAACTTGACAATATCGCCAAGAAAAACAATGTTACGGCTATTGTAGATTGCGGTGTGGCACCAGGTCTTGATAATATAATACTTGCACATTACAATCAAAAGATGAAAATTACAGATTTTGAATGTTATGTGGGCGGTTTGCCAAAAGTGCGAAATTTTCCTTTTAACTACAAAGCACCTTTTTCTCCAATAGATGTTATTGAAGAATATACTAGACCTGCAAGATATGTAAGCAATTTTGAGTTAATCACAAAAGAACCTTTAAGCGATTGCGAATTTTTGCACTTCAATAATATCGGTACTTTAGAGGCATTTAATTCTGACGGATTAAGGTCATTAATAAAAACCATGCCTCATATAAAAAACATGAAAGAAAAAACCTTGCGATATACGGGGCATGCCGAATATATAAGCGTTTTGAAAGAAAGTGGTTTTTTTGATAAAAACAAAATGGTTATTAATGGAATTGAAATTTCACCTCTAGAATTTTCAAGTAAAATACTATTTAAAAACTGGTTTTTAAATGAAGGAGATGATGAATTTACGGCAATGAGAATAATCATAAAAAGTGACGAAAAAAATATAATTGCAAACATTTATGATGAAAATTGTAAAAAAACTCAAACTAGTTCAATGGCAAGAACTACAGGATACACGGCTTGTGCTGCAGTAAATATATTACTTGAAGATAAATTTAATTCAAAAGGAATCAATCCACCTGAATTTGTTGGCAAAAACGAAGCTTGCTACAACTATATAATACAATACTTAAAAAACAGAAACATAAGCATTGAGATTGAAGAACAAATCAATCAATAGAGATTTTGTTTGAATAATGATTTTTTATATAAAGTGATCCTGTAAAATATTCGCTATCATTTTTTTGCTTTTTTTCTTATGTTAATTAAAATGCAACTAATCAGAATAAATTTATCTGTTTAGATTTAACCGGGGGTGTATTTTCAGGTGAGTCTATAATATCGGTTGTTTCATCATCGTTATTTTCATTTTCAAATGATATATTATTAAAATCATCATTGCTTGTTTCAATTTCATCAATTGGCTCAGGAGTTATATCTTCAAAAGATTTGAGAGTATCGGTTGTAAGTCTGTTACCCATAGATTTCCATCCTTTGACACTAATAAATTCTGATAGATTAATTATTGTCTCTTCTTTAATTCCTTTTTTATTTATAGTTTTTATTAATAGCTCAGGTTCTGCCTTATTACTTATATAAGCAAGAAAATTACCTTTTCCTTCCTGAATAAATATAAATTTTTTCCCAACTGTGGTGGTTTCTATTGTAAATCGTTTTACATAATGTAATTTTTCACTAGCCACATAATACATACATGATAAAATCATATCAGAGTTAAATTTGCAAATCAACATAATATCCTTAGGTTCGTAATGGTTGGTAAGTTCAAAATCTGTCATTTCATAGCTACCTTCATTATATATTACAAGGATTTTGTCTTCATTATCAAAATTTCCAAGAAAATCGCCTCTGCCATCTGCGTTTAATCTGCCAATTGATGGTTCAAAATATATAGCTCTTCCTCCTATTGTGCTTCTTCCTTTTTCTTTTAGTTGTACTTTTCTTATTTGAAATTTACTTAGTGTATTTCCAATACTGTTGCGATTTTTAATAGCAAGTTCGGCAAAATTGTAATCGAATACTTTTATTCTTGCTTTGCTCATATTGCTAAGCTGAATTGTAACAATTTCTGCTTCGCCATTTGGATTTGCGGTTAGATAAATAATTTTAGAGCCTTGTTTATCTTGAGTGATGTCGTATTCTTTATCTCTTGTAATACCTGTAATGTTAAATCTTTTGACAAAATATTTTCTTGAGCCTCCATCAAAATATATGGCATTATAAACTTTTCTGTCGTCATTTTTCCTAAATACATCTACATGAATAAGATTTTTCCCGAAAAATGCTTTTTCAGATATTTTACTCACCTTATACTTGCCATCTTCTCTTATTGCAATTACATCATCAAGGTCAGAACAATCGCATATATAATTGTCTTTTTTAAGTCCAAATCCGGCAAAACCTTCTTCAAAATTGCAGTATAATTTTTGATTAGCAACTGCCACAATATTAGCTTCAATGCTGTCAAATTTCCGAATTTCTGTTTTGCGTTCTTTGCCTTTCCCAAATTGCTTAAGCAATGCTTCAAAGTACCTTATTGCATATTTTACAAGATTTGCAAGATGATTGTTTACTTCGTCAAGTTCGGTATCAAGGTCTTTAATGTATTCATCGGCTTTAAAAGAATCAAATCTTGAAATTCTTTTAATTTTAATTTCGGTAAGTTTAGCTATATCGTCATTGGTAACTTCGCGTTTTAGATTTTGTTTAAAAGGCTCAAGTCCTAAATCAATAGTTTTTATAATATCTTCCCACGTCTCACATTCTTCAATATCGCGATATATTCGATTTTCAATAAAGATTTTTTCGAGACTGCTGAAATGCCATTTTTCTTCAAGTTCACTTCGTGTTATTTCAAGTTCTTTTTTTAGAAGTTCTACTGTATTTCTAGTACATTTTTCTAAAATTTCATTTACACCCCAAAAAAATGGTTTGTCTTCAAATATTACACAAGCATTTGGCGAAATACTTAGTTCGCAATCTGTAAAGGCATATAGTGCATCAATTGTTTTATCGGTAGAAATACCCGGGGCAAGTTGTATTTCTATTTCAAGGTCTTTGGCTGTATTGTCAGTTACTTTTTTTATTTTAATTTTACTTTTATCATTTGCCTTGATAATTGACTCTATAAGACTGACTGTAGTTGTGCCATAAGGTATTTCTTTTATCAGTAAAGTTTTTTTGTCTTTTTCTTCAATTCTGGCTCTTACTCTTATCTTCCCCCCTCTTCTTCCTTCATTGTAATTTGAAAAATCTGCCATACCACCTGTAGGAAAATCGGGCAAAATGTTAGTTTTTTTACCATTTAAAATATCAATTGTTGCCTCTATCAATTCAATAAAATTATGTGGCAAAATTTTAGTACTAAGTCCTACAGCTATTCCTTCTACCCCTTGCGACAGTAAAAGTGGAAATTTTACCGGTAGAAATACAGGTTCTCTGTTTCTACCATCATAGCTTCTTTGCCATATAGTAGTTTTAGGATTGAATATAATCTGAAGTGCAAGTTTTGATAATCTTGCTTCTATATATCTTGGGGCAGCAGCACTGTCACCGGTTCTTATATCTCCCCAGTTTCCCTGCGTATCAATTAAAAGCTCTTTTTGACCAATATTTATCATTGCATCACCAATGGCGGCATCGCCATGTGGATGATATTTCATGGTATTTCCAATTATGTTTGCAACTTTATTATATCTGCCGTCTTCAAGTTCCCACATGCTGTGTAAAATACGGCGTTGAACAGGTTTTAGCCCATCTTCAAGTGAAGGAACTGCTCTTTCGAGTATTACATAAGATGCATATTCAAGAAACCAGTTTTCGTACATTCCGTTTAGTGGAATCACTTTAAGGTCGTCATGTTCTTGTTCTTCGTTTGTATTTTCTATATCGTTTTTATTTTCTTCTTCCATTATCTATAATTACCTCACTGAAATATTTCTTCTTTTACTATGTTAGTCTCGTTTTCTGTATCAATTTCTACAATAAGATTATTTATAATAAAATCTTGTCTTTCTGGAGTATTTTTCCCCATATAATATTCCAATATTTTGTCTATTGACATTTCCTGCCCTAAAATAACCGGTTCAAGTCTAATATTTTCGTCAATAAACAAAGCAAATTCATCTGGACTAATTTCTCCAAGACCTTTAAATCTGGTAATTTCAACTTTATCCTTTAATTTTTTTATTGCAGATTGCTTTTCTGATTCACTATAACAATATATGGTTTTTTGTTTGTTTCTAACTCTGAAAAGTGGTGTATCTAAAATATATAAATGTCCGTTTCGTACAAGGTCAGGAAAAAACTGTAGAAAAAAAGTAAGTAGCAAAAGTCTTATGTGCATTCCGTCAACATCGGCATCTGTTGCTATTACAATATTGTTGTATCTTAAATTTTCTAATGAATCTTCAATATCAAGTGCATGTTGCAAAAGATTGAATTCTTCATTTTCGTACACAACTTTTTTAGTAAGCCCATAGCAATTCAATGGTTTGCCTCTAAGACTAAACACAGCCTGATAATCAACATTTCGCGATTTTGTAATACTTCCGCTTGCAGAGTCTCCTTCGGTTATAAATAGGGTAGTATTATATCTGTTTTCGTTGTTTGTATGAGTAAAATGAACTCTGCAATCTCTTAGTTTTTTATTGTGTATATTGGCTTTTTTAGCTCTTTCATTTGCAAGTTTGCGAACTCCCGCCATTTCTTTTCTCTCTTTTTCGCTTTGCAATATTCTTTTTAGTAAGGTATCAGCTATACTATTATTTTTATGCAGAAAATCATCAAGATGTTTTCTAAGAAAATCGTAAATATATCCTTTTACGGTAGCGCCATTTGGCGACATTTCTGTGCTTCCGAGTTTTGTTTTTGTTTGTGATTCAAATACCGGTTCTTGTACTCTTATGCTTATTGCTGCATTTATTGACGACCTAATATCGCTCGAGTCAAAATCTTTTTTATAAAAATCGCGTACAGTCTTTACAAGTGCTTCTTTAAATGCTTGCAAATGGGTACCGCCTTGAGTTGTATTTTGTCCATTAACAAATGTGTGATATATTTCGCCATAATGATTATCATGTGAAAAAGCAACTTCAATATCCTCTCCTTTTAAATGTATAATGGGATATCTTAGCTCTTCTTCATTACAGTTACGTTTTAATAAATCAAGTAAACCATTTTTAGAAAAAAACTTATTGTTGTTAAAATTTATAATTAAACCTGAATTAAGAAAAGCATAATTCCAAATTTGGTTTTCTACAAATTCGTTTATATATCTGAAATGTTTAAATACACTATCGTCAGCAATATATTCTATTAAAGTTCCATTAGATTCTGATGATTCAATATCTTCTTCTTTTAATAGATCTCCTTTTTCAAAAATTGCCAATTTGCTTTTACCATCTCTGAATGATTGAACTTTAAAGTAATTTGAAAGCGCATTTACAGCTTTAGAGCCAACTCCGTTTAGACCAACAGATTTTTGAAAAGCTTTTGAGTCATATTTGCCACCTGTATTTATTTTCGAAACACATTCTATAACCTTACCAAGTGGAATTCCACGTCCGTAATCTCTTATTGAAACTTTATTATCATCAATTTTAATGTCTATTACTTTTCCGAAACCCATCACATGCTCATCAATACAATTATCTATAATCTCTTTAAACAATACATAAATTCCGTCATCAGAAGCAGAACCATTCCCCAGTTTTCCAATATACATCCCTGGTCTTAGCCTGATATGTTCGCGCCAATCAAGCGATTTTATACTTTCTTCGTCATATATAATTTCCTTACTCACTTATGTGTAATTTTTGGATACCACGAAATTAAAATTCATATATATTTTGATATCCAAAAGATATAAACAATGTATTTATAAGTTTTACAACGCAATTTTATAAAATATACAATTTTGTTTATAAAATGAGCATTTTCAGTTTCATAATATACCATTGCTAAAGTATTTTTGCCAATAGAAATAAAACAAATATGATTTCATTTGAAAAAACCGAAAATCAAATTCTAATTAAAAATACTGTAAAAGAATTTACCGAAAAAAATATAAGACCTTATGTAATGGAATGGGACGAAACTCAGACTTTACCCAGAGATTTATTTAAAAAAATGGGTGAACTTGGTTTGATGGGAATAATAGTACCTGAGAATTACGGAGGTGCAGGTCTTGGCTACTTTGAATATGTTACAGCTATAGTAGAAGTTGCAAAAGTTTGTGGGGCAATAGGCTTGAGTATGGCAGCTCATAATTCACTATGCACAAACCATATTTTAAGCTTTGGCAATGAAGACCAAAAACAAAAATGGGTTACAAAACTTGCCAGTGGACAGTGGCTTGGGGCATGGGGTTTGACAGAAGCAAATACCGGAAGCGATGCAATGAGAATGCGTTGTGTAGCTAAGCAAGACGGTGATTATTGGGTGTTAAACGGGACTAAAAACTGGATTACTCATGGAATTTCGGGAGATGTAGCTGTAGTATTGGCAAGAACAGGCGAATTGCTCGACTCTCGTGGTATTACTGCTTTTGTTGTTGAAAGAGGTACGCCCGGTTTTAAAGGTGGTAAAAAAGAAAATAAGCTTGGAATGCGTGCAAGTGAAACAGCCGAACTGGTGTTTGAAGATTGCCGTATTCACAAAAGTAATATTTTAGGGAATGTTGGCGATGGTTTTATACAAGCTATGAAAATATTAGATGGAGGAAGAATTTCTATTGCCGCATTATCACTCGGAATTGCCAAAGGTGCTTTTGAAGCAGCTACAAATTATTCAAAAGAAAGAGAACAATTTGGGCAAGCAATATGCAATTTCCAGGGTATAAGTTTTAAATTGGCTGATATGGCAACAAAAATTGAAGCATCTGAAAATTTAATTGATTATGCCTGTTATTTAAAAAATAATCATTTAGATGTTGGAAAACACTCTGCTATGGCAAAATATTACGCATCAGAAACAGCAGTAACATGTGCAACTGAAGCTATTCAAATATTTGGAGGATATGGTTATACAAAAGATTTTCCGGTTGAGAAGTTTTATCGCGACAGCAAACTTTGCACAATAGGTGAAGGAACAAGCGAAATTCAAAAACTTGTAATTGCAAGAAGTATATTAAAATGATTTACTAAAAATCTCCGTACACATCTGTAAGGAGTTCGCATCCTGATGGAGTTATAAGAATTGTATGCTCAAATTGTGCTGAAAGTTTTCCGTCAATTGTTCGTGCAGTCCAACCATCTATTCTGTCAATTTTGGTCCTTGCTTTTCCCTGATTAATCATAGGCTCGATAGTAAATATCATCCCTTCACGCATTTTTTTTCCGCTATTTTTTTCGGCTATATGGTTTATTTCGGGTTCTTCATGAAATGCCACTCCAACGCCATGTCCGCAAAATTCGTAAACAACACTGTACCCATTGCTTGAAGCATACTTGTTTATTTCATATCCTATGTTACCAAAAAAATTTCCTGGAAAACATTCTTTAATTCCGATTTTAAGACATTCTTTTGTTGTGTAAATCAAATTAGCAGCTTCTTCACTTATTTTTCCTACTGCAAACATTTTGCAAGTATCGCCGTAATAACCATTTAATATAGTGGTAACGTCAATATTTAAAATATCTCCTTCTTTTAATTCATAACTGCCGGGCACACCATGACATACAACATCATTTACTGAAATACAAACTGATTTAGGAAATTTGTTGTAATTTAATGGTGCCGGTTTAGCATTATTTGATAAAATATATTCATGAGCTTTTTGATTAATATAATCTGTAGTATTACCAGCTACTACAAATTGTTCAAGGTATTTTAAGGTTTCAGCAGCAAGTATGCAACTTTTTCTTATACCTTCAATTTGCTCTTTTGATTTTATTCTTATACTCATTAATTATTTAAGTGTACTGATTTTATTTTAAAATATCAAATTAAATGTTTTGTTTATTTTACTATAGTAATTTGGTCATAGTTTGAAATCTGAACACTGTTTAGCCATGTACTTTTAGTTACGTCAAATTCGTTACAGCAATCAATATTTTTTTCTTTTCCATATACAAATTTTATTGTTTCTTTTTCGGTAGAATTAAGATAAATATAGTATGTATCAGCTTTTATTGAAAAAGTAAAATCAATAGTTTGATTATCATTATTTGTATAAAACTCTACTGTTTCATTCAAGTTATTTTTAATTACTATATCAAATGGGTCATACTTCTTTGAAGAACCGAATATTAAATTTTTACCACTTGAGTTTTCGACTTTTATTTGTTTGGGTGCGGCAGAAATATTGCAGTCGTCACAGCTAATGCAATTACTTAAAAAAAATACAGATGATAAAATTATCAGATATATAAAAATCTTAAACGCTTTCATTCCTAAATTATGTTAAAAAAACTATCATTTTATCCTTTGAGTCAACCTCAAACCAAATATGCTCTTGCAGGGTTGTTGCAAGTGAAATACCAACTATATTGCATTTAATAGGAAACATTCTATGGTTTCTCTTTGCTAATACGGCGGTTTGTATTTTATATGGCTTTTGTTCTACTATAGGTAGCATGGCGGCAAGCATTGTTTTTCCAGTATTTATTACATCATCTACTATAATTATAGATTGATTTTCGAGATTGTGTTTACAATTTAAATTTATATCAGAATCAAAACATCCCTTTTTGTCTATTTCTAAAGTACCTGTTAAAATTTCATTTTGCGTTATTTTCTTCAATTCTTTTGCTATCGCATTTGAAATTAATATACCGTTTTGTGCAATGCCTAAAAGCACTATGCTTGGAGAATTGTAATTATTCTCAAAGATTTCCCAAGCCATTCTTTCTATTTTTTTTTCAATCTGGCTATGGGTAAGAATAATTGTTCTGTTTGTTTCCATCTTATTTTACATCAAAATAAATATTCAAATTTTAATTTTTTGCCATTTCAATAAATAAATTATGCAATTTTATTATTTGGTGAATTAAAGAATTTTTTCCATCATTTTTTATTACAAAATCAGCTTTTGCAATTTTATCGCGGTCACTCATTTGTGTTTCCATTCTTTTAAGTACATCTTCTTTTTTTGACAAATCTCTTTTTAGAACTCTTTGTATTCGTGTATCAATGGGTGCTGTAACTACAATAATTTTATCCAAACTTTTATAGCTTTCAGTTTCATACATCAGTGCAGCTTCTTTAATAGTATATGGATAGTTTTTTTTTGAAATTACCCATTTTCTGTAATCTTCAAACAATGGCGGATGTACAATTGAATTAAGTATTTTTAATTTGTCGCTGTTGTTAAAAACTACCTTTGCAAGATAGCTTCTGTTTAAGTTTCCATCTTCATTGTATGTTTCCCACCCAAAGTTTTTCTTAATTTCTGAAACAATATTTTTATTTGAATTAATAAGTTCTTTTGCTTTAACATCAGCATAATATATCGGGATATCAAATTTTTCAAAAATTTTACAAACAGTAGTTTTGCCACTGCCTATCCCTCCTGTAATCCCTATTTTAAGACTTTTTTTAAAAATAGCTTTATTTTTGAGTTGCCTGCGACAATTCAAGCGATATTGAAGATTTTTCAATCTTCAGTTTTACGCCGCCTTCCACTTCTATTATTACTGTAGTATCTTTAAGTTCTACTATTTTGCCATGTATGCCGCCTGAAGTTACAATATGGTCGCCTTTTTTAAGTTCGTTCCAGAATTTTTTCTGAGCTTTACCTTTTTTCATTTGTGGAAGAATCATAAAAAAGTACATAACAACAAACATTAATAATATCATTACTAAGTTCATTGTGCCTTGATTAATTGCTAAAAGTAAGTGTTGCATTTATTTTAAATATTTTATTTGTTTTCTGTTTTACTATTCACGTAAGCTTTAAATTTTAATATTTTTTTTACTGTTTTTGCATTTGAATAAACTGTAACATCTTTTGCTATGCTTTCATGTTTATTTGAACTGTTAAACTGAATTTTTATTGAACCTTCCTTCCCAGGATTTATTGGTTCTCTAGGCCAAACAGGCACTGTACAGCCACATGAAGCTTGTACGTCAGATATCAAAAGTGTTTTGTTTCCTGTATTTTTAAATGAAAATGTATGTTCTACTATTTCACCTTCTGTAATTGTGCCAAAATCCCATTCGTCATGTTCAAAAGTCATTTCAGCCGAGTTACTTTTGTCGCCACTTTTGTCATTTTTCGAAGGAGTTTCAATAATATTAGCATCTACTTCCTTTGTATTATTTTGGCATGAAGTAATACTAAATAATAGCACTAAAATAATTGAAAATATAAATTTATTGTTCATGTATTTTTACTTTTTAAAACAGAGTTCAAAAATAATAATATTGTTGTATGTTTTCCTTAATTTTCTACCAATCCTCTACCCTTTTTCACTATTTCACCATTTTTTTTAAGTACCGTATGTAATTTATCTAATATACCGTTTACAAATTTTGAACTTTGAGGTGTACTGTAAATTTTTGCAAGTTCAAGATATTCATTTAATGTTACTTTTATAGGTATATTTTCAAACTCTGTAAACTCGCTTAGAGCCATAGTCATTATATACAAGTCTATTCTAGCTATTCTTTCGGTTTCCCAATCGGGTGTTTGTGAAGCAATTAATTTTTCAAATTTATCTTGATTTTTAATTGTAAAATTAAATAGTTTATGAGCAAATTCAATATCTTCGTCCATGTTTTTCGAAACTAAAGGAATTTCAACTTTTCCCGTTTTTAAATCTACTGAATTTATAAGCTTTTCAAACGAGTTTAATAATGGAATTTTTTCGTCTTGCCAATGTATTGTAATTTCTTCCATCTTTGAATTAAAGTCATCAGATTTTGTAATTAAAAACCTATAAAATTCGAGAATTAAGTTTTTATCATTTTCAATATTTTCAGTATTACTTTCTTCAAACTTCTTAAACCATTCTTCTTCATCAATTTTTTTATAAATTGAAAATAAAAAATCGTGCTCTTTATTCCAATTATGAGCAGTTCTGTTTAGTAATATTTCAATTTGTTTATTTCTTTTAAGAATATCTAAAAAGAGATTTTTTGACAGAATTAAATTCTTTTTTGATATATTGGTTTTTGATTGTTTAAGATATTTATCGGCATTTACAAATTTTAAATCTACATAGTAAAAAAAATCAAAACTAAATTGCAGTAAATCAATAAATGTATTTTCTATACCTTTTACTGATTTATCAATAAACAAAATTGAAGTTTTCTGACTTTTATTTTCTGATTGGTGATATGCATATATTCCCTGGAGTACCTTGATTCTTATTAGCCTTCTGTTGAGCATTTAATATTTAAATAACTTAAAAAAATACGGGTGCAAAAATAATAAGTTTAAAGCAATATAGCTACATTTTAACCCTTTTAAAAATATGAATTTCGAAAGGATAATTATTTAATGTATTAAATGGTTTTTCAGGCTTAAATGATTTAAGCAGTACAAAATCATCATTATTTGCCAATTTCTCTAAAGGAATTTTGCTTTCATTTGGACCAAAGTGCCCATCCCAAATTACAATACTGCCAATAGGCGAATAATCAAAATCAAAACTCCATAAAAACTCAAATTGTTTTTTATTGTAAGGATCAATATCAGCAATAATATTGAGATATGGATATAAAAAAAATACTTGACTGTTACTTATTTCCTGTGTTTTCAGCCATTTTGCTACTTTCACAAATTCTTTTTGCTCATCTGAAATGCCGTATGGCAAGTTTCGTCTTGAAAATTGGATAAGATGAATAGTTGAAATAAAAGTAAGAATAATAATTACTATTAAAATTATTTTATTATAATTTTTAAAAATTTCAGATATTTTACTTAATCCATAATTACCTATCAAAGCAGCTAAGGGCGTAATTACAATCATTACTCTTGTATAACCGCAACTCCCCATTATACCCTTCCACCAAATTATTGAATGAACTGAAAAATACAAGAAGAATATTCCACAGCAAAGCCAAAATATAAAATCATCTTCAAAAACATCATATTTATTTTTATAATTTTTAAAAGTATTTACTAAAGAAATTATTGAGCCTGCAATAATTAATACTGTGCCGAGAAGAGAAAATATAAATCTTGACTGATTAACATAACTAAATATGCTTCCACTGCCACAAAGATTCATGCCTTTTGCTTGTGCAAGAATGTATGGGTTTTGAGTAAAAATCCATAAAAAATCATTATAAACTAAAAAACCGATTATACTGAAAAACAAAGAACCGGCAAGGAACCAAATTATACTTTTATATTGTTTAACAATAAAAAATAAATAAAATGCGGTAGCTGCCATTATCACAAAACCTTCACTTCGTGCAAAAGGCAAAAGTCCGGCTATGGCAGCTGCTATATTCCATTTTTTTATAGCAATGAAATAAATAAAGGTTATCAGTAAAAATTCATTTAAATATTCTGTTAATCCTGAAATTGTATTTTGAAAGGAAACTTGTGGCAGTATAACAAGAATAAAAGCAACCCATGCATATTTTAAATTAATTTTTATAGCTGTAAGCCAAGCAATCCATGCACTTGCCACCCAAAGTAAAATATTAAATATTTTTACACCAACAAAACCCATATTGGCAAATGGTGAGGCAATAAGATTATATAATGGTTTGCCCCATTGGTCTAAGATAAGTTTAGGATATTTCCAAGTATATTTTGAAATAATGTAATGATTGTAACTATCCATTCCACCTTCGCATCCATCTGAAATTACAGAATAATATGATAAAAATGAAACTAAAAAAACACTTATTAATATAAGATAAAATTCCTGTTTATATAAAATAGTTCTTATTGACAATTTTTCAAATAAATACTACAAGCAAATATTTAATGACATACCTAAGAATTTAAAACTATTAATAGAATTGCTTGTAAACTTTCTTTGATATCCTCCCCAGTTTATATCAGAATTAAACTTTTCATACATAAAATTTGCTTCAGTTTCTAAAAAAATAAATCTTGAAAAGTGATAACGCAAACCTATCTTAAAACCATAGGAAAGAGAATTATAATTTTCATAATACTTTGGCCTTCCGTCTGTGAATGAAGAATCGATATTATTTGTAAACTGCATTACTTCAAACCCAAATGGATATCCTACTCTGCTTTTTGGATTTCTATGTTCATAAACTAAACTTGCTGAATATCCAGAATTTTTATTAAAACCCATTTGAGGATTTAATCTTAAAATGTTTCTATAATAAGCCGCAGCATTTATTTCATAATTATCTTTAATTCTAAGCCCTGCACGATATTGCCAACTAACTTCTCCGCTAAAATTTTTATCTTGCAGACTAATAAAGTCAGAAATAACATTTCTATCTCCCGCACCTACATAAATCCTATATTTATTTACATTACTTTTTTGCGAAAAACAGTTAATAGAATAGAAAATTAATACAAAAATTATAGTTTTTTTTAACATCATATTGTAGATTTTAATAGCATTACCTGCTTTATTCTGTTTTCGGCTATTGCTATTGCAGCTCTTTGTGTATGGGTGTTTTCATTTTGTGCTTTCTGTAAAATGTCTAAAGTAGTTTGATAAATTTTTTCGGTTTGGTCGAAAGCAATTTTTTTGTTATAGCCGTTTACCTCAGAATAAACATTTATTAACCCACCGGCATTAATTAAAAAATCCGGTATATATATAATATTTTTACTTTTAAGCATCATTCCATGCTCTTCTTCATTTTCAAGTTGATTATTTGCAGCTCCTGCAACTATTGAGCATTTGAGTTTGTTAATATTACTTGAGTTTAAAATAGCACCCATTGCGCATGGGGCGAAAATGTCAACATTAAGTTCAAAAATATCTTCATTACTTACTGAAATTGCACCGAAATCAGCAACTGCTCTTTTCACATTTCCATCATTAATATCAGTAATATAAATTTTTGCACCTTCTTTATGCAATCTTTCGATTAGGTTATAGCCAACTTTGCCAATACCTTGTACTGCTACGGTTTTATCTTTAAGAGAATCATTACCATATACATGTTTTGCAGCCGCTTTCATACCAAGATATACGCCATAAGCTGTAACTGGTGAAGGGTCTCCTCCTCCTCCTTTTATTTCTGGCAATCCAACAACATGGCTGGTTTCCATACTTATATATTCCATATCTCCTGTTGTTGTTCCTACATCTTCTGCAGTAATATATTTCCCATTCAGATTCTCAATAAATCTTCCAAATTTTCTAAAAAGCACTTCTGACCTTAATTTGTTTGGATCTCCGATAATTATTGCTTTTGCCCCGCCTAAATTTAATCCTGATATTGAAGCTTTATAAGTCATACCTCTTGATAATCTTAAAACATCTCTTATTGCATCGCTTTCTGATTGATAATTATAAAATCTAGTACCGCCCAGACCTGGGCCTAATACTGTATTATGTATTGCAATTATAGCTTTTAATCCAATTTCGTTGTCATTGCAAAACATTATCTGTTCATGTTCAAGTTCAGCCATTGTACTAAAAATTCTTGCATCATTCAATATGTTTTTTTCTTTTATATCAATCATGTTATATCTTCTATTATTAAAAAATTACTTTGCAAAACTAACTTTTTTTATTTATTTAGTTATTTCATTTCATTTTTTGAAATAAAAATATTCAACTTATGTAAACTATTCTATTCATTTATATTTTCAAATTAAATAAAATGAGCTGATATTCTTTTAGTTATAATTTTTTGTCAAAAAAAACAAATAATAGTATTGTCTTAAGAAAAATTATCTTGTTTTTTGCGAAGAATTTTTTTATAAAAAACAACTTTTAATATATGTACGAATCTAATAGAGAAGGAAACGAAGTATTTTCAAAAAAGGTAAAAGCTGGCAAAAGAACATACTTTTTTGATGTGAAAGCTACCCGGGGTAATGATTATTATATTACTATTACTGAAAGTAAAAAAAGACCTGAAGACGGCATGTATGTAAAACATAAGATATTTCTTTATAAAGAAGACTTTAATAAATTTTTAGAAGCATTTCAGGAAACAGTAAACTACGTAAAAAATGATCTAATGCCTGAATATAATTTTGACGAGTTCAGAAGAGATAAAGAAGAGAATTCTCACACCACAGAATAATCTTAAATCACATTTTCTTATTAAATTTGCAGCCTTATTTCAATTAATGGTTTGAAAAAGTTTTTTATAATTTTCGGTATTTTCAGCGGAATAGTTTCTTCGGTATTTCTTTATTTTTTCTACAAAAATGAAATGTTTTTGTTAAAGGAAAACAATTTTCTGTTTCGCTCATTCTCATCTATAATACTATTTGTTTCTGTAATATTTGCAATAATTGGCACTAAAAAGGCGTCAGGCAATTTAATTACTTTTATGAGAAGTATGTTTACAGGATTTATGGTTTCTCTTATTAACGGAATTATAAATTTTATAGGATTTACTATAATATATTTTTCATTCCCCGCAATTTTTGATAAGGCTGAAAAAATTGCTAAAGAAATTTTTATAAATAATGTTAAAACAAATCAGGATACAACTGTGAATATTGCAAAAGCTATTGAAAATATACATTTACAATTTACTCCAGGGGGATTTTTGTTACCAAACATGTTTACATCATTTATTATTGGAATGCTTACAACTGTGTTTGTTACGGCATTTGTATATAACCGAATAAAAAATATATAAAATATGACGAGTATTGAAAGTAAAACTGTACAAATAAATAAATCAATTGATGAAATTTATGAGTTTTTAATAAACTTAAATAATCATAAAATTTTAATGCCTGAAAATGTAAGTGACTGGTGGAGCAACATGGATGAGGCTAAATTAAAAATTCAGGGTTTAGGAACATTACACCTTAAAAAAGCTGAATCAAAATTAAATTCTTATTTAAAAATAGTACCAGCAAGCAAGGCACCTGTTGATTTATTTATAGAATGGTTTTTGAGTGAAGAAAATAAATTATCAAACATCAAAGTAGTTATAAACGCTGAATTGAATATGATAATGAAAATGATTGCAGAAAAGCCATTACAAAATTTAGCAAATTTTATGAGTGAAAGTTTGAAAAATCACTTTAATTAAACAAATAAATGAAATTCAAAGTTGTAAGATTACTTTGGGCAGTGTGGTTTTTAACATTGTTTACAATAGTATTTACAATTTTATATATTCCATTTATAATACTTTTATCAAAACCAAAATGGTATCCTTTAGCACATAAATTGAGAAAAATTTGGGGATATTGCATAGTTTACCCAAGTGGGTTGTTCCCAAAAGTAATTTATGAAGAAAAACCTGATATAAAATGCACATATATTTTTTGTCCTAATCATTTTTCTTATCTTGATATAATAACAACCACTTTGCTTATTCCTAATTATTTTAATTTTATGGCAAAGGATGAACTTACTAAAATAATGGGTTTTAAAATTTTTTTTAAAACTCTTGATATACCTGTAAACCGAAAAAGTATAAAAAAATCACACGAAGCTTTTAAACAAGCTGATGAAAGAATAAAAGACGGAACAAGTATTCTTGTATTTCCAGAAGGAGGTATAAAAAACAGCTATCCAAAATTATCTTCATTCAAATCAGGTGCATTTAGGCTTGCTATTGAAAACCAAATTCCAATTGTGCCTATAACTATTATTGACAACTGGAAAAGAATGCCAGGTGGCGGTTTTGCAAATGGTCTTCATCCAGGTAAAATGAGAATGATAATTCATCGTGCTATCCCTACTCTTGGTCTAAAACCAGAACAAAAAGATGAACTTAAAGAAAAAGTTTTTGGTATAATTGAGACTGAATTGAAAAAGAATATTAAAATATAATTTTTTATTTTATAAAAAATGAAAATCACAGAAAATAAAATTGATGAGATTGCAAATCTTGCTAAACTTGAATTTGATGAAAATGAAAAGATTAAAATAAAAAATGACTTAGAAAAAATAGTTGATTTTTTTGACAAACTCTCAGAAGTAGATACCGAAAAGGTAGAGCCTTTGATATATATGAATCAAACAAGCAACAATCTTAGAGAAGATATGGTAAAAATTGAATTATCAAAAACTGAAGCATTAATTAACGCACCTGACAAAGATTCAGACTATTTTAAGGTACCAAAGTTTATAAAAAAATAATAAATGCATCCCATAATACAATTGAAAAATATTGAAAAAGTATATGTTATGGGACATCAAAAACTTTATGCATTACACAACTTATGTTGCGAAATTTTCAAAGGTGAATTTGTTGCATTAATGGGACCTTCAGGCAGTGGTAAATCAACTCTTATGAATATTATAGGATGCCTTGATACTCCAAGCAATGGGCATTATATTCTAAACGGAACCGATGTAATGAAACTTAACGACAATGAACTTGCCGAAATTAGAAACAAAGAAATAGGATTTATTTTTCAAACGTTTAATCTTTTGCCAAGAATGAATGCTCTTGAAAATGTAGAATTACCATTGGTATATGCAGGAATTAACAAAAAAAACAGAACCGAAAGAGCTTCACAAGCCCTTGCTTCTGTAGGACTTGCTGACAGAATGCTTCATAAACCAAATGAATTATCTGGAGGACAAAGACAAAGAGTTGCAATTGCTCGAGCACTTGTAAATAATCCTTCAATTTTACTGGCAGATGAACCAACTGGAAATCTTGACAGTAAAAGTTCTAATGAAATTTTAGACTTGTTTGACAAATTGCATGCAGATGGTAATACTATATTGATGGTTACTCATGAAGAAGACGTTTCTCGTAGAGCAAAAAGAGTAATAAAAATGATTGACGGGCATATAGAGAGAGATTTTTTTTAAAAAATCAATAAAAAAATTTAATCAAATGGATTGTCATTGATTATATCATTTCCAAAAGGCATATCATTCAATTTTGAACTTTTTGTTATCGAATTTATTTCAACATCATCATTAAAACTAAAAGAATGAGAAAATTCATTATCATCAAGATTGGTAAATTTGGTAAATTCTGCCTGATATTTTAAATTGATATTTTCAATAGGACCGTTTCGGTGCTTCTGAATTATAAACTCACCAACTCCTTGTAGTGAATTTCCATTTTCATCCTGATGTATTTTATAATATTCAGGACGATAAATAAATCCTACCAAATCAGCATCCTGCTCTATTGAGCCGGATTCTCTTAAATCTGCAAGTTGAGGCCTGCTTTCTGTTCTAGTTTCTGCTTTACGGCTTAGCTGTGCAAGTGCAATTACAGGTATATCGAGTTCTTTAGCCAATGATTTTAAGCTTCTAGAGATATAACTTATTTCCTGTTCACGGTTTCCAATGTTTTTATCATCACCTTTCATCAACTGCAAATAGTCAACTATAATCAACTCAATATTGTGTTGAGATTTCAATCTTCTTGCTTTCGCTTTAAAATCAAATACAGAAAGAGAAGGTGTATCGTCAATAAAAATAGGGGCTTCTGCAAGTTTTTCGGTTTTTTTACTTAATACTTCCCATTCCACATCATTTAAGTCTCCCCTCCTTATTTTTTCTGAGCTTATTTCTGATTCTGACGAAATTAGCCTTGTAACAAGTTGGACTGACGACATTTCTAAAGAAAACAATGCAACAGGTTTGTTAAATTCAACAGCGGCATTTCTGGCTACTGAAACAACAAAAGCTGTTTTACCCATACCTGGTCGACCTGCAATAATTATCAAATCAGATTTTTGCCAGCCACCGGTTATTTTATCTATTGCTGATAATCCTGAAGGTACCCCCGCAAGTTGATTATCGTTATTTTTAAGTAATTCAATATTTTTTATTGCTTTGTGAAGTATATCCCCAAGAGGAATATGCCCCTTTTTCATTGTATCGTTTTTTATAGCAAACAAATTTCGCTCTGCTTCATCAAGCAACTCAAATGCATCAGTTGTATCTTCAAATGCTTTTTTGCCAATTTCGCCTGCAATATTTATCATCTGCCTTTGAATATATTTTTGCAAAAGAATATGAGTATGATACTCAATATGTGCTGCTGATGATACTTTGTTTGTCAGTTTTGTAACATAAAACGGACCACCGGCTATGTCAAGAGTGCCTTGTTTTCTCAATTCATCTGTTACAGTAAGTATATCTATTGGTTTTGCTTTTTCATAAAGTTCTTTTATTGCCCTATAAATATACTTATGCGTATCTTCATAAAAGGTATCCTCTCTTAATAAATCTACAACTATTTCAGCAGCATTTTTTTCAAGCATCATGGCTCCCAAAACAGCTTCTTCAAGATCTTTTGCTTGTGGTGCAAGTTTTCCACCATATACAATTTCCTCAATATCTCTTTTTTGCTTTTTGGTATGAAATTTATTTTCTATTGCCATTATTTCTCTGCAACAATTTTAATATAATTTCAAATTTAAAAAATAACTCAAAACAGTTATCCACTCGTTTTTTATTTTGTTAAATACTTGTTAACTTCAAAATGAATTTTCTTACAAACTCTTTAATTGTCAACCTTTCTGAGAAGAAATAAAATTGTTTATAAATTTAATTATATCAGTAAAAATCAAATAAATTTGAAAAAATTAAGCCATTAATTATTAGATGTATTATTTTAATCTACCATTAAATGTTATAATATTGCTTTAATAATTTTTTATTAATTAATTAATTTAAAAAGCAAAAAATTTAGTTTATGAAATATAAAATTTTACTTTTTACTACAGTTATTTCTATATTTTTTCAATCCTTTAAATCTTTTAGTCAGTGCAACACTTACAATATAGCAAAAGTTTCAGAAATTACCTCTACTTGCTCTGTATTACCAATGACAATGATTCACGATATAAACGGACTAAATTATCTTTATGTAGCAAACAAAGAAGCAGGTTTGAGAATATACGACATTAGCCAATTAACAACTCCGGTACTTGTAAAAAATATTCCGATTTCTGCTATGGGCAATATGGAAGCAATGAATTTAACACAGCAAGGAAATTATTTGTATTTGGCTTTGGGAAATCATTTTAACGCTACGCAAAATGCAGGAATGGCAATAGTTGATGTAAGTACACCAGCAAATGCTGTTTTAAAAGATTTTTGGGAATTGCCCTCATCTGGCGGAGGTTCGGGAATTATAAAAACTGAAGGGAATTATGCTTATCTGGGTGCAATGAAGTTCGGACTTGTTGTTCTTGATATTTCAGATAAAAGTGATATTAAATTTGTTTCTCAATTTATCCCAAATATTAATTATCCTACAAAAAACCCTAATCCAAATTTGTATAATGCAAGAGGTATGGAGGTAAAAAACGATATTGTTTATCTTTGCTATGATGCCGGAGGAATAAGAATTATTAATGTAACTAACAAATCAAAACCAGTAGAAACCGGTAGGTTTTCTAATCCTGACCTTAATGGAAAACCAAGAGCATATAACAATGTTGTATTAGATGATACGCTGCTTTATGTAGCAGTTGACTATTGTGGTCTTGAAATTTTAAATATTAAAGATTCTTCAAAAATTAAAATTTCAGGAAAATGGAACCCATACAATTGCCCGGCAAGCAATTGGTTTACAAGCCCTGTACATGCCAACGAAATACAATTTAATAAAAATTGCAAAACTTTATTTTTATCAGTAGGCAAAACAGATATGATTAGCGTTGATGTTTCAGATATTTCATATCCTGATTCATGCAATTATTATGGAGGGGCAAGTAATGATATAGGAACATGGGGATTGGGTATTTATGAAAATCAAATTTACCTGTCTTATGTTTGTTCGGTTATTCCTTTTTCTTCAAATTGGTCAGGCATTAAGATTTTATCTTATACTCCTTGCACTAATTCAATTGATAAAAATAAATCTGACCATTTTCTAATTTCACCCAATCCCGGAAATGATATTATTGACGTTTTTCTTAATAAATATAAAAATGAAAAACATTTAGTCAATATTTATAATTCAAAAGGCAAACTTTTATTTAACACAAATTTCGAAAACTCTGTAAAAATTGATATAAAGCAACTAAATTCAGGCATTTTTTACTTTAAAGTTTTAAACTTAGAAAGAAATGAATATTCAATTCAAAAGTTTTTAAAATTATAAATTTGACAGGTCATTCAGAATATTTTAACCTCTTATTGCAATTTTTATTTTTAAAAGTTTTTCAAGTAATGGCTCCAATTTGTCGAGTTTAAGCATATTTGAAGCATCACTTTTTGCTTTTGAAGGCTCAGGATGCGTTTCTACAAAAATTCCGTCTGCTCCTGTTGCAATTGCTGCTTTTGCAATTGTTTCTATCAATTCAGGTTTTCCTCCCGTAATTCCTCCTGCTTGGTTTGGTTGCTGCAAGCTATGTGTAATATCCATTATTACAGGAACACCATATTTTTTCATTTCAAAAATATTTCGGTAATCTACTATCAAGTCTCCATAACCAAACATATTGCCTCTTTCGCAAAGTAAAACTTTATTATTTCCGCTATCATATGCTTTTTGCATTGCATATTTCATAGCATTTGCAGATGCAAATTGCCCTTTTTTTATATTGACAATTTTATTTGTTTGGGCAGCAGCAACAAGCAAATCTGTCTGACGAAAAAGAAAAGCCGGGATTTGAAGTATATCAACGTGTTTTGCAGCCATAGCAGCCTCTTTGCTCTCATGTATATCAGTTGTTACGGGTATATCAAATTGGGCAGAAACTTTTGATAGTATATTTAATGCTATTTCATCTCCTATCCCTGTAAATGAAGATAAGCTTGTGCGATTTGCCTTGCGATATGAACCCTTAAAAATATAAGGAATTCCAAGTTTTTTTGAAATTTCATAAATTTTACCGGCAATGTCAATTGATAATTGCTCTTCTTCAATAGCACATGGACCGGCTATTAAAAAAAATGTATTAGTATTTAAATCGGGATTCAATACTTTATTTAAAATCTCTGTTTTTATCATTATTATTCAAATTTTAATAATTCATCAAATACTTTTTCAAATTCTTTCTCATTAATTTCTAATTCACTTTTAAGCGAAGATACTAATGTCATAATTTCTTTAAATTTATCT
Organism: Bacteroidia bacterium; assembly: GCA_020849295.1. Classification (GTDB taxonomy): domain Bacteria; phylum Bacteroidota; class Bacteroidia; order NS11-12g; family UBA9320; genus JABWCE01. The sequence goes on from JADLGN010000055.1 coordinate 90,000, forward strand.
GGGTTTTTGTAAACTTCTTCACTTGCCAGAAATAATTCTGAATCTGTAATTTTTTCTTTAGTATTTTCTATAATTTTTTCAAGGTTATCCAAATTATTTTGCAAATTTCTTTTTGTATTTTCATTTGATTTATCTGTGTTTATTGTTTGTTTCTTAGAACTTTTAGTACTTTCATCAGCACTTGTTTTTACAATATCTTTTGCTTTAAATTTTGCTTTTGAATTCTGAGAAGTTTCAAATTCACTATAAGTGCCTGGATATTCTTTAATTTTAAAATCTTCTATCCACCATATTTTGTTTGCGGTTTTACTTATAAAATGTCTGTCGTGACTTACAATAATGTAACTTCCATTATAGTTATTCATTACCTCTATCAATATTTCGATACTCTGCATGTCTAAATGATTTGTTGGCTCATCTAAAATCAAAAAATTAGACCCGGTAGTAACGATTTTGGCAAGAGAAACCCTTGCTTTTTCTCCACCACTTAGTACCTTTATTTTTTTAAATACATCATCACCCTGGAATAAAAAACCACCAAGCAAAGTTCTGAGTTCTATTTCGGTTTTATTTGTGGCAAATGATTGAAGTTCTTCCAGAACAGAGTTTTCAAGATTTAAACTCTCTAATTGATGCTGAGCATAAAAAGCCTTAATTATATTATATCCAAACAAATTTTCGCCATTGTATTTTTCCGAACCATCTATAATCCTTAGAATAGTACTCTTACCTTTTCCGTTTGCACCTATCAAAGCTATTCTGTCTCCTCTGGAAATTAAAGCATCAGTTTGTTTTAAAATTTCGTTTGTTCCGTAATTCTTACTGATATTTTTAAGTTCACATATTATTTTGCCTGGTTGCTTTGACGCTTCAAATTTTACATTTATTTTAGAATTATCTGTTTGAACAGCTTCAACAATTTCAAGCCTTTCAAGCATTTTTACCCTACTCTGTATTATTGTAGCTTTACTTGCTTTTGCTTTAAATCTCTCAATAAATCTTTCTTGTTCTTTAATATACTGTTGCTGATTTTCATATTGACGAGTTTGTAAATCGTCTCTTTCTTTTTTTTGTTCAAGGTATTTGTCAAAATTGCCTGTGTATTGATATATTTTTTGATTTGCAATTTCTACTATTTTATTTACCATTCGGTTAAGAAAATACCTGTCATGCGAAACAAGAATAACTGTTCCATCATAATCAGACAGATAATTTTCGAGCCATTGAATACTCGGCAAATCGAGGTGATTAGTTGGCTCATCAAGCATTAATAACTGAGGTTGCATAAGCAACATTTTGGCAAGCATTACTCTCATTCTCCATCCTCCTGAAAATTGAGATAATGGTTTATTCAAATCCTCTGTTTTAAAACCTAAGCCTTCAAGAATTTCTTCTGTTTTAAAACGCATATCATAACCGCCGGTATGAAGAAATTCTTCCTGCATTTCGCTTAGTTTATGAAGATTTTGTTCAGTGTAATTCGTTTCTACTATTTTTAATAATTGTTCAATTTCATTTTCAAGATACAGCTGTCTTTCAAATGCCTGCATTGCTACATTTGTAATAGAATCATTTGTATTATACGATAATAAATCCTGATTAAGAAATCCTATACTTAAAGTTTTTAATTTACTTATTTCACCTTCCGAAATTTGATATTCTCCTGAAATTATTCTTAGCAATGTGCTTTTGCCTGTACCGTTTTTACCTACCAGTCCAATCCTTTCGCCAGGTTTTATATGCCAATCGGTGTTTTTATAGAGGAATCTACCTCCGAATTCAAATGAAAAATTACTTAGTGAAATCATTAGTATAATTATAGGTCGTGACCCATTTTATCTCTTTTAGTAGCAAGATACTTTTTATTATGTTTGTTGGCTTTAATTATTATTGGTACGCTTTCGGTAATTTCGAGACCATATCCTACAAGCCCTGCTCTTTTTTGTGGATTATTGCTCATTAGTTTCATTTTTGCTACTCCCAAATCTCTTAATATTTGTGCTCCTACTCCATATTCTCTCTGGTCAATTTTAAAACCAAGACTCAAATTTGCTTCTACTGTATCAAAACCCTGTTCCTGTAGTTTGTATGCCTTTAATTTATTTATTAATCCTATCCCTCTTCCCTCCTGATTCATATATACAATCACACCTTTGCCTTCCTTTTCTATCATTTGCATTGCTGCATACAATTGAGGACCGCAATCGCATCTGCAACTTCCAAAAATATCGCCAGTAAGACAAGAAGAATGGACTCTTGTCAATATTGGTTCATTTTCTTGCCATGTGCCTTTTATCAAAGCCAAATGTGTTTGGTCTGTATTTAGCTGACAATATGCAATAAGTTCAAAATTTCCGTATTCTGTTGGTAAATCAACACTAATGATTCTTTTTATTAAACTATCTCTCTCAAGACGGTATTTTATTAATTGTTCAATTGAAATTATTTTTAAATCAAATTTTTTGGCAACTTTAATCAAATCATTTAATCTTGCCATTGTACCGTCTTCGTTTAATATTTCTACTATACAACCCACGGGTGGTAAACCTGCAAGACGTGCAAGGTCAATTGCTGCTTCTGTATGTCCTGCTCTTCTCAGCACTCCTTCAGAACGTGCAATTAATGGAAAAATATGACCTGGTTTGCAAAAGTCATCGGGCTTTGTGTCTTTGCTTACAAGTGCCTGAATAGTTTTTGCCCTGTCGTGTGCAGAAATACCTGTGGTGCAGCCATGCCCTAATAAATCAACCGATACTGTAAATGCTGTACGATGATGCTCGGTGTTGTTAGAAACCATAAGTTGTAATCCTAATTCAGAGCTTCTATCTTCATTCATAGGCACACATATTAATCCTCTTCCTTCTCGAGCCATAAAATTTATCATTTCAGGTGTTACATTACTGGCTGCTGTTAGAAAATCTCCTTCATTTTCTCTGTTTTCATCATCTACTACAATTACAAGTTTACCATTTTTTATATCTTCTATTGCAGATTCTATACTATCTAACTTTGATTTCATCAACTATTTCAATATTTGAAATTAAGTTGCAAATTTAAATTATTAAAAAATATTTTTTATGTTTGATTGAATATATATAATTCAATTAAATCAATTAGATAAATGAGCAAAAAGTAATAACGATTTAAAAAAGTTATTAATTTACAATTTAGTCATTAAATAAGTTTATATATCTTTCAAGATCTATGTTGAATGTTAAGTTTATTGCATAAAATTATTGAATAATAATTTTGTCTTTTAAATTTGAATAAAAAAACAATCTTTTATAAGAATTATAATAAATAAAAAATTATTTAACCTTAGTTCTTCAATATTCTATAACATTTATTATTAATAATTAAATTATACAATCCACTTGGATATTCAAATTTTAATTTAGTAGAAGTTTCATTTAAAACTGATTTGAAAATTAGTGCTCCCTTGATGTCATATATTTTTAGTTCATTTGGATTTGTATTGTGTAATATTTCAATATTCAGTTCATCGTTGCTTATCGGATTTGGGTAAATTTTGAAATCGTTTGTTTTAATAACATTTGTACTTGCAGTACCTGTAACATTTATACTAAAAGTATTTATTGTGTCTAACCTCATTACAGGAAATCCCAAAACTTTGGCATAAAATGTAATAATAATATCAAGAGTATATTTGCCCGACTTGCTTGGTGTACCAGAAATATTAGCACAACCTACCTCTAAAGGGGTATAAGATTGAGATTTTTTGTTTAATTTAAAAGTCAACCCTGGAGGCATATTATCTACTTTCATTATTACAGCAGAATCAACAACAGCTGTTTGGGGTGAGCCTAACACATCTACAACAGTATCTTTAAAAATTTTAAAATTTATAGTTTGGTCGTACAACTTGTTTATTTCGGCATCGGGTAGGGTTTTAGGGTAAAAACCTGCCTTATGAATCGAAGTATCTGGAGTGCACTGGGCAAATAATTTTATACCATGTAAAAAAAATAGTGCTATTATTGGAATTATTTTGAGCATTTGAAATTTTATTTATGAAATACAATTTTAGCAATATTAATTATAAGGGCAAAATTTTAATTATTCTATTTTTTGTATTTTCAATTAAATTTTCCTTTTCTCAAGATTTGATAAGAGGTACAGTAAAAGATGTTGCAACAAGCGAAGTATTATCAATGGTTGTAATAAAAAATTTATCAAGCAAAACAGGAACATTAAGTAATGATTCTGGTTATTATGAAATAAAATGTAACAATGGCGATTTAATTGAATATAGCAAAACCGGATATAATAGTTATAAAATCAAGTTTGCTGGCATTCCGTTCGGAGATATTTTACTTGAACCCGGCATTATAAATCTTGATGAAGTATTTATTTCTGCATCAAAGGGCGAACAATCGGTAAAAAATACATCAGTTTCTGTAGAGTCAATAAAACCATATATTGTAGAAAACAAAGTCCCGGTAACTGCTGAAAATACAGTTGACCAAATACCGGGGGTACAAGCAATAAACGGGCAAGTAGTAATGCGTAGCGGAAGTGGGTGGAGCTATGGTGCAGGTAGCAGAGTAGCTGTAATGCTCGACGGTTTACCTGTTCAATCAGGAGATGCAGGGCAAATACAATGGTCGTTTATACCTCTTGAAAATATTGAGAATATTGAAGTTATAAAGGGAGCATCGTCGGTATTGTTCGGCTCTTCAGCATTAAATGGTGTAATAAATATTTTAACTAAAGTGCCTAATGAAAACAAAAAAAATTCAGCTAATTATTCTACATTTTATAGTTTTTATGATAATTTTTCAAGGGATGATGCATATTTAAAAAACAAATTGCTTTCAAGCTATGGGCTTAGAGCTTTTCAAATGCAGAAAGTGAATAAGAATTCATATTTGTTAAGGTTAAATTATTTTAAAGATGATGGCTACAGAATGAGTGATAATGACAATAGAATACAATTTGGGGCAAAATTTAACAGAGAAATTTCAAAAATTAAAGGTAACGCAGGTGTAAATTTCAATCTACATTCAGGTAAAAGCTCATCATTTCTCTTATGGGAAAGCGACCTGTTTCCATATTCTGCTTTAGATAGTCAAACTACCAAAAACAAAAGTTTTAAGTTGAATATTGATCCTTTTTTTAACTTCAATTTAAGAGGATGGAAAAATGAAATACAATTAAGATATTTTAAATTATCAAATGAAGTTTTGCAAGACACATCAAAACATGACCAAAGCAATTATTCTAACACGGTTTTAGGAGAATATCGAATTTTAAAAAAAATAAATTCATGTTTTACAATTACTACTGGCATTACAGCATCTTTCACATATACTAAATCTCCATTATATCAAGGCAATCAACAGGCAGAAAACAGAGCAGCATTTACACAGGTAAATTTTTCAAAAGGTATTTTTAATTTTGATGCGGGAATGCGTTATGAATACTACAGACTGAATAATTACAAAGAACAAAAACCTGTTTTGCGAAGTGGTATTAGCTTAAAAGCAGCAAAAGCAACATTTGTTAGGGGGTCATTTGGACAAGGATTCAGATTTCCTACAATTGCAGAGTCTTTCATTTTGACTTCAGCCGGACCTATAATGATTTTTCCTAATAATGACTTAAAATCAGAAACGGGATGGAGCAGTGAACTTGGTATTAAACAGGGTTTTAAAAAAGGGAAACTCAGAGGAATAGTTGATCTTGCTTTTTTTGTAATGCAATACAAAAGAATGATGGAATTTACATTTGCTGTGTGGGATGTGCCAACTTTACAAAACCCAAATACAGCCGGTTTCAAATCTATTAACGTTTCTGATGCACGAATTTCAGGGTTTGAAATAACAATAAATGCAAGCAGAAAATGGAAATTTAATGAAATAAAACTAATAAGCGGATATACTTATGCAAATGCAATTTCTCTTAATCCTGATAAGGTTTTTTATAAAACACCCTACAATGAACTTTCGTTTAAAAGTACAAGCAGTAATCCTGAGGCAAATTTTTTAAAATACCGCCCCAAACATCTTATAAGGATTGATTTGCAGCATGATTATAAATCATTTGAAAATGGAATTAGCTTTAGATACAATAGTTATTTGAAAAATATTGACAAAGCATTTATAGCTTTTCCAATTTCTGCTTTAGTTCCGGGAATTGATAGTGTAAGACAGAAAGGAAAAAGTGGTGACTTTATATTTGACTATAGATTTGGTATGAAAATAAAAAAGTACAAATTTCTTTTTATAGTAAACAATTTATTAAACAGAAAATATATGACCCGACCATGTGATATAAGACCTCCGAGAAGTTTTATTTTTCAGATTTCTTATAAAATATAGTTAATCATAGCTGCTTTCATTTATTCATATTGTCTTGCTCTAAGTGCAGTATATGAAGAAGTCTATGAATTATTGGTGTAAAAAACACCGCAGTAATACTTAAAAAAGCTACTCCACTGTATAAAGCATAAAAAGATGAAAATATTTTAGCTGTATTTGTAGTCATTTCTGTTGTGGGTCCCATACCTGTCAAAATCATACAAGCCATATAAAAACTATCAACCCAAGAGTTTTTACATAAATGATGATAACCCATTGTGCCTATCAATACTGAAAAAACAATAAGCCCTAAAGCAAACAAACTATACCTCCCAAGCCTAGCCAAAAAATGATTGAATGGTTTAATTTTTTGTTTTTTATTTTCAAATTTCATTTTTTAGAAAATTATAAATTATTTTAGTTGATTATAATTGCAATAAATATTAAACAAATGTAATTTAATTTGTATAATTTTTTATATTTGTCAAGTATTACATTTTAATATACTTTCAATACTTGTGTTAGTGGGCATCCCCCTTCCGTAAAACACTAAATTAAAAAATATAACAAATGACATTCAATTAATTAAGACAAAATATTATTAAAATGATCAATTAGTTTTTGAATTAAAAAAAATTTGCTTACAACTTTGTATATATTTTAACTATTTAAAACAAAAAACTATGAAAAAATTTATCACAATTTTCGTATTACTATTATGTATTAGTTTTTCTAAATCTGCATTTGCAGACTTTTATGGAACGATTACTAATTCAACTGGATGTACTATTACGGTCACAATTTACGATGGTAGCAGTAATGTACTTTATTCAGGAAGTATTGGAACGGGTACAACATATTTTAGTACATGTACGACAGGCACACCAGCTACCGTTAATTTAACTTACAGTACTTGCACTCGTACATTAAACTTATCAACTACACCAGATGTTGAGCCAGATGTACAAGAATATTGCGGATTTATTTTTTCATGTGGAAATGTTCAGACCTATAATGCACAAATGACTTCAGGTTCTCCTATCTGCACAGATTTCGTTAGTATCGGTATTAATTAGGCAATTTAGTGATATCAAGATCTAATTTTAAAAATCGCTTCTTAACACTAAAAAATAATTTTTTTTGGTTGACCAACTATTTGATTTAAAGAAACGATGTTAATACATTCAGGATGTAAAGTTATTATTTTTATCTTATTGCTTAAAGCAATTCCATCTGCAGCACAAAAGGAAGCAAATATTTGGTATTTTGGGTTAAACAACGGGTATGGTTTGGACTTTAACCATGCAATACCAGAAGTACTTACCAATGGTAAGCAAAATACATCTTGGGGAACGGCATGCATTAGTAATGCTGCGGGTAGATTAATGTTTTATACAGATGGTGACAATATTTGGGACAGTACTCAACAAATTATGCCTAATGGGAAAGGTTTAAAAGGATGGGGATACGATGGCAGATATGTAAGTAGTTATCAAGGTAAGTTGATAATACCTCAACCTGACAGCAATTACAAATATTTCCTATTTATAACTGATATTAAAGGTCGTAAAAATGGATTAATGTACTCGCAAATAGATATGCGTCTAAATTCAGGCCGAGGCGACATTGTAACAGGTGAAAAGTGTAAAATTTTAACTTCTCCCGTTTGTGAAGGTTTAGCGGGTGTAAGACATTCAAATGGTAAAGATGTTTGGCTATTAACACTAAAATTTAATAGTGATAGTCTTTTAGCTTATTTAGTTACATCCAAAGGTATTAGTTCTAAGCCTGTTAAAAGTTTTATAAATAATTCTGTTTCTTTTATGGATAGCGTTATTGAAGCAAATGTCAATATAAAAATATCACCTAATGGAAAAAAAATTTATGTAAGTCAACCGGCAGATTCAAGTTTTTTAGCGGATTTTAACGCTTCTACCGGTTTGATAAGCAATGTTTGGCGATTTTCTAATTTAAATGACTCTATTGGAAATATAGAGTTCTCACCAAAAAGTAAGTACCTTTACTCTTACTCTTCAGACAATACTACGTTAAAACAATTTGATTTGAGATATACTTCAAAATCATCTTTTCTTTCTTCAAAAAAAACTATCAATAAAGTTATTGTACCTTCTGGTGGGGGTTTCTTTAGTTATCTTCAATTAGGGACTGATGCAAAAATTTATTTGGCAGATTTATTAAACTATCCGAATTATATTCAAGTTATTCATGCTCCTGACTCACTTGGTACTAAATGCAGATTTCAAAATGATTACATTGAGTTCCCCGGGAAACTTAACACCCAAAGCTTGCCAAATTTTGTAAGTTCTTTTTTTTGGAATAACTCATATTCCGTTTTTAATAATTGTTCAAATGATACTGCAATTTTCACGCTAAATGATCCTGAATATAGAAAAGATTCTGTTCTATGGATCTTTGGAGATTCCTTATCTGGAGCCTTGAATACTTCAAAAAAATTGAATAATGTTAAACATTTTTATCGTACTCCTGGAAAATATTTAGTTAGTCTGATTTACTATTACAACAACATTATTGATACAGTTAGAAAAGTAATTTATATAAAAAATGTAGCCCCAAATTTGGGCAATGATACCTCATATTGTGGCTCCTTTGGATTATTACTTAAACCTAAACGAAACTATCTTTCCTATCAATGGAATACCGGTGATAAGAACTCTGCAATATTTGTCTTTTCCAAAGGTACATATTGGCTTCGTGCTTTAGATAGCTTAGGTTGTTGGAGTAATGATACCATTATAATTAAAAATCCAAGAATCACCCCTTCTTTTTCCATTAATGATTCTTCACAGTGTTTGAAAGGCAATGTATTTAATTGTTTTGATAATACTAAGTTTCATGATGATAATCGTTTTCAAACATTTTGGCGTTTTTCTGATGGTGTTACTATCAACGACAGTGTAGCTTCAAAAAGTTTTTCCAATTCTGGTAATTATACTATAACACTTGTAGCTCATAGTAAAATAGGCTGTGTAGATTCAATTACAAGGAAAATTCAGGTTTTTGAACAATCACAAATCGGTTTTAAAATTAATCAAACTCAGCAGTGCTTTAATAAACAAAGTTTTGATTTCTTCAACACTTCGTATAGTAATGATAGTCTTACATTTCATTGGGATTTAGGAGATTTAAATACTTCCCAAAAACATTACTTTAACAAGCAGTATATCAAAACCGGTAATTACTCTGTTAGGCTTGTTACTCTTTCCGATAAAGGTTGTAGCGATACTTTAAATAAATCAATAAATATCCTTCCTGCTCCAAGAGCTGATTTTAATTGGGGAGTCGTATGCGACAAAAGCACTTCCTCATTTAACTTTACAGGTACTGTACCTTCATCTCCAACTATTACAAGCTATTCATGGCAATTTCCTTCTGATTCTTCAAATCAAAAAAACCCTAAAGTTCTTTTAAGTCAAACAGGTATAAATAAAGTTAGACTCTCTCTAAAGTCTGATAACGGTTGTTCTGATCAAATAATAAAAGATATTGATGTAAAACCTCAGGCAACTGCTGATTTTGAGGCCTTCGATGTATGTGAGGATAGTATAGCCAATTTTATTAATAAAACACATATATCGTCTGGAATTGTAACCTATAAATGGTTTTTCGGCGATGGTAACAGTTCAAGTATAGAAAATCCAAAGCATAATTATGTTATAAATGGATTCACCAAAACATTTAATGTGAAGCTTACTGCAAATATTCAAAACGGATGTTCAGATTCGGTTATTAAAGCTATAACAATAAATGCAAAACCCAAACAAGGTTTTACATATTCAGTTAATAATTTAACAGTAAATTTCTTAGCTAATGAAGCCAATGGAATAAAATACCATTGGACATTTGGCGATGGTACAACAACTATCATTAATAAAAAGGATTATCAATACACCTATTCAAAATTTCCTTCGGGTAAATATAAAGCGTGTTTAGAGGTAACAAATCTTGCAGACTGCAAGTCGGACACCTGCATTGATATTCAGTTTTCGGGAACTATTCATTCACTAAAAAGAAACTCTATTATTTTATATCCAAACCCAAATTCAGGACGATTTACTCTTGAATTACATAAACCTAACTCGACAATTGAAATATTTAATTCCATTGGACAAAAAATGTATTACTTTAACATCACAGAAATAAAAACTGAATTAAATTTTGAATTGGAGAATGGTGTTTATTTATTTAGAATTTCAAATGGTGAAGAAGTTTTAAACCAAAAAATCATAGTAAAAAAATAGATAAGTAGTTTTAACTTCCTAATGTATTAGCTATGACTTGGTATAATAATCATGGCTGGTTTTTCAGTTTTTGAAAATGAAACTCAACAAGTACAATGGTTTACAAGGACAGACAAACAGAACACCAGCCGTCAAACTGTCTAAAAACCCCTAAATAATTGTTATCATTTTAAGTGTTAAAAAGTTATCAATAAATTGTTTGCCTATCTTTATGATTTTCACTATGTTTTATAACATGAAATATATTGAAGGTTAAAACAGAAATCGAATTGAGTTCTTTCTTCTTTGAACAAGCAGTTTTAAGCCTTATAGAGCTATTATTTCTTAAACTTTTCTGCTTACAACCCAAAATTTGTTTTAAATAAAACTTTCTTAAAACTCTTATATATGCCTGTATTTGAATTGAATTATTAAAATAAAATAGTTTTTTTAGAAACCCTGCCGTTAATTCTATTCAGTTTTATTTTTTTCAAACGGTCTAATTATCATTCTCAATGCCTGATCTTTGGTAAAATATGAAATTACCCAATTATATAGAGTAGTTAACTTATTTCTGAAGTGAACAAGCGAAAACAAATGTATAAATATCCAAATTAGCCAAGCTACAAAACCTTTAAAATGAAAATTAGGAGGTAAATCAGCTACAGCTTTATTTCTACCTATAATTGCCATAGAACCTTTGTCATTGTATTTAAAAGGTCTTTGCTTAGCATCAACAAAAATTTGATTAAAATTATATGCAAGATTTTTCCCTTGCTGCAATGCAACCTGTGCTACTTGAGGATGTCCGTTTGGGAAGCTATTGTCTGAATTCTGAATACAAGTATCACCAATTGCATAAACATTTTTCAGACCTATTACTTTATTGAATTCGTCAGTAATCAACCTATTGCCACTGCCATAACAAGCAATTGGAAATCCTTTAAATTTTTGAGATACAACCCCGGCAGCCCAAATTAAATTTTCGGTATCTATTGTTTTACCATTACTAAGATATACAATATTGTTTTTAAAATCTTTTACTTGGGCATTTAATATAATTTTTATACCCATTTTTTTAAGTTCATTATATGTATTTTCTTGAGATTTTATACTCATTGGTGTAAGCAACTGCGATGCTCCATCAACCAAGAAAATACTGCTTTTTACTTTTGACAATTCAGGGTAATCTTTAGTCAAAATATATTTTTTCATTTCTGCCAATAACCCCGATATTTCTACACCTGTAGGTCCTCCTCCTGCTACAACAATTGTCAATGTTCTTTTCACTTTTGCATTATCATTTACAAACGAAGTTGCCCTTTCCAACTGGTTTAGTAAATAGTTTCGCATGTTTAATGAGTCATTTAGATTTTTCATCGGAATTGCTTTTTCTTTCACGTTATCTAATCCAAAATAATTAGTTTCAGTGCCAGTTGCTATTACTAAATAATCATACAATAATTCTCCTGTTGAAATTAATATTTTATTTTCTTCAGGCTCTACTCTTATTACTTCTCCTAATTTAAATCTAATATTTCTTTTTTTTCTTAGCATTTTCCTGTATGGATAGCTAATATTAGAAGGCTCTAAAAATCCGGTTGCTACTTGATATAACAATGGAGGGAAAAAAAAATAGTTGTTTCTATCTACTAATGTAATGTGGTAATTTTTATTTTTTATACATTTAGCCAAGTTAAATCCGGCAAACCCACCACCTATAATTACTATTTTTTTAATCATTTTTTTAATTAATCAAAATTTCAGACTAAGTTTTCAATCAAATGTATAATTAAAAATATATAAAACATAAAAATTGTTTTTCTATAAATTTTATTAAATTCGTAATAAGTATCACAAGCAATTTGATTACATTACATTTATTTCGAAAAATATTTTATTGAATTTAAAAATGAAAAGAAATAAAGAAAATTATAAAGAGTTTGAAACACTTAATTGTAATTTGTGTCCTATTTACGGAAATTGTATTTCTTCAATAATAAAATATAAGGATGTAAGCACATTTGAAAAAGAAGCAAAAAAAATAAGTTATAAAAAAAATTCACAAATTTTCATTTCAGATCATTCGGCAGAAAATTTATATATAATTATTTCAGGACAAGTAAAACTGCTCAAAGAATATGAATTATCTAATCCTGTAATTATGTATATTGTTCATCAAGGTGAGTATTTTGGATACAGTTCATTGATTGATAAAGAATATTTAATAACAGCACATTCGTTTTCTGACATAACTATTTGTATGTTTAATAAATCTATGATTAATAAAATTTTAATTAATAATTTTGAATTTAACCAAATGATTCTTAATTCATTTTATACAACATTGAGAAACATAATAGAAAATACTTTTATTTTTATTAACGGTACAATGGACGCAAAAGTAGCCCAAGGTCTGATAATACTTAGTAACAATGATGGTAAAATAGATTTAACTAAAGAAGAAATTGCATTAATTTTTGGTTCAACCAGAGAAACGGTTTCACGTACTATTAACAAATTTAAAAGAAAAGGTTTGGTAGAAATTGACAAAAGTATTATTTATATTAAAGATAAAATATCATTAAAAAAAATCACTAAAGAACTCAGACTAAAATAGTTTTTTCTATTTATTAAATTTAACAAATGTGAATATTTTAAAATTCACCCTTCATTAAGTTTGAATAATCAGATTTAGTATATTAATATTGGAGATTAAATGAGTTATAAAAGTTTTTATCATATAATTATCTGTTGTTTTTTCTTTTTTTCATGTCACTCAAAAAAATATTGCTGTAAAAAAGAATTCACAAAAATTAAAATTATATATACTGAAGATTACTGTGGTGGTGCAGCCCCGCCTGATGCTTTATTAGCAGAACTTGCAACTCCTAAGATTTTAAAGAATAAAGAAATTGAAGTTTTTGTTTCAAATGATATTGAATCAAAACCATTGAAAGTTTTTGCAGACACAAGCGGAACCATTACTTTACCATCATTAAAAGCCAATACTATTTATATAAATTTATATACTCCAATTGCTTTTTATAAAGATGCAGAAAAGAACGACAATCAATTTTATAAGTGTTATAAGAAATTTATAAAAGACAATCTTATTGTGATAAATCTTGAAGAAAAACAAAATGATTTTTCTGTAAATACATTAATAAAATGTAACTCTTGTTTGCCACCGGCACCTTAATAATTCTATGTTTCCGGTACTATTTAAATTTAAAACTCCTGATTTTTTAACGTTTCTTTTTCCAGAGTATATTTCTGTTTATTCATACGGACTGTTTATTGGATTAGGAACAATTTGTTGTTATCTTATAGTTTTAAAAAAAACTAAAAGTATAGGAATTACCTATGATAATTTATCAGATTTATTTATTTTAAGTTTTATTGCTGCTTTCGTTGGGGGCAAGTTGCTATTTTATCTCGAAGACCCTGTTAAGTATTTTGAAAAACCATCATTGATGTTAAAAAATATTGGAAGTGGATTTGTTTTTTATGGTTCATTAATTTTTGTAATTCCAACAATAATTTTCAAATTAAGTAAACTAAAAATTCCTATTATAAAATTTTTTGATGGCTTAGCTTGGGGGGCACCGGTTTTACATTCATTTGGGCGAATAGGATGTTTAATGGCAGGTTGTTGTCATGGAAAAGTTTGTAATAATTTTTTGGGAATAATATACAGTCATCCTCATTCGGCTGCATTTCCAAAAAATGTTCCACTTTACCCTACTCAACTCTTTGATATTGCAGTAAATTTAGTTTCTCTCACTGTAATCTTTTATTATTCAAAAAAACAGAAATTTGATGGTCAATTATTTTTGATATACATTATTATATATGCAATTGGCAGAATAATTATAGAAAACTATAGAGGTGACGAAAGTAGGGGTTTTTTATTTAACGATACAGTAAGTTATTCTCAGTTTATAGCTTTATTATTAATTATTGTTTCAATAGTAATTTGGAATTTGCGTTTAAAACAAACAAAATCTTGATAATTTTTATTAATATAATAAAATGTTGTTTTTTTTTTATTTTACAATAAATAAATATATTTGTTCTTAATTTATAAATTTTAATACCCAAAAATATGAAAACAAAAAATTACATTTTAATTTGTTTTGTACTTGCAATATCAAGTGTTGCATTACTTTCTTTTAATATTAAAAAGGAAACAAAAATATCAAAAATTTCATCTGAACAAAGGTTAAAAAATGGCAGAAAAATAGTATTAGGACTGTGTGCTGGTTGCCATGGTAGCGAAGACGGAAAACTTGCGGGAAAATATATGACTGATATTCCTGCATTTTTTGGTAAGTTACATTCGCCAAATATTACAAACAGTATAGAAAACGGAATTGGGAAATATACAAGAGAGCAACTAAAAACATTGCTTCGCACAGGTATAAAACCGGATGGAAAAAGATGTATTCCATTAATGCCTTATTTTCCGCTGATGGCTGACGATGATATAGAAGGAATTATTGATTTCTTAAAATCGGCTGATTATTCCGTAATTGCTTCAGAACAAAAATATGAACCGCAAAAACTAAAATTTTTAGGTAAAATGTGGGCAAAATCAGTAAAAGCCGGAAAAATTCCAACTTCGTCTATTTCATTGCCCGACACAAACAATAAAATGGAGTTGGGAAAATATTTGGCAGACGCAGTTTATCGCTGCTACGAATGTCATTCAAGTATGAGTAAAATAAACAATGAAAATCCCCCCAAATCAAAAAAATATCATCAGGGTGGAGCTAAAATGGCTGATATGGAAGGGAGAAAAGTATATGCTAGAAATATTACTCCTGATAAAAAAACAGGAATTGGGGAATGGACTCTTGAAGATTTTACAAAACTTATGAGAAACGGTGTTAGAAAAAATGGTAGAAATGTAAGAATGCCAATGATTCCTCTACCTCTTTTATCAGATAATGAAATAAGTGCTTTGTACACCTACTTAATGTCTGTAAAACCAAAAAAACATAAAGTAAAAGAATATGTACCGAAATAAAATTATAATCATTACACTCGTATTAAGTCCTCTTGTATTTTTTACAAATTTCAGGACTAGCAAAACGCCAACAATGCCGGCAAACATTAAACAATTGCTGACTAAGAACACATGTATGACTTGCCACAATCTTACACAGAGAGTTGTAGGTCCTCCATTTACTGCAATTGCTAAGAAAAATTATACTGCAAAACAGATAATGAACTTAGTAGAAAATCCAAATCCTTCACATTGGCCAGGTTATCCACCTATGGCTGCATTGAAAAATGTTCCTAAAAAAGAACTTGAACAAATTGCCAATTGGATAGTTAGTTTGAATAAGTAGGTGTTTAAAAATTTAAAAAAATCCCTTTTGGTAATACTAAAAGGGATTTTTTTATATAACATGAAACTAAGCGTATTTCTTATAAATCTAATAAGGCTTGAATTTCAAATTTTTTCATTTGCATAAACTTATACATAACTTTAGGTGCTTTTTGAGGGTCATTCATTAGTTTTGAAAGAATAGTAGGAACAATTTGCCACGAAACACCGTATTTATCAGTTATCCAACCACACTTCCCGGGTATTCCACCTAAAGAAAACTTATCCCAATAATAATCAATTTCATTTTGATTTTCGCAGTTTATAACAAATGAAATTGCTTCATTAAACTTAAATTCTGGTCCGCCATTTAATAACATAAATTTAGACCCATTAATTTCAATAATAACTACAAATGGAGTTTCTGACAATATTTTTGATTCTTCAAAAATAGAACAATAAAATTCAGATGCTTCTTTTGCATTTCCATCAAACCAAAGGCAAGGATAAATAGGATTTCCCATTATTTACTGTTGAGGAAATTTACTCATATCCATGTTAAAAATTTCCCATGTATGTCCATCAGGGTCTTCAATAGTTCTTTGCTGCATAAAACCATAATCTTTTGCTTCTACAGGTTCTATTCCTCCGGCTGTTAAAGCATTGTTACAAATTTCATTTACTTTGTCAAGGCTATCTACAGAAATAGAAAGTAATAATGTAATAGTTTTTGAAACATCAGTAATAGGCTTGTTTACAAATGACTTAAACTTATCATGTGTCATTATCATTACAAATATTTCATCACTAAAAACCATACATTTTGCAGTTTCATCAGAAAACTGAGGATTATTTGAAAATCCCATTTTTGAGTAAAATGAAAAAGATTTATCAAGGTCTTTTACTGGTAAATTAATAAATATCTGTGATTTCATTTTTTAATATTATATCCAATATGTTAAAATAAATGATACAACAATTAAAGAAGCTAAATGATAACCTCCATTAATGCCAACTAATTTCCATGTTTTTCCTTCCCAAACTGTTGAACCTAAATGTACAGGAAAATAAAAACCAATCCATGTAAAAATTGCTGAGCTAATTGCATTTGAAAATTTACCCATTTCTTTTATATCCGGAACAAACTGCCAAGCAACAATATTGTGAGCAAGTACCCATGCAAATAGAAAATTTCCAATAAGCATATAAACTAAACCTTTTATAAATTCTGATTGCTTTGGCTCATTTCCAGTTTTAAATCCCATTTCTTTAGCCCATATTTTTCCAAAGAATGGCGAGTACCAAAGATAGCCAAGTATAAAGTTAGCTATTACAGCTATAACAATCGCAATATAGTTGATTTTGAATTCCATTGTTTTTTTAAATTTAATATTCAAACAAATGAAAATTCAAATAGTTTTTGTTAACTGTTTTCTTCCCATATTCTGCAAATATTAATTATGGTTTCTACTGATTTATACATATCCTGTACTGCAATCCATTCAATTTTTGAATGAAATGCATGACCTCCGGTAAAAACATTTGGACAAGGCAAACCAATAAATGACAAACGTGAGCCATCTGTACCACCCCTAATACTTTCTAACATTGGTGTTATACCTGAACGTCTTACAGCTTCTACTGCATACTCTACAACTTGAGGGTGCTTGTCAAGAATTTCTTTCATATTTCGGTATTGCTCAAAAATTTCAAGACTAAAAGATGATTTTGGATATTTTTTGATAACTTCATTTGCTGTATTTCTTAGCAATTCAGTATTTTTTTTCAATGTTTCAATATCAAAACCTCTAATAATAAATTTAATTATAGCTTCTTCTACAGACCCACTCATTGTAACTGGATGTATAAATCCTTCTTTTCCTTCTGTAGTTTCAGGCGAACAGGTGTTTTTTGGAAGAGAATTTATAATTTCAGAAGCAATTTTTATTGCACTTTCTAATTTATCTTTGGCAAAGCCAGGGTGCATTGATATTCCTTTAATTTTTAATGTAGCACCATCAGCACTGAAAGTTTCATTTTCAATATGTCCAAGAGTTTCACCATCTATAGTATAACCAAAATCAGCCCCAAGTTTTTCCATATCAACAAAATTTACACCTCGTCCTATTTCTTCATCAGGTGTAAAAAGTATTTTAATTTTACCATGTTTAATTTCGGGATGTTTTAAAAGAAAATTCATTGCATCAATTATTTCAGCAAGTCCGGCTTTATTATCAGCACCAAGCAATGTGCTACCATCAGATGTAATTATATCATTGCCTATTTTATTGTTTAATTCTGGATGTTCGTCAGGATTTAATTCTAATGTTTCGTCTTTTTCAAATTTTATAATTTTACCATCGTAATTTTTATGAATTATAGGTTTTACATCTTTGCCACTACTATCGGGCGACGTATCCATGTGTGAACAAAAACAAATAACCGGAACTTTTTTATCTGTATTTGATGGAATAGTTGCATATACATATCCATGTCCATCAATATGAGCATTGTAAATACCAATATCAAGCAATTCATTTACGAGTAATTTGCCCAAATTTTTCTGTTTTTCAGTTGAAGGACATGTTTCTGATTCGGGGTCAGACTGAGTGTCAATTTTTACATATTTCAAAAACCTTTCAACTACGGTAAAATTGTAATTTTCTAACATATTTTTTATTTTAATTTTTCTTTAAATTGTTTTTTGAATTTATCAAGTTTTGGTTTAATTACTAAGGAACAATAAGGTTTAAAATTATTTAAAAGGTAATAATTTTGATGATAAATTTCTGCAGCATAAAAATTTGTAGCTTTTGTAATTTCTGTAACAATTTCACCATCGAAAATTTTATTTTCTACTAATTTATTTTTAAAGTTTTCGACAATATTTTTTTGATTTTCGTTATGATAAAAAATTGCACTTCTATATTGAGTTCCTTCGTCTGCCCCTTGTTTATTCAGCGTTGTTGGGTCATGAACTTGCCAAAATATTTCAAGTAAATTTTCGTACGAAATTGCAGAATTATCAAAAATTATTTGAACCGCCTCTGTATGCCCCGTTTTGCCAGTACAAACTTCATTATATGTTGGATTTTTTGTTGTACCACCTATATATCCAGATTTTACATCCTTTACCCCTTTAAGTTCTGAAAAAATTGCTTCAATACACCAAAAACAACCTCCGGCAAAAGTTGCAGTGTCGTATTCATTTATATCTTTTGATGGCATAACTACTTTTTGTTTATCTATTACTGTATATAAACATGCATTTAAAAGAAAATTACACAATATTATAAATAATAGTAAAATTTTTCTCCCCATTTTCAACCTAATAATTCTTTTATTTTTTCCTTAACTTCTTCAATTGTTACAAGCTCAATGCAGGGATTATGAGGCCTAACACAATTTTCTTGATTACAAGGATTACAGTCGAGTACATGATGAATTACTTTTGAATTATTTCCAATAGGATAAAAAATATCTTTAATTCCTGGACCATAAATACCAACAAGTGGAGAGTTCAATACAGCAGCAATATGCAACGGGCCACTTTCATTTCCAATGTAAATTGTAGCGTTTTTAACAAGCTGAGCAAAATTAAGTAAGGTAAAATTATCGTTACATTTAATAGCATCTATATTTGCAAGTGAAATTATTTTATCTATAATTTCGTCATCATCTTTAGTGCCTGCAAAAACTATCTTTAAATTATACTTCTCAATTAGGTATTTTGAAATGCTTGCAAAATTTGCAGGGCTCCATTGCCTTAAAAGTTTTCTTGCTCCGCAATGTAAGACCGCATAATTAGTCAACAAATTATTATTTAAAAATTTTTGAGCAGTATCTGATGATTTTTTATCAATTATCAGAGTTGGAAAAATTATGCTTTCATTATTTTTTAAAAGCGGTTTAATTATATCGTAGTTTGTATAAATTTCATGTTTTTTTAAACCTTTAAACTTGTTTAAAATTCTAACTGTTCCTCTATCAAAACGCAATGTGGGTTTCTTTTTAATAGCATACCATAGCGTTTGATAATCGCCTCTTAACTCAATTATCAAATCAAATCTTTTTTCAAAAGGAATTTCATAAATAATTTCTTTAATATTAGGAATATTTTCAACAATTGGCTTTACAAACGGCTTGCAAAGTAATGTTATTGCTTTATCAGGAAAAGAATTTTCAAGATGCTTAAAAACGTGTAATGAATATACCATATCTCCAATTTCGTCTAATTTAATTACAAGAATTGATTCAATTTTTTTATTAATTGAAAATAAATTGATAAACTTTCCTGCAATTGCAGAAATCAAAAAATAAATCTGTTCATTATTAAAATTAAACATCAGAAAAGCAAAAATTGCACGTTTAATAAGTTTGTAAAATTAGATAATTTATAAAAGAAATTTCTATCCTTTATTTTTGAAAAAAAATGAATTCGTTTAGATTTAATAGAATAATAAAACCGGTATTGATGGTTTTTGCAATACTAATAGGTGTATCGTCATTGCTATATACTAATTACCTTGCAAAAAAACTGGCTAAAGAAGAACAATTAAAAATAAACAATTGGGCAAAAGCAACAGAGCAACTCGCTTCAAGTGATTTTTCGACAGATATGACATTTGTTTTGGAAATTGTAAGTCAAAACAAGTCAATTCCGGTAATTTTAACAGATGAAAACGAAAACATTACAAGTTGGCGCAACCTCGATTCTGCTAAAGCAACAAAAGAGAATAATTATTTGATAAATGAGCTTGATGAAATGAAATCGCAACACGACCCAATAATTTTAAGCTATTATGAAGGTCAAAAAGTAAAAGTTTTTTATAAAGATTCTAAAATATTAAATCAGATAAAATATTATCCTTTAATACAACTAATAATAATCACATTCTTTTTAATAATAAGCTATATTGCATTCAGCTATTCACGAAAATCAGAACAAAACTTGGTTTGGGTAGGTATGAGCAAAGAAACTGCACATCAACTTGGCACCCCAATTTCATCATTAATTGCATGGACCGAAATATTAAAAAGTAATCCTTCAAACGATTTATCAACCGTAAAAGAAATAGAAAATGATATAAAACGACTTGAAATAATAACTGAAAGATTTTCAAAAATTGGCTCAGAACCCATATTAGAACCAACTCCTATAATAGAAGAAATTTTAAATTCAATATCTTATCTTAAACCACGTACATCAAAACTTGTAGAATACAAGGTTGAGAATGAACTTACATCAGAAACAAAAGTAAATATTAATAAATATCTATTTGCCTGGGCTATAGAAAATATAACAAAAAATGCTATTGATGCAATGAATGGAATTGGCATAATATCATTTCATATTTTCAAAAAAAACAACAATGTAGTTATTGATATTTCAGATACAGGCAAAGGAATCCCCTCAAACAGATTTAAATCAATTTTCAAACCCGGTTATACCACTAAAAAAAGAGGCTGGGGTTTAGGATTATCTTTTGTAAAAAGAATAATTGAAAATTATCATAAAGGTCATGTTTTTGTTAAAGAATCAACATACAATAAAGGAACTACTTTTCGTATTTCAATCAATATTAGTGAAAATTATAAGCAAAATATGAATAATTAAAATTGATTATATCTTTTATAACTTTGCCAAAAAATTAAAAAATGGCAAAAAATTTATTTAAAAATATTCTTAAAAGTATTGCAGCATATTTCATAAGAGGTTTATTGATTATTGCACCAATTGCAATAACTTTTGCATTAATAAAATGGGCACTTGAATTTCTTGATAAAATATTACCAATGTCAATTCCCGGTTTAGGTATAATAATAATGCTATTTGCAATTACTATTACCGGATATCTTGGAACAAAACTATTTTCTAAACCATTATTTGAATGGTTTGAAGGCTTACTTGGAAAAACACCGGGTATTAAATTTATTTACTCAAGTATTAAAGATATGTTAGAAGCATTTGTTGGTGAAAAAAAGAGGTTTAAGGAGCCGGTATTAGTAAAAATGAATGAATCAGGATTAATGAAAATTGGATTTATTACTTCCAAAGATTTATTTCAATTTTTGAATGAAAAAGCCGAAGAACATTATGGAGTATATTTCCCTCATTCATATAATTTTTCAGGTAATCATTTTATAGTTAACAAAAAAAATATTATCCCATTAAAGGCAAATTCAACAGATGTAATGAAATACGTTGTAAGTGGAGGAGTTACTGGTTTAAATTAATTTAATAAACCAAAATTTACGCCATATACGTTTAACATTTTTCTTAATTTTCTTTTAGCTACAAAAATTCTAGTTTTAACAGTTCCGATTGGAATTTGCATTATATCAGCAATTTCGTGGTATTTGTATCCGTCAACATTTAAAATAAAGGTTGTTTTTAAATCATCAGGTAACATGTTTATTGCATAATCTATATCTTTTCTAACAAAATTTAATTCTCCCTTATTAAAATCAGTTTGAGAAACATTATCCATCAAATATGAATTTTCTGAAGTATCAATAACTGTGTTTCTTTTAATTAATCTTCTGTAATTATTAATAAATGAATTTTTCATTATTATATAAAGCCAACCTTTAAGATTAGTACCACTAGCAAATTTACTTCTGTATGTGAATGCTTTTAACATGGTTTCTTGAACCAAATCATTAGCATCTTCTATATTTTTAGTTAAAACCAATGCATAATTTTTCATTGTAGAGGTTTCGTTACTTATCATATTACTAAATTCAATTGCTGTCATTTGTTTAATATTTTATTAATTTTATTCGACAAATTAAATTATATATTTTCATATATACAATATTTTGTTTAATTATTTTACATTATTTTTAAACATAATTAAAAACTATTAAAAATATATCATTATTTTGCACAAGGTGAATAAGATTTATTTTGTAAAATCAATTTTAATTTATAATATTTGTATTAAATACCTGATTTTTTAATGACAATTTCTATTTCCGAAATATTTAATTTTAATTCAGCACATAGATTATACAATAAAAATTGGGATATATCTAAAAACTTAATTGAATTCGGAAAATGTAGTTTTCCAAATTATCATGGTCATAATTACAAATTAGAAGTTAAGTTAAGTGGAAAAGTTGATATCAATTTAGGTAACACTATTTCCAGAAATAAAATATGTGATATTGTGAATAAAGAAATTATTCAACATCTCGACCACAAGAATTTAAATATTGAAATACCTCAATTTTCAAATTTAATACCTACAGTAGAAAACATTGCAATTGTAATTTGGGATATTTTAAATAAGATTTTTGAAAATAAATATAACTTAGAAGTAAAATTATATGAAACAGAACGAAACTTTGTCGTTTATAAAGGCTAATAACCTTTCAAATTTAATATTTGATGATTTAGAATTTACATCAAAGACTCCATTAAGAGATGATGCATTTGAAATGTGTGATGATGAAAAAATCAAATTAATTTCAGAACATTTTTCTAAAATAATGCACATACTTGGATTAGACTTAAATGATGACAGTTTGAAGGATTCACCTGCAAGGATTGCAAAAATGTATGTAAAAGAATATTTCAGCGGATTGGACCCGAAAAATAAACCATATTTGACTTTGTTTAAAAACAAATACAATTACAAACAAATGGTTATTGAAAAAGATATTTCATTTTATAGTAATTGTGAACATCATTTTGTGCCATTTATGGGGAAAGCCCATATTGGATATATTTCAAATGGAGAAGTGGTTGGTTTGTCAAAACTTAACAGAATAGTTGATTATTTTGCAAAAAGACCTCAGGTACAGGAAAGAATGACCATTCAAATTGCAAATGAACTAAAAGATTCACTAAAAACTGAAGATATTGCTGTGGTATTAGAAGCTAAACATTTATGTGTTTCAAGCAGGGGTATAA
This sequence comes from Bacteroidia bacterium, assembly GCA_020849295.1. Lineage (GTDB taxonomy): Bacteria > Bacteroidota > Bacteroidia > NS11-12g > UBA9320 > JABWCE01. The sequence goes on from JADLGN010000055.1 coordinate 113,832, forward strand.
AAGATGATACAAGTATTACAACAACATCTGCTTTATTTGGAAAATTTCTTGATATGGATACAAGAAGTGAATTTATAAGGTTGATTGAAAAAAAACACTAATTCAGCAACTTTATTTTTTATTTTTGTATCTAATACTATAAAATTTTTATGCAAAAAAAATTACACCTTTTTATTAATTGTTTTATTATCTCTTTTTTTTCTTTTGCTCAATCTAATAAGTTATCGTATGAACAAGATTTTACTCCAGTTTTCTTGAATAAATCTGGAGATACAATTCATAGTGCTTTGATCGGGGGATTAAATCAACCTCAATTTCAAACTGTTGATATAAATAATGACGGTAAAAAAGATTTAATAATTCATGATCGTTCTGGTGGAATTATTTTACCTTACATTAATGATGGCAGTAATAATATTTATAATTATAAATATAAACCTGAATATGTAAGTTGTTTCCCAAAAATGTCAAATACATGGTTTTTATTAGTTGATTATGATAATGACGGAAAAGAAGATTTATGGACAAAAATAAATTATAAAGCTACCTTATTTAAAAACACAACTAAAACTGGCGACAAAAAAGTTTCATTTACTCAAACTTCACCTCATCTTGTTGCTTACAATTTTTACCCTCCCCCACTAGACAGTAATACTGTTTCTGCTGACAATACTAATGTTCCGACTATTGCTGATATGGATGGAGATGGAGATGTTGATATATTTTCTTATCAGGTTAATGAAGGTAATTTTTTAATTTATAGAAACATGACCGTTGATTTTAACCTGCCAATTCATCCACCTGTTTTTGAAATTGCTGACTGGTGTTGGGGTTATTTTAGAGATACAGGCACTGCTGGTTATATGACATATCCATGTACTTATAAAATATACAGGAAACATAGTGGCGGCTCAAGTTTGCTTTGGTTTGATAATGACAATGATGGCGACTTGGATTTGCTTTTAGGAAATGCAGGTAAAAACAATATTTTATACCTTAAAAACGGAAAAAAAGATTATAATCTTTTGTATGACAGTATTATTGCAGGCGATGGTCACTGGCCAAGCAATAACATATCGGCTAATATAAAAACTTTTCCAGCAATGTATATGCTCGATGCAGATGGAGATAGTATTAAAGATATTATTGTTGCTCCTAATCAGGCGGATTATAGTTATACTACACAAGAAACAAAACAGGTTCAATTTTATAAAAATGAAGGCTCTAATCAAATTCCTGATTTTAAATTAAAAAATTCTAATTATTTCACTGAAAATTTGCTAGACCATGGAGCTTATACTGCCCCAGTTTTAGTTGATATTGACAATGACAATGATTTAGATTTGATTATTGCAACTAATGGCGACAATGCAATAACATATAATTATAATGACAGGCTCGTTTTATATAGAAACATTGGGAATAAATCAAACCCGATTTTTAAACTTGAAGACGAAGATTTGTGGGGACTAAGTAAAGATTCAATAAGATATTTGTCAGTTAGTTTTGGTGATCTGAATGGCGACAATAAACCTGATATGATTGCAGGTAATTATTTTGGCAGTTTATATTTTTATAAAAATATAGGGTCATCAGCAACTTGGGCATTCAGTACACCAATTACAAATTATGAAAAAATAAGAGTTGGGGAAAGAAGTACACCTCAAATTGTAGATATAGACAAAGACGGTTTGAACGATATTGTAATTGGTGAATTTCAAGGAAATTTTAACCTTTACAAAAATACAGGGGATATAAATACAGCTAAATTTTCACTTGCAGATGATACGTTAGGAAACTTTGTTGTAAATGAAATAACAAATTATGATACTAACAATATTCCAATATATTATTGGTATGGAAACTCTGCCGGAGCAATATCTGACCTTGATAATGATGGTAAATATGAGTTGATTTGTGGAGGTAATGAAGGGAAAATCCGTGTTTTTAGATTTTCAACTTATAATCAAGCAAAATTTATCGAAGATACTACTATACTTTATGATTCATCATATATGAGATATGGCACACTCGATTTTGGTACTGATACAAAACCGACAGTTGGCGATATAGATGGAGATGGAATTAAAGATATAATTGTAGGAAACGACAGAGGTGGTATCAATTTTCTTAAAGGTAAAGTAGTTTTTTCTGAAATCACAACAAGTATTAAAGTTAAAAAGCCCTTAATTTATCCTAATCCAAACAATGGAAATATTATATTTATCAATAAATTTTCAAATGAAGTACTAAATATAAATGTAATCGATATTCATGGAAAAATTATTCATAGCGAAATTTCAAATTCAGGCAATATTCATAAATTGAATATTGAAAAATATGCTAACGGAATATACTATATCCAAACAATAGAAAGCAATAATTCTTCATATTTTTCAAAAATTATTATTCTTAAATAAAATTGATTTTTGAAGATGAATTTTCTGAAATAATAATTGTAGGAGCAGGACCTGCCGGCTGTGCAGCATCTTTATTTTTATCTCAAAAAAAAATAAAACATACAATTATAGAAAAAGAACAATTTCCAAGAGATAAAATATGTGGAGATGCTATAAGTGGAAAAGTAATAAATATTTTAAATAAGATAGATAATAATATCGTTGATGAAATAATTACTAATAAGAAAATTTTTAATCCAAGCAATGGTATTATTTTTTGTTCACCTGATTTTACCAAAGTTGAAATACCTTTCGGTTTTGAAAAATCAAACGATAAAAAAACTCATGGATTTGTAGCAAAAAGGTTAGATTTTGATAATTTTTTATTTGAAAAAATAGATAAAAATTTTTGCAGAATTATACAAAACTGTAGTTTAGTTAATGCTGAACATAAAAAAGAGTCAATTGCAATTACAGTAAATGTAAACAAGCAAACATATCAAAGCAATTGCAAAATTCTTGTAGCTGCTGATGGGGCACATTCGGTTGTTTCAAAGAAACTAACAAATTTCAAAATTGATTATCGTCACTATTCAGCTGGAATGAGAGCATATTTCAATGGAGTAAAAAATCTTAGCAAAAATGGTTTTATAGAACTAATTTTTTTAAAAGAATATTTGCCTGGCTATTTTTGGATATTTCCATTGCCTGATGGGAGAGCAAACGTAGGAGTTGGAATGCTTTCTAAAAGTATTAAGGATAAAAAAATTGACTTAAAAAAAATGTTTGAAGACACAATTCAAAACAATATTCATATTAAGAAAAGATTTGAAAACTCAGTACAAGAAACTCCATTACTTGGTTGGGGATTACCAATGGGTTCGAAAAAAATAAAGCTTAGCGGAAACAATTTGTTACTTTGCGGCGATGCAGCCTCGCTTATTGATCCATTTACCGGCGAAGGCATTGCACCGGCAATGCTTAGTGGAAAATTAGCATCAGACACTATTGCTGATGCAATACTGGCAAACAACTTTACTGCAGATTTTCTCAACAGATATGATGAAGCATACTATAAGGCTACAAGAAACGAAACTAAAATTAGCAATATCTTACAAAAACTTATTAAATATGAACGGTTATTTAATTTTGTAATTAAAAAAATAGCTAAAAACAAAGAACTTCAGAATATTATTACTGCAATGTTTGCTGATATTAAATTAAGAAACAGTTTTACAAACCCGTTTTTTTACATAAAGTTATTATTTAAAAATTGAAAATATGGAGTAATTAGTTTAACTTTGAAATATATTGAAAACATTAAATTATCTAATAATAATCATAATATCAACCATTTTGGCGTCATGTAAAGATGACCCTATAAAAAATGAAACAGGAGATATAAATTTTAATATTTTATACAATATTGATGGCGAAAATTTGTTGCTTGACACAATAAAATATACAAATGCTGCCGGAAACAAATACAGTGTAAATCACTTTGAATATTATATATCAGGAGTTACATTTATTAAAAATGACGAATCAAAACATACATCAAATGAAGTTTGTTATATTAATATCAAAAAATCAAATACTAATGTTATGAATTTTACTAATATTCCTATCGGAGAATATAAGGCAGTAACTTTTTACATCGGTCTAGATTCGTTTACAAACAAAAGCAATAAACTTACTAATACTATCGAAAACGTAAATATGGCTTGGCCTGATGCAATGGGAGGCGGATACCATTTTATTAAACTTGAGGGATATTTTCTTGACAAATCAGGCACCAAACAAGATGGCTATGCAATGCACCTTGGGACAAACTCTAACCTTATAAAAATTGAAATAAATCATCAATTTTCTATTTCAAAAAATACATTGAACAAAAAATTACTATTAAACATAAACGAATGGTTCAAAAATCCATCAAATTATGATTTTGATATAGACGGAAACTATTCAATGGGTGTAGAAGGTGCAATGTCTAAGCTTGCAAAAAACGGAACTGATTTATTTAAAATCGAATAAAATGAAAAAAAATATATTAATAATATTAATTTCGGTATTTGTTTTATCATCATGCAAAGAAGACCCGCCAATTGACGAAAAGCTCACTACTACTCCTTACAAAATTGAAATTCCTGAATACTTTCCAAAGATAATTTTAAATCCTCAAAATCCTATGACTGTAGAAGGATTTGAATTAGGAAGAAAATTGTATTATGACCCAATTTTATCTAATGACGGACGCTCGTGTGCCAGTTGCCACGACCAAAAATATAGCTTTACAACTTATGCATCAAATGCTCTTGTGCATGTAAATCTTGCTTGGAACACCAATTTTCTTTGGAACGGGCATGTGTCTGGAACTATGGAAGACATAATGATGTTTGAAGTTGGAGACTTTTTCAAAACAGATATAAGCAAAATAAATAACAGTAATGAATATAGGCAACTATTTAAAAAAGCATATAATGTTTCTCAAATTACACAAAAAGATATAGCTTATGCATTGGCTCAGTTTTTTAGGGCAAGAGTTTCTTATAATTCAAAATTTGATAAATTTTTGCGTGGCGAAACAGACCTCACACCATCAGAATTGAACGGATATATTTTATTTACAACCGAAAAAGGCGATTGTTTTCATTGCCACACTCTTCCGCTTACTTCCGATAATCAATTCAGAAATATTGGGCTTGATTCTATATATGATTCAAACAACTCAGGCAGATATGAAGTAACTCATAAATCTTTTGATAAAGGAAAATTTAAAGTCCCAACATTAAGAAATATTGAACTTTCTGCACCATATATGCACGACGGACGTTTTCAAACACTTGCTCAGGTAATAGAGTTTTACAATTCAGGAGTAAAAGTTTCATCAACTATTGACCCAATAATGACTAAGCCAGGCAAAGAATATGGCTTGAAACTTACATCAAAAGAAAAAAGCGATTTGATTAACTTTTTAAAAACTTTTACTGATACAACTTACATAAATAACAAAGCATTTTCAAAGCCTTAGTATAATATTTCACAAATGAGGAGACCTCCTAATAAAATATTTTTTTATTAGAATTATAGTTCAATTTTGAAGAAATTTTAAGGGTTTTCTTATTTGCAAATTTTATAATATTTCTAATTGCGGATTTTGCTACATAACAAGAAGTTGCTGATAAAAATGGTAGATAGTTATAATTATTTTAGATTATGACTTGTCCTAAAATAGGTTTACACAAAAAAGTGTAAAACATGGACAAAAAATCATTCAAAATGCTCTAACAAATTGTAGATTTGTGATACATACAGTCTCTATTAGGACACTCCAGTTCTAAGACCACCGAAATATATACCCATGTAAGTACAAAAGTGTTAAGCAATATTATCTCTCCAATAGTTCGTTTGGATTTATGAAAAAAGATTTAACATTGCATGGTGCAAATGAAAAAAGAATTTACATTCGTACAAAGAAAAAATATACGCAATATGCGGGTATTTACTAGTTATGGCAAATGCTAAAAGACGACAATAGTGAAACAACCAAAGAATAAATCAATTGACTTTTTAATAAACAAGGTTCAGACTAGACACCGTGACTTTGACCATATTCCTAAGTTTTCACTTTTACTAGGTGCTGGTTGTTCAAAAAGTAGCGGAATCCCGACCGGATGGGAATTGATTTCAACTCTGAAAAAACTTTGGTTCTTAGACAATCATCCAAAAGGTGTTAATTTCAAAAAAAACCGCTACGAATTTGATGAAGAATTTTTCATATCGAATAAAGACCTCTTTGAACAAAAGACATTAGAAGAAGAATTAAAACTAAAAGAGTATATACTTGAAAATAAAAACGCTTATTTAAAATCAATTCCTAACTATTTAAAAACGGGCAAATCAGACGACCAGGTTTTTCAGGAAAATTTAGAAAATATCTTTAATGACAACCTTTATGGTTTTTGGTTTAATCAATTCTCTGAAAGCCCTAGGGACAGGCAACAATTTATTGAATATTTAATTGATAAATCAGAACCAAGAGGAGCCTATCTCCTATTAACTCATTTAATTGCAAGTGAAGCCAACCTTTTCTCAAACATTTTCACGACAAATTTTGACGATTTAATTAATGACTCTTTAATTAGATACAGCACCAAAAAACCTAGAGTTTACGCACACAATGAGATTGCAAAATACATTAACATATATAGCTCAAGACCGAACATAATTAAACTACACGGTGATTTTTTATTTGAAAACATAAAGAATACAACTGATGAAACCAAAAGTCTTTGGGAAAATATGGAGGTCAAACTTAGTGAAGCACTAAATACTCTTGACATTGTCATTGTGGGCTACAGCGGAGGCGACATCTCCATAATGCAAGCATTGACTGACTTGAAAAGGAAACACAACTTTTGCGTATTTTGGTGTAACCGAAACTATGATAAACTTAGTTGGAGAGCCAAAGCTTTTCTTGAGGAATTTGACAACTCATACTTTGTAGAAATTGACTCTTTTGAATATTTGGTTTATAAGCTATATTCTTCTGTTCAAGACAGCATAAGTCCAATAGATATTGTAGAAGCCTCGAAAATTAAACAGGAGGAATTTGATAAATATCTTGCCCAATATAGTGATGAACTTATAAAAGGCAGTGAATTAAACGAATCCGAGAAAGAATCTATAAAAGAATCATTTGAAATAATTCTAGAAAGGAATAGCTTCATTGACTTAAACAATATCAAGGATTACGATAAAAAAAAGGAGTATCTTGGAAAGTTAAGAATAGATGGAATTTCTCGAGTTTTAAAAAATATTTTCTCCAATATCAGCTGGGAGGATGCGAAGTTTCTCTATTCTGAAATTGACAAAGAAGATTTTTTCCAAAAGAAAATTGAAGCAGCTCCTATTCAACATATATCTAATGCTTTAACAAATCTAAACTCGGTTGACAACATTAGAACTAAAGCAATTTTGGAAAACATCCCTGATGATATTCTAAAAAAGAAGTTTGAAAATGCAAAAGATGGTGATGTATATTCAGCACTTGGAGAGTTAGCTTCAATTTCACCCGAAAAAATAGAAAAAATAAAAGGAACAAGAAAATTAGAATACAACTCCACCGAACTTGAAAAGTTGGACTTAAGAGCTTTAATACTAAAGTTAAAAACTGCTTCAAAAGACTCGGCAATATCAATTTTAAGAAGTGAACAACCACAAATATTAGATAAGCTTACAACAGAATCTATAAAAGAAGTTGCCTTCTTCTTAAATAATTTATCTGACATAGCTGAAAAAATAGCATCTCAATTTTATAAACAGATTAAAGATGAAACGATAATTAGCAGAATTGAAAAAGAGAGCTTTAATCAAATCGGTATTTCATTAAACTTGTTTACAAAACTTGACAGGACAAAAACGTATAAAATATGTGAAAACCTGAACTTTGAACAAATTGTTGCAAAAACAGAAAAACTAAATCTTGCATCAATACAAAACGGATTAAGAGAAATTAATATTTCAAATCCATACTTGGCATTTCAACTTTATGACAGACTTAAAAATGAGTTCCTCAAAACTAAGTTCGAGCTGGCAGACTTGCTTTCAATTTCTGAAGCAGCTAGTAATTTGCTTAAAATAAATCGCCAAAAGACAAATGAAGTTCTTAAAGAATTACCTGACGACTTTTTTCAAAATCTAATTAATTCATCAGATTTTACATATCAGCAATTCGCTACATCAATAGAAAAGTTGACTCAAATAGATTTTACAAGATTTTCACGAATAGTTAGAAGTTCAGACACAGAACTAATTTGTAATAAAATTTTAGCTTCAATAAATAAGACAGGACAACAGATTTTCATTCACCACTTTCCGACATTGACGAACATTGATTATAACATTACGAACAAAATAATTGAAGGAATTAGCAGTGAATATTTATACAACATAGTTAATTGGGAAAAACTGGAGTTATATACTGTGAATCTACCTTCATTAAAGACTGCTCTGGACAATTGTAGTAAAGAAACAGAAGCAAAACAAATTCAAGACATTATAGACAAAAACAAATTTAGGTTTGAGAAATACAGAAAACAGAATTACAAGAAGCACTTGCCATAACAGGCGTTTGGCTCAATGGCGGGTGACGTGGTTAATTAAACATTCTACCTCGCATCAACTTTTGTGGTGTATTGACAGTTTTGTGCTCCGAAATCCGCCACTGCGCCAAGCGCCAAAACGTTATAGCCAATGGTAGGACGACACTTAACTAATATCAACAACAAAATAAGGTTAAAGGACTTATCAGGTTCAATCTATACTATTTTAACGATTATTAATTTTAACTTGATTTAATAACAATAACATTCAATCATTATGAACTACAAAAATTTAATTTACATTCTTTTATGCTTGAGTTTCTCGATGATACTAGGAGCATCAGTTTATGAACATTTAGCCGTTTGGCCAAAAGCATTTGCAGAGCCCCCAAAATCTTTGACTATGTTTCAGGGTGATTTTAAACTTAGTCCAGAACTTTTTTGGAAGAGTATTCATCCAATAACGTTATTGCTTTTTATTATCAATCTTATTTTAAACTGGGAGACAGAGAGAAAAAAATATATTTTAGTAGCAATGATTGGATATATCTTAATTGCAATTATAGCATTTGCATATTTTTCACCAGAAATAATTCTTCTTACTAAAACGAAATATCAAGATACTGTCAATCAAGAAATAGTAAGTAGGTTTTCATTGTGGGAAACATTGAGTTTCTTTGAACTTGCATTTGCCATAATTTTAGCAATTACCTTATTTGTGGGACTTA